>NZ_JBVIKX010000002.1:430993-746250 GCF_055580685.1 Streptomyces sp. NPDC031554 | reverse complement strand
CCGATGTCGGCGAACGAGGGCTTCAGCCGGGCGAGCGAGTCGGCGGTGGTACCGGGGCGCGGGTGCTCGTCGTGGTCGAGGACCGTCAGCCCGCTCCGGTCCCGCACGGGGACGAGCGAGCGGTCGAAGCGGCCCTCCTTGACGGCGGTGGCCGCCCGCTCCTGGGAGAGGGCGGCGTACTCGTCGACGTCCCTGCGGGAGAAGCCCTCCAGGGTGGCGATCAGGTCGGCGCCGATGCCCTGCGGCACAAAGTTGACGGCCAGGTTGGTCATCGGGTCGTTGAACCAGGCGCCGCCGTCGGAGGCCATCGGCACCCGCGACATCGACTCCACGCCGCCCGCCAGGACGAGGTCCTCCCAGCCCGAACGGACCTTCATGGCGGCCAGGTTGACGGCCTCGAGACCGGAGGCGCAGAAGCGGTTCTCCTGCACGCCCGCCACGGTGTCGGGCAGTCCGGCGGCGATGGCGGCGATCCGCGCGATGTCGGAGCCCTGGTCGCCGACCGGCCCGACGACGCCCAGCACGATGTCGTCGATCGCGGCCGGGTCGAGGTCCGGGAAGCGCCCGCGCAGCTCGTGGATGAGCCCGACGACGAGGTCGATGGGCTTCGTGCCGTGCAGGGCGCCGCCTGCCTTGCCGCGCCCGCGCGGGGTGCGGATCGCGTCGTACACGTACGCTTCGGTGCTCACGGGGAGGCCTTTCGCTGAGGGTCGGGGTGCTGGGTGTCCGGGGGTGCGGCGAGCCGGGGCACGCCCCAGTCGCGGGCCACCGCCGCGGTGTCGGCCCCGGGCGGCGCGGGTCCGCCGCGCACGGCCGTCGGGGTGACGGAGAAGCGCGGCGCGGGGACGGGCTGGGTGAGGCCGTCGTGGTCGGTGAAGGTGCCGCGGGCGGCCAGGTGCGGGTGGTGCGGGGCCTCGCGCAGCGACAGCACGGGCGCCACGCACGCGTCGGTGCCCTCGAAGCGGACCGTCCACTGCGCGCGGGTGCGGGAGGCGAAGCGGGCCGCGACGGCCTCGCGCAGCTCGCCCCAGCGGGTCCAGTCCGTGCGGGCGTCGGCGAAGCCCTCGAGGCCGAGGACGCGGACGAACTCGTCGTAGAACCGCGGCTCCAGCGCGCCGACGGCCATGTGGCCGCCGTCGGCGGTCTCGTAGGTGCCGTAGTAGGGGCAGCCGCCGTCGAGGAGGTTGGCGGCGCGGCGGTCCTGCCAGCTGCCGGCGGAGAGCATGCCGTGGATCATGGCGGAGAGGTGGGCGGTGCCGTCGACGATGGCGGCGTCGACGACCTGCCCGGTGCCGGTGGCGCGCGCGTGGTGCAGCGCGGCGAGGACGCCGACGACGAGGTAGAGGGCGCCGCCCGCGTAGTCGCCGAGGAGGTTGGCGGGGACGGGCGGGGGCGTGCCGGGGGTGCCGATCATGCCGAGGGTGCCGGTGAGGGCGATGTAGGCGATGTCGTGGCCCGCGCGCGGGGCGAGGGGACCGTCCTGGCCCCAGCCGGTCATCCGGCCGTAGACGAGCCGGGGGTTGCGGGCGTGGCAGGCCTCGGGACCGACGCCGAGACGCTCGGCGACGCCGGGGCGGTTGCCTTCGAGGAGGACGTCGGCGCGGGCGGCGAGGTCGAGCACGCGCGCGGGGCCGTCCGGTGCCTTGAGGTCCACGAGCACCGAGCGCTTGTTGCGGTTGGTGACGTCGTGGGCCGGGTCGATGCCGAGGGAGGGGCCGCCGGGGCGGTCCACGCGGACGACGTCGGCGCCGAGGTCGGCCAGCAGCATGGCCGCGAAGGGGCCGGGCCCGATGCCGGCCAGCTCGACCACGCGCACCCCGGTGAGCGGACCGTGCCCCGCTGTGTCTGGCGTCGTCGTCATCCGGCTCCCTAGATGTGACACAACCGATGTAACACCAGTGATGCTAAGAACGTGTTCCGGCGGACACAAGACGTGGCGAGCAAGCGCTTGGCCAGTTTGCGGGAGCCGGGGCGCGCCCCCGGCACCTCGGTCGGCGGGCTCCGCCGTCCTCACGCTAGCCTCAGCCGGCGACAGCGGCACGGGCTGCGGGACCAAGGAGTGTCATGAGCAGGCTGAAAACGGCGGACCGCCCCTACGACATCGTGCTCTTCGGGGCCACCGGCTTCGTCGGGACGCTCACCGCGGAGTACCTGGCCGCCCACGCGCCCCGGGACCTGCGGTGGGCGATCGCCGGCCGCGACGAGGAGAGGCTGCGACGGCTGCGCGACCGGCTGCCGGGCGGCGCGGAGCCCGGTGTGCTGCGGGCGGACGTGTCCGATCCGGCCTCGCTGCGCGCGCTCGCCGGGCACGCGCGCGTGGTCGCCACGACCGTCGGCCCCTACGTGACGTACGGCGAGGAGCTGGTGGCCGCCTGCGCGGACGCCGGCGCCGACTACCTCGACCTCACCGGCGAGCCGGAGTTCGTGGACCTGACGTACGTGCGGCACGACGCCCGCGCGCGGGAGACGGGCGCCCGGCTGGTGCACGCGTGCGGGTTCGACTCGGTCCCCCACGACCTGGGCGCGTACTTCACCGTCCGGCAGCTGCCGGAGGGCGTGCCCCTGACGGTGGACGGCTACGTCACCGTCGACGCCGCCTTCTCGGGCGGGACGTTCGCCTCCGCGCTCGGGCAGTTCGCCCGCGGCCGGCAGCTGGCGGCCGCGGCCCGCGAACGGCACCGGCACGAGCCGCGGCTGATGGGCCGCCGGGCCGCGGCACCGCTGGGGGCGCCCCGGTTCGCGCCGGAGGTCGGCGCCTGGGCGCTGCCCCTGCCGACGATCGACCCGCAGATCGTGCGCCGTTCGGCGCGGGCCCTGGAGCGCTACGGCCCCGACTTCCGCTACCGCCACTACGCGGCCGTACGGCGACTGCCCGTCGCGGTGGGCGGGACCGCGGCCGTCGGCGCGCTGCTGGCCGCCGCCCAGGTGCCGCCCGCCCGGCGGTGGCTGTCGGACCGGCTGAGGCCCGGGAGGGGGCCGAGCGCCGAGAAGCGGGCGCGCAGCTGGTTCTCCGTCCGGTTCGTGGGCGAGGGCGGCGGCCGGCGGGTGTACACGGAGGTCTCCGGCGGGGATCCCGGCTACGACGAGACGGCGAAGATGTTCGCCGAGGCCGCGCTGGCCCTGGCCCTGGACGACCTGCCGGAGACGGCCGGGCAGGTCACGACGGCGGTGGCGATGGGCGACGCGCTGACCGGACGGCTGCGCGCGGCGGGCATCGGCTTCCGGGTGGCGGCGAGCCGCTGACCGCGGGCCGGTGCCGGTGCTCCCTGTCGGTCAGCGCCTCGCGGCTTCCGGTCCGGGGCCGGGGCTTCCGGTCCGGGGCCGGGCCGGGCCGATCGTCGTCCGGCGGGTCCTCAGACCGGCCACTCCACCAGCGTGTAGATCATGCCGACGATCCAGCCGAGCCCGGCCAGGACGGCGAGGACCAGTGCGGCGTTCACGGCGCGCTCGACGGGCCGGTCGGGGGCGGCGAGGGGCTTGGGAGCTCGGTGCGTCGTCATATGGTCAGACTGCCCGGCATGCGCCGGACCTCACATCCGTACGGATACTCAGTTCGGCGCGCTCGGGCCCCGGCAGGCGTCGACGGCCCGCTCGCCGCCTCCCGGAGCCGGGCGGCGGGCCGCCGAAGTGCGTCGCGCGGCCGGTCGGTGACGGACGGTCGGTGACGGACGGTCAGTGGTGGACGGTCAGTGGTGGACGGCCGCCTCCGCGAGTGCCCTGCGGCACAGCGCGTCCGCCCGCCGGGTCGACTCCGGCAGGCGGAACCGCGGTGTCAGGGCCAGGGTGTGGGCGCAGGCGTTGTCCAGGCTCACCCGGTGGCCGACCGAGACGAAGACCGGTTTGACGCCCGCGCGCGTGCGCAGGGCCCGGCCCACCTCCTCGTCCCCGGCCAGCAGCGGCGCGGCGGATCCGCGCGCGGCGGCCGGGTCGGCGTACGCGAAGGCGAACGGGTTCTTGGCGACGCCGATCGTGGGCAGGCCGGTGAGGACGCCGAGATGACTGGCGAGGCCGAAACGGCGCGGGTGGGCCAGGCCGTAGCCGTCGCAGACGACCAGGCCGGGGTCGCGGGGCAGCGCGTCCAGGGCGGCGAGCACGGTGGGGATCTCGCGGAAGGCGAGCAGGCCGGGGACGTACGGGAAGGGGACCCGGCCCACGGCGGTGGCCTCGGCGACCACGTCGAGGCTCACCGCGTCCAGCACGACGGCCGCCGCGGCCACCAGGTCCCGTTCGTCGTCGTAGGCCACGTCGACTCCGGTCACCCGCCCGGTGCCGGGCGGCGGCCCCGCCTCGCCGAGCACCACGCGCACCCGCAGCTCGTCCTGGACGGCGCGGGCCTCCTCCTCGGTCGTGGGCCAGCCCACCGGAATGTCCACTGCCGGAATGTTCACTGTCGTCATGGTGGGGACGAGCCTACGGGCCGCCCCGGACGGCGTAGGCTCGCGATCATGTTCGTACTGGAACTGACCTATACGGCGCCCCTGGACGCGGTGGACGCCGTCCTGCCGGACCACGTGGCCTGGCTCGACGAACAGTACGCGCGCGAGGTGTTCCTGGCGTCCGGGCGCAAGAACCCCCGCGACGGCGGGGTGATCCTCGCCGTCGCGGAGGACCGCGCCACGATCGAGGCGGTCGCCGCCGGCGACCCCTTCGTCCTGGCCGGTGTGTGCGCGTACCGCGTCACGGAGTTCGAGGCCACGAAGACGGCGCCCGCGCTGGAGCGGTACCGGAGCGGACCCGGCTGACCGGGTCCGGCCGCGCCGGGCCGTCGTTCCCCGCCCGCCGTCAGTCCTTGCCCAGCGCGCGCTGCAACTGGCTCTTGTTCATGTCCGAACGGCCGTGGACGCCACGGCGCTTGGCCTCCTCGTAGAGCTGGTCGTAGGTGGGTCCCCCGGAGCCCCCGCCGGACCGCTGTCCGCCCCGCTCGCCGGACGACTTGTCCTGCGTGGAGGTGCGGCTCGCGGTCTTCGACTCTCCGGACCGGGCGCGTTCCTTGTTCACCGTGCGGGCGGCGATCTCCTTCGCCCGGCCGGGGCTCTCCCCCCGCTCCCGCGCGCTCTCCTCGATGTGCTCGTACTGGCGTTCCCGCTTGGGGCTGGAACCGCGTGGCATGTGCGCTCACTCCTCTCGTGTCCGCACCTCCCGGGTACCCCGCGACGGCTCATTTCTCCAGGCGTGCCACCCGTCCCTGTTCGCCGGCGGCCCAGCAGCCGTGGTCCGGGGCGCAGTCGACGGTGTCGTACGAGCCGGTGTCGAGGGTGCGCCAGGTGCGGCCGGCGTCGGTGGTCAGGTCGGTGCCGGTGGGGCCGACCGCGAGGGCGACGGTGCGGCTGTGCGGCAGCCAGGCGACGCCGGAGCGGTAGGCGGGCGGGGGCGTGCCGGCGGGCCGCCAGGTGCGGCCCGCGTCACCGGTGACGGCGGCGGCCGACGGGGAGGGCTCGCCGGCGCGATAGTCACCGCCGACCGCGAGGCCGTGCGCGCGGTCGCGGAAGGCGAGCGCGAACACCCCGCGCGCGGGATCGCCCGCCGGGACCGGGGCGTCGGTGGCCGTCCAGGTCCGCCCCCGGTCCGCGGAGTGCAGCACGCGCGCGCGTGCCGCGCCGCCGGTGGCCAGCCACACGTCCCGGGGGCCGGCGGGGACCAGGCACTGGCCGCTCGCCGCGAAGCCGGCCTCGCCCGGCAGGGCGGGCGGCATGCCCGCGTCCGGCAGCGCCGTCCAGGAGCGGCCGCCGTCACCGGTCGACAGGATGCGGAACCTGCCGTCCACCGGGTCGCTCATCGCGAGGCCGTGGCGGCGGTCGAAGAAGGCCAGGCAGTCGTAGAAGGCCCGTGCGTCGGTGTTGCGGAAGGACTCCGTCCAGGTCGCACCGCCGTCGGCGGTGCGGTAGATCCGGGAGGCCTCGCCCTCGCCGATGGCCAGCACCACGGCGTGCCGCGCGTCGAAGGCCTCCACGTCGCGGAACTGGAGGTCGGCGGCGCCGGGCGGGGAGACGTTCCGCCAGCTCGCGCCGCCGTCGGTGGTGCGCAGGACGGTGCCCCGCGTACCCGCGACCCAGGCGGTGTCCCGGTCGACCGCGGCCAGCCCGCGGAAGCGGACGGCGGGGGTCCCGGTGTCCTTGAGCGCCCACGCGGGCGCGTGGCCGGCCGGCCCGCCCCCGTGCGCCCTGGCCTGCGCCTGGGCGGGTGCGGGTACGGCCGTCAGCACGGCCAGCACCGCCGCGCAGGCCGCCCCCACCGCCGCCGTCCGCCCCGCGCGCCTCGCCGGAGCCGTCCGCCCCGCGCGCCCCGTGTGCCTCGTCGGAGCCGTGCGTGCCGCACTGATCGTGTGTCGCGTCTTCCCCAAGGGCCTCATGGCGGGCGAAGCTAGTCCACCGCCCCGGTGGCGTCCAGATGCCCTCGATCGCCCCACCGGTCCGCGCGGGCACGGCAGGAGAGGTGAGTCACTCGTATGCATGAAAGGCGGTGACCGAGGTCACCCGGACCGTGTGTGCACGCATCGGCCGGTTCCGGCGTCTCTTCCAGTGTCCGGCCCCACCCACCCGGTAGTCCGTCCCGCCGTCACAAGGGAGCAAGGCGTTGTCCATCGTCATCGAGCAGCCCGTCGAGGCGCGCCTGGTCGCCGCCGCGCCGCGGATGCAGAGCATCCCCGCCACGCTGCACTACGACCGGCGTGACCCCTTCGCCGTCCGTATGACCTTCCCGGCCCCGGCCACCCTGGAGGGCGTGGACGTCTGCTGGACCTTCGCCCGCGATCTGCTCACCGCGGGCCTGCACGACGCCGAGGGCCACGGGGACGTGCGCGTGCGGCCGTACGGGTACGACCGGACGGTGCTGGAGTTCCACGCGCCGGAGGGCACGGCGATCGTGCACGTGCACTCGGCGGAGATCCGGCGCTTCCTGGAGGCGACCGGCGAACTGGTGCCGGCCGGCCTGGAGCACCTGCAGCTCGACCTGGACCGCGACCTGGAGGAGCTGATGGGGGACGCTCTTTAATTCCGTTGACAGCCCCTCCCGGCCCCTCCTACGGTCTGTCACGCATCTGTTGCCGCCGACAGGAGAAGGACGTTGCTCGTCTGAGGTCCTGAGACACCACGCCGCACCCCCCATTTTTTTCCGGGGTGCGGGCGTCGCGTGCGACCTCGGCGTTCCGGCCGTCCTCACGGAGCGGGTTCCCGCTCCGCGTTCCCCTGGCCCCGCGCTCCCCGTTCCCGAGGTGGTCGCCGCTCCCGGTGTCTCGACACGTGTCGTCCTGACCGCACACGCGACCGCGAGGCCCCCTTGTCACATTCGATCACCTGCACGTCCCTCTCCTTCACCTGGCCCGACGGCACCCCCGTCCTCGACGGGCTCGACGTCGCCTTCGGCCCCGGCCGGACCGGACTCGTCGGCGTCAACGGCTCCGGCAAGTCGACCCTGCTGAAGCTGATCGCCGGCCGGCTCACCCCTTCCGACGGCACCGTCCGCACGGCCGGCGAGATCGGTCACCTCCCGCAGAACGTCACGCTCGACACCGCCCTCCGCGTCGACGAGGTCCTCGGCATCGCCGCCCGCCGCGCCGCGCTGCACGCCATCGAGGGCGGCGACGCGTCCGAGGCACACTTCGAGACCCTCGGCGACGACTGGGACGTCGAGGAACGCGCCCTGGCCACCCTCGGCGAACTCGGGCTCGGCCGCATCGGCCTGGACCGCACCGTCGGCGAGGTGTCCGGCGGCGAGTCCGTGCTGCTGCGGCTGGCCGCGCTGCTGCTGCGCCGGCCGGACGTCCTGCTCCTCGACGAACCGACCAACAACCTCGACCTGTACGCCCGGCGGCGCCTGTACGCGGCCGTCGCGGGCTGGCCGGGCGTGCTGGTCGTCGTCAGCCACGACCGGGAGCTGCTCGAGCTCGTCGACCAGATCGCCGACCTGCGCGACGGGGAGGTGACCTGGTACGGCGGCAACTTCTCGGCCTACGAGCAGGCGCTCGCCACCGAGCAGGAGGCCGCCGAACGCATGGTGCGCGTCGCCGAGTCCGACCTGCGCAAGCAGAAACGCGAACTGTCCGAGGCCCACATGAAACTGGCCCGGCGCAAGCGGTACGGCCAGAAGATGTGGGACCAGAAACGCGAGCCGAAGATCGTGATGGGGGCGCGCAAGCGGGCGGCGCAGGAGTCCGCCGGCAAGCACCGCATCCTGCACGAGGAGAAGCTCGCCGAGGCCAGGGAGCGGCTCGACGAGGCCGTCGAGGCGGTGCGCGACGACGCGGAGATCCGCGTCGAGCTGCCGTACACGGCCGTGCCGCCCGGCCGTGAGGTGCTCACCCTGCTGGACCTGCGGCTCGCGCACGGCGCGCGCGTGGAGGGCGGTCTCGACCTGCGCGGGCCCGAGCGGGTGGCGCTGGTGGGGCGCAACGGCGCGGGCAAGACCACGCTGCTGCGCACGATCGCCGGGGAGCTGGCCCCGGTGGCGGGCGAGGCGCGCGCGCACGTGCCGCTCCGTTTCCTGCCGCAGCGGCTGGACGTCCTCGACGACGGGCTGACGGTCGCCGAGAACGTGGCCCGCTTCGCACCGGACGCCACCGACAACCGGATCCGGGCCCGGCTGGCCCGCTTCCTGTTCCGGGGTGCCCGCGCCGACCGGAAGGCGGCGACGCTGTCGGGCGGCGAACGGTTCCGGGCGACGCTGGCGGCGCTGATGCTGGCCGAGCCCGCGCCGCAGCTGCTGATGCTGGACGAACCGACCAACAACCTCGACATGGCGAGCGTGCGGCAGCTCACGACCGCCCTGGAGTCCTACGAGGGCGCCCTGATCGTGGCCAGTCACGACCTGCCGTTCCTGGAGTCGATCGGGATCACCCGCTGGCTGCTGCTGGACGGGGAACTGCGGGAGAGCTCGGCGCGGGAACTGGCGGACCCCGCGTAGCGCGCCGGGTCCCGGGAGGGCCACGGCACGGCGGCGGGGGTTTCGCCGTGGCGGACCGGCCCGGCATGATGGCTGACCGGCGCCCCTCGCCCGGCGCCGGTCAGCCACCGCCGATTCGGAGATCCGGACGTGCCCAGCAAGAAGGCCCTCATCCGCCGCCCCGGCCCGCGCCTCGCCGAAGGCCTGGTGACGCACGTCGAGCGCGTGGCGGTCGACGTGGACCTCGCCCTGGAGCAGTGGGAGGCCTACGCCGAGGCCCTGCGGTCGACGGGCTGGGAGACCGTCGAGGTGGAGCCCGACGACGACTGCCCGGACGCCGTGTTCGTCGAGGACACGGTGGTGATGTACCGCAACGTCGCCCTGATCGCGCGGTCCGGCGCCGAGTCCCGGCGCGCGGAGACCGCCGGCGTCGAGGAGGCCGTGGCCCGGCTGGGCTGCTCGGTCAACTGGATCTGGGAGCCGGGCACGCTGGACGGCGGCGACGTGCTCAAGTGCGGTGACACGCTCTACGTGGGCCGCAGCGGCCGCACCGACGCGGCCGGCGTCCAGCAGGTGCGGGAGACCTTCGAGCCGCTCGGGGCGCGGGTCGTGGCCGTCCCCGTGAGCAAGGTGCTGCACCTGAAGTCGGCGGTCACCGCGCTGCCCGACGGGACGGTGATCGGCCACATCCCGAAGGTGGACCGGCCGGCGCTGTTCCCGCGGTTCCTGTCGGTGCCCGAGGAGTCGGGCGCCCACGTGGTGCTGCTCGGTGGCCCGAAACTGCTCATCGCCGCGAGCGCGCCGAGGACCGCGGACCTGCTCTCCGACCTCGGGTACGAGCCCGTCGTGGTCGACATCGGCGAGTTCGAGAAGCTCGAGGGATGTGTGACGTGTCTCTCGGTGCGACTGCGGGGCCTGTACGCCTGACCGGGTGATCGCACCACCCGCCCGGCCCCGCGACCTGCGCGTCCCGGGACCCTCCGGCATGTCCGGAAACCTCTCGGGGCGCCTGCCGGAAAGGGCGCTGATCAGCGATCTTTACAGTGAACTTAATCTACGGCTACGTAACCTACGGGTTCGTAGCCTACGATCCCGTAAGTTCTGGCGCCGCCCGCCGGACGCAGTCCGCTGTACCCCACGTCCCCTGGAGCACCCCCGTGACGATCACCTCCTCGAACCTCGGCAGCCCCTCCGCCGTCTGGACCGACGCCCGGCTGCTGTACGCCCTGGAGGAAGTGGTCGAGACCGAGCTGAACCGGCATCTGAAAGTCGCCAAGGACTGGATGCCGCACGAGTACGTGCCCTGGAGCGACGGCCGCAACTTCCCCGGTCTCTTCGAGGACGGCGAGGCCTGGGGCAAGGAGCAGTCGAAGGTCACCGAGATCGGCCGGATCGCGCTGGTCGTGAACCTGCTCACCGAGGACAACCTCCCCAGCTACCACCACGAGATCGCCTCGCTGTTCGGCCGCGACGGCGCCTGGGGCACCTGGGTGCACCGCTGGACGGCGGAGGAGGGCCGGCACGGCATCGTGATGCGCGACTACCTGCTCGCCTCGCGCGCGGTCGACCCGGACAAGCTGGAGGCGTTCCGGATGGCCCACATGAGCGAGGGCTTCGAGTCGGACAACCGCCACTCGATGCTGCACTCGGTGGCCTACGTCGCCTTCCAGGAGCTGGCGACCCGCATCTCGCACCGCAACACCGGCCACCAGTCCGGCGACCCGGTCTGCGACCGCATGCTGGCGCGCATCGCGACCGACGAGAACCTCCACATGGTCTTCTACCGCAACCTGCTGAAGGCCGCCTTCGAGCTGGCGCCCGACCTGACCATGCAGGCGGTGCGCGACGTGGTCGTGAACTTCCGCATGCCCGGCCACGGCATGCCCGGCTTCGAGCGGGCGGCGGCGCAGATGGCGATCGGCGAGGTCTACAACATGCGCATCCACCACGACGACGTGCTCCAGCCCGTCCTGCGCCACCTGAGGGTCCTGGAGCTGGACGGCCTCGGCCCGGAGGGCCTGAAGGCGCAGGAGGAGCTCGGCCTGTTCATGGGCGGTCTGGACGCCGAGGCCCTGAAGTTCGACGAGAAGCTGGCGGCGCGCAAGGCCCGCATGGCGGCCCGCGCCGTGGGCTGACCCCGCGGCACAGCGGCACAGCGACCCCGCCGCATCGCGGCACCGCGGCGCCTCACGAACGGCCCGCACCGGAGAGCGCGTCCCGGTGCGGGCCGTTCGCGTGTGCGGCGTCCGGGGCCGCCCCCGTGGCCCCGGCCCCCGTCCGCCCCGCCTCTCGGCTGCCCCGCCTGTCGGCCGCACCCCCGCGATGCGGCCGTAGGGGTGCGCCGGCTCCCCGCCGTGCCGCCCGCTCAGCGCGCGGCACGGCGCAGGTGCAGGCGTTCCTTCTCGGACAGGCCGCCCCACACGCCGAAGCGCTCGTCGTGGGCGAGGGCGTAGTCCAGGCACGCGGACCGCATCTCGCACATGCCGCAGATGCGCTTGGCCTCCCGCACCGAGCTGCCCGGTTCCGGGAAGAAGAAGTCCGCCCCGGTCTGTGCGCACAGTGCCTGCCGCTGCCAGGCGAGGTCGGGGGAGGGAATCGTGTCGGTGTACATGGGCAGCATCGTGACGCGCGGCGAAAAACGTTCCATCAACGCCGGATATACGCGCTCCGGCAGGGCCCCGGCCGCACTGATGGTGCCCCCCGGGAACACCGCGGCGCACGGCGGCGCGCCGGGCCCGCCGTGCGGGCTCCGGCAGCGGGCTCCGGTGGGCGGTGCGAGACTCGGCAGAGCAGGAGCAGGGGAACGGCGCACGGCGGCAGTGCCCCGGGGGCGGTGCGCGGCACAGGACTCTCGAGGAGGGCGACGATGCTCACCACCCGTTTCGTCGACGGCGCCCCGAACTGGCTCGACATCGGCACGTCCGACGTCGGGCGCGCGACCGCCTTCTACGGCGCCCTCTTCGGCTGGCGGTTCCGGTCGGCGGGGCCCGACGCCGGCGGCTACGGCTTCTTCCAGCTGGACGGCAGGACCGCGGCGGGCGGTATGCAGACCTCTCCGGAGCAGGGCCCGCCGGCGTGGACGGTCTACTTCCGGACGGCCGACGCGGCCGCCACCTGCGAGGCGGCCGAGCGGGCGCACGGCAGGGTGCTGTTCCCGCCGCTGGAGGTCATGGACCGGGGCACCATGGCGATCGTCGCCGACCCGGCGGGGGTGCCCTTCGGCATCTGGCAGCCGGACCGGTTCGAGGGCGTGGACGTGGCGGGCGAGCCGGGCTCGCTGTGCCGGGTCGAGCTGTACACCCCGGACATCGCCGCGGCGGCCGCCTTCTACCGGGCCGTCCTGGGTCTGGAGACCGCGGGCGTTCCCTCGCCCACCGGCACGTACACCAGCGTGAATCCGGCCGGGGCGGGCGAGGAGTCCGTGTTCGGCGGGTTCGTGCCGCTGGCCGACGACCCCGCGGAGGCGCCGTACCCGGCGTACTGGCTGCCGTACGTCGAGGTGGTGGACGTCGACGCGGTCGCGGCGCGGGCCGGGGAGCTGGGCGGCGGTGTCCGGGCGGCACCGGCGGACGTGGCAGGCACGGGCCGGATCGCCAAGCTGACCGATCCGGACGGGGCGCGCTTCGCGGTGATCCGGAGCGAACCCCGGCAGGGGTGAGGGCGAGGGCACGCCCTACGCGGAGGCGCGGCGCACCAGGGTGGTCGGCAGGACCAGGCCGTTCGGGGCGGCCGGTGCTCCGGCGTCCCGGGCTGACCCCCCGGCGCCGCGGCGGTCCGGGCCGCGCAGCAGGAGGCGGGTCATGATGCGGCCCATCTCCTCGATGTCCTGACGGACCGTGGTCAGGGGCGGGTCGGTCTGTTCGGCCAGGGGCACCATGTCGTCGAAGCCGACCACGGCGACGTCCTCGGGCACCCGCAGTCCGCGTTCGCGCAGCACGCGCAGGACGCCCGAGGCGGTGAGGTCGTTGGCGGCGAACACGGCGTCGACGTCCGGGCAGCGGTCGAGGAGTTCGCGCATGGCGCGTTCACCGCCGCCGGGGGTGAAGTCGCTCTCCACCACGAGCCGCGCGTCGGCGTCCCCCCGCACGTCCCGGAAGCCCTGGAGCCGGTCCGCCGCCGAGGTCTGGTCCAGCGGCCCGGTGATGTGCGCGACGCGGGTGCGGCCGAGTCCGACCAGGTGCCGCACGGCCTCCCGGGCGCCGCCCCGGTTGTCGCTGTCCACGTACCTGACGTCGCGCGTGCCGTCGCCCCAGCCGGGGCGGCCGCCGAACACCGTCGGCACCCCGGCGCCCTGGATCAGCCCGGGCAGCGGGTCGTCGATGTGGAGGGAGAAGACGAGGGCACCGTCGACATGGCCGCCGGCGAGGTAGCGGGCGACCCGGACGTGGTCGTCGCGGCCCTCGGTGAGCAGTAGCACGAGCTGGTTGTCGTGGGCGGTCAGCTCCTTGCTGATGCCTCGCAGTTGCAGGGCGAAGAAGGGGTCGGCGAAGACCCGGGTCTCGGGTTCGGCGATGACGACGGCGACGGCGTCGTGCCGCTTGGTCACCAGGCTGCGCGCGGCCTGGTTGGGGACGTAGCCGAGTTCGTCCACGGCGCGCCGGACCCGCTCGACGAGCGGCTCGCGCACCCCGTCGCCGCCGTTGACGACCCGTGAGACGGTCGCCCGCGACACCCCCGCCCGTGCGGCCACTGCCTCCAGCGTGGGACGGGGCGCTGTGTCGCTCACTTCGGGGCTCCTCCTCGGTGCGGTGCGGCTCAGGATAGCCGCGGCGGGGAGGAGGTGAGAGCGCTCTCGCCACCGGGGCGGCGAGGCCGCCGTCCGGGCCCGTCGGCGCTCGTGGGGTTCGTCGTCGGTGGTCGTGGGGTTCGTGGTCAGTGCTCGTGGGGTTCGTGGGGGCCGTGGGGCTCGTAGCCGGGGATCGTGCCGTCCGGTCTGCGCACCAGGAACAGACCCACCATCCCCATGTCGGAGTGACTCTGCACGTGGCAGTGGTACATCCACGCGCCGGCCCCCACGCCCTCCCCCGCGACCACCTGGAAGCCGAAGGAGTCGGCCGGACCGACGATCTTGTTGTCGACGACCCGGCTGGGGTCGTCGGGGCCGGTGAGCGTGCCGGTGCGGTTGTCGGCCCAGCGGTGTCCGTGCAGGTGGAAGGTGTGGTAGTACTCGCCGTGCGTGATCATCACGAACTCGACGCGGTCGCCCACCACGGCCTCGAAGTCCGGGCCGCCGTGGGCGGGCCGGTTGTTGATCGTCATGTCGTTGAAGACGATCGTGTGGGTGGCGTCGGGCAGGACGTCGCCCTTGCGCCGGACGATCACCGGTCCGTAGAGGCCCTTGCGGATGCCGCCCGTGCCGTGTTCCGTGCCGACGACGTGGTCGTGGTAGTGCCAGTAGCCCGCGCTGCCGGCCCGCCAGGTGCCGTCCGCGCGGCGGCCGGGGAGGTGCGTGCGCCAGGTGTAGGTGCGCGAGCCGCCCGGTTCCACGTCGCTGTGGTTCAGCGCCGTGCCGTCGCTGGAGGTCTCGTAGTCGAGGCCGTGCACGTGCAGGCTCGCCGGCACGTCCAGGGCGTTCTCGAACTCGATGTGGACGGTGTCGCCCTCGTTCACCTCGATCAGCGGGCCGGGGACCGTCGCCCCGCCCTTCTCGAAGCCGTAGCCGAGCTGCCCGTCGGGGAGCTTCTCCGCGTACAGCCTGAGGTGCCGCACCTGGCCGCCGGCCGGGGCCGCCGCGGCCCGGGAGACGGCGTCGGCGGCCCGGGAGACGGTCGGTGACAACGATGTCGCCGCCGCGGCGCCGCCGAGCAGCACCCGCCGGTTGAAACCGCGTCTGTCCATGCGGAACTCCCCCTCCTGATACGGCACTTGCGAAGGCGTACCTGTGACGAGCGCGAGGAACCCGTGCGACGGTACCGGTCGTTCCGCCGTTCATCCACACCCAGGACAAAGTTCGTGCCATTGCGGTCATTGCCCTTGGCGCGCCGGGCAAAGGGGTCTAGCTTCCTTGGCGCTGTCGCTGTGACCAGGGAGGTGCCCATGCACTTACGAGGGTTGAGCACGACGAGGGCGGTCGGTGCGCGCGGGGCCGGACGCCGCAGGAGACGGGCCAGGGCGGCCGCCGTGGCCGCCGGGGCCGTCACCGCCGGGCTGCTGTCGGGTCCCGCCGTGCAGGCGCGCCCGGCGCCGGAGCCATCGCTGACAACGATGTCGGTGAAGTCGCCGCCGGGCGGTCCGGGGGTGAACGTCCTCGTCTTCCACGGCTCCGCGGCCGCCGGCGAGGAGTCGCCGGTCGTCGACGCCGGCATCGAGGCGATCGAGGACATCGGCCTCACCGGCGCGGCGGACCAGCGCTTCGAGGTCGAGGCCACCGACGACGCCTCGGTCTTCACCGACGGGGCGCGGCTGGGCGGCTACAACGCCGTCGTGTTCCTGACCGGGGGCGGTGACGTGCTCGATCCCGAGCAGGAGGCGGGCCTGGAGGCCTACATGGAGGCGGGCGGCGGTTTCGTCGGCCTCCACGACGCGGCACGCGCGGAACCCTACTCGGACTGGTTCACCGGCCTGATCGGCGCCCGCCCGGCGGCGAACGGCCCGGCGGACGTGCAGCGGGCCACCGTCGAGGTGGGCGACCGCGGGCACCCGGCCGGAAAGGACCTCCCCGTCGAGTGGAAGCGCCCCGACCGGTGGCCCAACTGGACGCGCAACCCCTCCGGCACCGTGCACACCGTCGCCCGGGTGCGCGAGTCGACGTACCGGCCGGGCGCGGGCGCCAACGGTGCCGACCACCCGATCAGCTGGTGCCGGGACTACGACGGCGGCCGGTCCTTCTACACGGGCATGGGCGGTACGGCGTCGGCCTACGACGAGACGGACTTCCGCGCGCACCTGCGGGGCGCCCTGCTGTGGACGACCCGGCTGGTCCGGGCCGACTGCAAGGCGACGATCGCGGCGAACTACCGGGCCGAGCGGCTGACCCGGCCCAACCAGCCGGGCCGCAACGACCAGATCGGTGAGCCGCACGGCCTGGTCACGGCACCCGACGGGCGGGTGCTGTACATCGGCCGCGGCGGCGCCGACTCCTCCCGGCCCGTGGTCACCGACTGGAACGATCCGGACGTCGGCAAGGGACAGGGCGAGATCCACGTCTACGACCCGGCGACGAAGGAGGTGACCCTGGCGGGCGCGTTGACCGTGTTCGGCAACAAGGGCGGCGGCGACGAGCTGGTCAAGGTCGAGGAGGGGCTGCTCGGCATCGAGCTGGACCCGCGGTTCGGGCAGAACGGCTGGGTGTACCTGCACTACACGCCCCACTCGGGCCTCGACCGCGAGAAGCGGACGGCCGAGCGGCGCGTCTCCCGCTTCACGCTCGACCCCGCCACGAACAGGCTGGACCCCGGCAGCGAGAAGGTGCTGCTGAAGTGGCCGGTGCAGGTGCACAGTTGCTGCCACGCCGGCGGTGGCATGGCCTGGGACTCCCGGGACAACCTCTACATCGCGACCGGCGACAACAACTCCAGCGGTTTCAGCGACGGTTACTCCGGCAACAACCCGCAGCCGAACTACAAGGGCCTCTCCTTCGCCGACGCGCGCCGCACCGCCGGGAACACCAACAACCTCAACGGCAAGATCCTGCGCATCCACCCGGAGCCGGACGGCACGTACACGCTGCCGCGGGGCAACCTCTTCACCGGGCGGGAGACCGCCGAGGGCGGTGGCAGGACGCGCGGCGAGATCTACGTGATGGGGGTCCGCAACCCCGCCCGCATCTCCGTCGACCGGCGGACCGACGTCCTGTACGCGGGCTGGGTGGGACCGGACGCGAGCGTCCCGTCGACGACGTGGGGTCCCGCCAAGTACGACACGTTCGCCGTCATCACCGAGGCGTCCAACCGCGGTTGGCCGTACTGCATGGGCAACGGGCAGCCCTACCGCGACCGCAATCTGCCCGACCCGACGAAGCCGCTGGGCTGGTACGACTGCGACCACCCGAGGAACGAGTCGCCGAACAACGACGGCCTGGTGAACCTGCCGCCGGTCACCGGCAACAACATCTGGTACTCGCCCCAGGGTGGCGCCCCGGACTATCCGCGGGACGCGAGCGGCGTCCCGTCGTACCGGCAGGAGGAGGCCCGCTACCTGCTGCCCTGGCTCAAGGGCGGCGGTCAGGCCGCGATGAACGGGCCCGTCTACCGCTACGACGCGGCGAACGCGAACCCGGCCCGGTGGCCCGCCTACTGGGACGGCAAGTGGTTCGTCGGCGACTTCTACGACGGCGACCAGCCGCGCGACGCGGTGCTGATGAACCCGGCGACCCAGGGCGCCGGGGGCCTGCCGGTGCACTCCGAGTCGTTGAAGAAGATCGTGCCGGTCGGCAACGACGGCATCAGGAACCTCATGGACTGGAAGTTCGGTCCGGACGGCGCGCTCTACGTCCTCGACTACGGGCGCGGTTTCTTCACCTCCGACGCCAGGTCGGCACTGTGGCGGGTCACTTACACCGGCGGCGGGCCGACCCCGGCCGCGGGGCAACTCGTGAGGGGGACGCGGTGACGGGGCGACGGAGGGTGTGGGCGGTGCTGCTGGCCGCCGTGCTGACGGTGCTCGGTCCGCAGGCCGCGCCGAGTGCCGCGCGGCCCGGGCAGGACGCGCCCGCCGCCCCGCCCGCCGCGGCCGCGCAGGTGCTGACCTGGACGGCCGGTGACGACATCACCGCGTACACGGCGGCGCCGACGACGGCGGTGGCGGGACCGGCGACGGTCGTCTTCGAGAACAGCGCGGCGACCGGCAACACCACGGGGATGCCGCACACGCTGACGTTCGTGACGAGCGACCCCGAGTTCAACGACGACGTCCAGCTGAACATCCTGGCCAACCCGGACGACGACACGGGCGGCCGGCACACCGCCGAGGTCACGCTCTCCCCGGGCCGTTACCTCTACCACTGCACGATCCCCGGGCACGGCCGGATGCAGGGCATCCTCGTGGTGACGGAAGGCAGTGGCGAGGACACCACCGCGCCGGAGACCTCGGCGACGGTGGACGGCGTGCGCAACGCCGACGGCGCGTACGTCGGGTCGGCGAGCGTGACGGTCTCGGCGGCCGACGAGGCCGGCGGGTCGGGGGTCGACAGGGTCCAGTACGCCGTCGACGCGACGGGCGACTGGCTGCCGTACACCGCGCCCGTGGTCGTCGACCGGGTCGGCGGCCACACGGTCCGCCACCGCGCCTTCGACAAGGCGGGCAACGTCTCCGCCGAGAAGAGCGTGGCGTTCACCGTGGTGGCGCCGCCCTCCGACGACACCACCGCGCCGGAGACCTCGGCGACGGTGAGCGGGGAACGGAACCCCGACGGCACCTATGTCGACATGGCGACCGTGACGGTCACGGCGTCCGACACGGGGTCGGGCGTCGACCGCGTCCAGTACGCGGTCGGTACGGCGGGCGACTGGAGCACGTACACCGCCCCCGTCATGGTCCACCGGGTCGGCACCCACGCCGTCCGCTACCGCGCCGTCGACAAGGCGGGCAACGCGTCGGCAGAGAAGAGCGTCACGTTCACGGTGGTCGCCGCGCCCCCGCGGGACACCACTCCCCCGGTGACGGGCGTGACCGTCGAGGGCACGCGCAACTCCGCGGGCGCCTACGTCGGCAGGGCCCGGGTCACCGTCAGCGCGAGCGACGCGGGCGGCTCCGGGGTCGCGGCCGTCGAGTACGCGCTCGACGGCGGTCCCTACCTGGCCTACGGCGCGCCGGTGGTCGTCGACCGGCCCGGCGCCCACACGGTGACGTACCGGGCGAGCGACAGGGCGGGCAACACCGCCGCCGCGCGCGACGTGAGCTTCGCGGTGGTGGCCGGCGGCGGGGTGCCGGCGCCCCCCTGCCCCGAGTGGGACGAGCGGTCGACGGTGATCGTCGGCACGGTCGACACCGGGGTCCCCAACCGGGTGACCGACGACCGGTGCCGGATCAACGAGCTGATCGAGGACGAGCGGGAGTGGACCTCCCACGCCCTGTTCCTCAAGCACGTGCGGGCCGTCCTGGACGCTCTGCTGCGGGCCGGGGTCGTCGACGAGCGGGAGCACGGCGCCGTCCTCGACGCGGCCCGCGCGTCCGGGATCGGCAGGCCGGGGCAGACCGAGGGGTACCGCACGATCATGGACGGCAGCGCGGAGTCCGTCGCCCGGTGGGAGCACGTGGGCGGCGGCTCCTTCGCCCCGAACGGCGACGGCTCGATCACCTCGGGCACGACGAGGGACGGTCTGGGGATGCTGTGGTTCCCGCAGCGCAAGTACGGCGACTTCTCGCTGCGGCTGCAGTGGCGGGACGACGCGCCGGGCACCGGGAACGCCAACTCCGGTGTGCTCGTGCGCTTCCCGTGGGTCCACGGCCAGGCCGAGGAGCCGCGTCCGGAGTGGGCGGCCGTCAAGTTCGGGCACGAGGTGCAGGTGCTGGACCGGCCCGACGGCGACCCGTACAAGACCGGCTCGGTCTACGGCTTCGACCGGGTGGGCCTGGCCGGGGCCGGCGTGACCCAGAAGGGCACCTGGAACGACTACGAGATCCGGGTGGTCGGCCAGCACTACTCGGTGTTCCGCAACGGTGTGCTGATCAACGAGTTCGACAACACCGGCGGGCAGGAGTTCTCCCCGCCGCGCGCGGACGATCCGGGCACGGACGGGCGGCGGTTCGCCTCCGGCTATCTGGGCCTGCAGGTGCACGGCACGACGGACGTGGTGTCGTACCGGGACATCCGGGTCAAGGACCTGTAGACGTCCCGCGGATGCCGGGGGTGCCGCCGCGCGCGGCGGTGCCCCCGGCACCCGTCCCGGGTCGCCCGTCCCGGGACGTCATGCCGCCCGTCTCACGGCGTCATGAGGATCTTCACGGCCCCGTCCCGCTTCTGCTGGAACATCTCGTACGCCTTGGGGGCCTCCGCCAGCGGGATGCGGTGGGTGGCGAAGTCGTCGACGCCGAGCGGGTCCTCCTCGGTGAGGTAGGGGAGGATGTCGTCGACCCAGCGGCGCACGTTGGCCTGGCCCATCCGGATCTGGATCTGCTTGTCGAACATGGTGAGCATCGGCAGCGGGTCGGCCATGCCCCCGTAGACGCCGGTCAGCGAGAGCGTGCCGCCGCGGCGCACCAGCTCGATGGCCATGTGGAGGGCGGCGAGCCGGTCGACGCTGAAGCGTTCGGCGAGGGGGCCGCTCACCTTGTTCGGCAGCAGGGCGGAGGCGTTCTGGATCAGGCGGGCGACCGTGCTGCCGTGCGCCTCGGTCCCGACGGCGTCGATCACGGCGTCCGGGCCGCGTCCGTCGGTCTCGTCGCGGATCGCGGCGACCAGTTCCTTCTCGCTGTCGAAGCTCCGCAGGTCGTACGTCTCCACGCCCCGCGCGCGGGCCCGGCGCAGCCGGTCGCCGACGAGGTCCACGCCGAACACCCGCCCGGCGCCGCGCACCTGGGCGACGCGGCAGGCCATGTCCCCGATGGGCCCGAGGCCCAGCACGGCGACGCTGCCGCCTTCGGGGATACCGGCGTACTCGACCGCCTGCCAGGCGGTGGGCAGGACGTCGGACAGGTAGACGAAGCGGTCGTCGGGCGGGCCCTCGGGCACCTTGATCGGGCCGAACTGGGCCTGCGGGACGCGCAGGTACTCGGCCTGGCCGCCGGGCACCGCGCCGTACAGGCGGGTGTAGCCGAACAGGGCCGCTCCCATGCCCTCGGCGGTGACCTGGGTGGTCTCGCACTGGGTGGGCAGGGAGTTCAGGCACATCCAGCAGTCGCCGCAGGCGATCTGGAAGGGCACGACGACCCGGTCGCCGACGCTGAGGTCGACGACACCGGCGCCGACCTCCTCGACGATGCCCATGGGTTCGTGGCCGAGGATGTCGCCGGGGGTCATGAACGGGGTGAGCACCTCGTAGAGGTGCAGGTCGGAGCCGCACAGTCCGGTGGACGTGACGCGGATGACGGCGTCCGTGGGTTCCTGGATCACCGGGTCGGCCACGGTCTCCACCCGGACGTCCCGCTTTCCCTGCCAGGTCACTGCCTTCATCGTGCCGTGCTCCCTCCAGCGAGTTCGGGGACCCGCCGTGCCGGGCGGATCCCGGAGTGCGGGCCGGGTACCCGGCACCCCGGATCCGAACCGCGCCGGACGAACCGGCCGGACCACGGGACGCGTGCGACCGGGGCCGGGAGGGGCGGGAGGACGGCGCCCGCGATCGGGTCGGGGTCGGGAGGGGCGGAGGGGTGACGACGGCGTCTCGTCGTGACGACGGCGTCTAGGGTCTTTCGTTTAGATCAGGCCGGATCAGGGAGCGGGGTCCGGTGCCGTGCCTCGCGAGGCGGAGGAGGGAGTCGGGGCGGAGCCCTGGCGACCGACGACGACGCGGCGAGGTGCGGTGCCGGGGCCTGCGAGCCCGGCCTGGTCCAAACGAGAGGCCCTAGTCCCCCGCGCCCCGTCCCGCCAGGGGCTCCGCCGGGTTGCGCAGCCCCTCCGCCGCGTCGGCGACCCGGCGGATCAGGTCGAAGAACACCGTCTGCTCCTCGCCGGACAGCGGGGCGAGGAAGACCTGGCTCATCCGGGCCGCGCGCACGGCCAGCCGGGGGTGGACGCGCAGGCCCTCGTCGGTCAGGCGGAGCAGGAAGCGGCGGCCGTCCTGCGGGTCGCGGACCTTGTCGAGGAGTCCGCGCCGGATCAGCCGGCCGATCACCTCGGCGACGGTGGAGCGGTCCAGGCCCACCCGCTCCCCCACCGTGCGCTGGTCGAGGCCCGGCTCGGCGACGAGCGCGTTGAGGACGGCGAACTGCGGGGAGGTGGTCTCCTCGGACACCATCGCGTTCCACAGCAGGTAGTGCGCCTGCTGGAGTCGCCGGGCGAGGTGCCCGGGGTGGGTGTTGAGGTCCGCCGCGGCCATGCGCGCTCCCGAAGTCGAATCGTACGTGCACTGAACGATACCCGGAGAACAGGCCACTGTCCGCCCGCACGAAAAAGCCTTTGACCTCACCTTTCTCTGAAGTCTTGACGGCCCGGCCCACCGATGGCAGCGTGAGGACCGCCTCGCCCAAATAGTCAGTGCCCTGATTAATTGAAGGCTGAGGCATGAAGAGAGAGAGGGGGCTGCACGCATGGACAAGGTGGTCGCCACGGCCCTGGAGGCGGTGGCCGACGTGCCGGACGGCGCGTCGCTGGCGGTGGGCGGTTTCGGGCTGAGCGGCGTACCGGGCGTGCTCATCGAGGCCCTGTACGAGCGGGGCGTCACCGGGATCTCGGTCGTCTCCAACAACTGCGGGGCGATGGAGTCGGGCCTCGCCGTGCTGCTGGCCGCGGGGCGGATCGCCCGGGTGACCGCGTCGTACATCGGGGGGAACAAGGAGTTCGCGCGCCAGTACCTGGCCGGGGAGATCGAGGTCGAGATGATCCCGCAGGGCACGCTCGCCGAGCGCCTGCGGGCCGGCGGTGCCGGCATCCCCGCCTTCTACACCCCGGCCGGGGTGGGCACCCAGATCGCCGAGGGCGGGCTACCGTGGCGCTACGACGGCGAGGGCGGCGTCGCGCTCGCCTCGCCGCCGAAGGAGGTGCGGGAGTTCGACGGCACCGAGTACGTGCTGGAACACGGCATCCGCACCGACTACGCACTGGTCAGGGCGGCGAAGGGGGACCGGCACGGCAACCTCGTCTTCCACAGGTCCGCCCGCAACTTCAACCCGCTCGCGGCGATGGCGGGGCGGATCACGATCGCCGAGGTCGAGGAACTGGTCGAACCGGGCGGGCTGGACCCGGACGCCGTGCACGTGCCGGGCATCTTCGTGCAGCGGGTGGTGGCCCTGACGCCCGAGCAGGCCGCCGACAAGAAGATCGAGCAGCGGACCGTCTCGGCGCCCGCGACGAGGGAACGGGTGAACGGCTGATGGCCTGGACACGCGAGCAGATGGCGGCCCGCGCCGCGCGCGAGCTGGAGGACGGGCAGTACGTCAATCTCGGCATCGGCCTGCCGACCCTGATCCCCAACCACCTCCCCGCCGGCGTCGAGGTGGTGCTGGAGAGCGAGAACGGCATCCTGGGCACCGGTCCCTACCCCACCGAGGACCAGGTCGACCCGGACCTGATCAACGCCGGCAAGGAGACCGTCACGGTCCTGCCCGGCGCCTCCTTCTTCGACTCGGCTCTCTCCTTCGGCATGATCCGCGGCGGCCACATCGACGTCGCCGTGCTCGGCGCGATGCAGGTGTCCGAGCGGGGCGACCTCGCCAACTGGGCGGTCCCCGGCAAGCTGATCACCGGTATCGGCGGGGCGATGGACCTGGTCCACGGCGCCCGTACCGTCATCGTCGTCATGACGCACACCGCGAAGGACGGCGGCCCGAAGATCCTCGCCGAGTGCACGCTGCCCCTGACCGGCAGGGGCTGCGTCGACCGCATCGTGACCGACCTGGGCGTCCTCGACGTCACCGCGGACGGCCTGGTGCTCGTCGAGACCGCGCCCGGGGTGGACGCGGAGGAGATCGTCGCGAAGACGGCCGCCAAGGTCCGCGTCCCCGAGGAGATCCAGCGGTGAAGAGCGTCTACGTCGTCGACGCCGTCCGCACGCCGGTCGGTCGCTACGACGGCGCCCTGGCCTCGGTGCGCCCCGACGACCTCGCCGCCCACGCGATCCGTGAACTCCTGGCCCGTACGCCCGCGTTGGACCCGGCCCGGATCGAGGACGTGTACTTCGGCAACGCCAACGGCGCCGGCGAGGAGAACCGCAACGTGGGCCGGATGGCCGCCCTGCTGGCGGGGCTGCCGGCCTCCGTGCCGGGCGTGACCGTCAACCGGCTGTGCGCCTCCGGCCTGGAGGCGGTGATCCAGGCGGCCCGCGCGATCGCCGTCGGGGACGCCTCGATCGCCGTGGCCGGCGGTGTGGAGTCGATGACCCGCGCGCCCTACGTGCTGCCCAAGAGCGACCGGGCGTTCCCGGCGGGTCACGCGGAGCTGTACTCGACCACGCTGGGCTGGCGGATGGTCAACCCGCGGATGGACCCGCAGTGGACGATCCCGCTCGGCGAGAGCGCGGAGCTGATCGCCGACAAGCACGGGATCAGCCGTGCGCGGCAGGACGAGTTCGCGCTGCACAGCCACCGCAAGGCCGCGCGGGCCCAGGAGCAGGGCCTGTTCGACGACGAGCTGGTCCCCGTCACGGTCCCCCGCCGCAAGGGCGACCCGCTGGTGTTCGCGGCCGACGAGTCGGTGCGGCCGGACGCCTCCCCGGAGGCGATGGCGAAGCTGAGACCGTCGTTCCGCACCGAGGGCGGCACGGTCACCGCCGGGAACGCGTCGCCGCTCAGCGACGGCGCGGCGGCCCTGCTCCTCGTCGACGAGGAGGGCCTGCGGGCCGTCGGCCGCGAACCCCTCGCCCGGGTGAGCGCCACCGGGGTGTCGGCCCTGGACCCGCGCTACTTCGGGCTCGCCCCCGTCGAGGCGGTCGAGCGGGCCCTCGCCAAGGCGGGCCGGGGCTTCGACGACCTGTCCGTGCTGGAGTTGAACGAGGCCTTCGCCGCCCAGGTGCTGGGCTGCGTGGCCGAGTGGCCCGCGTTCGACCCGGCGATCCTCAACCCGCAGGGCGGTGCCATCGCCCTCGGCCATCCGCTCGGCGCCTCCGGCGCCCGCCTCGCCGGCACCGTCGCCCACCAGCTCGCCCGCCGCGGCTCCGGTGTCGGTGTCGCCACCCTCTGCATCGGCGTGGGCCAAGGCCTCGCCCTCGTCCTCGAACGCCAGTGACCCGGGAATCCCCATGACTCTCACGCAAGCCGACATCGACCAGGAGATCGCGGCCGAGCACGCCGCGTACGAGAAGCGGCTCGCGGGCGGCGCCCCCGTCGAGCACCATCCGCGCCGCGGCTACGCGCCCTACCGTTCCTCCCTCCTGCGCCACCCGCTGCGGCCGCCGGTCACCATCGACGTCGGCAGGGACCCGGAGCTGGTGGAGCTGGCCTCGCCGGCCTTCGGCGAGCGGGACGTCACCGAGATCGACAACGACCTGACCCGGCACCACCGCGGCGAGCCGGTCGGCGAGCGCATCACCGTCTCCGGCCGGCTCCTCGACCGCTCCGGGCGGCCGGTCCGCGGCCAGCTGGTGGAGATCTGGCAGGCCAACTCGGCCGGCCGGTACGCCCATCAGCGCGAGCAGCACGACGCCCCGCTGGACCCGAACTTCACCGGGGTGGGCCGCACGCTCACCGACGACGACGGCCACTACCGCTTCACCACGATCCAGCCGGGTCCGTACCCGTGGCGCAACCACGTCAACGCCTGGCGGCCCGCGCACATCCACTTCTCGCTGTTCGGTTCGGCGTTCACCCAGCGGCTGGTGACGCAGATGTACTTCCCGAACGACCCGCTGTTCCCCTACGACCCGATCCTTCAGTCGGTGACGGACGACGCGGCGCGACAGCGGCTGGTCGCCACCTACGACCACGGCCTGTCCGTGCCCGAGTTCTCGCTCGGCTACCACTGGGACATCGTGCTGGACGGCCCGAACGCCACCTGGATCGAAGAAGGACGCTGACCCGCCATGACGAAGATCGACACCAGCGGCACGGAGAGCGTGCCGCCCACCCCGTCGCACACGGTCGGCCCCTTCTACGGGTACGCGCTGCCCTTCCCCGGCGGCGGCGACATCGCGCCCGTCGGCCACCCCGACACGATCACCGTCCAGGGGTACGTGTACGACGGCGAGGGGCGGCCGCTGCCGGACGCCTTCGTCGAGCTGTGGGGCCCGGACCCGGACGGCCGGATGCCCGCCGTCGACGGCTCGATCCGGCGGGACCCCTCGACCGGCGGCTACCTGGGGCGCAACGGTGTGGAGTTCACCGGCTGGGGCCGCGTCCAGACGGATGCCAACGGGCACTGGTACGCGCGCACGCTGCGGCCCGGCGCGCGCGGGCTGAGCGCCCCGTACCTCAGCGCGTGCGTGTTCGCGCGCGGGCTGCTCGTCCATCTGTTCACCCGGATCTACCTGCCCGAGGACACGGCCGCGCACGCCGGCGACCCGTTGCTGACCGGGCTCGACCCGGCGCGCCGCGACACGCTGATCGCGGCCGGCGACGGCACCGGCGTCTACCGTTTCGACATCCGCCTTCAGGGCGAGGGCGAGACGGTCTTCCTGGAGTTCCGGTGACAGCTGATCAGTCGGACGCGGGTCTGCTCGCCCCCGGGTGGACCGGTTCCCCGGCGGCCCGCGCGACGAGCGACGCGGCCCACCTGCGGGCGCTGCTCGACGCGGAGGCCGCGCTGACCCGTGCGCAGGCCGCGCTGGGCCTGGCCCCGGCCGCGGCCGGCCGGGCCGTCACCGAGGCCGCCGCGGGCGCCTTCGACGCGGGGTCCCTCGCCGCGCGCGCAAGGAGCGGCGGCAACCCGGTCATCCCCCTGGTCGCGGACCTGACGGAGGCGGTCGGCACGGAGTACGGGCCGTACGTCCACCGGGGCGCCACCAGCCAGGACATCATGGACACGGCGGCCATGCTGGTCGCGGCGCGGACGCTGGAGGAGGTCCTCGCCGACCTGGACCGTACGCAGCGGGCGCTGGCGCGGCTGGCGGCCGAGCACCGGGACACGCCCGTGCCGGGCCGCACGCTCACCCAGCACGCCGTGCCGACGACGTTCGGGCTGAAGGCCGCCGGATGGCGGTCGCTGGTGCTGGACGCGCGTGACCGGATCACGGCCGTACGGGACGCCCTGCCCGTCCAGCTCGGCGGCGCGGCCGGGACGCTGGCGGCCTTCACGGCGTACGGCGCCGCGGACGCGACCGCGCTGCCCGCCGCGTACGCGCGGGAACTGGGCCTGCGCGCACCGCTGTTGCCGTGGCACACGCTGCGCACCCCGGTCGCCGACCTGGCCGGGTGCCTGGCCTTCGCGGCGGGGGCCCTGGGGAAGACGGCGGCCGACGTGCTCACCCTCTCGCGCACCGAGGTCGCGGAGGTCGCGGAGGGCACCGGCGGCGGTTCCTCGGCCATGCCGCACAAGGCGAACCCCGTGCGGTCCACGCTGATCGCCGCCGCCGCCCTGCGGGCCCCCCAGCTCGCGGCCACGCTGTACGGCGCCCTGGTGGCGGGCGACGAGCGGCCGGCCGGGTCCTGGCACGCGGAGTGGGAGCCGCTGCGGGACCTGCTGCGGCTGGTCGGCGGGGCCGCCCGGGACGCGGCGGAGCTGACCGAGGGGCTGCGGGTGCGCGCGGACGTCATGCGCGGGCACCTCGGGCTCACCCACGGGCTGATCGTCTCCGAGCGGCTCTCCGCCGAGCTGTCGGCGGTGCTCGGCCGGGCCCGCGCCAAGGAGCTGCTGACCCGGCTCGCACCGCGCACCTTCACCGAAGGCCGCTCCCTGGGCGAACTCCTCGCCGAGGAACCGGCGTTGAAGGACGTCGACCTCGACGACCTCACCGACCCCGCCCGCTACACCGGTTCCGCCGGTGTCCTCACCGACCGTGCGCTGGAGCGACGTTGACCGAGAAGCTGCTCAACCACCGTGCGGAGGGTCCGGCGTCCGCTCCCCCGCTGATCCTCGGGCCCTCCCTCGGCACCTCGTACGCGCTGTGGGACGAGGTCGCGCCCGAACTGTCCGCCGCGCACCGGGTGATCCGCTGGGACCTGCCGGGGCACGGCGGTTCGGCCGCCGGTCTGATCGGTCCCGGCGCCACCGTCGGCGACCTGGCCGGCCTCGTGCTGGCCCTCGCCGACTCCCTCGGCCTGGAGCGGTTCGCCTACGCCGGCGTGTCGCTGGGCGGGGCGGTCGGGCTGCATCTGGCGCTGCACCACCCCGAGCGGGTGTCGTCCCTCGCGGTGATCTGCTCGTCGGCCCACTTCGACGGCGCCCGGCCCTGGCGGGAACGGGCCGCGCTGGTGCGGCGCGAAGGGCTGGACCCGGTCGCGGACGGCGCGGACTCCCGCTGGTTCGCCGGTGGTTTCACGGTCCCCGCCCTGATCGCCGACCATCGCCGCGCCGACCCGGCGGCCTACGCCGCCTGCTGCGACGCGCTGGCCGCGTTCGACCTGCGCGAACGGCTCGCGGAGATCACCGTGCCCACGCTGCTGGTCGCCGGGCGCGAGGACGCCGCGACGCCGCCGGCGCATCTGCGGGAGATCGCGGACGCGGTGCCGGGCGCCGCGCTCGTGGAGATCCCGGGCGCCTCCCACCTGGCCCCCGCGCAGTGTCCGCGGGCCGTGCTGACCGCGCTGCGCGCCCACTTCGGCGAGGGCCCGGGGCAGGGCGTGCGGGTGCGGCGGGAGGTGCTCGGGGACGCGCACGTGGACCGGGCGCAGGCCCGCCAGACGCCGTTCACCGCCCGGTTCCAGGACTTCATCTCCCGCTACGCCTGGGGCGAGATCTGGACCGACCCGACGCTCGGCCGCCGTGAGCGCAGCATGATCACCCTGACCGCGCTGGTCGCCCACGGCCACTACGAGGAGCTGGCCATGCACGTCCGGGCGGCCCGGCGCAACGGGCTCACCCCGGAGGAGATCGGCGCGGTCCTCCTCCAGACGGCCGTCTACTGCGGGGTCCCCGCGGCGAACTCCGCCTTCGCCACGGCCCAGCGCGTGCTGGCGGAGGAGGACGACGAGGGGTGACCCCGCGGGCCCCCGCGCCCCGGCCGGACCGGTCCGGCACGGTGGGCCGGGCTCACCGCCCGGGAGCGGTCCGGGGCCGCCCCCGGCAGGCGCTCACCTGCGGGTCTGGCCCGGTATCCGGCCGGGCGGCGGGGCGCCGAGGGCGTCCAGGGCGGTCCGGGCCCGGGCGGCGAGGCCGTCCGCGTCGCAGGAACGGGCGAGGGCCAGGCCCCGCTGGAGTTCGGAGGCCGAGCGGGAGACGATGCCGTACTCGACCCGGGCGGCGGCGTGTTCGTACTGGCAGGGCGAGGCCTCCAGGTAGGCGACCGCCTGGGCGGCGAGGCGGACCGCGCGCTGGCCGGTCTCCAGGGCGGCGGCACAGCGCAGGGCCTCGCCTATGGCGGTGTCGGTGCCGAAGCGTTCGGCCTGGCGGCGGGCGGCGGAGGCCAGTCCTGCCGCGCGGGCGGGGTCCTCGGTGGCGAGGGCCCGGGCCAGGTCCGCGGCCCAGGGCACCATCACCGGGTTGAGGTGGCCGCGGGCGGCGGCCGCCTTCTCGGCCTCCTCCAGCTCGTTCACGCCGTCCTGGGTGCGGCCGACGGCCAGCAGCAGCCGGCCGCGCACCGACCGTGGGTCGGGCAGCACGATCGTGGACGGGTAGGGCGGGGCGAAGCCGTACTGCTCGGCGACGTCCCAGGCCTCCTGGACGTGTCCGCGGGCGAGGAGCGTGTCGACGAGGTTGCAGGTGGCCGACCAGTACAGGGGCAGGCCGCGCCCGACGCGTTCGGCGATGCGCAGCGACTCCCGCAGGGACTCCTCCGCCTCCCGCAGCCGGCCCCGGCGGCGCAGGCCGAGTCCGAGGTAGGCGTGGGCCAGGGCGAGGTGGCCGCCGCTCCAGCCGGCCGTGACGTAGGCGCGCAGGGCCTCGTTGAAGAGGGCTTCGGCGCGGTCGAGCCGGTCGGTGTAGGCGTACGAACTGGCCAGCATCATCAGCAGTTCGAGGCCCCACTCGGGGTCGGTCCAGCCGAGGCCGGGCGCGAGGCGGCCGTTGACCAGGGCGCGGTCGCACAGTTCGACGACCACTTCCGCGTTCTCGCCGTGGGTCATGGCGTCGAAGCCGCGCAGGATGAGCAGGGCGCGCTCGGCGTTGTCGCGGCCGGCGCAGGTGGCGGCGAGCTCGGCGAGTTTCGCGGAGCGGCCGGGTGAGGTCGTCTCGCCGGCGTGGATGCCCTCCCACATGAACTGCACCGCCCGCAGCCGCATCCGGGCCGGTCCGGTGGGCTGCCGGGCGGCCTCCGCCTCGACGGTGCGGACGGCCTCCTCCAACTGGTCGTTGTGCGTGAGGGCCTGGGAGAGGCGGTAGACGGCGTCGACCCGTCCGGCGTTGTCGAGGCCGGGCATCGCGAGCGCGGTCCGCAGGTGCTCGATGGTCCTGGCGGGCGAGGTGAGGAGGGTGGCGCAGCCCAGTTCGTAGAGGACGCAGGGGCGCACGTCGGGTGCGGGCGGTTCCTCCAGGGCGCGTTCCAGACAGCGGCGGGCCGCGTCCGGGGCACCGACGGCGAGGTGTTCGCGGGCGGCCTCGCGCAGTTGCTCCACGAGTTCCTCGTCGTCGTCCGCGTGGACCTGGAGCAGGTGCCGGGAGGCCGCCGCGAGGCCCTTGCCGGCGTCGATGACGACCTGGGCGGCGATGCCGTGCATCGCCTTGCGCAGGCCCTCGGGGATGGAGTCGTAGACGGCGGTGGCGATCAGGGGGTGGACGAACTCCAGGTCGCCGTCGTCGACCGGCACGGCCGTCGCGTCGGGTGCGGTCAGGATGCGGGCGGTGCGCAGCAGTTCGGCGCAGCGGACCGCCACCCCGTGGCGCATGCCGGCGAGCCGGGCCGCCTGGTCGACGGTGATCCCGGCGCCGAGGATGGCGGCCGCCATGGCGAACCGGGTGGCGTCGACGCCCAGTTGTTCCAGGCGGTCGACGAGGCCGCCGCCGCGCGCGGAGCGGTTCAGCGGGCGCAGTTCGGTGGCGGAGGACTCGCCGGGCACCAGAGCCCGGTCCCGCACCTTGGCGAGGAGTTCGACGGTGTCGTAGGGGTTGCCGCCGGTGACGGCCCAGACCTCGCGGCAGAACGGGTCGTCGGCGTGCGCGCCGAGGGTGGCGCGGGTGAGACCGGCGACCGCCTCCGGGGTCAGGGCGCTCAGGCTGGTGACGGAGGGTCCGGCGGCCGCGGCGACCGCGTCGAGGTACTGGGCGGCGTCGCCCTTGACCTCGCCGGTCCGGCAGGCCACGACGACCAGGACGGACAGGTCGTCGAGGCGTGCCACGAAGGCGGCGAGCCAGCGCAGGGTCTCCTGGTCGGCCCAGTGCGCGTCGTCCACCAGCAGGACGAGCGGCCACTCCCGCCGGGCCAGCCGGGTCACGGCGGCGACGAGGCCGTCGCACACGCCCTGCGGGTCGGCGTGGCCCTCGCCGGGTTCGGCGATGCCGAGGGCCGGGCCCGCGATGTCGTACCAGTCGCCGAGGTACTCGCGGGCCTCCTCCGGATGCAGGGACAGCAGGGCGGGCTGGAGCAGCTGCCGCACCACGTTGAAGGGGACGGACCTGAGGGTCTCGCCGCCGCGGGCCGACCAGACCGTGCAGCCGCGGGCCTCGGCGATGCGCCGGGTCTCGGCCAGCAGCGCCGTCTTGCCGAACCCCGCGTCGCCGCGCAGCAGGTGCACCCGGCCCGGCGAGGAGCGGTCGGCGCGGAGCCGGTCCACCACCCGTCCGACGGCGGCCACCGCCTCGTCGCGCTCCCACAGGGAGGCCGAGGGGGCCGCCGCCGGCCGTACCTCCGTCATCGCGCTGCCTCCCCAAGTCGCCCGAACGACGTACCGGACCTCGAGCGTAGCCGTCCGGCGGGCCGCGCGGAGGGTGGTCCGTCCCAGCCGTTGCCCCGGCGGGCGACGGGCGGCGCCCCGCCGGAGCCCCACGGGCCTGCGGGGGAGCCCCCGGACGTCAACGGGGCGGTGCGCACGGCGAATTGACGTCGATTTTACGCCACCGGGGCACGCAGTGCCGCGGTGGCGCCGGAAGAACGGTCGGAAGAAGAGACGGTCCCTCTCATACGACTTTCACCGATGCCTCATACGGTGGGGGCATGACGCAGGTGACTCCCCCCGGGTGGTACCCCGACCCCGGGCAGACGAATGACGCCCCGCCCACCGAGCGCTGGTGGGACGGCGGGGCATGGACGGACCGGACCCGTCCCGCGGGCTCGGCCGCCGCGTGGGGTGCGCCGGCGCAGGCCCCGACGGTCGGCGCCTTCCCGGCGTACCCGGCGTACCCGGCACATCCGTCGGCGCCGTCCACCGGTTCGCGGCGCGGGCTGCGCACCGCGGCGGCCGTCGTGGCGGCCGTGGCGGTCCTGGCCAGTATCGGGGTCGGCGTGTACGCGCTGACCAAGGACGACGGCGGCTCCGCCGGGCCGGGTACGGCGCAGGGCCCCGGCGGCCGCGGCGGTCCCGACGGGTCCGGCGGGCAGGACCCCTTCGGCGACTCGGGCGGCTCCGGCGGCTCGGGCGGCTCGGGGGGTGCCTCGCCGGCCCCCGAGGGGTCGGCGGCGCCGAAGATCGACAGCGGCGCGGTGACCGACGCGCTCAACGGCATCAGCATCCCCATCCCCGACGGCTGGAGCGGGCAGGAGATGAACGTGGGCGCGCAGATAACGTCCGACTCCTCCTACGCGTGCCCCGGCGACACCTCGAAGACCTGCACCAAGGGCGGCGCGTACTCGGCCCCGGCCCAGGTGGCCGGCTCCACCGCGGAGGCCGTGGCCAAGGCGGACATCGAGGTCAACGCCGAGGAGTCGTACGGCGGCACCACGTACGGCGAGATCACCTCGCACCAGGTCCTCGCCTCGCGGGCGGTGACCGTGGCCGGCCAGAAGGGCTACCTGGTGCGCTGGAAGGCGGTCACGAGCAAGGGGGCCGACGGCTATGTCCAGTCCCTGGCCTTCCCCGCGCCGGCGGACACGAAGCGGATCGTGGTCCTGCGCTTCGGCGTCGACGCCGACCAGGAGGTGTCCGTCATCGACCAGATCACCAAGGGCATCAAGGTGTCGACGGGCAGCGGCAGCGGACAGGGGGTCTGAACGCGGGACCGCCGGTCCGGCGCGCGCCGGGCGGGCACGGGTCCGGCCGTGACGGCGCGGGTCCGGCCGTGACGGCGCGGGTCCGGCCGTGACGGCGCGGGTCCGGCCGTGACGGCGCGGGTCCGGCCGTGACGGCGCGGGCCGGACCGGGCCGACGGGCCCGGTCCGGCCCGCTTTCGGCCGAGCGGCCCCGCCGGCCGCCCGGCCGCCCCGGACACACGGGCGGCCGGATGGGGCGCCCCTCCGCTCAAGGGGCACCCCACCCGGCCGGGGGTGCGCGCCGCCCCCGTCCCCACGGTGCGGCGCGAGCAGGTCACCGTCCGGTCATCCCGCGGACGGCGGCCTGGGTCTTTCCGCTCCGAGGCCGAGCGCCGGCAGCACGGCGGCCTCCACGAAGCGCAGCAGGTACTCCTCGTCGGCGTACTCCCCGTCCACCACGGGACGGGCGCGGACGACGCCGAACATCTGGGCCGGGATGTACTCCAGCGCCGGGTGGCCGGCCGCCACCTCGCCGCGTTCGACACCCCGCCGCAGGATCTCCCGCAGGGCGGCGATCTCGGGTTCGACGATGGCCTCGCGCAGCGCGCCCGCCAGCTCCGCGTCCTGGGTGACGGCGTGCCCGAGCGCCTGGAGGAGCTTGGTGTCGGTGATGGACCACCGGGCGGCTCCCCGCGCGGCCTCGCGCAGGTCGCCGGCGAGCGATCCGGTGTCGATCCCGGCGAGCCGCGACCGCCGGCGGGAGCGCAGGGCCGCCACCACGAACTGCGGTTTGGTCTTCCACTGCCGGTAGAGCGTGGACTTGCTGCACCGGGTGCTGGTGGCGACACCCTCCATGGTGACGGCCTCGTACCCGCACTCGCGGATCTGTTCCAGGACGGCGTCGAAGAACTCCTGCTCACGCTCGGGCGTGAGCTTGGAGCGGCGCGAGGCGGCGACCGATTCCGGCCCGTCCGCGGCCTGCGACGTCATCGGCCCTTCTCCTCACTGCCGTCCCACGGCCCCGTACGGGCCGCTTCCCGTGTGCCCCGTGTCGATCGATACGCCAGTGTACCGGTACTCACGCGTACCGATACCCACGCGTACCGGTACTCGCGCGTATCGGTACACTGGCGTATCGGTACGACGTCGTATCGATGCTGTCTGCGGGTCACGGACCCGCACACCGACGCACCCGCACAAGCCCGCGCGAGTCGCACGCACCGTCGCGCGCACCGGCACGGGCACGGCACGCGCACAGCGCACACGCACCACTCACACGCACCACGTCAGCGAAGGGGCCGGGGGATGAATGCCCGCACCGAGCCTGCAGAAACGGAGCCGGCCACACCGGCACGGCCGCCGATGATCCGGGAGCTCCTGCTCGTCGCCGGACTCTTCCTCGCCTACAAGGCCGGCCGGCGGCCGGCCGCGGGCCGCACCGCCGAGGCCTTCGGCAACGCGCACCGCGTGTGGGACGCGGAACGGTGGCTGCGGCTGCCGGACGAGGGCACGGTGCAGTCCCTGCTGCTGCACGGCGACGGCCTGGTCCGGGGCGCGAACACCTACTACGCGGCCGTCCACTTCCCCGCCACCGCGGCCTTCCTGGTCTGGCTCTTCCTGCGGCGCCCCGCGCACTACCTCTGGGCCCGCCGGGTGCTGGCCGGTGTCACGGCCGCCGCGCTGGTGGTCCATCTCACGTTCCCCCTGGCGCCGCCCCGGATGCTGACGGCGACGGGACTGGTCGACACCGCGCGGGTGTACGGGCCGTCGGTGTACGGGCCCCCGCGGACGGACACCCTGTCGAACCAGTTCGCGGCGATGCCCTCGCTGCACTTCGGGTGGGCCCTGATGGTCGCCGTCGGGCTGATCGTCGCCACCCGGTCGCGGCTGCGGTGGCTGTGGCTGCTGCACCCGCTGGTCACCCTGCTGGTGATCGTGGGCACGGCCAACCACTACTGGCTGGACGCGCTCGTCGCCTCGGCGCTGCTCGGGACGGCCCTCGCGGTGGTCCGTGCGCCGCGGCGCACGGCGACGGGAGCCGGGGCGGGGCGCGGCGCGCCCACCGGCCGGCCGGTGGGACCGGCCGTGGAGAAGGTGCTCGTGGGGGCGGGCCGATGAGCGCCGCCCTCGTCGCCGTCGTCCTGTCGCTGTTCTCGGCGATCGCCTACGCCGCCGCGGCGGTCGCCCAGGAACGGCTGGCCGCCCGCTCCCCCGGCACCGGATTCGTACGGCTGCTGGGCAGCGGCGCCTGGTGGGCCTCGGTGGGGCTCAACGCCGGGGCCGCCCTGCTGCACGTCGTGGCCCTCGCGTACGGTCCGCTGACCGTGGTGCAGCCGCTCGGGGCGCTCACCCTGGTCGCGGCGGTGCCGCTGGGCGCGCGCCTCGCCGGACGGCGGGTCGGCGCGGCCGAGTGGCGGGGCACCTCCCTGACCCTGCTCGGCCTGGCCGCGATCCTGGTCACGGCGTCCGGCCCGGCGCCCGACGACGTGCTGAGCGGGCCCGAGGCGGTCGCGGTGGCGGGGGTGACGGCCACGCTGATCGGACTGCTGGCCCGGCCCGGCGCCCGGCCCGGCCTGCGGCACGCGAGCGCGTCCGGCTTCGCCTCCGGGGTGGCCTCCGCGCTCACCCAGACCGTGACGGTGGCCGCGACCGACCGGTCCGGTCCGGTGCTCGGCGTGCAGGTGGTCGGGGTGGCGCTGCTGGTGGCCGCCTTCGCCACCGGTGGCCTGCTGCTGTCGCAGACCGCCTACCGGGGCGGACTGGGCGCCCCGCTGGCGGTGGTGACCCTGGCGAACCCGGTGGCCGCCGCGGTGATCGGCATCGCGCTGCTGGGCGAACGGCTCCAGGGCGGGGCGGCGGGCGCGTTCCTCGCGGTCGCCGGAGCGGGACTCTCCGCGTGGGGCGTGGTGCTGCTGTCCCGTGCGGCGCCGGAACCGGCGACGGGGCCGGCCGCGGCGCCCTCGACGGGCCGCGGCGGTTCCCCGGGGCACGTCCGCGGGTACGCGCCGGGGCGTACGTCCCGGCGCGGTCCGCGACACGGCGGCGGGCGTGCCGCGGTCCGCGGCGACGGACACCGCGGACCCGGGGACCGGCGCGACGGACCCGAGGGGCACCCGGTGGCCGCGGTGCTCGCGCTGGAACCGGGGACGGCCTCGGCCGAACCCGCGCTGCTGCCCCGGCCGGCCACGGGACCGGAGCGCCTCACCTCGCGGTGACCGGCGTCAGCCGAGGCCGCGCGAGTCCTGCTTCAGGGCCGTGTCCACCGTCAGGGCGGTGGCGACGACCAGGCTCAGCAGGGGTTCGGGCAGCTGGTAGTGGATCTGCAGGACGTAGTTGTCCGCGGTGGTGAAGAGGGTCTTCGCCAGACCTTCCCAGGTCTTGGTGATCCGGGCGACCTCGTTGCCCGCGTGGTCGACGATCGCGAAGTTCCAGGCCCGCCAGTTCTCCGCCTTGATCGCGCCGACCTGGCCGCCGCCGGCGTTGATGGCGAAGTTGATCTTCCCGAAGACGTTCTGCTGGACGATCTCGCCGACCGGCTGACCGTCGGGACGCGTCACGATCACCCGGGACTTGAGGAACTTGCGCGGGCGGGTCAGCAGCAGGACCGGCTGCCCGTGGGCGTCGCGGATCTCCAGGCGGTGGGTCATGAACTGGTCGATGCTGGCGACGAACCGCAGGACCTTGCGCAGCGCGCTCTGGCCGACCTGCACGACCGAACCGATCTGGTTGCCCTGCTGGTCCATGACCTTGTACTCGTTGGTCAGCTCGATCAGCTTGGCCTTCTGGTTGACCACCAGCACCGGCTCGCTGAACAGCGTGCCGCCACCGGGACCGCCCGCCGCGACCCCCGCCTGCTGCTGCACCTGGCGCTGCACCCGGGGGTCGGGGCCGGCGGCCGGCTGCGCGGGCACCTGCGGCGGGGCCGACTGCTGGGCCGGCACGGGGTGCTGGCCCTGCGCCTGCTGCTCGGCGTGGGTGTGCTCGGTCCACCGGGAGCCGTCCCAGTAGCGCAGGGTCCGGTCGGCCCCGTGCGGGTCCGGGTACCAACCTGAAGGTGTGTTCGAATGCGTGGTCACCGGGGCACACTACCCCGAGCCCGCCCGGACCCGACCAGCCCCCACGATGCGGTGTTCACCGTGCTCTTACCCGCGCGTCCGGCTCATTCCGTGACGATGGCCGGGTCGCTGACACCGGGGCGGCCGTTCTCGACGTGGCCGGCGAACCGGCGCAGGAACGACGGGTCGGCCGCGGAGGTGACGGTGAGGTCGTACCAGCGTCGGCCGGTCCTCAGGTCGACGGTGCGCTTGAGGACGGCGCCCACCCGGACCCGTACGGTCGTGGTGCGGTCGCGGTAGCCGTCGGTCACCCGCAGGTCCACGGCGGCGGAGCCCCGGTTGGTGAAGGTCAGCTCCACGTCGTCGCCCACGTGCCGGGCGACGACCTCGGGCCCCGCGGTCCCCCCGGGCCCCTTGAAGACGCGCAGGAAGCCGTTCGGTCCGTGCACGGTGAGGTCGTGGGAGCCGCCCGGGTGCGCCGGGTCCCAGGTGCCGGAGATCTTCTTGCCGGCCTCGGTGGTGTAGTTCCACGGGCCGTCGGCGCGGTTGCCGGAGGTGACCAGGAAGGCGGCGCCGGCCCGGGTGCCGGAGGCGAAGGTGAGCGTGAGCCTCCCGGTGGCCGGGTCGGCCGAACCGTCCACGGAGGGCGCGTACCTGAGGGGGCGGGTGGGCCGCAGGCCGCGTTCCTGCCGGGGCAGGGAGCCCTCGGCGGGCGGGGTGGGCCGGTAGTCGGGGTGGCGTTCGCGGTCCTGCGGCGCGTACCCGTCGGTGCCGGGGAGCACGACCGGCCCGGTGTCCCTGCGGGAGAAGTCGAAGGCGGCCGTCAGGTCACCGCAGACGGCCCGCCGCCAGGGCGAGATGTTCGGCTCGCGCACCCCGAAGCGGCGCTCCATGAAACGGATGACCGAGGTGTGGTCGAGGGTCTCGGAGCAGACGTAACCGCCCTTGCTCCAGGGCGAGACGACGAGCATCGGCACCCGGGGACCGAGGCCGTAGGGACCGGCGACGCGGGTGCCGCCGCCCGGGTAGAGGTCCAGGGAGACGTCGACGGTGGACCCGCCCCGCTCGTCCGACGCCGGCGGGAGCGGCGGCACCAGGTGGTCGAAGAAGCCGTCGTTCTCGTCGTAGGTGACGAACAGTGCCGTCCTCGCCCACACCGCCGGGTTGGAGGTGAGCGCGTCGAGGACCTGGGAGATGTACCAGGCGCCGTAGTTGGAGGGCCAGTTGGAGTGCTCGGAGAAGGCCTCCGGGGCGGCGATCCAGGAGATCTGCGGCAGCTTGCCGGCCTTCACGTCGGCCCGGAGCCGGTCGAAGTAGCCGTCGCCGTTCTTGACGTCGGTGCCGGTGCGGGCCTTGTCGTACAGCGGGTCACCGGGGACGGCGTCGCGGTACTTGTCGAAGTAGAGCAGCGAGTTGTCGCCGTAGTTGCCGCGGTAGGCATCCTGGATCCATCCCCAGGAGCCCCGCGCGTCGAGGCCGTCGCCGATGTCCTGGTAGATCTTCCAGGAGACGCCCGCCTCCTCCAGGCGCTCGGGGTACGTCGTCCAGTCGTAGCCCAGTTCCTCGTTGCCCAGGACGGGGCCGCCGCCGCGGCCGTCGTTGCCGGTGTGCCCCGTCCACAGGTAGTAGCGGTTGGGGTCGGTGGAGCCGATGAAGGAGCAGTGGTAGGCGTCGCAGACGGTGAACCGGTCGGCGAGCGCGTAGTGGAAGGGGATGTCCTCGCGGGTGAGGTACGCCATGGTGGTCGTGCCCTTGGCGGGCACCCACCGGTCGTACCTGCCGCCGTTGTAGGCCGCCTGCCCGTCGGGCCAGCTGTGCGGGAGGCCTTCGAGGAACTGCATGCCGAGGTCGTCGGCGGTCGGGTGGAAGGGCAGCAGGTCCCTGGTGCCGTCCGACTGGTGCCACACCGGCTTGCCGCCAGGGAGCGTCACGGGGTGCGGGTCGCCGAAGCCGCGCACGCCCCGCAGCGTGCCGAAGTAGTGGTCGAAGGACCGGTTCTCCTGCATCAGGACGACGATGTGCTCGACGTCCTCGATCGTCCCGGTGCGGTGGTGGGCCGGCAGGGCGGCGGCGCGCTCGATGCTGCCCGACAGCGCGCTGAACGCCGTGGTGGCACCCGCGATCCGGAGGAATCTGCGCCGGTTGACTTCGGACTCGGACATGGAGGAAGGGCCTCTCGTGCGGGGCGGGTTCGGCGGCCGGTCGTTCGCCGGGGGAGCGCGTGCGAGGAGTCTTCCAAGGCCACGCAACGCGGGGGAAGGGGCGGATGGCGCCCACGTGAAGGTCGACGGTACGGGGGGTGCGGAGCGGGCCACCGCCGACGCCGCACGGCCACCGCCGGCACCGCACGGGCGGGCGGACACGAGCGAAACGTTTGCGTTTCGCTCGATGGGCACCTAGGCTAGGTGTACGAAACGGTTTCGTTTTACCTGTTCGTAACCGACCACGACTGGAGTACGTCCCCATGGCTCAGACAGCCGCAGCACCGGACACGGTGTCGTCCGGCAGGACCGGCTCCCCCGCCGACGCCGCCGCACCCCGCCACCGGTGGTGGATCCTCGCCGTCATCGGGCTCGCCCAGCTGATGGTCGTGCTGGACGCGACCATCGTGAACATCGCCCTGCCGTCCGCCCAGGCCGACCTCGGCTTCTCCGACGGCAACCGGACCTGGATCGTCACCGCCTACTCCCTGGCCTTCGGCAGCCTGCTGCTGCTGGGGGGCCGGATCGCCGACCTCTTCGGCCGCAAGCCCGCCTTCCTCGTCGGCGTGAGCGGCTTCGCGGCCGCCTCCGCCGTGGCCGGCGCGGCCACCAGCTTCGAGATGCTCGTCGCGGGCCGCGCCCTGCAGGGCCTGTTCGGCGCGCTGCTCGCCCCGGCCGCGCTCTCCCTGCTGACCACGACCTTCACCGACCCGAAGGAACGCGCCAAGGCCTTCGGCATCTTCGGTGCGATCGCCGGCTCCGGCGCGGCCGTGGGCCTGCTGCTCGGCGGTGTCCTCACCGAGTACATGGACTGGCGCTGGACCCTCTACGTCAACCTCTTCATCGCGGCCTTCGCCATCACCGGCGGCTCGCTGCTGCTGCGGCGCACGGCCCGCGACCCCGGCTCCAAGCTCGACATCCCCGGCACGGTCCTCGTCACCACCGGCCTGTTCGGCATCGTCTACGGCTTCTCCAACGCCGAGTCCCACGACTGGAGCTCGCCGCTGTCCTGGGGCTTCCTCGCCGCCGGCGCCGTCCTGCTGACGCTCTTCACCTGGTGGCAGACCAGGGCGTCGCACCCGCTGCTGCCGCTGCGGGTGCTCCTGGACCGCGACCGCGGCGCGTCCTTCACCGCCATGCTGGTCTCCAGCGCCGGAATGTTCGGCGTGTTCCTCTTCCTGACCTACTACCTCCAGCTCAGCCTCGGCTTCTCCGCCGTCCGGACGGGCCTGGCCTTCCTGCCGATGGTCGCCGCCCTCATGGTGAGCGCCACCACGTCCACCAGCGTCCTGCTGCCGCGCGTCGGGCCGAAGACCGTGGTCCCGCTGGGCATGCTGCTCGGAGCGGCCGGCATGGTCTGGCTGACCGCCCTCGGCCTGGACAGCACCTACGCGGCCGACGTCCTGCCCGCGCTGCTGGTCACCGGCCTCGGCATCGGCCTGATCATGGCCCCCGCCATGAGCCTCGCCACCGGCGGCGTGGCCGCCGAGGACGCCGGGGTCGCCTCCGCCTCCGTCAACACGATGCAGCAGATCGGCGGCTCCATCGGCACGGCCCTGCTCAACACCCTCGCGGCCAGCGCCGCCACGTCGTACCTGGTCGGCAAGGACCCCTCCGACAAGCTGACCCAGGCCCGGGCGGCGCTGGAGTCCTACTCCGCCGCCTACTGGTGGTCGGCCGGCTTCTTCGTGGTCGGCGCGCTGGTCACGGCGCTGCTCTACCGGCGCGGCGTCCCGGTGGTCGACACCGACGCCGCCCCCACCGTCCACATGTGAGCGGCATGTGGTGATCCGCGCCGGCCCGTGGGGACGGGGACGGCGCGGACGACGGGCCCGGTGCTCCCGAGCACCGGGCCCGTCGGCGTGCCGCACACGACCGCCCCGGCGGGAACGTGCGGTGCGTCCCGCTGACCCGGGCGCCGTCGGCGACCTGAACGCCGACGGTGCCCGGTCAGACCTCGGGGGCGGGGACCACGCTGAGGTGTCCCGCGGTGCGGCGCGGACGCCGTCCCGCGCGGGGCGCCGGTGCGGGTGCCTCGCGCGGCACCATCGTCATCCGCGTGTACCCCATCCCACGCAGCGTCCGCGGCGTCTCGCCGACGATACGGCACTCGGTGGCGGGCCGGCGCGGGTCGGGGTGGAGCAGGGTGCGGACCGCCCCGTCGTGCTCGACGGCGTCCTCGCCCATGACGCGCACCCAGTGCGGCAGTCCCTGCCGGTAGGCGGCCTCCATCAGGGGGTCCTGGGCGATCTCGCGGCGGATCGCCTGCAGGACGGGGTCGTGGCCGTGCCGTTCGAGGGTCGCGGCGAACCGGGCGAGCGCGGGCAGGCACCAGCCGGCCTCGTGGTCGCCGAGGACCGACGCCGCGTCCGGGTGGAAGAGGACGAACCGCAGGAAGTTGTCGTCCGGCAGCGCGGTCGGGTGCGGGCTCACACCGCGGAAAAGTGACGCGAAAGCGTCGTTGGCGAGAACGACGTCCCAGCGGTGGTCGAGAACGACGGAAGGAAAGGGCACGGCCTCCAGGTACGCGGCGTAGTCCCGTAGGTAGGACTGGGCCTCGGGACTTTCGGGGACGGGCCGCGGTACCGACCGCTGCCCACCTGCCTGATACGCCATCGGGAGGTCACCCCTCTTGCCTCTGCGGCCTTCACGCGGCGTGCCGATCCTGCTGCCCGGCGCGCGGCGTGTCAACTATCGTGGCATTCGGCGCTCGTTGACGGCTGAAATTGGCCACAGTTGTGGCGAGACCTGGCTGCGGGTTCGGAAGACCGGTTACTCTCCCGGCAGTTCACGGCGATCGCGTGTGCCCGTGAGAGGCTCGTGAGAGACGTAGGAGACCTGTCGGTGACGGATGGCTTCGATGTTCCGGGCGCCACGGCGACGGTGCTGTTGTCCGCCGTCGTCGCCCGTGTCACCGCTCTCGCCGACCGGCTCGGCGTACCGCACGCGGAGGTCTTCGGCAGCGGACGGCTGTCCGTCGCCTCCGGCGTTCCCGAATCCGTGGTCAAGGCCCTGCTGAGCGGCCGCCCGGCGGGGGAACCGGACGTGCAGGCCAGGTTCCTGCAGCGGCTGGACCTGTTGCGCCGCACCCGGCTCAAGCCCAACGGCCGCAAGTACACCCAGCAGGAGATCGCCGACGGCGCCGGCATGTCGCGGCAGCAGGCGGGCGCCCTCATCAACGGCGACCGCCGCCCCACCATGGAGCACTGCGACGCCCTCCAGCGCTTCTTCCGCGTGCACGCCGGCTTCCTCACGGCCGAGGACCCGGAGGCCCTGGCGGGCGCCCTCCAGCACGTGGAGCAGGAGTTGCTCCAGAAGCTCGCCGCCCGGGAGGCGGCCGCGGCCGCCGAGGACCCGCTGGAGCGGTTGCTCCAGGACCACGGAGTGCGCGGGATCGCCTGGCGGGCCGCCCAGCTGCCCACCGATCAGCACCGCGACAAGGTCGCCGAGTGGCTGGACATGCTCCTGGAGAGCGTGAAGCGGCCGGAGTCGTGATCCGGGGGAGAACTGGGAGAACCGTGGGCATCGCCAAGGACATGCGCCGGCTGTGCGGCGCACTGGTCGCGGAACTGACCCTCCCGGCCCCCGCCGCCCCCGCCGACCTGTACGCGGCCCTGTGCGAGGGCATGAGCCGCCGCCGCGGCCGCCCGGTCGTCTTCCGTACGGCCGCGTTCCCGCCCGGCACCGCCAGCGGCCTGTGGCTCGACATGGCCGACCAGGACCTCGTGGTGGTCGAGGAACGCACCGCCCCCGACCACCAGTTGGTCATCCTGGGCCACGAGCTGTGGCACATGAAGGCGGGCCACTGCGGTCACCACGTGGCGGGCGCCGCGGTGGCGGCCCGGCTGCTCCACGACGGGGCGGACCTCCAGGCGACGGTCCGCAGCGTCGCCGCGCGCACCCGCTTCGACCAGGCGGAGGAACGGGACGCCGAGAGCTTCGGCCTGTTGCTCGCCAGCAAGTGCCGGACCTGGCTGCCCGGTTCGTCGCCGCGCGGCCGCGGGCGGCGCGACCACCTGGCGGGCCGGATCGAGGCGGCGCTCGGTTACCTCGGACCGCAGGACCGGGCCGGCGGCTGAACGCCCCGCCCCGGGCACGACGGCAGAACGGGCCGGTCCCGGACACGGCGGCCGAGCGGGCCGGTCCCGGGCACGACGGCCGAGCGGGCCGGTGGGGCCCGGCGGGACGGTCCGGTCGAGGTGAGGGCAGGGACGGCCTGGGCCGGGGCGGCCCTCTCGCGAGACTCACGGTGACCTTCCCGCCTCGGCCGAGCGAGGGGGTCCCGGGCACGGCGGCCGAGCGGGGCCGTGCGGCCCGGCCGGGGCGGGGACCGCCGCGGGGACGTCACCGGCCGTCGGGCCTCCCGCGAAGCTCACGGTGGCGTCCCGCCTCGGCCGAGCGGGCGAACCGCTGCCCGGGACGGGCGGATTGTCAGTGGTGGGCGGCAAGCTTGGGGGTGCGTCTCCGCACGGGGGCGCACGCGCCGTACGGGCGCGTGGGGGACGACGCCGACACGGGGAGAGCCGACCGATGCCCACTGCCGTACCGACCGCCCGCGAGCGCACCGCCGTGCAGGCCTATCTGCGGCTGCTCCACACCGTCCGGGCGGCCCTCGGAGACGATGCCGGCGGCCCGCCGTGCGACCGGCTGCCGCCGGTGGTGCCGCCGGCCGTCATCGCCGAGGCGGAGCAGGCCCTGGCGGCCGCCGGCCTCGCGGGCAACGAGGAGGAGTTCTTCCGGCTGCTGCACGACTGGCTCCCGGGCCGCTGACGGCGGGACGGACGGGTGCCGGGCCCGCGGCCCGCCGTCAGCGGCCGCGGGGCTCGGTCGTGCGGGGGGGGGTCAGCCGTGCGGGACGGTGATCGCCGTCGCCACCAGCCCGCGGCCGACGGTCCAGCCGCCCTCGAAGTGTCCGAGACGGTGGCCGCCGATCACCGGTCCGGGCACGAGCAGCCGGGCCCTGAGGGTGCCCTGCGAACTGCCCGCGGGACCGGCGTCGATCTCGATGTCGGCCTCGCCGAAGTCCAGCCACTTCCGGGTGAGGGGGAACCACGCCTTGTAGACGGACTCCTTGGCGCTGAACAGCAGCCGGTCCCAGTGCACCTCGGGCCGGTCCGCGGCCAGCCGGCGCAGTCGTTCCCGCTCCGCGGGGAGCGCGACGGCGGACAGCACGCCGTCGGGGAGCGGCTGGTGCGGTTCGGCGTCGATGCCGAGCGAGGCCAGGTCGGCGGCCCGGACCAGGGCGGCCGCCGCGTAGCCGTCGCAGTGGGTCATGCTGCCGGCCAGCCCGGCCGGCCACTGCGGGGCGCCGCGTTCACCGGGCAGCACGGCCTGCGGGGGCACGCCGAGCTTGTCCATCGCGCGGCGGGCGCAGGAGCGTACGAGGGTGAACTCCCGGCGGCGTTTGGCGACGGCCCGCGCCACGAGCGCCTCTTCTTCCGGGTAGAGGGGCCCGTCGCCGAACTCGCGGACGCCGTCCTCGCCGTGCGCCTCCACGGCGACCACCGTCTCCGGCAGCAGCTCCTCGATCACGCGTTCTCGTCCTTCCAGGGCAGGATGCGGCGCAGCCGGCCCGGCGGGTGCGGGCGTTTGCGCCACTCGCGGGGGTAGCCCACCGACACCTCCTCGAAGCGGACGCCCTCGTGCCAGGTGGTCCGCGGGATGTGCAGATGGCCGTAGACCATGGCGGCGACCCGGAAGCGGCGGTGCCAGTCGGCGGTCAGCCGGGTGCCGCACCACATGGCGAACTCCGGGTACCACAGGACGTCCGTGGGGTGCCGGTCCAGCGGGTAGTGGTTGACGAGGACCGTGGGGAGGTCCTCCGGGAGGGCGGCGAGCCGGCGCTCGGTCTCGGCGACGCGGGCCCGGCACCAGTCCTCGCGGGTCGGGTGGGGGTCGGGGTGCAGCAGGTACTCGTCGTTGCACACGACGCCCGTCCCGTGCGCGTACTCCAGGCCCTCCTCCTTGGTGGTGCAGCCGGCCGGGAGGAAGGAGTAGTCGTACAGCAGGAACAGCGGGGCGACGGCGACGGGGCCGCCGGGGCCCTCCCAGACCGGGTAGGGGTCCTCGGGGGTGGTCACGCCCAGCTCGCGGCACACCTCGACGAGGTGCTCGTAGCGGGCGACGCCCCGCAGGGTGACGGTGTCCTTGGGGTGGGTCCACAGCTCGTGGTTGCCGGGGGCCCAGAGGACCTTGCGGAAACGGCTCGCGAGGGTCTTCAGCGCCCAGCGGATGTCGGCCACGTTCTCCGAGACGTCACCGGCGACCAGCAGCCAGTCCTCGTCGGTCTCCGGGGCCATGCGCTCGACCAGGGCCCGGTTCTCGGGATAGCCGATGTGCAGGTCGCTGATGGCCAGCAGTTGCCCGGCTCCACCGGCCGTCGACGTCACACTGTGCTCCGTTCCCCCGGTCCTCCCCGTCACCGCGCGTACGAACGGCACCGCGGCCGTCCCATCCTTACCCGCGATCGCGCCCCGTACGAACATGATCGGAAAATCCGTAACACGTGCGTTGCACGCGGCGCCTCCGGGAAGCCGTATGATCGCCCCAACACCACCGCCCCGACCTGCCTTCGCGCAGGGCGGTTTGGTGTCCCTCCAATCCCCCTGCCCGGGCCGGGCCTGCTTCGCCCTGCCCGCGAACCGTGAAAGGCGGCCCGCATGGTCTCTCGCGTACGCGTCTGGCTCAACCGCACGTACGCGGAGAACGTGTTCTTCATGGATCAGCTGCGGCGAAATCCGAGCGACCGGGCCGTGGACATCCACGCCACGCACGGTGACGTCGACTCGCCCGTCCTGGCCGTCGCCGACACCGCCGACCTGGAGCCGGAGGGCCTGTCCCCCGCCGCGTACGTCGAGTACGCCCTCGACCAGTGCCGACGCCGCGGCATCGACGTGTTCGTGCCCCGGCTGCACCAGGCGGCGATCGTGGCGCACCGCGCGGACTTCGCCGCGGCCGGGACGGCGCTGCTCGCCCCGACGCCGGAGGCCGTCGCGGTCTTCCACGACAAGGTGATCGCCTACGAGGCGGTCCAGGCCATCGGCGTGCCCGTGCCGCCGTGGTGGCGGGTCCGGACGGCGTCCGAACTCGTGGCCGCGGTCGAGGCGTTGGAGGCCGACGGCCACAAGGCGTGCTTCAAGCCGGCGTCCGGTGCGGGCGGGGTGGGTTTCCGGGTCGTCACCCGCGCCCCCTTCTCGCTGGCGCAGCTCAGCGGTTTCCCGTCGCCGTACGTCCAGCTGGACCTGGTCGTCGAGGCGCTGGAGCAGGCCGAGGAGCAGGTGGACTGGCTGGTGATGCCGCGGCTGGAGCAGCCGGAGGTGTCGGTGGACTGCCTGACCGGCCCGGACAACCTGATCCGGCTGTCCGTCGGCCGCACCAAGAACGGCCGCCGCCGCGGCTTCACCCTGCAGGAGCAGTGGCTGGAGCCGGCCCGCCGGATCGCCGAGGGCTTCGGGCTGCACTACCTGTCCAACATCCAGTTCCGGATGTTCGGTGACGTCCCGGTGCTGATGGACGTCAACACCCGTCCGGCCGGCGGGCTGCACCAGCTGGCCCTGTGCGGGGTCAACGCCCCTTGGGCGGCGGTGCAGTTGGCGCTCGGCGAGGACCCCGGCGAGATCGTCCCGCCGTTCCTCGGGCAGGACTACGCGGTGGTGTCGGGGCCGCGCCAGCTGGGCGCGGTGCCGCTCGCCGCGCAGCGGACGGAGGAGACGGAGCCGCTGCTGCCGGCCGTGCCCGCGCCGGTCGGCTCCGTCGAGGTGGGCCAGGCGGCGCAGGCGCAGGCGCCGCTGCCGCTGTAGACCGCACCGTCCCGCCGGTGGGGGCAGGCCCCCACCGGCGGGGGCAGGCCGTCGCGGAGCCCCGAGAGTCCCCCGGACACGATGTCCGGGGATTTTTTCCTCCCGGGGTGTATCAGGGTCCGGGGTGCGCGCTCTTAACGGTGTGACACCGAAGGCCCACGGAGGAACGACGGGGATCACGGGGGAAATGACGGGGGTCACGGGGGACCTTCGTGGGAGTGACACAGCACGATGAGCACCACCGCACGGGGGAACCACGGGGGAACCGGGGATCGACGGGGGATCCCCGGAAACGGGGGATCGGGCCGGCCGGCCGCTGTCACGGGGAGCGACCGGCCGGCCCGAGCACGTCGGCGGCACCGTGGACGGGATCACGGACGACACCACGGACGGCATCGCGGACGAACGCCGGGGACCGGCACCTCGGCCGCACGGGGGACTTCGCGGTGAGGGGCGGGCCCGGAACCGGCCGGGCCCGCCCCTCGCCGGGTGGTCGGGGCCGGCGAGAGGCGGTGGCGCGGCGCAGCCGGAGCGTGCGGATCCGGAAGGGCCGCAGCCGCACGGGGACGCCGCTCCCGCCGTCGGTGACGGCCGGCTCCAGCGGTCGCTCCAGCAGGTCCGCGACCTGCGCGCCGGCCGGCGGAAAGCCGGTGCGCAGGAGGCCGGCGGCCCGGCCGCCGCACGACTCGCAGTGACGCGTGGGTGCGAGCGCACGGGGTGCGGGCGCCCCGCGGCGTCCCCCTGCCCCCCCGGTGCCCTACCTGAGGTACGCCAGGCCGGGGTGGACGGCGGTGTAGCCCTCGACCAGCCGGCGGGCGACGTTCACGGAGTCGACCAGCGGGTGCAGGGCGAAGGCCTTCACCGCGCCGGCGCGCGAACCGGACTCGGCGGCGGCCAGCACCTCGCGCTCGACCCCCTTGACCGCGCAGACCAGGCCGGTCGCGTGCGCCGGCAGCGGGGCCACCGTCACCGGACGGGCTCCGTCGGCGTCGACGAGGCAGGGCACCTCGACGACCGCGTCCCCGTCGAGCACCGAGAGCGTGCCCTGGTTGCGGACGTTGAGGATCAAGGTGGTGCGTTCGCCGCGGGCGATGGCCCGCATCAGGGCGAGGGCCACCTTCTCGTAGCCGCCGGAGAGGTCGTCGGCGTCGCGTTCGCCGGCGCCGGCCGTCTCGCGGTTCTCGGCCATGTAGGTGGCCTCGCGTTCGGCGCGGGTGCGGTCCCAGAGGCTCAGCGCCGACGCGTCGGACCGGCGCACCTCCTCGTAGAAACCGGCCTGCTGGTCGCGCAGGAAGGCGCCGCGGGTCTTGTCCGCCTGCCGGTAGGCGCGTACGGCCTCACGGTTGAAGTAGTAGTAGTGCAGGTACTCGTTGGGGATCGCGCCGAGCGACCGGAGCCAGTCGGCGCCGAACAGCTTGCCCTCCTCGAACGAGCCGAGCAGCCCGGGGTCGGCGAGCAGGCGCGGGAGTTCGTCGCGGCCGGCGATCCGCAGGCCGCGCACCCAGCCGAGGTGGTTGAGGCCGACGTAGTCGACGAAGGCCTCGTCCGGGTCCGCGCCGAGGACGCGCGCGACACGGCGGCCGAGGCCCACGGGTGAGTCGCAGATGCCGATGACGCGGTCGCCGAGGTGGCGGGACATCGCCTCGGTGACCAGGCCGGCCGGGTTGGTGAAGTTGATGACCCAGGCGTCGGGGGCGAGGCGGGCCACCCGCCGGGCGATGTCGGAGGCGACGGGCACCGTGCGCAGACCGTAGGCGATGCCGCCCGCGCCGACCGTCTCCTGGCCGAGGACGCCCTCCGCCAGGGCCACCCGTTCGTCGTTCGCCCGGCCCTCCAGGCCGCCGACGCGGATCGCGGAGAAGACGAAGTCGGCGCCGCGCAGTGCCTCGTCGAGATCGGTGGTCGTGGTCACGGTGGGGGCGTCGGCCACCGTCGACGCCTGTTCGGCCAGGACACGGGCGACCGCGTGCAGCCGGCCGCCGTCGAGGTCGTGCAGGACGACCTCCGTGACCCGCCCCTCGGCGCGGTCCGTCAGCAGTGCCCCGTACACCAGCGGCACCCGGAACCCGCCGCCGCCCAGAATCGTCAGTCTCACGCTCGCACCTCTCCTGCTCACGCCCGCGCCTCTCCGGCCGGGCCCGCCTCCGGGGAGGACGGTCCGCCGGGCCGGCCGGCGCGTCGGTCACCACCACGTCCAGCCCTCACGGGCCGCGGGCCACCGGCCGCCGGGCCGTCCGCCCACCGGGCCGTGCGGGCGGGCGCGCCCGGCCGTCGTCGGGCGGTCCCTGTTCGGTAACCGTAACGACTGCCGGGTCCGGGAGGAATCCGGAGCGGAAGCGCCGGTGGGGGCGCGCATCGGGCACTCCCCCGCCGGTCCGGACCGGTACGACCGGCCCGGACCGGACCGGCCATGCCCGGTCCCCGCCGGCACACGGCCGCCCACGACGCGCTCCGACGTAGCGGCGCGCACGGTGCTCCGGCACGTGCGGCCCCGTGGCGTGCGGCCCCGTGACGTGCGGCGTCGCGATGTGCGGCGTTCCGGTGTCGCGGCGCGCGGCCGCCGGACCGCCGAGGACTCCCCGGTCAGGCCAGGGACAGGAAGAGCTTCTCCAGCCGGGCCCGCATCTGCGCGGAGTCGCGCACCTCGGGGTCCTCGCTGGTCATGCACTGCTCCAGCCCGGTCGCGATGATCGAGAAGCCGGCCCGGTCCAGGGCCCGGGAGACCGCCGCGAGCTGGGTGACCACGTCCTCGCAGTCCCGGCCCTCCTCGATCATCCGGATCACGCCCGCGAGCTGGCCCTGCGCCCGCCGCAGACGGTTGAGCGCCGACTTCAGCTCCTCGGCCGACATGTCGAGTTGCACACTTCCTCCTCCTATATACCCCCATGGGTATCGTACCCGCTGGGGGAAACACTCCGGGAGGAGTTTCTGTTCCTTGCCCGCACCGGCGGCCACCGATCCCGCGCCCCGGCCCCCCGGCCCTCGGTCCCCATGACCTCGGCCCCGATCCTCGTACTCCGGCCCTCGGCCCTCGGCCCCCCGATCCTCGCACTCCGGTCCCCGCAGCCCTGCCCCCGATCCCCACACCCCGGCGCACCGGTCGCCGCCGGCCGGCACCGCCCACCCTTCGAACCACCCGGAGACGGTCGCCGCCCGCACGGCCGAACCCCGCAAGGGCGATCGCCCCCCCGACCGGACCCACCCAGGGGCAGTCGCCGGCCCCCGACCGGACCCACCCAGGGGCAGTCGCCGGCCCCCGACCGGACCCGCCCAGGGGCGGTCGCCGGCCGCGGAGCGGACCCGGCCGAAGGGGGCAAGCACTCTCCGCGGGTCCGGCCCGCCCAGGAACGGCTGCCGTTCACAGGGTGAACTCGCCCCGCAGGAAAGGACTTTCCTTGCTTTGAGTCTTGACGGCCGGGGTGCCGGGGGGCACATTGGCGACGCCGTGAGAGCGCTCTCAGGCATCGGCGCTGTCGACGGCACCCGCGCATGACCACTCCGTACCCGAGAGGCACTCCCCACCATGAGCGAACCCTCCGGCACACCTCCCCGCAGACGCCGCTCCCTGCGGCGGGCACTCGTCGCCGCCGTCGGCACCCTCGGTCTGGCGGCGGCCGCCGCGGTCGCCTCGCCGTCCGCCAACGCCTCCGCGCCCACTCCCCCGTCGGGGTGGTCGCAGGTCTTCCTCGACGACTTCAACGGCACCGCCGGCACCGGCGTGAACACCTCGAACTGGCAGTACGCCACCGGCACCTCGTACCCGGGCGGCCCCGCGAACTGGGGCACCGGCGAGGTCGAGACGATGACGAACAGCACGAGCAACGTCTCGCTCGACGGCAGCGGCAACCTGCGCATCACCCCGCTCCGGGACGCGGCGGGCCGCTGGACCTCGGGCCGCATCGAGACCAGGCGCACCGACTTCCAGCCCCCGTCCGGCGGCAAGCTGCGGGTCGAGGCCCGGCTGCAGATGCCGAACGTGACGGGGACCGCCGCCGAGGGCTACTGGCCGGCTTTCTGGACGCTGGGCGCCCCCTACCGGGGCAACTACCAGAACTGGCCCGCGGTCGGCGAGCTGGACATCATGGAGAACGTCCAGGGGCTGAACCGCGTCTGGTCGACGATGCACTGCGGGACCAGTCCGGGCGGTCCGTGCAACGAGACCACCGGCATCGGCAACTCCACCGCGTGTCCCAACACCACGTGCCAGTCCGGCTTCCACACCTACACGATGGAGTGGGACCGCTCGGTGACCCCCGAGGCGATCCGCTTCTTCGTCGACGGCGTCAACTACCACACGGTGACGGCCGCCCAGATGGACGCCACCACCTGGAACAACGCGACGAACCACGGGTTCTTCGTCATCCTCAACGTGGCGATGGGCGGCGGCTTCCCGGACGCGTTCGGCGGCGGCCTGGACGGTGACACGCGTCCGGGCGTGCCGATGGTCGTCGACTACGTGCAGGTCCTGCAGGCCGCGGGCGGCGGGGGCGGCACCACGCCTCCCCCGACCGGCAACCGCGACGCCTACGCCGCCGTCCAGGCCGAGTCGTACGACGCCCACTCCGGCACGATCACCGAGACCACCACCGACAGCGGCGGCGGCCAGAACATCGGCGCCCTGGCCAACGGCGACTGGGCGCTCTTCCGCGGGGTGAACTTCGGTTCCACGGCGGCCCGGCAGTTCAACGCCCGGGTGGCGAGCGGCGCGGCCGGCGGCGTCAGCGGTCTGGTCGAGGTGCGCCTGGACAGCCGTACCGCCACGCCGATCGGGAGTTTCGCGCTGGCCAACACGGGGGGCTGGCAGTCGTGGCGGACGGTCCCGGCGAACATCACCTCCGTCACCGGCACCCACGACGTCTACCTGACCTTCACCAGCGGCCAGCCCGCCGACTTCGTGAACGTGAACTGGTTCAGCTTCGGCCACTGAGGCCACTGAGAGCCCTGCGGCCACCGCGGGCCCCGAGATCCGCGGGGCCCGCGGGGCGCGCGGGGCGCGCGGGGCGGGACCGTCGACCCGGCGGCGTTTCAGCGCAGTTCCGCGCGGAACGCCGCCGGTGTCACGTCCGTGTGCTGCTGGAAGAACTTGGAGAAGTTCGCCGGGTCGGGGAAGCCCACCGCCGCGCCGACCCGGCCGATCGGCAGTTCCGTGTGGGCGAGGAGCCGCTTCGCCTCCAGGACGACCCGCCGGTCGATGAAGCCCTTGGGCGTCTGGCCGGTCGCGGCGCGCACCGCGCGCACGAGGGTGCGGCGGGAGTAACCGAGCGCGTCGGCGTACGCGCTGACGCTGTGGTTGGTGGCGAAGTCCCGTTCCACGGCGTCCCGGAAGAGGGTGAAGGTGGTGTCGGCCTGGCGGCCGGCCGCCTCCGCCGAGCTGGCGGCGAGATGCGCGAGGCGCAGCAGAAACGCCGTCAGGCTGTGCCGCAGCACCGAGGTGTGCAGGCTGAGCGGCAGGGTCGTGGTGTCCTCGTACTCCCGTTGCAGCTGCGTCAGGGACGCGCGCAGGCCGGCCGACCGGGCCTCGTCGGGGTGGAGCAGCGGCGGCAGGTCGTAGCGGTACAGGCCGGTGGCCTCGACGGTGGCGCGGGGCAGGAAACCGGGCTGCATGGTGAGGACGGTTCCGCGGTACTCGCTGGTCTTCGAGAAGCGGTGGACCTGGCCCGGGCGGATCCACAGGACGTCGCCGGCCGTGGCCTCGTACTCGGCGAAGTCGACCATGTGACGGACGGGACCGTCGGTGAACAGCAGGACGGTGTGGAAGTCGATCCGGTGGACGCGCTCCAGCGGCGCGTCGGCGTGCCAGACGCGGCCGGTCCCCATGGGGCCGACCTGCATGCCGACGCCGCCGACGCTGAGGCCCACCGGGAAGGGGAACGTCCTGATCGCGTCGCCGTCTCCGACGCCGGTGTCCGCCATGTCGCTCTCGTGCCGCCTCGTACCCGCCCGGTGCCGCCGGGGTGTCCCACTTTCACCACAGCGTGACACACGCCGACCTTCCCCAGGAAAAGTCAGACTTTTACTTTTGAACGCGTCAGACCATCCACTCCGCTCGGATCGAGGATTTCTTGAAGATGAGCACGCAGTCACCGGACAGTTTCGAATGGACCGAACTCGACCGGCGTGCCGTCGACACCGCCCGTCTGCTGGCGGCGGATGCCGTGCAGAAGGTGGGCAACGGGCACCCCGGCACCGCGATGAGTCTCGCGCCGGCCGCGTACACGATCTTTCAGAAGGTGATGCGGCACGATCCGGCGGACCCGGAGTGGACCGGGCGTGACCGCTTCGTGCTCTCCCCCGGCCACACCTCGCTGACCCTGTACACCCAGCTGTTCCTGGCCGGCTACGAGCTGGGGCTGGACGACCTCGAGGCGTTCCGCACGCACGGTTCGAAGACGCCGGGCCACCCCGAGTACGGGCACACCGCCGGGGTGGAGACCACCACCGGGCCGCTCGGCCAGGGCGCCGCCAACGCGGTCGGCATGGCGATGGCGGCCCGCTACGAGCGCGGCCTGTTCGATCCGGAGGCGCCCGAGGGCGAGTCGCCGTTCGACCACACCGTCTGGGCGATCGTCTCCGACGGCGACCTCCAGGAGGGCGTCTCCGCGGAGGCGTCCTCGCTGGCCGGCCACCAGAGGCTCGGCAACCTGGTCTTCCTCTACGACGACAACCACATCTCCATCGAGGGCGACACCGCGACCGCCTTCTCCGAGGACGTCCTGAAGCGGTACGAGGCCTACGGCTGGCACGTGCAGCGGATCGAGCCGCTGGAGGACGGCGACGTCGACGTGCACGCCCTGTACGCCGCCCTGACCGCGGCGCGGGCCGAGACGGCCCGCCCCTCGATCGTCGCGATGCGCACGGTCATCGCCTGGCCCGCCCCGAACGCGCGCGGCACCGAGGCCTCCCACGGCTCCGCCCTCGGCGCCGACGAGGTGGCCGCCACCAAGCGCGTCCTGGGCTTCGACCCGGAGCGGTCCTTCGAGGTCCCCGGCGACGTCCTCGCCCACACCCGCGCCGCCCTGGACCGGGGCGCCGAGGCGCACGCCGCCTGGGACAAGCGCCTCGACGCCTGGCGCGGCGCGCGGCCGGAGCGGGCGAAGCTGCTCGACCGGGTCCTCGCCGGCCGGCTCCCCGAGGGCTGGGAGGACCACCTGCCCGTCTTCGAGGAGGGCAAGGCGGTCGCCACCCGCGCGGCGTCCGGCAAGGTGCTCCAGTCGCTCGGCGCGGTCGTCCCCGAGCTGTGGGGCGGCTCCGCCGACCTCGCCGGCTCCAACAACACCACGATCGACAAGACGTCGTCGTTCCTGCCCGAGGGCAACCCGCTGCCGGAGGCGAGCCCGTACGGCCGCACGGTGCACTTCGGCATCCGCGAGTTCTCGATGGCCGCGGAGATGAACGGCATCGCCCTGCACGGCAACACCCGCGTCTACGGCGGCACGTTCCTGGTGTTCTCCGACTACATGCGCAACGCCGTGCGCATGTCGGCGCTGATGCAGCTGCCGGTGACGTACGTGTGGACGCACGACTCCGTCGGCCTGGGCGAGGACGGCCCCACCCACCAGCCGGTCGAGCACCTGGCCTCGCTGCGCGCGATCCCCGGCCTGAACGTGGTCCGCCCCGCCGACGCCAACGAGACCGCGATCGCCTGGGCGGAGATCCTCCGCCGGCACGGCACCCGGCCGGCGCCGCACGGGCTGGCCCTCACCCGGCAGGGCATGCCCGTGTACGCGCCGAACGAGGACGCGGCGAAGGGCGGGTACGTCCTGCGGGAGTCCTCGAAGGACACCCCGGACGTGCTCCTGATCGCCACCGGCTCCGAGGTGCACCTGGCCGTCGCCGCGCGGGAGACGCTGGAGGCCGAGGGGATCGGCGCCCGGGTGGTGTCGATGCCGTCCGTGGAGTGGTTCGAGGAGCAGCCGCGCGAGTACCGCGACGGCGTCCTGCCGCCGTCGGTGCGGGCCCGGGTCGCCGTCGAGGCGGGCATCGGCCTGACCTGGCACCGGTACGTCGGGGACGCCGGCCGCATCGTCTCCCTGGAGCACTTCGGTGCCTCCGCCGACGCCGCGACCCTGTTCGCCGCGTTCGGCTTCACCCCCGAGAACGTCGCCGCCGCGGCCCGGGCCTCGTTGAGTTCGATCACGGGCCCCGCCGCCACCCGCGGTTGATCCGATCGCCAGAAAGAAGATGATCACAGTGACCGAAGCAACCGCCACCGCGGGTGGTGCCCTGCGGCGCCTCTCCGAGGAAGGCGTCTCGATCTGGCTGGACGACCTGTCCCGCGAGCGGATCACGTCCGGCAACCTGGCCGAACTCGTCGCCACCCGGCACGTCGTCGGCGTCACCACCAACCCGTCGATCTTCCAGGCCGCCATCGGCTCCGGCGAGGGCTACCAGGAGCAGCTCGCCGACCTCGCCGTACGGGGGGTCACGGTCGACGAGGCGGTGCGGATGATGACCACCGCCGACGTGCGGGCCGCCGCCGACGTCCTGCGTCCGGTGTACGCGGCCACGGGCGGCCGTGACGGCCGGGTCTCCATCGAGGTCGATCCGCGTCTCGCCCACGAGAGCGCGGCCACGGTCGCCGAGGCCAAGCAGCTGGCCTGGCTCGTGGACCGCCCCAACGTCATGATCAAGATTCCGGCGACGAAGGCCGGTCTGCCCGCGATCACCGAGGTCATCGGCCTGGGCATCAGCGTCAACGTCACGCTGATCTTCTCGCTGGAGCGCTACCGCGAGGTCATGGACGCCTACCTGGCCGGCCTGGAGAAGGCCGCCGCCCGGGGCCTGGACCTCTCCACGATCCACTCCGTCGCCTCCTTCTTCGTCTCCCGCGTCGACGCCGAGATCGACAAGCGCCTCACCGTCCTGGGCACGGACGAGGCCCTCGCGCTCCGGGGGCGGGCGGCGCTGGCCAACGCGCGGCTGGCCTACCAGGCGTACGAGGAGGTCTTCTCGGGAGATCGCTGGACCGCCCTCGCCGGGACGAGGGCGAACAAGCAGCGTCCGCTGTGGGCATCCACCGGTGTGAAGGATCCTGCGTACAAGGACACGCTGTACGTCGACGAGCTCGTGGCGCCCGGCACCGTCAACACCATGCCGGAGGCCACCCTGAACGCCACCGCCGACCACGGCGCCGTCACCGGCGACACGGTCACCGGCGGCTACGCGCAGGCCCGTGCGGACCTCGCCGCCGTGGCGGCGCTGGGCGTCTCCTACGACGAGGTCGTCACCCGGTTGGAGGAAGAGGGCGTCGCCAAGTTCGCGGTGGCGTGGCAGGACCTGCTGGACGCGGTCACGAAGTCGCTGGACACCGAGGCGACCGACACCGAGGGAGTTGACGCGGAATGAGCACTGCCGGCACCGACGCCGCCTGGGAGAACCCGTTGCGGGATCCCCGCGACCGGCGCCTGCCCCGTATCGCCGGCCCGTCCGGGCTCGTCATCTTCGGCGTGACCGGCGACCTGTCCCGCAAGAAGCTGATGCCCGCCGTCTACGACCTCGCCAACCGCGGCCTGCTCCCGCCGGGCTTCTCGCTCGTCGGCTTCGCCCGCCGCGACTGGGAGGACCAGGACTTCGCGCAGGTCGTCCACGACGCGGTGCGCGAGCACGCGCGGACGCCGTTCCGCGAGGAGGTCTGGCAGCAGCTCGCCGAGGGCATGCGGTTCATCCCGGGCGACTTCGACGACGACACGGCGTTCGAGCAGCTGCGCGACGCCGTCGAGGAGCTGGACCGGTCCCGCGGCACCGGCGGCAACTTCGCCTTCTACCTGTCGGTCCCGCCGAAGTTCTTCCCCAAGGTCGTCGAGCAGCTCAAGAAGCACGGGCTGGCGAACGCGCCGGACGGGTCGTGGCGGCGGGCGGTCATCGAGAAGCCGTTCGGGCACGACCTGACGAGCGCGCGGGAGCTGAACGCGATCGTGCACGACGTGTTCGAGCCGGACCAGGTGTTCCGCATCGACCACTACCTGGGCAAGGAGACCGTCCAGAACATCCTGGCGCTGCGCTTCGCCAACCAGATGTTCGAGCCGATCTGGAACCGGTCGTACGTCGACCACGTGCAGATCACGATGGCCGAGGACATCGGCATCGGCGGCCGGGCCGGCTACTACGACGGCATCGGCTCGGCGCGCGACGTCATCCAGAACCACCTCCTGCAGCTGATGGCGCTGACCGCGATGGAGGAGCCCGCCTCCTTCGACGCGGACTCGCTGCTGACCGAGAAGCTGAAGGTCCTGCACGCCGTGAAGCTGCCCGAGGACCTCGGCCGGCACACGGTGCGGGCGCAGTACGCGGGCGCCTGGCAGGGCGGCGAGAAGGTGCGCGGCTACCTGGAGGAGGACGGCATCGACCCGGCGTCCACGACGGACACCTACGCCGCCGTCCGGCTGAACGTCGACAACCGCCGCTGGGCGGGCGTGCCGTTCTACCTGCGCACCGGCAAGCGCCTGGGCCGCCGCGTCACCGAGATCGCGGTGGTCTTCCAGCGCGCCCCGCACTCGCCCTTCGACTCCAGCGCCACCGAGGAGCTCGGCGCCAACGCGATCGTCATCCGGGTCCAGCCCGACGAGGGCGTCACCGTCCGTTTCGGCTCCAAGGTGCCGGGCACGTCGATGGAGATCCGGGACGTCACGATGGACTTCGCCTACGGCGAGTCCTTCACGGAGTCCAGCCCGGAGGCGTACGAGCGCCTCATCCTGGACGTGCTGCTCGGCGACGCCAACCTCTTCCCGCGCCACCAGGAAGTGGAGGAGTCCTGGCGGATCCTCGACCCGATCGAGGACCACTGGGCACGGCACGGCAGGCCCGCGCAGTACGCCTCGGGCAGCTGGGGACCCGGGGAAGCCGACGAGATGCTCGAACGAGACGGACGGAGCTGGCGCAGGCCATGAAGATCGACCTGACCGACACCACGGCAAGCAAGATCAACAAGGCGCTGGTGAAGGGCCGCCGCGCCATCGGCACACCGGCCGTGGGCATGGTCCTGACGATGGTGATCGTCACGGACGAGGAGAACGCCTACGACTCGATCAAGGCGGCCGAGGAGGCCTCGCACGAGCACCCCTCGCGCACCCTGGTCGTCATCAAGCGGCACGCCCGCACCCCCCGCGAGCGCACGCAGTCGCGGCTCGACGCCGAGGTCCGGGTGGGTTCCGAGGCCGGCACCGGGGAGACCGTGATCCTGCGGACCTACGGCGAGGTCTCCGAGCACGCCGACTCCGTCGTGCTGCCGCTGCTGCTGCCGGACGCCCCGGTCGTCGTGTGGTGGCCGGTGGACGCGCCGCAGAACCCGGTCAAGGACCCGCTGGGCGCGCTCGCCCAGCGCCGGATCACCGACATGTACGCCGTCGAGCGGCCCCTCCAGGCACTGGAGGCGCGCGTGAAGTCGTACGCGCCCGGCGACACCGACCTGGCGTGGACCCGGCTGACGCCGTGGCGTTCGATGCTGGCGGCGGCGCTGGACCAGGCGCGGGTGCCGATCGTCTCGGCGGCCGTGGAGAGCGAGGCGGACAACCCGAGCGCCGAACTGCTCGCGCGCTGGCTGGAGGCCCGGCTGAAGGTGTCCGTGGACCGGGTGGAGACCCCGGGCCCGGTCGTCACGGCCGTCCGGCTCGGCACCGGGAACGGCGAGATCGTCATCGACCGTCCCGAGGGCCCGCTGGCCACGCTGGTCCTGCCCGGCCAGCCGTCGCGGACCCTCGCGCTGAAGGTCCGCCCCACCTCCGAACTGATCGCCGAGGAGCTGCGGCGCCTCGACGCGGACGAGATGTACGCCGTCGCCCTGCGCGGCGAGGCCACCGAGGAGACCCCCGCCCATGTCTGACACCCCCGTGCTCACCCGGCGGCCCGAATGGGCCGCGCTGGAGGACCACAGCACCCGCCGGCCCGCCCACCTGCGCGAGTTGTTCGCGACGGACCCGGGGCGCGCGGAGCGCTACGTGGTGCACGTCGGCGATCTGCGGATCGACTACTCCAAGCACCTCGTCACCGACGAGACCCTCGCCCTCCTCCAGGAACTGGCCGCCGCCACCGACGTGTTCGGGCTGCGGGACGCGATGTTCCGCGGCGAGAAGATCAACACCACCGAGGACCGGGCGGTCCTGCACACCGCGCTGCGCGCCCCCCGGGACGCGGTGGTCGAGGTCGACGGCGAGAACGTGGTGCCCGGTGTGCACGCGGTCCTGGACCGGATGGCGGCCTTCGCCGACCGGATCCGCTCGGGCGGGTGGACCGGCCACACCGGCCGGCCCATCAGGAACGTCGTGAACATCGGGATCGGCGGCTCCGACCTCGGCCCGGCGATGGCGTACGAGGTGCTGCGCGCCTTCACCGACCGCGCGCTGACGGTCCGTTTCGTCTCCAACGTGGACGGCGCCGACCTGCACGAGGCCGTCCGCGACCTCGACCCGGCGGAGACGCTGTTCATCGTCGCGTCGAAGACGTTCACCACCATCGAGACCATCACCAACGCCACCTCGGCCCGCGACTGGCTGCTGAAGGGGCTGGGCGGCGAGGAAGAGGCGGTCGCCAAGCACTTCGTGGCGCTGTCGACGAACGCCGGGAAGGTGTCCGACTTCGGCATCGACACGGCCAACATGTTCGAGTTCTGGGACTGGGTCGGCGGCCGCTACTCCTTCGACTCGGCGATCGGCCTGTCGCTGATGATCGCCGTCGGACCGGACCGCTTCCGCGAGATGCTCGACGGCTTCCACCTCGTCGACGAGCACTTCCGCACCGCCCCCGCCGAGGCCAACGCCCCGCTGCTGATGGGTCTGCTGGGCATCTGGTACGGCAACTTCCACGACGCCCAGTCGCACGCGGTGCTGCCCTACTCGCACTACCTCTCCAAGTTCACCGCCTATCTCCAGCAGTTGGACATGGAGTCCAACGGCAAGTCGGTGGACCGCGACGGCAACCCGGTGGACTGGCAGACCGGGCCGGTCGTCTGGGGCACCCCGGGCACCAACGGACAGCACGCCTACTACCAGTTGATCCACCAGGGCACCAAGCTCATCCCGGCCGACTTCATCGGCTTCGCCCGTCCCGTCGGTGAGCTGAGCGACGAACTCAAGGCCCAGCACGACCTGTTGATGGCCAACTTCTTCGCCCAGACCCAGGCGCTGGCCTTCGGCAAGACGCCGGAGGAGGTCCGCGCGGAGGGCGTGCCCGAGGAACTGGTGGCGCACAGGACGTTCCGCGGCGACCGGCCCACCACCACGATCCTGGCGCCCGAGCTGACCCCCTCGGTCCTCGGCCAGCTCATCGCCCTCTACGAGCACAAGGTGTTCGTCCAGGGCGCGGTCTGGAACATCGACTCCTTCGACCAGTGGGGCGTGGAGCTCGGCAAGGTCCTCGCCAAGCGCGTCGAACCGGCCCTGACCGAGGGCGCCGAGGTGCCCGGCCTGGACCCCTCCACCACCGCCCTCGTCGCCGCCTACCGCACTCTCAGGAAGTGAACTGACATGCAGCTCGGTCTCATCGGTCTCGGCAAGATGGGCGGCAACATGCGCGAGCGGATCCGCCGCGCGGGCCACACCGTCGTCGGTTACGACCGCAACCCCGACGTCACCGACGTGAGCAGCTTGGCCGAACTGGTCGAGGGGCTCCAGGCACCGCGCGTCGTCTGGGTGATGGTCCCGGCCGGCGCCGCCACCCAGTCCGTCGTCGACGAGCTCGGCGGTCTGCTGGAGGCCGGCGACACGGTCGTCGACGGCGGCAACTCCCGCTGGACGGACGACGAGAAGCACGCCCGCGAACTCGGCGCCAAGGGCATCGGCTTCGTCGACGCCGGCGTCTCCGGCGGGGTGTGGGGCCTGGAGAACGGCTACGCCCTGATGGTCGGCGGTGACAAGGAGCACGTCGACCGGCTCCGGCCGGTCTTCGACGCGCTCAAGCCCGAGGGCCCGTACGGCTACGTCCACGCGGGCAAGGTCGGCGCCGGGCACTTCTCGAAGATGGTCCACAACGGCATCGAGTACGCCATGATGCAGGCCTACGCCGAGGGCTGGGAGCTGCTGGAGAAGGTCGACTCGGTCACCGACGTCCGCGAGGTCTTCCGCTCCTGGCAGGAGGGCACCGTCATCCGCTCCTGGCTGCTCGACCTGGCGGTCAACGCCCTCGACGAGGACGAGCACCTGGACAAGCTGCGCGGCTACGCCCAGGACTCCGGCGAGGGCCGCTGGACCGTGGAGGCCGCCATCGACAACGCGGTGCCGCTCCCGGCCATCACGGCCTCGCTGTTCGCGCGGTTCGCCTCCCGCCAGGAGGACTCGCCCCAGATGAAGATGATCGCCGCCCTGCGCAACCAGTTCGGCGGCCACGCCGTCGAGTCGGCGAAGGAGTAGGCACCGTCGCGGGGGCACGCCCGGTGAACCGCGGGTGTGCCCCCGCCCCCTGACGGGCCGTCGGATACCGGTTGACACCGCGCGGAGGGCCCGCCAGAGTCGCGGCTGATGGAGATCGACGATCTGACACCCGCCGAGCGGCGCGTCCGGCGGGCCTTCCCCACGGCACGGACCGTGGACTTCCGTACCGAGGACGCCGAGGACACCGACCGCTCCCACCACGGCCCCGAACGGACCCTGAGGGCGGCCGTGTTGCGGTCACTGCTCCTCGACGGTCCGCGGGAGCCGGGGGAAGTGGCGGCCCTCGTCGTGATCGGAGCCCGCGTCACCGGTGTGCTCGACCTGCGGTACGCGACCGTCGACAGCGTCGTCCGCCTCCACCACTGCCGCTTCGACGAGGCGCCCCGCCTCTCCGGCGCCCGGCTCGGCTACGTCACCCTGCGCGGCTCCGTGCTGCCGGGCCTGTCGGCGGAGCACTCCCGCATCGACGGCGGACTGCGCCTGACCGACTGCCGTGTCGACGGCGCGGTGAACCTCGGCAGGGCCCAGATATCGGGGGGCCTGTACCTCGACGGCGCGGAGGTCGGCGCGGGGGCCGGAGCCGGGGCGGCCGCCGGCGGACCGGGACGGACCGTGCTCCAGCTCAACCGGCTCTCCGTCGACGACGACCTCTGCGCCCGGGGCCTGCGCACCCGCGGCCGGATCCGGCTGGACGGCGCGAGCGTGGCCGGGTCGATCGACCTGGAGGAGGCCGAGCTCAGCAACCCGGGGGCGCACGTCCTGGACGGGGAGTCCCTCGACGTCGGCGCCCACATCGTCGGCCGCCGCCTGCGCGCCCACGGCCGGATCGACCTGCGCGGCGCGCGCGTACCCGGCCGGATCGACCTGCTGCACGCGACGCTCTCCTCCCCCGGCGACACCGCCCTGCGCGCCAGCAGCTGCGTGATCGGCGAACTGTGGCTGCGCGGGGGCCCGCCGATGGAGGGCAGGCTCAACCTGCGGCGCGCCGAGATCAACCAGCTCCACGTCGAACCGGAGATGCTGCCGGGCCAGGTGCGCCTGCTCGACCTCACCTACACCTTCCTCACCCCGCACGAGCCCGCCGAGCGCCGGCTGCCCATGCTGGAGCGCGACGACGGGGCGTTCGACCCGCACGCCTACGAGCAGCTCACCGCCGCCTACCGTCACGCCGGTGACGACCGGGCCGCCCGGCTGGTGCAGCTCGCCAAGCTGCGCCGGCACCGGGGCACGCTCCCCTGGTACGGCCGGCTGTGGGGGCGCCTGCAGGACGCGGCCGTCGGCTACGGCTTCCGTCCGCTGCGGGCCGCCGGATGGCTGCTGTCGCTGCTGGCGGCCGGGTCCGTGGCGTTCGCGCTGGAGCACCCGCGGGCACTCAAGGCGTCCGAGGCCCCCGACTTCGACCCGGTCTTCTACACGCTCGACCTGCTCCTGCCGGTCGTCTCGTTCGGCCAGGAGGCCGCGTTCGCCCCGTCCGGCGGGCACCGGATCCTCTCCTACGTCCTGATCCTGACCGGCTGGCTCCTGGCCTCGACCGTCGTCGCCGGTGTGTCGAGGACGGTCAGCCGGCAGTAGGGCCCGGGCGCCCCCGCGCGGTCACCCGTTGGACCAGCCGCGCCGGCACGGCACCAGCCGGTAGCCGTCCGGATCCTCGAGGGTCACGCCCCACTCGTTCCCGTACGGGTTCGACGACTCGACCCGCCTGCCGCCGTGGGCCTCCAGCCGGGTCACCAGGTCGTCGGGCACGGGGCCGTCGAGGTGGACCACCAGCAGGTCCTCCTCGGTGGGGCGGGGCTCGACGGGGCGGGCGGGATCGTTCACCGGCTCGAGATGCCGGCCCGCGTCGGGCATGCCGAGCATCAGCAGGTCGTGCTCGCCGGACGCGTCACCGCCCTCGGACCGCCGTACGACGGCCAGGACCGGCCCGTCCGCCCAGAAGCGCTCGGCCGCCGCGAGGTCACGAAAGAGGCGGGCGACACGGATGTGGCTGCGGCCGTCGCGGGGCATCGTGAGGGACCTCTTCCCGGGTCGGTGACGTGTTCCCCCGCAGACCAGGCAGCGGGGAACACCCGCGCATCGGGCGGAGGTCTTGCGCCCGGAGGACCAGGACCCGCTACCCCTGGCCGCCTCCCCGGGGGATGCCGTAGGCCCGCTCCACGCGTACGCGCACCACGAGGCGGCGGTCGCGGACCATGGCGGCGCGGTAGTCCTCCCAGTCGGGGTGTTCGCCCAGGACCTCGCGGTAGAGCCGGACGAGTTCCTCGACCGTGTCGTCGTAGGGGTGCGCGGCCACCGGCGAGAGCTCGGCGGTGCCCTCGACGACCGTGTAGGCGCGGCGGTCGGGCGCGGAGACGTGGTAGGAGGCGCGCGGGTCGCGGCGCAGGTTGCGGGTCTTCGCCCGGTCGTCGGTGACGGAGATCCGGATGACGCCCTCGTCCGGGTCGTAGTGGTGGCTGACGTTCGACAACTGCGGGCGCCCGTCCCGCTTGAGGGTGACCAGCACCCCGTCCCGGCCGTCGGAGACCAGCGAGAGCAGGGCGTGCCGCGTCGAGTCCTGGGTCATGTCCGTACAACCGGTGCGGAACGCGTCCGCATTCCCGGACGGACGCCCGCACCCCGCCGTAGACACTGTCTACGGCGAACTGGTAGACAGTGTCCATGAGCGATGAGGAGAAGACCGGTGAGGGGAAACCGGAGGCGGACCTGCGGGTCCGACTGGTCGACGTCGGTGTGGAGCTGCTGGCCCGGGAGGGCGTCGGGGCGCTGACCCTGCGGGAGATCGCCCGCCGGGCGGGCGTCTCGCACGGGGCTCCCCGCCGCCATTTCCCCACCCATCTGGAACTGCTGTCGGCCATCGCCCGCAGGGGCTTCACCGACCTGGCCGACCGGGTGGCGGTGGTTCGCGGCGACGGCGGCGCGCCCGCCCGCGAGCAGATCACCGAACTGGGGCGCGCCTACCTGGAGTTCGCCCTCGGCAACCCCGGCATGTACGAGCTGATGTTCCGTCACGACCTGCTGGAGAGCGGTCACCTGGGGCTCCGTGACACCAGCCTCCCGCTGTTCGGCGTGCTGGTGGACCTGGTCGGCCGGGCGCGGCCCGGCGCCGACGCCCGTGCGGTCACGGCGGCGCTGTGGGCGAACCTGCACGGGATCGCCCAGCTGTGGAGCTGGGGAAGCCTCCAACTCGCGACGGGCAGCGACGAGTTCGAGCCGCTGCTGCGGACCGCGCTCGACGCGCACCTGGGCTCGGAGGCCGGTCGGTGAAGCGGACCGCGACCCTGGTGAGCAGTGTGGCCGGTGCGGTGGTCGTGGCCCTGGACGGCACCGTCCTCACCGTCGCCCAGCCGGCCCTGCGGCACGACCTGGACACCTCCCTGGCCCTGGCGCAGTGGACCAGCACCGGGTATCTCGTCGCCGTGGCGGGTCTGTTGGTGTTCGCCGGACGGCTCGGCGACCGGTACGGCCACCGGCGTACGTTCGCGGTGGGCATGCTCGGCTTCGGGGCGGCCTCCGCCGGTGTCGCGGTGGCGCCGGGCGTGGGCTGGGTGATCGCCCTGCGGGTGGTGCAGGGGGTCTTCGGGGCGTTGCTGCAGCCGGCCACACTCGGCATGCTGCGCTCGGCGTACCCGGCGGAGCGGCTGCGGCGGCCGATCGCCGTGCGGACGGCCGCGATCGGGCTGGCGGCCGCCGCCGGTCCGGTGCTGGGCGGGGCGCTCACGACGGGCTTCGGATGGCGGGCCGTGTTCCTGCTGAACGTGGTGCCGGCCCTGCTCTTCGGCGCCCTCGCCCTCAGCGCCGACGGGCGGGAGCGTGCGGCCCGGACGGTGGCGGCCCCGGCGCCCTCCTCCTCTCCGGCCCGTCCTGTTCCTCCTCCGGCCCGCCCGGCTCGGGTGCCGGCGTCCGTGTCCGCTCTCGACGTGGCCGGTGCCCTCTGGCTGGCGGTGGCGCTGGCCTGTCTGGTGCACACCCTCGTCGCGCCCCGGGGGCAGGCCGGCGCGGCGGGCGCGGTGGCGGCCGTGGTCGCCGGTGCCGCCTTCGTCCGCCACGAGCGCCGCGCGCCGACGCCCCTGGTGCCCGCGGCCGTCATCGGTTCCCCACCGGTCCGGGCGGCCCTGATCCTGCTGGTCACCGTGTCGGCGGCCCTCAACGGCTCCCTGTTCGCCTGCGTGTACGTCCTCCAGGACGAGCTGGGGCTCACCCCGCTGGGCACGGCCCTCGCCGGTCTGCCGCTGGCCGTGTTCCTGGTGGCCGCGGCGCCGGCGTCGGCCGTCCTGCTGCGCCGGGCCGGCGCCGTGCGCACCGTCGCGGGTGCCGTCGCCCTCGTCGCCGCCGGCCTCCTCGTGCTCGCCGCCGCTCCGGGCACGACCGTCTTCTGTGCCGGGTTCGCCCTGGTGGGCGCCGGGTTCGGGACGGTGATGGTCGCGGCCACCCACGTCGTCGTACGGCAGGCGCCCCCGGAGTCGGCCGGGGTGGCGGGCGGCCTGCAGCAGACGGCCATGAACGTCGGGCCGGTGCTCGGGGTGGCGTCGGCGACCGTGCTCATGGACGCGGGCGGGACCAGGTCCCCCCTCGTCGTGCTCGCCGTGGCGGCCGCGGTGGCGCTGCCGCTCTGCGGCGCGCTTCCGGGGCGGCCGCGTCCGGCCGCCGCCGGCCCGAAGGGTCCGGAGCGTCCCGTTCGCGCTGCGGGAGGGGGTCCTTTCCCGCCGTCCCTGGGCGACGATGGGGTCTGAGACCGCTCCGGCGGGGTATGCCGGACCGCGCCTTGATCGAACGCACCGGAGGACAGCGATGGCACAGCTGCGGCAACAGGTCGACCCGCACGAGGTGGGGCTGGACGGGAAGGCGCTGGACCGCCTCGACCAGCACCTCGCCCACTACGTCGACGAGGGGCGCCTGCCCGGTTTCCTCGTGTCCGTCGCCCGCGGCGGCCGGGTCGCGCACCTCACCGCCCACGGCCGGCGCGACATCACCGCCGGACTCCCCGTCGAGTCCGACACGCTGTGGCGGATCTACTCGATGACCAAGCCGGTCACCTCGGTCGCGGCGCTGATGCTGGTGGAGGAGGGCCGGCTCTCGCTCGACGACCCGGTCGCCGCGCACCTGCCGGCCTTCGCCGACCAGCGCGTGTACGTCCGGGGCTCCGGCGCGGACCTGGAGACCCGCCCGGTCGGGCGGCCGATGCTCGTACGGCACCTGATGACCCACACCGCGGGCCTGACCTTCGCCTTCTACCGGTGCCATCCGGTCGACGCCCTCTACCGCGAGGCCGGGCTGGAGTCGGCGGTGCTGCCGGGCTCGGACCTGGCCGGGACCGTCGAGGCGTACGCGCGTCTGCCGCTCCAGTTCGAGCCCGGCACGCAGTGGAACTACTCGGTGGCCACCAACGTCCTGGGCCGGATCGTGGAGGTCGTCTCCGGCCGGCCCCTCGACGAGTTCCTCGCCGAGCGGATCTTCCGCCCCCTCGGCATGCCCGACGCCGGTTTCCAGGTCAGCGGCGAACAGAAGGGCCGGCTGGCGGAGTTGTACGGCGACACCGAGGACGGCGGGATCGAGCCGATTCCCGGACTGCCCCTGTCCGGGCGGCCCCGGTTCCTGTCCGGGAGCGGCGGGATGGTGGCGACCGCGTACGACGTCCACCGCTTCACGGAGTTGCTGCGCCGCGGCGGCGAACTCGACGGCACCCGCCTGCTGCGGCCCGCGACGGTGGACCTGATGACCCGCAACCAGCTGCCCGGCGGCGTCGACCTGCGCACGGCCGGCAGCCGCCCCGCCCACGACGAGCCCGGCAACGACGGCGTCGGCTTCGGCCTCGGCGTCTCCGTGGTGATCGACCCGGAGCGCACCCAGGCGCCCTCCGGGCCCGGCACCTACGGCTGGAGCGGGGTGGCCACCACGACGTTCTGGGTCGACCCGGCCCGCGACCTCAGCGTCCAGTTCTTCACGCAGGTACGGCCGAGGAGGTCGCTGAAGCTCTACCCCGACCTCAAGCGGCTGGTCCACGAAGCGGTCAGGGACTGACCTGCGGGCGCGCGTCGCGGGCCGCCGCGACCCCCGGGTGTCGCGGCGGCCCGCGGCGCGCGCCCGGACCACGGGCGTTCACGGCCGGTGCGGCCGAAACCGTTACGGTCGGGTCCGGTTCGCTCAGGGCCCCTTCACTCAGGGACGGTTCGCTCAGGGCTGGTTCGCTCAGGGACGGTTCGCTCGGGGACGGTTCGCTCAGGACCAGTGCGCGACCGCGTCCAGGTGCGGCAGCCGGTGGTCCAGCCGCTCGCGCTTGGTGCGCAGGTACGTGATGTTGTTCTCGCACGGCTCGATCAGCAGCGGCACCTCCTCGGCGACCTGGATGCCGTTGTCCACCAGCGCCTCCCGCTTGCGCGGGTTGTTCGACATCAGACGGACGGAACGCACGCCCAGGTCGCGCAGGATGTCGGCGGCCACCTTGTAGTCCCGCGCGTCCACCGGGAAGCCCAGCGCCACGTTGGCCTCGACGGTGTCCAGCCCCTCGGCCTGGAGCGCCATGGCCCGCAGCTTGCCCAGCAGCCCGATGCCCCGGCCCTCGTGCCCGCGCAGGTAGACCACGACGCCCCGGCCCTCGGCGACGACGGCCCGCAGCGCCGACTCGAGCTGGTCGCCGCACTCGCAGTGCTGGGAGCCGAACGCGTCACCGGTGAGGCATTCCGAGTGCAGCCGGGTCAGCACGTTCTCGGTGCCGGGATCGCCGTACACCAGGGCCACCTGCTCGTCGCCGCGGTCGTGGTCGAGGTAACCGATCGCCTGGAATTTGCCGTACACGGTGGGCAGCGGCGCATTCACCACGCGTTCCACACCGGTGCGCTGGGGGGACTTCTTGCCGAGCACGCCGAATTTGTCTGTCATGATCTGGTTCCTAAGCAGAGACGAAAGGCCGGGAAAAGATGAGTGGTTCGGGGACGCGGACGGCACGGACGTACGGAATCGTGCCGGCGGACACCACCGAGGACGTGCGGTCGCGCGGCGCGGACCTCCCGGTCCGGGTGGCGGTACTGCCCGTCGGGAGCTTCGAACAGCACGGGCCGTACCTGCCGTTGGCCACCGACACGCTCGTCGCGTGCGCGATCGCCCGGGAGGTGGCCGCCGCGTATCCGGTGCACCTCCTCCCCCCGGTGACCGTCGCCTGCTCGCACGAGCACGCGGACTGGCCGGGAACCGTCAGCATCTCCGCCGTCACCCTTCACGCGGTGGTACAGGACATCGCGGCCTCACTGCGCCGCTCGGGCGTCGAGGCCCTGGTGCTCGTCAACGGACACGGCGGGAACTACGTCCTGGGCAACGCGGTCCAGGAGTCCTCCGCCCGCGGTGAGCGGATGGCGCTCTTCCCGGCCCCGGAGGACTGGGAGGCGGCCCGGGCGGCGTCCGGGGTGTCGACCTCGCTGCTCACCGACATGCACGCCGGGGAGATCGAGACCTCGATCCTGCTGCACACCCATCCCGAACTCGTCCGGCCCGGTTACGAGTCGGCCGATTTCACCGCGGACGACCGTCGCCATCTGCTCACGCTGGGAATGTCCGCCTATACCGATTCGGGCGTCATCGGCCGTCCCTCCCTGGGGTCCGCGGAAAAGGGGAAGGAACTCCTGTCGAGCCTGACGGATTCCTTCGGAACGTATTTCTCGATACTGACGTCCGGGACCACGACGGAGGAGACGGAGGATTCCGAGCGGAATCCCGTGTGACGCGCGGCGCCGGGCCCCGTTCCCGGGGCGACGGCGCCGGACGCCGTCCGCCGGTCCTCCTCCCGCGGCTCGGTCCTCCCCGGCTCCGGACGCCGGCGGGCGACGAGGACGGCGAGGCCCGGCAGCGCGGCCGCGAAGCTGAGCACCCCGTACACGACGGCGACGGCGAGCCCGGTGCTCGCGCCGAGTCCGGCGGCTCCGAACGCCCAGGCGGTGACGCCCTCGCGGGGTCCCCAGCCGCCGACGTTCAGCGGTACGCCCATCGCGAGCAGCGCGAGGACCGCCAGCGGCAGCAGCGTGAGGACGGGCGCGGCGGAGCCGGCCGCGCGGGCGGCCACGACGAAGGTGGCCAGGTGTCCGGCCAGGACGACCGCCGACGCCAGGGCGACGCCCGGTCCGTTGCGCCGGGACAGCAGTCCCTCGCGCGCCTCGGCGAGCGCCTTCCGCGTCCGTCCGCCCCGGCGGGCCGCCGGGGAGTTCATCCGCACGGCGAGGACGACGGCGAGCGCGCCGACCGCGCCGAGGCCGACGGCGGGCGCGAAGTGCCGTACGTCCGCCATGACGGGGGACGGCAGGGTCAGCAGGATCGCCGCTCCGGCGAGGGCCAGCGCGAGCTGGCCCGCCGTGCGCTCCAGGACGACGGCCCGTACGCCGCGTCCGACGTCGCCCGCGCTCCGTCCGTGGCGCACGGCGCGGTGCACGTCGCCGAGGACGCCGCCGGGCAGGGCGGCGTTGAGGAACAGCGAGCGGTAGTAGTCGGCGACGGCGGGCCCGAGCGGGAGGTGGATCCGCAGTCCACGGGCCACCAGCGCCCAGCGCCACGCGCTGAACACGGTGGTGACGGCGCCGATGCCGAGCCCGAGGAGCAGGGTGACGGCGTCGATGCGCCGCAGTCCGTCCACGACGGGGCCGGTGCCCGTCCGCCACAGCAGGACGGCGAGGATCAGGGCCCCGGCGAGGGTGCCGCCGTGGGTGCGCAGCGCCGCGAAGCGGGAGGGCGCGGCCGGCCGCGGGTCCGGCCCGGTCACGACCGCACCACCGGTACGGCCCTTCGGCACGCCCCCGGTCACGCCGTCGGTACGGCCCTCGGTCACGGTCGCGTCGGTGCGGTCCTCGGAGACGGCGGGGCCGGCCGGTGCCGGGAACGTCACGGCCGCGGGCACGACCGCCGTACGGCGCGCGGGCGCGTCCGCCGGGGCCGTGCGGGACGCGAGCAGGTGCACGGCCGCCCGGGCGACGTCGTCGCGCGGGGGCCGTCGTACGGTCGTCCGCCCGCACCGCGCCGGCGGTGCCGGCGCCGGGACGCCCGCGCCCGCCGTCTCCGCGCTCATCAGGCGCCGCCCGTGGGCCGGGCCAGGGCGAGGAGGTCGCTGTGGTGGACGGTGACGTGGAGTTCACCGGCCGCGCAGGCCGCCAGCCGGGCCGCGAGGTAGGCCTCGGCGCGGGCCGCGAGGCCGGGGCGCTCCTCCACGGCGGCGCCGACCCAGCCGCGCAGCCACTGGGCGGTGAGCGCGGCCTCGTCGGGGCCGAGCCGCCAGGCACTGGGGTGCACCTTCACGGTCGCGCCGTGGTCGGCGAACGCCTCGCAGGCCGCGGTGACCGCGTCGGGGCCGAGGAGGCCGCCGCGCCGCTGGTGGTCGTTGAACGCGGCGGCGATCTCCTCGTCCATCGGGTCGGGGTCGGTCAGTTCGACGCGCCCGGCCACCGAGAGGGTCAGCAGGGCGGGGCAGCCGGCGCCCGCGCAGGCCGCGGCGAGGGCGTCGGTCTCCTCGCGGGTGAGGACGTCCAGCAGCGCCGACGCGGTCACCAGGGAGGCGCCGACCAGGGCGTCCGGGGTCAGCCGGGCGACGTCGCCGCGCCGGGTCTCGACGGTGACCCGGCTGCCGTCGGCGGCGGACCGCGGGGAGCCGACGGCCGCGAAGTGCAGCAGGTAGGGGTCGCGGTCGTGCAGGATCCAGTGCTGGGGGCCGTCCAGGCGGGGGGCGAGCCAGCGGCCCATCGAGCCGGTGCCGCAGCCCAGGTCGTGCACGACGAGTCCGCCGGTGCGCCCGGGCAGGTTGGCCAGCCGGATCCGCAGCGGGTCCAGCAGGTCGGCCGCCCGTGCGGCGGCGTCGGCGGGCTCGCGCAGCCGCAGCCACTCGGGTGCGTAGCGGGGCGGCTCCTGCTCCGTGCCGCCCCCCTCCCGCAGCCGTACGGTCGGCCGTTCGCCGGGGCGGGTCACCGGGCCGGCGCCCGCGATGACACCGGATGTCCGCGCTTCCATGTCCGAGGACACCTCCCGAGGTCCGGGCTGGGCGGGAATCCGCCCGGCCTGCCGTGCCAGGTCGGCCGGGGTCGCCGTGGTCTTCCTCATGCCGCCCTCCGGGGTTCGCCGGGCAGCCGGCCGAGGACGCCGGCGAGGCGCTGGGCGGTGCTCGCCCAGCCGCCCAGGGCCGCGCGCCGGCCCCGTGCGGCCGCCTTCAGCCGGCGCCGCACGTCCGCCTCGCCGAACCAGCCGCGCAGTTCGGCGGCGAGGGCGGCCGGGTCCTCCGGCGGCACGAGGATGCCGGGGACGCCGCCGTCGGGGGCGCGGCCGACCGCCTCGGGCACGCCGCCCACGTCGGTCGCGAGGACGGGGATGCCGCGGGCGAGGGCCTCGGTGACCGCCATGCCGTAGGTCTCGGCGTAGGAGGTGAGGACCATCAGGTCGGCGGTGGCGTAGGCGGCGTCGAGCTGGGCGCCCGCCTTGGGGCCCGCCAGCTCCAGGCGGTCCTGGAGGCCGTACTCGCGGATGAGGCCGCGCAGGTGGGCGACGTACTCCGGGTCCTGGCCGAGGCCGCCCACGCAGGAGCAGGTCCACGGCAGGTCGGTCACCGAGGCCAGTGCCTCGATCAGCCGGTGCTGGCCCTTGCGGGGCGTCACCGCGGCCACGCACAGCAGGCGGGAGACGCCGTCGGTGCCGGAGGCGAGGGGGGCGATGTCGGCGCCCGGCGCGGCCTCGTGCACCTTGTCCGGGGCGAGGCCGTGGTGCGAGACGAGGCGGCGGACCGCCCAGTCGCTGGTGGCGATCACCGCGGGGACGGCACGCAGCACCGCCCTTTCCCTGGCGTCGAGTTCGGCGGCGAGCACCGGGTCGAGGCCGGTCTCGTCGCCGAGCGGCAGGTGCACCAGGACGGCGAGCCGCAGCCGTTCCGCCTCCGGGACGACGATCTCCGGGACGCCGCAGGCCACCAGGCCGTCCAGCAGGACGACCGTCCCGTCGGGCAACTCCCTCAGCGTTCGGGCCAGTTCGGCGCGGGCGGCGGCTCCCGGGCGGGGCCACTCACCGGCGACCCGGTGCTGGTGGACCTGCCAGCCGAAGCCGGGGAGGTCCAGGCAGACGCGGCGGTCGTAGGCGTTGCCGCCGCTGGGGTTCGCCGGGTCGTCGACGCCGCCCGGCATGACGAAGTGCACGGAACGCAGGGACATGGGGATGATCCCCCCGGTCTTCGGGGCCGCCGGCGCGGTCTTGGGGGCCGCGGACGCGGTCTTCGGGGCCGCCGGCTGCGCGGGCAGGTAGGCGAGCGGGGCCTTTTCCATCGTCGCGTCGGTCACAGCGCACGCTCGTAACTCGCCCAGGCGACGTGCGACTCGTGCAGGGTGACGGAGAGGGCGGCGACGCCGCGGGCGCCCTCGCCGAGCGCGCCCTGGTGGATCCGGTCGGCGAGCCGGTCGGCGATCACCTTGGCGAGGAACTCGGTGGAGGTGTTGACTCCGGCGAAGTCGGGCTCGTTGTCGAGGTTCCGGTAGTTCAACTCGCTCACCACGGCACCGAGTTCCTGGGTCGCCAGGCCGATGTCGACGACGATGTTGTCGTCGTCGAGCTGCTCGCGGCGGAAGGTGGCGTCCACGAGGAACGTCGCTCCGTGCAGGCGCTGAGCGGGTCCGAAGACCTCACCGCGGAAGCTGTGGGCGATCATGATGTGATCGCGGACGGTGACACTGAACAACGGACGACCCTCCAGGTGCGGCGCGTCTGGTCCCCCGGCCGTCTGCCGCCCGGGGGTGCCGTGTAGTACGGCTCATCGCTTCCCCGCGTTCAGCCGGATCTCACTCTTTTCTCAGGTCAGGCGCCCGCGTCGTATCTCACACGGTGACACAGCGCCGGAATCCGGCCGTCGGCGAGGGCCGGCATCACCTCGGGCAGCTCCTCGAACGCGCTCTCGCCGGTGACGAGCGCGTCGAGCGCCGGATCGGCGAGCAGGTCGAGCGCGAGGGCGAGGCGGTCGGCGTAACTCCGGTTCGCGCGGCGCGGGGAGACGGTGCCGACCTGGCTGCTGCGGATCACCAGTCGCCGGGAGTGGAAGGCCTCTCCGAGCGGCAGGGAGACCTTGCGGTCGCCGTACCAGCTCAGTTCGAGGACGGTGCCTTCGGCGGCCAGCAGTTCCAGGGACCGGGCGAGCCCCTGCTCGGTGGCGCTGGCGTGCACGACCAGGTCGCAGCCGCCCAGCGCCTCCTCGGGGGAGGCGAAACCGACGCCGAGCGCCTCGGCGGTCTTCGCCCGCGCCGGGTCGGCGTCCACCAACTGCACCCGCACGCCCGGGAAACGGCGCAGCAGCGCGGCCACCGAGCAGCCGACCATGCCTCCGCCGACCACCGCGATCCGGTCGCCGACCAGCGGCGCCGCGTCCCACAGGGCGTTCACGGCCGTCTCGACGGTGCCGGCCAGGACGGCCCGTCCGGGGGGCACCGAGTCGGGGACGACGGTGACCGCGTCCGCCGGGACGACGAAGCGGGTCTGGTGCGGGAAGAGGGAGAAGACGGTGCGCCCGGCCAGCTCCCGCGGCCCTTCCTCCACCGTCCCCACGTTGAGGTAGCCGTACTTCACGGGCGCCGGGAAGTCGCCCTCCTGGAACGGCGCCCGCATCACCGCGTGCTGGCTCTCGGGGACCCCGCCGCGGAAGACGAGGGTCTCCGTGCCGCGGCTGACCCCGGAGTACAGCGAGCGGACGACGACCTCGTCCCGCGCCGGGTCCGGCAGGGCCACGTCACGGATCTCCCCCTGGCCCGGCGAACCGATCCAGAACGCACGTGCGGTGCGGTTCATCGGCGTCCTCCTGAACGTTCGGGAACTTGCTCACGTACCGAGGTGTGCACAGGTCGCGCACAGTACGCGGCCTTGATCGACTCTGTCACCTGGCCGGAGGATGTGCGGTGGCCCTGAACGACATTTACGACGCGAGGCCGGTCCAGCAGGAGACCGCTGCGGGAGCGGGCGTGCAGATCCTGGTGCTGGCCCTGCTCGGTACGGCGACGGGCCTGGGCCCGGCGGGCTGGGTGACCGGCCTCGTCTTCGCCGTGGCCACCTGGGCGGTGCTCTCCCGGGCACTGCACCGTTCGGGTCTGCGCACGTTCGGCCCGGCGAACCGGGTCACCCTCGGCCGGGCCACCCTGGTCGGCGGCGTGACGGCCCTGGTGGCGGACTCCTTCGTGAGTACGCCGCCGGTGTCCCTGCTGGTCGGCCTGACGGCCGTGGCCCTCCTGCTGGACGGCGTGGACGGCAAGGTGGCCCGGCGCACGGGCACCTCGACGGCCCTGGGCGCGCGCTTCGACATGGAGGTCGACGCGTTCCTGATCCTGGTGCTCAGCGTGTACGTCTCCAGGGAACTGGGCCCCTGGGTCCTCCTGATCGGCGGCATGCGCTACGCCTTCGTCGCCGCGGCCCGCGTGGCCCCGTGGCTGAACGCCCCGCTGCCCCCGTCCTTCGCCCGCAAGACGGTCGCCGCGCTGCAGGGCGTCTGCCTGCTGCTGGCGGGCTCCGCGCTGCTGCCGCACCTGGCGAACCTCGTGGTCGCACTGGCCGCGCTCGGCTCCCTGGTGTGGTCCTTCGGCCGCGATGTGCTGTGGCTGTGGCGCACCTCCCGTACGGCCGGGGGGAAGACGACGACGGGGCAGGTGCTGCCCGAGCCGCTGATGCTGGAACTGGCGGCGCGCTGAGGGAAGCCGAGGGGAGCCGAGGGGAGCCGAGGAAAAGCGGCACCGGAGCGCCCTCGGCGCCACCGCGCCCTTCACCGCTCCGCGGGCGTGGTGCCGGCGGGCGTGGTGTCGGCGGACACGGTGTCAGGGGAACACGGTCTCAGGGGGCATGTCTCCGGCGGACATGGTGCCGGTGGGCATGATGTCGACGGACAGGGCGTCAGTGGACGGGGTGTCAGTGGGCGGGGCACCGCCGGGCGGGGCAGGGTCCAGCGCCACGTCGATCACGTCGACCAGCCGGCGCAGCTTGTGCTGGGCGCGGACGGCGTCGGGCAGCGGCACGTGGACGACGGCTCTGGCCGTGTTCGCCGGTGCGGTGGTGTAGGCCAGGTCTCGTACGTGGTGGTGGTTGAGCGTCGTGGCGAGCCGGGCGAGGGTTCCGTGGCCGGGCCGCAGGGTGACGGTGAGCCGGATGTGTTCCATGGGTGGTGGTCCTGTCCGTGGGGTGGCGTCGTGGGCCGGGAAGTCCTTGGCCGGGGGTGGTGGCCGGGAAGCCCTGGTCGGGGTCGGGGTGGAGTGGGGGCGAGGTGGAGTGGGGTCGGTGTCGGTGTCGGCAAGACGTGAGCCGGAAAACAGAAAGACCCCTCGCGAGGCGCGAGAGGTCTGCGTGCGGGCGGTGAGGTGCGGGAGGGTCACTCCCGACGGCTCGGTGCCGGCACGCCGCCGCCGATGATCAGCCGCTGCTGCATGACGCGCATGCTGGCAGATCGGACCACTGTACGGAATGCCGTCTCGCATCGCGGACGGGAGGGACCGACGGCCCGTCCCGTCGACGGCGTGCGGGGGGGGGTGGTGGGGTACGACGCTCGCGTCCGCCGTGGCCCGGGCGATCCGGCCGGCAGTCGTCAGGCGGGCTCGGGCTCGGACGACCAGGACCGTGCGCGGCAGTGGCAGTGGCAGTGGCAGCGCGGAACGGGTGACGGTGGCCCGGCGGCGGGCGAGGCGGGGGCGGGTTCCGGGCCGGGAGGCGCGGCCGGTTCCCGAGGACCGCGCCGACCTCGACCATCCGCTCCCGGCCTTCTCCTTCGGCCTGACGGCCGCGGTCCGCAGGGGCGGACCCGCCGGCGACACGGCGCACCCGGACGAGAAGCGCGACGTCTTCGCGGCAGGCCGCACACCCGACGGCGGGGACGAGAGCACGTCACGTCCCCGGCACCTCCAGACGCCCCATACACGGACCGCTCCGGCACACGCCGTCCACCGAACGTGTCCGTACGCCGACCGAGCGCGAACACGAGCGGCGCATCCCCTCTGACCTGGTGTCACTTCCCTTTGCCGGGCCGGAGAGGAGGTTTCGCGCCCGGAAGGAAAGAAGTCTTGGCGCGAGTGATCATCGCGTGATATCCATACCTCTCGATCGTTGCACACAACATCCACAAGATGTTCACTTCTCGTTCGCAGGTGTCCTGCAGCCCTGCAAGCCCCTCTGTCGTACCTGCACCGCCGGCGACCGCCGGTGTTTCCGCTTGCCCGTAGCGGCCGTTCGGAGATGAGCCCCGCGCGGTGAGCGGATCCGAAGCGCTCCGCCGTTCGCCCCGCTGGTTCCACCGCCTCTGAGGAAACCCCTTGCCCACTTGCACGTCCTGTGCCTCCGACCTGTCCGAGGGTCAGAGATTCTGCGGAAGCTGCGGCTCCGCCGCAGGCACAGCCACCCCGCCGTCGTCGGCACCGCCGCTTGCTCCTGCTCCCCCGGCACCTCTGGTTCCTTCGGTTCCTACAGCGCCTCCGGTTCCTCCGGTTCCTTCGGTGACGGCCACGTCCGCTCCCCCGCCCACGGTCGCCTCGACCGCCGCGCCCGCTGTCACCGCCGTGGCCGGGCCTCCGCCCACCGCCCCCTTCGGGCCGCCGCCCTCGGTCCCGCCGGCCCAGGCACCGGCCTACGGCCCGGGGCCTGGGCCGGGCGCGGTCCCGGGGCCGGGTGCGGGACGGCTCGCGGCCTGGTGGCGGGCCGCCCTGCCCGACCTGCCGTCCGCGAAGGCCGTCGCCCTCGACACACTGGCCGCGCTCGGTTCCCAGTACGCCCTGGTCCTGGTGCTGGTGACCGTGGGCGTCTGTTTCCTCCCGGGCGGCCACCACGGCAACCTGGTCGACTGGCTCACCAGCGCCGCGATGTTCGCCGGACTCGCCCTGCGCGGAACCCTGAGCCTGTCGGTCGCGGCGTCCACCGGCTCCGACGCGTTCGGTTCCAGTGATCTCGGCTCCGACTACGACAGCGACTACGACTACGACGGCGGCTACGACTCCGGCTACGGCAGCGGCGTCGCCGGAGCGGGCGACCTCGGGCTGACCTTCCAGCCGCTCCTGCTGACCTGCACCGCGCTGTTGGCGGTGTGGTGGTTCGCACGCCGCCGCGAGGCCCTGTCGCCGGCGCCCACCCCGGCCCGGGCCGTGGGCCGTTCGGCGACGGCGGCGCTGGTCCACACAGCGGCGATGAGCCTGCTCGTGACCGTGGCGCACGCGGGCTCCGGTTACGGGCTGGACACGGACGACGACGGTCTGCCGGTCTCCCTCGACCTGGGGGTCGGCGTCTGGCCGATGCTGGTCCACGCGTTCGTGCTGGTCTTCCTGGCGGACTGGGCGGCGCGCAGCCGTCACCGGCTACGGCAGGCCGTACGGAGCACCTCCGCGCGCTGGGCGGACTGGTGGGCCGCCGCGACGACCGCGGTGTCCGCCACCGTCGCCCTGCTCGCCGCGGCGTTCCTCGCCTCGTTCGTCTACCTCGTCGTCGGCGACACCGGCAACCTGGGTTTCGGCCGGTCGCTGGCCATCGCCCTGTTCGCCGCGCCCAACGTGGCGATCCTGCTCGGCGGCGCGATGATGGGCGCGACGCTCGGCAGTTCGGCCGACGGCAGCGTGTCCACACAGCTGGGCTACGGGAGTTCCGGCGCGCCCGCCCTGCACAGCAGTGAGGAGGCCGGGCTGCTGCACGGCGGGACACCCGCCGCCTCGTACCTCCTCCTGCTGGTCACCGCGCTGGTGTTCGTCCTGTTCGCCGTGCGCCACGCGTTCGGCCGCGATCCGCGGGAGCGGACGTGGAAGGCGATGCGCGTCGCCGTCGTCATGGCGGCGCTGTGGGGGGTGCTGGCCTGGCTGTCGACCGTCAGCGCGAGTTCGTCGGGCAGCCTGCGCCTGGAGGTACTGCTCTCCGCGTCCGGTGACGCCCGCATCGACGCGTCCGCCGGCCTGCTGGAGCCCAGCTCGATCCTCGTCGCCCTCGGCTGGGGCGCGCTGATCGCCCTGGCCACGCGGTTCCTGGCCCGGCCGCTGGCCGGCACCTTCCCGCGGGCGGCGGCCCGGCTGACCCGCCTGCCGGGCCAGCCGGTCCACCCGCAGTGGGCGGCACTCCTCGGGGACGCCCTGGACCGCGCCGGACGCCCGACGCCCGCCCGTCTCCTGCCGTCCCTGACGGAGCCGTTGGCGAACCCGCCGCTCTCCGTCAGCCCTCGCCGCGCCCGCGTGATCACGGCGGCGCTCGGCATCGTCGTCCTGCTCGGCGTCGGAGGCTACGCGGCCGACAAGGTGATCGCCGACAAGGTGTACGGCCCGCAGAACGTCGCCGAGGACTACTTGAACGCCCTGTCCGAGGGGCACGCCGCCGACGCCCTGGCCCACCTGGCGGACGCGCCGAGCGCCGGCCCCCTGCTCGGCGACGCCGCTCTCGGCGCCCAGCTGAAGGCGGCACCGCTGACCGGCGTGAAGGTCGAGGACGTCGACGTCGACGACGACCGCGCCACCGTGTCCGTCAGCTACAGCGTGGGCGGCCGGCCGCAGACGGCGGACCTGAGCATGGTCGCCGACGACGAGGACGAGCACTTCGGCCTGTGGCCGCGGTGGAAGGTCTCGGACGGTCTGGCGCACATCGAGGTGACGGCGCCCTCCGCGCTGTCCGGCGTGCGGGTGAACGGGCAGCAGGTGCCCGCCCCCGACGGGGCGACCGGTGACCTCGCCGTCTTCCCGGGTGCCGTGACCGCCGGTGGCGCGGCCGGCTCCTCCCTCCTGGAGGTGGGCGGCGACTCGCTGCTCACGGTGGAGCCCGGGGCGGACGCGGGAGCTTCGGCGACGCTCACGCTCACGCTCACCAGCGCCGGCGAGGAGTCCGTGCGGCAGGCCGCGCGGGACGCCCTGACGTCGTGCCTGTCCGCGGCGACGGAGTTGGAGCCCATGGACTGCCCCGTGAGCTACTACACCTGGGACGAGGTGTCGGACGTGAAGTGGTCCCTCGCCTCGGAGCCGGAGACCTACGTCGAGGTGGACGACTACACCGGCGACATCACGGTGGAGGGCGCCTTCGACGCGGCGGTCACCTACCGCCTCACCGAGTCGACCGACTCGGCCGACTCGGCCGACGGCTCGGAATCCGGTGACTCCCCGCAGGAGGACCAGCCGGAGACGGACCCGGAGACGGACACCTACACCTTCACGGGCTCCGTCGACTTCACCGACGGAAAGCCGACCGTCAGCCTCGACGGCTGACTCCCGGCCCGCCTCTTCCCTCCGACCCGAGTACGGGAAGACTCGCACCGTCTGCCGCGCCCACCTCCACCGCCGGGGAGCGGCCCTGCCGGGCCACGAGTTCCAGCGCCTGCGCCACCTGCACACCGGCGGCGTCCCCACCGGCACCTGAACGCCGGCGAGCCCCGACCCCCGACAGGGGTCGGGGCTCGCCGCTTGCGCCCCACCCGCCCGGCCGGCCGACGGAGCCCCGTCCGCCGTCACGCCGGCCCGGCCACCCGCCGCGTGCGGCCGCCCCGCTGCGCCATGGGCGGCCCGCCCGCCAGACCGGCCCGTCTCGTCAGGGCGGCCCGTCGGGGCGAGGCGTCGTGGGGACGGCGCAGGTGCGGCCGGGCGGCGTCCGTGGGCGTGTGGGCCCCGTGAGGGAACCGCGCATCACGCGTGAACACCGCGCCGACACAGGTGGCATTCGCCACAGCACTGATGCAAAGCATCACCCTCCACCCATCGCCGCGCACCCCGTGATCACGGGCTTTCACCGCGATTCGGCACACCAGAAGGCCTTCAGACGCCCCGTCCGCGGCGACGGACCGCCCCGCATCACCTGTCTATGATCGTTGAAAAGTTGACCTCATCGCGCCTGCAACAGGTCTCCCGCGGCTCTTGGCGACCGCGGGCACCGGCACAGGAGTGGGTCGCGTGGGGGCGACATGGACGAGGAAAGGTGAACCGCATGGCCCTCGGACTGCTCCGGCGTCGGCGCTCCCGCAGCGGTGCCGACGCCGCACCGGACTTCACGCTCCCCCTGCCGGCCGGCGCCGGCGCGTACGGCTGCGAGGTCGTCGATCCCGTGGGGCAGCCCATGGCCGGCGCGGAGGTCACGGTGACGGCGCTGGACAGCCACCGCGTCGTCGCCCACGGCACCACCGACCCGTACGGCCTGTTCATGGCGGCGCTCCCGCCCGGCTCCTACAGCGTGATGGCCGCGGCGGAGGGACTCACCCCGGCCCGCCGCAACGTCGACGTGGCCGCCGGAGCCGTCCTCCCCCCGGCGCGCATCGGGCTGCTGCCCGCCCGTCAGCTGGAACTGCCGCCGCCCGGCACCTGGTTGTTCGACCCGCCGCACACCGCGATCCGCTTCATCGCCAAGCACGTGGGCATGGCCCACGTGCACGGCCGCTTCACCCGCTTCAGCGGCGGCATCCGCACGGCGCCGGACATGGGCGACTCCCAGGTGTCGGTGCGCATCGACGCCGCCAGCATCACCACGGGCAACCGGACCCGTGACAACCACCTGCGTTCGGCCGACTTCCTCGACGTCGAGCGTTACCCGTACATCGATTTCACCAGCACCCGGTTCGTCTACCGGGGCGGCCCCAGGTGGACGCTGAACGGCACCCTCACCATGCACGGCACCAGCCGCTCCGTGGGCCTGGACACGACGTACCTCGGTACGGTGAACGGCGGTTACGAACAGGAACTGCGCTGCGCGGCACTGGCGAAGGCGGAGCTGCACCGCGAGGACTTCACCCTCAACTGGCGCTCGATGCTGGCCCGCGGCATCGCGGTCGTCGGTCCGACCGTGCAACTGGAACTGGACGTCCAGGCGATGTACCGCACCGCCGAGACACCCACGCCCCCGGAGTAGGCGGAGCGAGCCGCTCCGGTGCGCGATGCCCCCACCACGGGGAGGGCGGCACGCTCCGGGTCGCCGCGGCTGTCGCGGCTGTCGCGGCTGTCGCGGCTGTCACGGCTGTCACGAGGGGACGACCGCGTGCACCCCCTACCCCTGCCGCGGCAGCAACAGCACCGCCCCCGCCGGCACCGCCGCCAGCACGGCCCAGGGCACGGCCCCGGCAGGCCCGCGTCGAGCAGGACGCCCGTGCCCGCGCCGCCGGCCAGCACGATCGCCCCGGAGACGGACGACAGCGCGCCCGTGTACAGGCCGACCCGCCCCTCCTCCGCGAGGTCGGGGACCCAGGCCCGCCCGAGGGGTAGCGCTCGGCGACATGGCGCGGTTTCGGCGGGTGCAGGGGCCCGCGGGCGTCGAGCGCGCCGGTGCCGACGCCGTGCCCCCGCCGTCCACGGCGACCAGCAGCGTGTGCCGGGCGGGCACCAGATAGGCGGCGGCCGGGTCGACGATGTCCCCGTGCCAGTGGGGCACGTAGCCGGTGCCGAAGTCGCGGTAGACGGTGTCGAGCATGACGGCTCGGGCACCGTCGAGGTCGTCGGGGCCCGCGGGCCTCACGCAATGGTCATGGCCTTGCACATCACATGCATTAAGCCGAGCACCTTGATCCACCAGGGCACCCTGGGCACTCGAGGCGCACCCCGACCTGTCCACCCGCCCGTCCGCCTCCCCGGCTACTCGACCCCCGTCGCGTCGAGGAGCCGGACCAGGTCTCTGCGTCCGTATCCGAGCAGCCGGGCGCGGTGAACGGCCGTCAGCACCAGGTGCGCGACGGTCGCGCCGGGGTGCCCGTCGCGGTCGTCACCGAGCCACTCCTGCGGTTTCTCGACGCCCAGGCTGTTCATCACCAGTCCGTGCGCGCGACGGATCTCCGCCACGGTGCCCGCGACCGCGTCCAGCAGCGTCCGACCGGGACGCTCGCACTCCAGGGCGAAGCAGCCCCGGTCGACCGGCACGCACCCCTGCGGTGGACGCGCCCGCAGGTCCGCGTACCGCTCGTCCGCGAAACCGGTGGCCTCGAACTCCTCGTGCACCAGGGAGAAACGGTGGAAGCCGGGCGGAACCGGGGGCGGCGGAGGCGTGTACTCCCATCCGGCGTCCTCGTACAACCGTCGCTCGACCTCTTCCGCGTCGGCGTGGGTCACGGTGAGACCCGACGCCTCGTTCCGGCCGGTGGTCGTGCCGTCCGGGTTGCGGTGGAAGACCAGACTCATGTGTGCCCCCGTTTGCCAGCGATGGACGCGTCGCACGCGATGGACGCGACCGGGATTTCCTCGTCCGAGATGCCCTCGTCGAGATGTCCTCGTCACCGGATCAAACGGACCGCCGGCCCACGGCGTGCCCACCTCCGCAGACCTCACCCGAACGTGTGACCAGCCCTCCGGAACGACCGAGGCGCGCTCCACAGGTCGGAGCCAGGTCGCGGCCGACGTACGGGCCCGGGCGGGATCGCCCCTGTTCCCGTGCCGATCCGAACGACGCGGGACGCCGCGGGACGTCACGACCGCCGGCAGGATCGTCCGAAGGAAACGTGTACGCGTGCACGTACAACGACGTCGGGCCCGCCGGGAGTTCACGGGTCGACGACCGCGCACCTCTCGGGCGCCCCGCCCTCGTGCACGGACGGATCTCCGACGCGCCCCGATGCGTTCCGACGACGCGCCCCGGCCGTGTCCCGCGGAGACCTCGGCCCACCTTCGTGACGTCGGACGACGCGTCATCGCCACGGCGAAACCCAGCGCCCCCGCACCCGCACAAACACCGGCACCGGCACCGGCACCGGCATCGGCACCGGCACCGGCACCGGCACCAACCCTCGCCCCCGGTGGTCAGGAAGTTCCACCTGCCCGCGAACTCGTGGCTGAAGCCCGTGGGAGGCGGACGGTGCGGAGCATCCCCCGACCGACCGGGTCGAAGGCTCCCGACCTGGTCGAAGGCGCCGCCTCCGCCCAGGAACTCCGCTTCAGCCCAGGAACTCGTCGACCGTCCTGACGAAGTGGGCCGGGTCGTCCACCCACGGGTGGTGGGACCCCCGCGCCTGGACGACCGTCTCCGCCTTCGGGAACAGCCCGGCGAGCTCGGCCATGGCGCGTGGCGGCGCCGCCACGTCCACCTCGCCGGTGAGCAGCAGCACGGGGACCGTCAGCGCGGCGAGCGCGGCGCGGGTGGCCTCCGGGGCGAAGGCGCCCTCCCCGAAGAAGACGGGAATCGCCTCCTGGTTCTTCTCCACCGCGTCGGCCGCCTGCAGCGCCCGGGCGGTCTCGTCCCAACGCCGGTACCAGAAGGGGGTGATGGCCTCCCACCGCTCGGGATTCCCCCGCCCCTGGGTGACCTCCTCCAGGGCGGCGTAGGCGGCGGCGAACCACGGCTCGCCCTCCCGCCCGCGAACGGCCGCGAGCCGGTCCTCCGACGTGATCTCGATCCCGACGGCCATCACGCTGGGCGTGACCAGCAACAGCCGTGCCACGCGCTCCGGATGACGGGCCGCGTACAGCACGGCGAGGTTCGTCCCGGCGGAGTGCCCCAGGAGGTCCAGCCGCTCCACCCCCAGGTGGACCCGCAGCGCCTCGACGTCGTCGACGAGCCGGTCGCAGCGGTACGACGCCGGATCCCGCGGAACGTCGGACTCACCCGTCCCCCGCAGATCGAGCCGGACCAGCCGCCGGCGGGCGGTCAGCCCGCCGAGGTCTCCCAGGTAGGACGAGGCCCGCATGGGGCCGCCCGGCAGGCAGACCAGCGGCGGGCCGTCCCCGTCCAGGTGGTAGGCGAGCCGGGTTCCGTCGGGCGCGGTGAAAGTGGGCATGCCCGGGAGCCTGTCAGGGGAGGTGGAGTGGGGCAAACACATTGACCGGACCCGCGGATCAAGCCGGACCGAGGGGTCCGCACCGCGACCCGTCACACCGCGGAACGAGGTCACCCCACCTCCCTTCGACCACCTCAAGTGCGACCGATCAGGGTTCGGGCGGCACGACCGGGCCGGAGCCCGGGCGGCGCCATCGCCCGGGAGACGCCGAACCGGGCAAAGTCCCCTGCTTGGCGCATGTGTTGTCCTACGGTGGCGTCATGACGGCGAAGCCCCTTCCCCACCTCACCCCGACCGGCACCTGCTGGTGCGGCTGCACCAAGAAGGTCGGAGCCGGTTCTTTCTTCGCACCGGGCCACGACAAGGTCGCGGAGGCGGCTCTGCTCGCGGTGGAATTCGGTTCGTCGGTGGCCCAGTTGCTCCATGCCCACGGGTACGGGGCCGGCCATTCGGTGAGCGGACGGGCCGTCTCCGAAGGCGTGTGGCAGAAGTGCGCCTCGTGCGACTACGTCGGCGCGCCGGCGAGTATCGCCAACCACGCGAGGAAGCAGCATTCCCCCGCCGCCACCGAGCAGGCTGAAGGGGCAGCGCGGTGACGGTACCGTCGTCCGGCCGACGCGCCGACCTCGAGAGGGCGACGCCTTCCCCGGCCTGGTCGCCGACGCGGTGCCGCGCAACCCGCCGTTCGGCGTCCGCGACTGGGGCCACGACGAGCTGACGCACGACCCGCGCTGGGCGTACGGCGTCCCACCGCGCCCCGAGTCGGAGCCGACGTGGGTGCAGCACGCGCCCGGGGTCGCCACCGGACTCGAACGGCCACCGGGCGATGAACTCACCCCCACCCGGCGCACTGTCAACCGGCCCCTGGCCGCGACGAGAGCGCCAGTCGATCGCAGGCGCCGCACGCCTCGCCAACACCCGCGCACGGACCGGCACACCGGCACAGGTCGGCCAGGGAACCTGTGACAGACCCTGTGGCAGACCCCTTCGAAGTGAACGAGGACATCCGGTGGAGACGCCGTGGCAGGATGTCGACGTTTCACCGGACGGCTGGATGTAGTCAACTCAAGGGGAATATAGGGAAGATGAAGATATTTCGGCGGCGCGGAGCCTCTCAGGACCGGGATCGTACCGAGCAGGCGATCCAGGAGTACCGGACGGCCTACGAACGGGGGCTCGCCGCCGAGCAGAGCCAGGGGCCGGCACAGGCGCTGGCCGAGTTCACGCGGGCGCAGCACGCCCTGGACCGTTTGGACGCCGTCTCCCCGGACCTGCCTGAGGTTCCCCAGGCCAGAGCGGGACTGCTCTACGCCATGGGACGGGCCAGGACTGATGCCGGAGACGTGACCGGTGCAGTCGCAGCCCTGGACCAGGCCGAGGAGCTGTACCAGCGGATGGAGTCGGAGCAGCTCGCCACCCGGAAGGAGGGTGAGCAGCGGGGTGACCGGCAGGAGACGGGCCCCGTTCCCGCGGCCTTGCTGACGGCCGATGTCCGGCTACGAAGGGCCCAGGCCTATGCCGAGTGGGACCGTCCCTTCAGCGCCCTCAGCGATCTGGACATGTCGATCGGTGGGTACATGCGGGCGGGAGCCTTCACCCCCCTCTCGGACCGGTCCGGGGACGCGGCCCGGATCCTCGCGGTCGGGGCGAGGGTCCAACTGCGGGTGGGGGACCATGAACTGGCTCTGGAATGCGGCCAGGAGTCCCTCGCCCGATACCAGGAGATGGGCCGGATCGGCCCTGAGGCGATCCCGTACGCGATCGGTTTCGCCGCCCCGGTCGTCTCCATGCTGGAGGCGGCGCGTGGGCGGTGGGACGCGGCGCTGGCCGTGGACGGCGTGATTCTGGAGGCCGCCGAACTCGGCCGGGTCGGGAGTTCCGGGGCTCATGCCCGGATCGGTGTCCACCTGAGAGAGGCCGGGCGGGACGCGGAGGCGGCCGGACATCTGGCCGTGGCCGCCCGCGGGTCGCATGATCGGATCACGGAGATGGAGCGGGAGTTCGGGTCGGTGCTTGCGCCGAGTCTGCGGGAGGTACTGCTGGAAGCGGAGCGGACGGAGTCCACGAGGCTCGCAGGCGGCGTGCGGGCCGGCGCCCCGGATCCGCTGGAGATCCGGACGCTGCGACTTTCCCTCTGCGGCGGGGACGGAGCCAGGTTCTCGGCCACCGGCCGGATGAACGTGGTCAACGCCGTGCCACGTCAGGTCACTTCGCTCGCCCGGATCGGCCACCAGCTGATCGCATCCGACCGCCTTCCCGCGGCACTGCGCGTCCTCTGGGAGGCACTGCTCCTCTGCGATGCCGCCCGCCGCTGGACCACCTTGAACACCGGCGACTCCACCGTGACCGTGCCGCTGCGCGAGGCCGGGAAGAGCGCCTTGGCCGGAGCGGCCGTTCTCGTCGACACACTGGAACGAGCCGGGGATCCGATGAGCGACGCGCTCACCGCCGACCTGAGGAACGCCAGGGAACGCCTGGGCCTGTCGGCACACTGAGGGTTTTCCGCGTTGACGCTCCAGGGTGGGGGCGGCTGCGGCGATCACTGTCACGGTGACCACCACGGCAACGGCGACCGAAACCGTCACCGCGTCACCTGCCGATCGGGCGAAGGCACAACCCGTTGAGCCGACAGCAGAGTCGAACCCGAGAGAGAACTGCCGCCCTCGTGAGCCGCCGTACGCCCCGGCTCGGCTCGACCACCCATGGGGTCCAGATGGTGCCGGCGGGATCTCCCTTGTCACGTCGTCGGGCCATCCGGTCGGCTTCCGCCGCGCTTCTCGAGATGCCCGACGAATCGATCGCCTCACCTCGCCGCCACCCCTCCGAAGGGGACATGGGCGACATCTAGCGCAAACTCTCTCCTAGTTCCTCCGCGCCACCCGACGCACCGAAATGCAACCGCCGGTTGATCCCCCACACCATGACGAGGGACACTGCCCGGCGGATGCGCGTTCCCGACCGAGCGGCACTCGCTTCGACACCCTCCCGAGCAGGCCGTCGGAAGCCATTTACCTAAGGATTACTGGGCAGTTGGCCTCAGGGTTTCATGGTAGCGTTCCTGCCCGGAGGGACAGTGCAACCTGAAAGGGAAATCGTGAACACGGAGAAGATCGCCGCTCGCCGCCTCTCGCTGGAAGAGGTGACGAAGCTCAGCGCGAAGGACAGGATCTTCGTTTCCGCCGACACGGCAGAACTAAAACTTCCCGACTGCTATGTCCCTGCTTTTCTGACCAAGTCCGGTGGGGATTTCGACGGCGGCTCGGTCACGGCGAGAACCGTATTCCAGGAAGAGGTCTCCTGCCTTCCCGACGACGAGAATGAAGCCGGAATCTACTTGGCCGACGAGAACGGCTCGGCGACCATCGAGGTCCTCCAGTCCGCCGGTGTCGTGCTGGACCTGGCGCTTTTCGTCCCCGGTGGGGACAAGGGTGCCCTCACGGCCCTCTACGCCGCGGTCCGGCAGGCGTTCGGCGCCGACGTCGTGCAGATCTGGCGCCAGGGCCTCAAGGAGGTTCCCGACGTGAAGGTCGACATCTTCGAGGAGCAGATTCCCCGGGGACGCAAGGGGGGCGACAGCCCCAAGCGCGACCGTCGCGCGATCGACACCTACCCCACCCGTGCGGACTTCATCGAGTTCTCCACCGGGTGGAAGCCGGTCGTCGAGGTTCACAGGCCGATCGTCGACGACACCCCGACCATCTGAGGCGGCGCCGCCTCTCGCCCCGGCCCGAGGGAACACCGAGAACGCATACACCGGACCTGGTCACTCCCTGAGCGGCCCGGGGAACCGTCGGAAAGCAACTCACGAACGTCGAAGCGCCGTTCCGCTCGGCGACCTCGCGAGACAGCCCGCCTGACCAAGATCAAATCCTGAAGTCGTTCCGCGACGGCCCTCAGGGCCTCGGCGTGGTCGAATGACGTCCACTTCACGCTGGGGCGAGGTCGGGGAGCGTGAGGGGTCGGCGGGCCTCACGCGCGTTGCGGCGACGGCCGGAGGCGACGTTCTTCGCGCCGTTCGGTCGCGGGGCGCCGACGGCGCACCCCGCGCCAGGTCGCCATGGCGCGGGGTGCGCCGTCGGTCCGCCACCGCGCACGCGGTCAGGCAGTCAGGCGATCAGGGAGACGGCCGGCGCGCGTCGCGCCCCTCGCAGCGGGATCATCCGCTCTCAGCCCGAACGTCCGGCCCGGCCGCTCATCCCCTGTACGAGCGTCGTCCGCACCCGCACCCGCTTCTTCAGCCACGCGGGGGACCATCCCTCGGCGCCGTCGGCCGGCTCCGTCCGACGGTGCGCGGAGACGCGGGCCACCGAGGTGCAACGGACACGGGACAGGAACCGTCCGCTCGCACTCCCTTCACCGCAGGTGGTCACGGAACGGACGCCCGCCGAGCACGTCGAAGCCCCGGGGCCACCACTGCCGTAACCTGCAACCGCCTCTTTTCCCTGGCTCGCGCGCTGACGGCCGCACCACCCCAGAAAATGACGGTCATCGTGAGAAGGTTCAGTCCGCCGACGACCGTACCCATGACGAGCAGCACGGCCGAGAAAACAGCGCCGCGCACACCAAAAAACGTGGGTGGCGATCAGCAATCGCCTGGCCGGCTCTTGTTGTCGCGGTGAAATTCCGATCCGATGTGCCTCGTGTCTCCTCTCAGCACCGTCCTGTTGCGCCGATGGCTGTCCATTCGATCGAAGAGTGACCGCACAACACCCGATGCACGGCCACTCGTTCAATCGCCCGGAAATTCCTCGAGGGAGCACTCTCCGCTCTGCGAGCACCACCCACCACGTCGTCACAAGATGGAATCTGACGATTCCGGTGGCTCATGACCGACACGGCGATGACACCGAGAACCCCTCCGACGCTCAACGCCGTGACAAGAGTCGTGACCATTCCTCCTCCTCTCTCGTCTCGACCGTCGTCCGAACGGGAAGTCAACTCCCCCAGACGTAGTCGACGGCCCCTGCCGCCAGTCCGCCGCAGCCGCCTATGGCTTCACCGGCCAGGGCAGCACCGGCCGATTTCGAGGAAAATCCTTTTTAGAGGTTGTCTCACGCGGGCAGGTTCCTGAGTTCCTTGCAGCAGGTCGGGGCGGTGAGCATGGCTGACCACGGCTCCGCCAGTCGTTGCGGACCACGTACGGGATCTTGAGACCATGAGCAGCCCATGGCAGGCTCGTGCCGCGTGATCGATGAGTTCGCGAAAGACAACCTGCACAAGAGACTGCGGCGGGACCGTGAGGCACTGCTCTGGAAGCTCGACGGCTTGTCCGAGCATGACGCGCGCCGGCCTCTGACGGCGACCGGGACCAACATCCTCGGTCTGGTCAAACACGTGGCCACGGTCGAGGCCAGGTACTTCGGTGAGGTCTTCGACCGCCCTTCCCCGGAACCGCTGTGCCGGTGGCAGGACTCCGACGGCAGCGATCAATGGGCGGCCGAGGACGAGACGTGCGATCAGATCATCGGGTTCTACCGGCGCACGTGGGAGCACTCGGACGCGACGATCAACGAGCTTGCCCTCGATGCCCCCGGCCACGTGCCGTGGTGGTCGGAGCCTTGTCCGAACACGAACCTGTTCGCCGTCATGGTTCATGTCCTCGGCGAGACCATCCGGCACGCCGGGCACGCCGACATCCTGCGCGAGGGTGTCGACGGTCGGACCGGGGTGCGCGCCGAAAACGAGCAGCCGATCGACGAGGAAGCCCGTGCAGCCTACTTCGCGAAGATCGAGCAGGCCGCCAGGACGGCCGCATCGACCAAGGTTTGGACGACGGGTACCAGCAACGGCCACTGATGCACTCCGTCCGCCGCCCGGGGCACGATCCCCGGTCCGGGCTGGTCGATCGTCCCCGGACGGAGCCCCGGTCCCGGCCCGGGTGTGGGAGTGGGCCGGGGCGCGGCCCGGGCCTGCCGCTGGGCCGCCGCGGGGCTGGAACCCGGCACACGCTTGAACTTCTTGTTGTCGGGTCTGCCGTGGACGACCGCGCCCGGTTCCGGACCGATCACCTTGTCGCCGTTCACCACGTGGTACGGGCCGCCGATGGTCCGTCCCAGCACCGTGTTCCTCCCGTCGGCGCGCATCCGGTCGGCGTACCGGCCGGGCTCCGCCCACGATCCGCCGGACTGCCGGACGCTGAGCGGCACGGTGGACAGGCCGAGGGAGAAAGCGGAGCGATGGCAGCGCCCCCGCCGGCCCGGCCTCTGTTCTTCGACAGCCGGGGCGCGAAGATCCTCTCCTTCCAGAAGCTCGCGAACCGGATGAAGGCGGCGAGAGCCGACGGCATCGTCGTGACGTCGTGATTCCGACCCGCGTCTCCCCGAGGTCCGGCCCCCGCGTCCCGTCGTGCCGCGACGGAGACGCGGCGCGCCCGCTCGCTGCTCCTCGTCGCGGCCACGCGCGCCCGACAGCCTGGGCGTCTTCCGGCACGGGGAGCCGAGCCCGTTCCTCGAAGAGCTGATCAGGGTCCGGCCGCCGGCGCGGCGCGACCGTGCCCACGGGTGGCGCCACGGTGCGCCGCGACTACCACGGCGGTCACCGCAGTTACCGCGGCTACCGCGGATACCGCGGCACGACAGGCCCCTGAGACACGAGGAACGGCCGCCGGGGGTCCTCCGGCGGCATCGGGCACCTTACCCGGAGGCGGTTCCGCGGGCGCTGGGGCCCCGAAGGCCAGTCTTACGTGAAAGCGTTGGTTAACAGCTTGACGCGAAGAAGGTGCGTACATAATGATCACATGTGTTCGAACGGCGCGGCTCCCGCGTCCGGTCGACCGGGCGGGAGGCGCGCTTGCCCCCCGACGTACGATCCAGGGCAACTCGCAGCGAGGACACTTCAGATGAACGACGCGTCACTCTCCTTCCAGCTCCTCCCCGGCGCCCCCGACTCCCCCGTGATCCTCCACGTCCCGCACTCCTCGCGGGCGATACCGGCGGCGGTGCGGCAGGACATCGTCCTCGGCGACGCCGCGCTGGAGCGGGAGCTGGACCACATCACCGACTCGCACACGGCGGAGATCGCGGCGGCCGCCGCGGCGCGCTGCGCCACCGCGCCCTGGCGGTTCGTCAACGGGCTGTCCCGGCTGGTCGTCGACCCCGAGCGGTTCCCGGACGAGCGGGAGGAGATGCTGTCGGTCGGCATGGGCGCGGTGTACACGCGGACCACGCACCGGGAGGAGCTGCGCCCCGCCGGGTACGACGGGCGGGCGCTCGTGGAGCGGTACTTCGAGCCGTACGCCGCCGCCATGACCGCCGCGGTGACGGAGCGGCTGGCGGCCGTGGGGCGGGCGGTGGTCGTCGACGTGCACTCGTACCCGACCGCGCCCCTGCCCTACGAACTGCACGGTGACGGCCCGCGCCCGCCCATCTGCCTGGGCAGCGACGGTTTCCACACCCCCGAGGAGCTGCGGCTCGCCGCCGAGCGGGCGTTCGCCGGCTTCGGCGGCACGGGGATCAACAGCCCCTTCGCCGGTACGTACGTCCCGCTGGCGCACTACGGGAAGGACCCGCGGGTCAGCGCCCTGATGATCGAGATCCGCCGGGACGTCTACATGACCGAACCGGGCGGCCCGGCCGGCCCCGGCCTGGACGCCCTCGCCGACGCACTCGCGGACCTGGTCGACGCGGTGAACACGGCGTGAGCACTGCGTGGGCACGGCGGAAGCACGGCGTGAGCACGGCGTGGGCACGGCGGGAAAGCGGTACGACGGCGTCCGCCGGGCACTGAACCGAGCACCGGGAGCCCGGCCCTCGGCCGACTCCCGGACGGCTCCCGGGACGGGCCGAGGCGTATGTCTGCTTCCTATCCCCTTTGCAGGTCCGCGCGGTTCACCCGGGACAGGAGCGGCGGTTCCGACTCCCCCTCGTGGCCGAGGTGGAGTTCCTGCCGTGCCCGGGTGGCCATGACGTAGTAGGACATCCGCAGTGCGGCGGAGGTCGGATCGGTCGCCGCGTCCTCGTGGGTGTCGGGGATGACGACCGTGTCGAACCCCAGTCCCTTGGCACTGCGGCGGTGCACGATCACGATGCCGGGCCGGCCGAGGTCGAGGTTGCGGTAGAGGCTGCCCTTCGAATCCGACGTGTACAGCTGGGGCTTGAGGCGCGGCGCCCGTCTCTGGATGCTGCCCAGCAAGGAGAACTGGGTGTGCTTGGAAGCGGCGATCACCCCGATGCTCTTCTTGGGCTGGGTCTCGGCCAGCAGGATCAGCAGGTCCGCGACGCCGCGCTCGTGGAAGCGGTGCAGGCGCGGCGGCGGTCCCTGGCGGCCGGGCAGGGCGGGTGTGCCGGGGCCGGTGTGGAAATGCGCGGCGAAGGCCGCGATCTGCTCGGTGTTGCGGTGGTTGCCGCCGAGGTCGTGCCGGGTGCACCGGCCGAGGTTGCGGGCGATCTCGCCGAGGGTGGAGTTGGTGTCGGTGAGCCGCTGGCACTCGTCCGCGAAGATGGTCGTACGGGCCCCCACCATGCGGCAGAGCAGGTAGAACTCCGGGGGGAGGTCCTGGCCCTCGTCGACGACCAGGGTCGGGCCGGTGGCCGCCGCGGGGTCCGCGGCGCGGTTGAAGAGGGCGTCCCAGTCGTACCAGCCGTCGCCGCCGCCGGGCGGTGCGGCGCCGTACCACTCGGCGAGCCAGCGGTGGGCGGTCATGACGCGGACCGAGCGGTCCGCGGGCCCCAGGGCGTGCGCCGTCCCGGCGAGCGACTGGCGCAGCAGGTTCGAGTAGGTCAGCAGGACCACCGGTGTTCCGGTGAGGGCGAGCATGACGGCCCGCTGTGCGGCCAGGACGCTCTTGCCGCTGCCCGGCGGACCGCTGACCAGGTGGTTGCCGTCGAAGGGCAGGGCGTCGAGACCGGCCCGCTGGTCGGGGTCGAGGTCGAGGTAGGTGACGGTCACGGCTGCTCCAGGGCGGTGGCCGCGGCGGCGCGGGCCGCGGTGACGAGGGACTGCAGGTAGCCGGGGACGTGTTCACCGCCGACGACGAGGGCGCGGTCCAGGAGGGAGTTGCCGGCCTCGCAGCTGGTCTCCGGGAGCAGGGCGCAGGCGTGGCAGGCGGCCCGGTTGAGGTTGCCGAAACCCTGCCCGGAGTGTTCCGCGCAGAGGGGGTCGGCGGAGCACCAGGCGGCCGCCTCGGTCATCCGCAGCAGCGTCTCGGCCAGCCGCGGGGGCTCGCCCTGGCGGACGAGTCCGCCCAGGGTGCCCTCGGCGTCCCCGGCGGCGGTGTAGACGAGGATGCCGTACTGGTCCTGCTCGGGGCGGGCGTAGATCCGTTCGCGCAGGCTCGCGGTCGTGTATCCGGACTCGAAGGACAGCTGGCGGATGAGGAGGTGGGCGAGGGTGTGCAGGAGGACGAAGCGGGGGGCGAGGCCGGGCCCGGTCACGCTCTCCAGACGGTCCTTCTGGAACGAGCGGTCGAGGTCCGCCCGCATTCCGGCGACGCGTCGGCGCACCTCCGTGTGCTCCTCCCACTCCCCGAGCGCGTCGTGGTCGAGGGTGAGGAGGACGCCCTCGCCGAAGACCTCGACGGCGGGCAGCCACTTCAGGCGCCGGGAGGTGTCGGCGGGGACGACGGTGGCGTCCGGGGAGACCCGGGTGAAGCCGGACAGGGCGCGGACCTCGCGGAGCCGGTCGGCGAGGACCACGCGGCCGAAGCGGCGGGCGAGCCCAGCCCACGGTTCGGCGGTCTCCCCCGCCAGGCCGAGCGTGGTCTCGCGCAGGGCGAAGTCACGGGTGGCGGGCGGGACGGGCGCCATGAAGGCGGCCCACTCCTCCCGGCTCAGGTCGGGCCGTGCGGAGCCCTCGTGAGCGGCGGTCGGGGCGGTCGGGCTCGTGCCGCCCGTCTCCTCGGCCAGGAGTGCGTCCAGCAGCGCGTCGTCGGCTCCCGTGTCCTCCTGGATCATCTGCCGGAACAGGACGGCGCGCGGTGAGGCCGCGTCCCGGCAGAGCGACACCCACAGGTGGTGTTCCCGCACCTGGTCCGCGAGTGCGTCGTCGGTGTGCGCGGGGACGTCGGTCTCGGGGATGTCGAGCGCGGAGTGCACGATCGGGTAGTAGAGGTTGCCGGCGGTGCGCTGCACGATCTGCACGGGCCTCGGGCACTGCACGGCCTCGCTCGCGCGCTGCCACGGGTTGCGCCCCGAGCAGCGCATGCCGTGGGTGCCGAGGATGTCGAGCAGGTCCCGGGCGGCGCCGCAGCCCTTGGCCGTGCAGGCGACGGAGAGTGCTTCGAGGCCGGAGGCCCTTTCGGAGACGAGGAACCGCAGTTTCTCGCGCTCCCCGCACTGCCGGCGCTCGCCTCCGTCGCGCCGCGAGTGCGCCCAGAACCACCAGTCGACGTCGCCGAGGTGCCCGGCCTGGCAGATCTGCACGAACCGCATCGGCGCCAGCGTCCGCACGGGGGAACAGGACGGGCAGCGCGGCGCCTGGCCGCGCTTCTCGTCGGCGATCCGCCACCGCTTCATCCGTCGGCAGGCACCGCAGAACAGCCAGGAGGGGAAGCGGATGTACGGCGCTCCGGGCGCGTCGGCGACGTCGAAGCGGTCGTTGGCGGTGGCGGGCGCGGCGTGGAAGCCGGAGACACCGAGGCGGTCCGCGAGCCGGGCCGCCTCGATCGGCTGCCTGCCGCGGGACGGCCAGTCGCCGATGCCGGTGGCGACGAACGACTCGCCCTGGACGTCGAAGACGGCCCCGGCCCCGAAGGGCACCACGGTCTGCGACTGGCGTACCCGGAGTGTGCGGCTCACAGGTCGGCTCCCTTCACCGTCACCTGGCATTCCCGGTCGACGTTGCGCATGGAATTGGGTGTCTCCCACAGGCCGTGGACCTGCTCGAAGCTCTTGATGAGGTGGGACCGGCCCTTGCCCTGACTGCGGTAGTACAGCTCGCGGCCGTCCTTGCGGGCCTGACGCGCGAGGTCCTCCCAGTCACCGAGCAGCCCGGCGAGCTCCTTTCGCACCGCGTCGCCGGATCCCGGTTCGGCGGTCTCGGCCCGGGCGGCCAGCTCGTCCACGAGTGCTTCCGTCTCGTGGGTCCGGTCGAGGATCAGGCCGGCCTGGTTCTCGGCCGCGAGTCCGATCCGGTGCCGTACGAGGACGACGAGCACGGCGTGCAGGGCGCGGCGGCGGGAGGGCACGGACCAGGGGGTGACGCTGGTCGGCTCGACGTGCCGGTAGAGGGCACGGTGGTACACGTCGAAGGTCTCGTAGTGCGAACGGTCCCTGGGCCGGGTGGCGTTGAAGAAGGTCACCACCAGGCCGGGGACGGCGTGGCGGCCCACGCGGCTGGTGGCCTGGATGTACTCGGCGGTCGTCTTGGGCTGGCCCTGCATCAGCATCAGCGCGAGCCGCTTCACGTCGACGCCGACGGACAGCATGTTGGTGCAGGGCAGGAAGGACACGGTCTTCGTGTCGTCCCAGCTCTTCTCCAGCCGGTCCAGCAGCACGGGCTGTTCGGAGCGCGGCAGGTTGCTGGTGAGCTCCTCGACCTGCTGGTCCGGCAGGGGGCGCACGCCCCTGCCGGAATCGAGTCCGGCGAGCTGGGCGGGGATGTCGTCGGCGGCGGCGGTGACCGTGCGGCCCAGTTCGCGCAGGCTGTGGTGGTAGGCGACGAGGGTCCAGTAGGCGTCCCGGTGCTCCTCGGGCAGTTCCCACGCGCCCTGGAGCAGGGCGGCGGCGGTGGCGACGGAGGCGCGGCCGGCGGTGTGCCCCTGGGCCATGACGCCGACGTAGCGGCGGCCCGGCCGGGAGGTGTCGGGCTCGGCGAAGTAGGAGTGGCGGGCATCGAGTCCGGCGGGCGGGAAGAGCTGGACGTCTCCCCCGTAGAGGGCACGGACCTGCTCGCCGGAGCGGCGGATGGTGGCGGTGGACGCCACGACCTTGGGTCCGGTGCCGTCCGGCGCGGTGCACAGCCCGAGGACGGCGGCCTCGTAGAGGCCGACGGTGGTGCCGAGCGGGCCGGTGAGCAGGTGCAGCTCGTCCTGGATGACGAGGGACGGCGGCCGGTTCCCGGTGCCGGCGCCGAAGAGCCGTCCCGCCCGCTGCTCCCAGGCGAGACGGGCGAACTTGTCGACGGTGCCGAGGACGAAGGTGGGCGGACGGTCGTACAGCTGCTCGTCCACGACGGCGACGGGCAGCTCGTCGTGGAAGAGGCAGGCGTCCCTCGGGCAGAAGAAGGCGAAGGAGTCGGCGGCGGCACGCACCCCGTAGTCGCCGATGTCGGGCGACTTGTGGGCGGGCAGGATGCGCGTGCCGCACCACGGGCAGCGGTCCAGGATGAACACGTCGTCGGGGATCGCGGCCTGCCGCGCGTCGGCGAAGTCGCGGCGCGCCTTCTCGTAGCTGTTCGCGGTCGTCGCCTCGCCGACCCACAGCCCGATGGAGAACGGCTCCTCGCCGTAGGCGCCCGGGTCGGCCCGGCGCATGGACTCCAGGGCGCACACGGTCGTCGCGGCACGCTGGAACTGCTGTGTGGTCAGCAGGCTGAGCGTGTACCGGCTGAGCACGGCGGTGCCCGCACCGTCGGGCTCGCCCCGGCGCAGCACCATCACGAACGCGGACAGCAGCAGGTACGCCTCGGTCTTGCCACCACCGGTCGGGAACCAGATGAGGTCCGTGACGGCACGGTCCGCGTGCCGGGGGTCGACGGCGCCGTCGACGGCCAGCAGGAAGAACGCGAGCTGGAAGGGGCGCCATCGGGCGTCCGCGTACGGTTGCGGATCCGGCGGTACACCGTCGTCACGGCGGGGACGCCGGGTGCCGGCGAGGTCGGCGGCGGAGTGCCGCATCTGCAGCGCCATGGCGTGGTTGGCGGCCCGGAAGGCGCGCAGCAGTTCGGGGCGCCGGGGGTCGCAGAGCGTGCGGACGCCGGACTCGATGCGGGAGACCGCGGCGCCGATCCGTCCGAGGACGCGCTCGGCGGCCTCGCGCCCCCACTCGGGCACCTCGGTGTTGAGCTGACCGACGTACCAGGCCCGGTAGGCGGAGGCGAACTCCGCCAGTTCTTCATGGAGTTGGCCGGCGGAGACGGCCGGGTCGGCGAGGTGGACGAGGCTGAGCACGGGGGTGTCGGTGAGTCCGGCGGCTCGTACGCCCGTGACCTCCGCCTCGGGCATGACGGCCGCCCGCAGGCCCGTCACCGCCTGCCCGTCGCCGTCCCGCAGTTCCTCGACGGCGCATCCGTGGCCGACGGCGTGGGTGCGCACGTGGCGGTACTGCAGGCGTAGTTCCTGTTCCTCCGGGTCCCTGCTGGCCAGACGGACGCTCGGGTACTGGAGCACTTGCCCGTCGACGGGCCGTGCCCGCAGCTCCACCTGGAACAGCATTCCGTCCCAGTGGGCGTTCCTGCCGACGGCGGGGTCGTGCCGAGCCGCGTTGACGAGGGCGACGGTGACGAGCTTCCCGCTGCCGAAGTTCCTTCGCCTGACGCGGAGTTCGGCCCGCGCGTCCAGCACGGAGATCTGGTCCCGGCCGGGGCCGAGGAGGTGCGTCTCCGCCGGCAGCACGACCCGCTGCCACGTCCGGCCGCGCTGACCGCTGCGCGACCGGGTCAGGTAGCGGGCGGCGGAGCACTCGACCTCGAGGGTCTCGGCGTCGGTGTAGAAGGTGAATCCCAGGGAGGACGGCAGCCAGGAGTTCGACTCCGGCACGGGGTCGCCCGCCGGTGCGGCGTCCTCGGCCCCCCGCTCGGTGCCCGCCCCGTCGAACTCCTCCTTGGCGAGGTCCAACTGCCCCTGCAGGTCTGCTTCCTGCGGGTAGAGGGTGCCCATGAGGTACTGCCGGTCGGGTGGCGCGTCGAGCGTCTCGTCGTCGCCGTGGACCGGACCGACGAGCTGCCGCCGCAGGTAGGAGACGAGTTCCTGTCTGGGGTCCATGGCATTCCTGGTGTTCTCGGGAGGGGAGGAGAAGGGGACGGGTGGGTGGCCGGCGGGCTCAGGACCGGCGCCGGCGGTCCCGGAAAAGGCCACGGCCGCGGTCCGCTTCCTGCGCCGCGGCCAGTTGTGCCCGGGCCTCGTCGAGCTGTGTCTGCAGATCGGTGATGCGGAGCCAGGAGTCCTGCTCGCTCCGGTCGATGCGTCGGACCGCCTCCTGCTCGGCCTCCTCGGCACGCCGCCGGGCCGCCTCGACGAACAGGTCCCGCTGCGCGACGGCCGCCTCGGCCTCGCGCAGCCGCGCCTCCGCTTCGGCGATCCGCACCCGGGCGCCCTGGCGGTACTCCTCCCGCGCCGACGCGGTGGCGCGTTCGCGTTCGTCGAGGGCCGCCTCGGCCTTCCGCACGCGGGTCTCCAGCTCGGCGACCCGCGCTTCGGCGGCGCGTTCGCGTTCGGTGACGGCCGCCCGGGCCCGCGCCAGCAGCGACTCGAGGTCCGCGATACGGGATTCGGCGCCCTCGCGGTACTGGCGCAGGTGAAGCTCCAGGGCCTGGGCCCGGTCCTGCTGGGCCTCCGCCGACCGAACGGACTCCTCGGCCGCTTCGGCCCGGCGCACCGCAGTCACGTACGACTCGTGGTACCGCGCCTTGAGCTGTGCGATGCGCTGCTCGGCCTCGGCGCGGAGACGCCGTTCGTGGCGGAGCATCATCGTGTCCATGCGCGTGAGCAGCACGTCCTCCCAAGCGCCGATCTCCTGCTCGGCCTCGGCGCGGGCTGCGGCGAGGCGCTGCTCGGCGGCCTGCTGCTCCTGCGCGAGGCGGCTCTCGGCCGCCTGCCGCGCCTCGCTGAGCCTCTGGTCGCGGACCCGGCACTCTTCCGCGAGGCGTAGTTCGGCGGACTCACGCTGCTCGGCGAGTCGTCGCTCGTGCTCCTCCTTGAGACGCGCCTCACGCAGCTCGTACTCCTCCCGGAGAGCGGTGTGCGGGCTCTGTGCCGCCGATACGCCGACGAGGGCGGCCCGGACCTCCGGCGCCTCGGCTTCCGGCGCCTCAGACTCCGTCGCCCCGGCCTCCGGCGCCTCAGACTCCGTCGCCCCGGCCTCCGGCGCCTCAGACTTCGTCGCCCCGGCCTCCGCCACCTCATCGGCGACCTGCTGATCACCGGGCGGTGCCGCGGACTCGCCCGCGCCGGTCCGGTTCCCCTGGAGCGCACTCGCTTCGCTGGTCACCGGCGCCTGCGCGTCCTGTTCTCCCGCCTGCGCCTCGACGAACTCCCGCAGGGCGTCACGGACGGCGATGCGCGACTCACCGCGCACCAGAGGTCGCTCGGCCAGATACTTCCGCGGAGTCACCCCACGGAGCACCTCGGCGGGCCGTTCGAAGAAGTGCTCGGGCCTGAGCCCCAGTTCCCTGACCGTGTCGAAAACACCCCTGAGCACGTCGAGCGCCTTGAGCACATCGCGGTCGAGCATCCCTCGCTGCCACGCGGCGCGGGCCACGGTGTCGGCGGCGGACGAGCCGAGCAGCATCCCCAGTTGCAGGTGTCCCACGGCCAGCAGCGCGTACTCGGCGAGCCAGGCGACCTCCCCGCCGAACGGCGGCCGGACCAGCGCCGTGGCCCGGGCCCAGTCGGCCGTGAACCGCGGTCTCCCGGCGGCCTCGGCCCCCTCGACACCGGTCCGCGCCAAGAGTTCGGAGCGAGGCGACTCGGTGACCACCGGGACCGGCCCGGCCTCCACCACGGTGACGTCCGCGCCGGGTGCTGCGGACGCGTCGGTCGTATCCGCCGCCGGCTCCGCGACCGCGTCGGGCGCCGAGGTCACCGCCCCGACGTCAACGGCCCGGCCGGCGTCCGCGCCCCCTTCCCCGCGCGGAACCGCCTCGCCCTCTGCGCGCACCTCGTCCCGCACGCCTTCTTCAGCCCTCGCCGCCGCCTCCTCGGGCTCCGGCATCCCGACCACGACCGGCATCTCGGCGGCCGGCGCGTCTTCGCTCACCCGGCCGGCCTCGGTCCGCGCCGGCACCGCGCTGATCCCCTGTGCCGTCCCCGCCGCCCGGGCGATCCGCTCCGCTCTCGCCCTTCGGAGGGCGAGTTTCGCGCGGGCGGTGCGCGCCGCGTGGGTGGCGCGGGCGAGCCGGGCCTGACGTACCGCCTCGGCCGCCCGCTCTGCCGCCCGTTCGGCCTTCTCGCACGCGGCGTCCAGGCCGACGAGTCCCGCCTCGCGCACCCGCTCCCGCAGCACGGGCCGGGCCTTCCCCTCGATCTGCCGGATGCGTTCCCGGGTGACGCCGAACTCGCGTCCGAGGTCGTCCAGCGTCGAGGGTTCGTCCCCGTCGAGGCCCAGCCGCCGTACGAGGATGCGGGCCTCCCGCTCGGTGAACGTGTCCACCACGGCCAAGACATCCTCCGCGAACAGGGCCCCCACCACCTGCCGCTCCACCGACGGCAGAACGTGCGTCTTCCCCACGAGGTCCGCCAGGGTCGCGCCGTCGCCGATGACACGGTCCAAGGAGTCGGTGCGGCGGGTGAGGCGCCGGATCTCCTGCACCTTCCGCAGGGTCATGTCGCACCGCACCGCGACGTCGGCGTCGCCCGCGTGCCGCCCCTCTGCGGCGAGGGCGCGTTCGGCCCTGGACACCTTCCGCATCTGCTCGTGCATGTGCACCGGGACGCGGATGACGGCGCCCTCGTCGGCGACGGCCCGGGTCATGGCCTGCCGGATCCACCAGGTGGCGTACGTGGAGAACTTGAAGCCCTTGGAGGGGTCGAACTTCCGGGCCGCCCTGAGCAGACCGAGGAAGCCGTGCTGGAGCAGGTCCTCGTAGTCGAGCCCTTGTTCCAGGTGGTGCCGCACCAGGGAGTGCACGAGTCGCTGGTTGTGCACCACGAGGCAGTCGCGAGCGCGGATCCTGAGGTCTTCGGGAGGGAGAGCCTTCAGCTCGTCCTCCTCCGGTTCCCGTGTGATGCGGTCCGGCCCGCCCCGCAGCAGCACGGCCAAGCCGACCTCGGCCTGTGCGCTCAGCAACCGGCTGCCGGGGCGCCGCACCCGTCGGTCGGTGTCCAGAACGGCGTGCGCCGCGGACACCGCCTCCGCGAGGTCCCCTTGCGGCGGGTCCCCCGCAGGCGGGTCCTCGTCCGGTCCTTCCTCCGGGTCCGGCGCATCGGTCTCGGCGTCCTCCGCATCGTCGGACGTGTCCGGCTCGTCGGCCTCCTCGCCGTCCCCGGCGCCCGGCTCCCCTTCCGTGTCCCGTACCGGCGTCTCCGCACGGAGCTGAGCGGCCTCGCGCGCGTCGAGTCCGGCCAGCCGGGCCACGCCGTCGACGGCCTCAGGGGTCACGTATCCGTCGGCGTCCGCGTAGCGGGCCAGCAGGTTCCGCACGAGCGACAAGCGGGGGAACACATTTTCCCCACGCATCTGCGCAACCTTTTCACCATTCGACCGGTCGTCTTCCGTGTGCATGTGCAGTTCCCCCACGGGCAGCCCCAGCCGGGCCAGTTCCTGGCGCAGCCGTTCCCGCTCGGCAGCCCCCAGCGCGAGCGCTCGCGCACCCTCGGCGAAGACGTGCTCCGGGACGACGCCGTCCACGACCCCGCGTCGCAGACGCGCCAGCACCTCACCGAGCGCCGCGCGCAGACCGGGAGATCCGGCGTCGACCGCAGACCACTGCACCATTCGTTCACCCCGCAACTTTCCTCGACCACACGCTAAGTTCAATGTGTTGATGATGTCAACAGATGTACTCCTATCGACTGAACCGCATCTCGTGTACGGTGCAGCCTGCCGCCACTCCCCCTCCGTCACGAGGGGTGAGCGCAGCCGCACGCGAGGGGGCTCCCGTCCGCCGGGCCGGGCAGGACGCGGGAAGACGCACGGAGGACGAAGGGGCAAGGGGCAGCGAGCCGAGAGCGGGTCGACGGCAGGTTCCGCATCAAACAGGTCATCGGCAGAAGCGGCATGGGGGAGGTTCACCGCGCCGAGGACCTGCACGCCCCGTAGGGCCCTCCCGAGCGCACCATGGCCGTCAAGACGATCCTGTGCGGTCACACGGGCGCGCAGATCACCGCGGGCCTCGCCGCCGCGCATGCCGCCGGTGTCATGCACCGCGCCCTCAAGCCGGCGAACGTGATGCTCACGCAGGGCGGCACGGTCAAGATGCTCGACTTCGGCATGGGCGGCATCGTCGACGACCCGGACCAGACCCGGCTGACCAGCACGGGCGTCAGCGTGGGCACACCGCCCGCCACATGGCTCCGGAGCGGTGTCGGGCCGAACAGGTGACCCAGGCCGTCGACCTTCACGCGCTGGGCTGCGTGCTGTACGAGATACCGGTCGGCGTTCCGCCGTTCACCGGCGAGTCCGCGTACGAACGCGCCGACCGGCACGTGAACCAGCAGTAGGCCCCGGTCCGGGCGGTCCGCGGCGAGGCCCCGGCCGAACCGGCACGGCTGGTGGAGCGTCTGCCGGCCGAGGATCCGGCGGACCGTCCCGCCGACTCCACCGCGTGGCGGGAGAACCTGACCGGCTCACCGGACTGCACCCGGCTCAGGCCCTCGTGCCCGCGCAGCGCCTGGACGACGGTCCCGAACGTCCGCAGGCTGTCCGACAGATCCGGTTCCCGCTCGCACTCCCCGCCGGCACCGCCGGTTCGACGTGGTCGGTCGTCATTCGAGGCCCGCCTCCAGGTGCTCACACGCCAGGTCTCTCCCCGAGAACGCCCAGAGTGGCCGGAAGACATTCGTACAGTCCACCGAACGTGTTCATGGACTGACCGACCGTACGGGCACTTCTGGAAACGACCCGCAATAACGATCAAGTGTCCGGTGAAATCAGAGCTGTGAATTGGCCACCGAGGCATGGGAGGATTCCGCCTTGGAAGCGCCTTGCTGAGCCAGCACGCTGGAACGCCTCATGACCTCTCGTCATCGCAGGCTGCAGGGCCCTTCCTGGGCCGCGTGGGGAGCGCGGTCGGACGTCACCCGGTGGATCCGGACTGAAAGGTGCGCGCAAGGCGCACGGCAAGGGGGCTCCACGGTGTTCTCGGTTTCGTCGCTGCGGCAATGGCTGCTGGAGATGCCCGACCTGGTGCTCTCCTTGTTCCGGCACATCGAGAAGGCGCACGGTCCGGCCGCACTGCAGTACCAGGGCGGACCGGCGACCGCGAAGCTGCGCAAGACGGCCGGTGTCCGCATGTGGGTCACCCGAGCACCGGAGCGACTGCTGGTCAACGTCTGCAGGTGCGGCATGGTGATCGCCGAATCGCGGCTGTGCGAGCTGGGGTACGGGGACCAGATCCAGGATCCCGACCTCGGCCGGCTCACGCGCATGCTGAAGGACCTGCCGCCGGACCTGGCCCAGCTCATGCTCCACGGCATCTCGCTCTTCTCCGACGCTCCTGCCCACCGGTTCGCGCACGGCCATGCGGAGGAGCTCCTGGAGGCCGCGCTGAGCGACGCCGCCCCTCTCGCGGAAGCCGACTACGAGCGGCTGTCCTGTGTGAACCGGGTCCAGGAGGACACCGGTGAAGCGCCCCAGTCCGAGACCGACGGCAGGACGGCGGTTTCTCGAGGAGAGCAAAGGAACGAGGCCGTGGTGGAACCGGACGCCGACGGGATCGAGCTGGAGACCGTACGGCTGGGCGAGGCCGGAGCGGTGCTGGCCGGAAGGCTGGACGCCTTCGCCGCGGCCGTCCGCGACGGGCGACTGGCCGACGGCCAAGAGCTCCTGCGCGACACGGTGTCGTGGATCCGGGAACGCCGGGCTCTGGACCGGGCCTTTGCGGCCGCCGGCGTGGAGGAGGGGTGGGGCGAGGACCAGGACTGGTCCGCGGCTCGAACGCTCGTCGAGCGGCTGCGGGAGGAGCAGCGCCGTCGGCAGGAGACCGACCGGGAGGTCAAGGCGACCGCGCAGGCGCTGGACGAGATCCGGGCCATGTTCGACATGGCCACGAACGATCTGGTGCGGGAAAACCTCCGCGGCCAGATCGCGCAGTTCGAGCAGCGTCTGCGGGAGCTCGGCGGAGACACGTCGACCACTGAGGCCGTACGGTCCGCCGGCACCGGAACCGGTGATCCCGGTGAGGGGACGAAAGCGGGGCCCCGGAGCGAACGGGAGCCCGACCCGGAACCACCGCCGGTCGACGGCTCTTTCGCGAGGACCCCTGAGACGCCCCGGCCCGAAGCCGCTCACGAGGACGGCGTCACGCGGACGGAGGCGGAGGAAACACCGGACGGGCCCCAGGAACAGGAACGGGAAGCGGCCCGGTCCGAGGAATCCGTGTCCGACGGCGGCACCGCCGCGACGGCCGGTACCGGCGAACCCGCGCCGGCCCGGGAGATGTCGCGGCCCGAGGCCGCGCGACCCGCCGAGCCGTCCACCGACGCTCTGGTGGAGACGACGACGCCGGCAGCCCACGTCCCGGCCGCCGCGCCGGTTCCGCGGCGCTCGACCGACCTCCAGGAGACGGCGGCGGACGAGCCCTCCGCTCTCACCGCCCCCTCCCCCACCTCGTCGGACGTCTGGGCGGGCGCTCCCGCCCCGGTGGAGATCCTCGTCGCCGAGGGCCGGCTGGCCGAGTCCTACTGGCTGACCCGCGCCGCGGGCGCCCCCGCTCACCGCACCCTCGCGCTCGCGTTCGCGGACGCCGCCTTCCACACGTCCCCGGCCGGGGCTTCCGACCTTCAGGTGAGGGCCGAGGAACTCCTCGAGGCGTTGGACGAAGGACACCCCTGGGACGACGACCGTGACGCCTACACCACCCTGCTGACCGCGGCCGTCCGCAGCGGCCTGTCGGCACGCTGGGCGAGCAGCGTCCTCACCGACTTCACGTCGCTGCCGGGCGTTCCCGAGCCGTGGGCATCGGTGCTGGACGAGTTGGTGCACGCGGTACGGCAGTCCACGGAAATACAGCCGGGCGACCTGGGCAAGCCGATGACGACGCCGGTCACAGACCGTCGGGAGGAGATCGGCGACCGGGCACGGCAGCTCGCGCTGGACCTGCCGCTGCGCACCATCAAGCTCCAGCGCGGCACGATCGTGCTGCAGACCCTCGCCGCGCCCGATGGCCGACTCGGACAGACCTTGAAGCTGATCCAGGGATGGGCCGAGGGGCGGGTCGAGGCGGAGGAACTCGCCAGGGAGATGGAGGAGCACTACAAGCGCTCCGACGCCGCCGACCGGATCATCGACACCACCGATCGGGCCAAACGAACACCCAAGCAGTCCAAGAACGACATCCACTCGGCGGCCCGTGAGCAGCTCCGCGCCCACATCAAGACCGTTCGGGACCTGCTGACGACGGCGTTGCGCATCGCCTCCTCCCCACGCCCGTCCGGCGGTCGTGACATCGGCCGGGATCTGATGCGGGCGATCGCGGACGCACGGCAGGCCGAACCGCTGCCCGGTGTGGGTGGAGCCCTTCTGGCGCTTCTGCTGCGCTGGCTCGACGGCTCCTACGCCCCCGAACCCCGCGACACGGGGTTCCGGCCGCCCGCCGAAGGCCTGCTGCACCTGCCCGAGCTGCGCTGGCACGTCCACGAGGAACGGGACGAACCCGACCTCGAACACTCGGACGCGCTCGGGGCGCTGCTGGGTCTGCTCGGCCCGGCCGACCCCGGCGTCGCGCTGCGGTGCCACCGGGACGCGGGTGACCTCCACCTCGCCGTCCGTCTGCTCGAGCGGCTCGGACACGGGGGCATCGTGGGCACCACCATGTCGACCGCGGAACTCGCCGAGTGGCGGCAGCGCATCGCCGACGCGGCCGTCACCTGGGGTCGTAAATGCACTGAGGAGCACCGACGCGCGCAGCTGATCCTCGCCCAGATCCGGGTGCAGAACCTGCTGAAGCCCGAGGAGGAGCACGACTTCACCGCCCGGCTCCTCGACCTGGAGAGCGACGGTCACAGCGACCGTTTCGGGGAGCGCTTCCGGGCCATCACCGCCATCGGCCGCGACCTGAACGACCTGGAGCGGCAGCAGACCGAGAAGCTCTACCGCCAGCTCGACGCGGCTCAGCTGCCCGCGGCCGAGTACCGGCGCATCCACCAGCTGCTGGAGGGCGGCAAGACGGTGGCCGCCGAAGAACTCCTGTCGTTCGCCCGCCGCGGCGAGGCCCTGCCCGCCCCCGCCGAACCGGCCGGGGAGGAACTGGCCCGTTTCCTGAAGGGCGTCGCCCATCCGAAGGCTCCTCAGCCCACCCGTCGCGGCATCGGTGCCCGCTGGTGGGCACAGCACTACGCGGAAGACGAACCACTGGTGCAGAACGCGGTCTCCGGGCTCGGCGCCTGGGAGGAGCTGATCGGCGAGCGGGACCAGCGGAAGATCCGCGGCCTGGTCAAGAGCGTCCTGCGCATGCTCGGTCTGACCGTGATCGAGGCCAACGTCGAGGAGGCCCGGTACGGCGTCACCCGGCTCAGCGTGCGCGGCGACATCACCGAGAGCACCCCCGGCTACGTCGCCGCGCTCGGCTCCCAGGCGCGCCACATGTACAAGGTGGTCGTCATCGCCGACGAGCTGCGCGGGGAAGGGCCGCTGCGCCACCTCCCCGATTCGGCCATCGGCGCCAACCTGATCCTCTACCTGCAGCCCCTCGGCGTGGAAGGACGTCGCCAGCTCGCGCTCGCCTCCCGCAGCCGCGGCCAGCAAGCCCTGGTCGTCGACCCCGCCGTCGTCGGCTGGGTCGCCGCCCGGGCCCCGCGCTCGTTCCGGGTGACGCAGCGCGTCACCCTGCCCTGGACCGGCTACACCCCCTACACCCCGCACGTCGCAGGGCTCGTTCCACCGGAGGTCTTCAAGGGCCGCGCCGAGGAGATGCAGGAGATCCTCAGCCCGGACGGGTCCGTCTTCCTCTTCGGCGGCCGCCAGCTCGGCAAGTCGTCCCTCCTGCGGCAAGCCGTCGAGGTGTTCCAGAAGGCCGACCCGGACCGCCACATCGCCGTCTACACGGACCTCCTCAAGGCCGACATCGGGCATGCCGAACCCCCTGAGGGCATCTGGCGGGTCCTGCTGGCCCAGCTGAAGCACCGCGACGTCATCAAAGCGAACGTCTCCGACCGTGCCACCGACGTGGACGTGATCGCCGACGCGGTCCAGCAGTGGATCGAGGCCGAGCCCGGCCGCCGTGTCCTCCTGCTCGCGGACGAGGCCGACGCCTTCCTCACCGCTGACGCCCAGGCCGTCTACACCGGTGGAGGCCAGTCGACCTTCCGTACCGTCAAGCGGCTCCAGCGCTTGATGGAGACCACCAACCGGTCGTTCAAGGTCGTCTTCGCCGGTCTGCACCAGGTCCAGCGTTTCAACCACCTCACCAACGTGGTCACCGCGCACGGTGGGCCGGGCATCCTCGTCGGCCCGCTCAAGCCGCAGGCCGCCGTCGGACTCGTCGAGGAACCCCTGGCCGCCGTCGGGCTCACCTTCGAGACGCCCGACCTGGTCTGGCACATACTCGGCGTCACCAACTACCAGGCCAACCTGGTGCAGATCTTCTGCGACCACCTCGTCGCCTACATGCAGCAGCGCGCCATGCCCGCCGGCGGCCGTCACGCCCCCATCACCTGGGACGACGTCCAGGCGGTCGCGAACCTGGAGCGGGTGCGCGAGCTCATCGCGGAACGCCTGCGCTACACCATCAACCTGGAGGACCGCTACCGCGTGCTCACCCTCCTGGTCGCCCTGCGCAGTCTCGAGCACGGCTACGCTCACGCGTCCAGGCCCAGCGAGTTGCTGGAGGCCGCCCACGAGATCTGGGAAGAGGGCTTCCCTCTCAACAGCGAACGCCAGCTGACCATCTTCCTCGACGAGATGGTCGGACTGGGCCTGCTCATCCGGGTCCCCGGCGAGGAACGCGCCTACGCGATGCGCAGCCCCAACGTCGTCAACATGCTGGGCACCCGGAACGAGCTCCAGAGTGAGCTGAACGACACCGAGTTCGACCTGCCCTACGACTACAACCCGCGTGCCGCCCGCCGGTCCATCGGTACCTCCGGCGGCGTTCAGCGGATGAGTCCGCTCACCGAGGGCCAGTTCGGGGACATGCTCGGTCATCCCACGCGCACCACGCTCGTGCCCTGCACCCGGGCGCTCGGCGACGACCACGTCGAACGCGGACTGCGCCTGTACGGCGGCGGGTACGGTCTCGACGTCATCGGCGTCGGCCCCGGCGACAACCTCACCGAGGCGATCACCGCCAACTCACGCCGCAAGGGCTCCCGGATCCTCTTCGTGGACCTGCGCGGCCGGAACGCCGACCAGGTCAGGGAGGCCGCCGAGCAACTCGTCAAGCACACCGGTGGTACGGCACACGACACCGACGCGGCTCCCGGCGCGCCCCGCCGGTACGCCGTGGTCCTCTGCGCGCCGGACGCCACGACGGAGGCGGAGAAGACGGGAGCCGGCCTCGTCCTGCCGCAGCGGTGGAGCGTCGACAGTGTGCGCGCCTGGCCGGAGTCGCCCTTCGGGTCCCCGCAGGAACGACGTGGCCTGATGGAATCCACCGGGGGGTGGCCCGGTCTGGTCGAGACCGCCATGCACAACGTCCGCTCCGGCATGCGGCAGAAAGAGGTCCTCCAAGGCCTGCGCGAGCTCCTGGGAACCCCCGACGCCGCGACGGCTCACCTGAAGGCGGCCGGTTTCACTCCCGCCGACGTCTCCCGCCTCACGGCTTGGGCCCAGTTCTACAGCGACGAGGAGTACGCGGACGGCAAGGCCGCCATGACTCCGGGCGACATCGCCGCCGCGTTCTTCGACGAGAGCGACGACGACCCCCTCGATGCTGCCGAGCGCCTTCTGAAACGCCTCGACGGCCTGGCGGTCCTCGACCCCAACAAACCCGGAGGCGTCCGCCTCGACCCGGTCACCTTCCGGGCGTTGAAGACGATCGAGCCCGCGCAGTGAACGCCGTGAACCCCGGTGCCGCGGAGTCCGCGGCACCGGGGTCCTCCGCATCCGAGCCGGTCACCGCCGGAACCGGCCGACACGTCATGGACGAGGACCTCGCCCGGCTCCCGGGCCCCCGTCGGCACCTCGACATGCTCGAGGCGGACCTGCGGGCCGGCCGTAGTTGCGTCTGGTACTTCCCCGACCCCGTCGTGGAATCCGGCCGCGCCGACTTCTTCGTACGCGAACTCGGCCACCGCCTCGAAGCGGTGATCCCCGTTCCCGGGGTCGTCCCCCTCGCCGACCGCTGTACCGGCGCGCCGGTCCCGCCGGCACAGCGCACCCCGGCAGCCGAGTCGCACGAGTCCTGGGCAGACACGAACCGGTGGGACACGGACCTGCCCGACGACCCCTACGGCAGCCTCCTGAGTCGGCTCGTCGCTCCCGGCGGCAGTGTCCGGCCCAGCCTGACCCCGGCTGCCGCCTCGCCGGCGACAACACTGGAGGAACGCCTCGCCAAGGAACTCGGCGTCCCGGGCGACCCCGTGGAAACCCTCGCCGGGCGAGCCGCAGCCGGCCAAGCGCCCCACGTGATCGTCGTGCGCTGCTGGGACGAGACCACCCCCGAAGAGGCAGCCCGGCTTCTCCGCGTCGCCCAAGCCACCTTCCACGAGGCCGGTCTGCCCGATCGTGCGCGGCCGCGTTTCCTCCTGACCGCACGCGCCGCCGACCTGCCCCGCGCCACCCTCGGCAGCCAGGGCCGCGCCGCTGTCCACTGGTGGTGGAGAGTCTGGACCCGTCTCGACACCGAGGTCCTCATGGCTTGGCGTTCTCGCTCAGGAACCGCTGACGCCGCCGACACGCTCCTGCGCCGCGTCACTGACGCCGTCGTCGCCGAAGTCTGCGGCCCCGACATCGACCGTGCCCTCGCCCTCCGTGACGCCTGGGACGGCGGCGGCCTCGGCACGCTCCGTCGCGCGCTCGATCAGGTCCTGCCCGAACGCGCGGTCGACTCGGCTGAGTCCGTGCTGCCCAGACGCCTGTCCACCGCCCACGCCTCGACCCCCGACGCCGAGATCCACGGCGCCTGGGCCCGCGGCGCCGTCGACAGCTGGGAAGGGCGCATCCACCCCACTTGCGGGCACTCCCTCCTGGACGCCGGCTCCCAGGAACTGCGCGTCCTCGTCTGCCACGCCCAGAACCGTGTCCTCCTTCCTCTCATCGAGGAAGCCCGCACCGCCCTGATCCACCTCGTGCCCAGGATGCTGCGCAAACAGCGCTTCACCCCCCGGGAATTCTGTGAGGAGGCCCGCTCCCGGCACTGGAAGAGCACGGAGGACACCGCCGTGCCCGATCTCGAAGAACTCGAACTCGGGGGCCTTTCCTACGCCGCCTACATGCTCGCCCTGACCACCACGCAACGTCACCGCCTGCGCACCTTGCACACGGCCCGCAACACCCTCTCGCACCGGACCCCGCTGGACCATGATGAGCTCGTGGCCCTGACGCAGGTGCTGACCACGGACTGGATCGCAGGCTGACTTCCCGGGGGAGACGGGGCGGCGGGTGACATGGGCGCCGGACGGGACGCGTGTCGCCGCCGCGTCGACGGACGGCGCGCCTCCCGAGGTACCAACCCGGTCCGCCGGAATCGCGCGTTGCCCTGACGGGGAGGAACTCACCCTGGCCGTGTTCGGCCCGCCACACGTGTCACTTCCCGTCGCCACTGTTCCGTACGCGGAGTGAGCGCCCGGCCCGTGCACCCTTCGCAAGTCTGATCGCACCTTGACCCGGTGTACGGACCGTAGTGCCGGCGCATGCTCCTCGCACGCCGTCACGCCGACCCCGTGTACGTGACCACGCCCCAGGTGCTGTCCCGGCCGGCATCGACGACGTGGGAGACCGCCCGGGCCGCCGCCCCCTCTGTCCCGTGCCCGAGATCCCGTCGAACCCGAAATAGACGACCAGCGGGACGCGGTAGAGGCCGGTGACCTCGCGGATCGCGCTGATGAGTCATGTACCCCCTGGTGTTCCGCACCCCCGTGGTCGGCGATCGCCCTGAAGCGCGTCCGGCACGGTCGTTTACTCCTCACGGTCCGCATCGGCGATCGCACACGGGCACACGAGAAGCGACGCGTTGACATCGCTAACACGTGTGCGTCATGCTCACGTTCACCACCGGGCAACCGGCCCGGCCGCATCCGTGCGCCTGGACCGTCGTGCGCCCGCCTCCGCTCACCGTCCCGGGGAGAGACCGTGAACCCGCAGAACCGCCCGCAGGGGCCGCTCGACATACGGCCGCTGCACAAGCGCAAGAGACTGTGGGCCGTCGGTGCCGCCCTGTTCGCCCTGGGGGCGATGGGCGGCACCCAGTCCGCGCAGGACGAGGTGGACGCCGCCCAGGCACTGGCCGCCAAGCCCGTACCGACCGTCACGGCCACGGCGACGACGACGGCCACGGCGACGGCCACCGTCACCGCCGAGCCGAAGCCCGCCCCCACGGTCACCAAGACCAAGAAGGTCACGACCCCCGGCCCGACCGTCACCGTCACCAGGACCGCCCGGGCGGCCGCCGGATCCGGCACCGGCAACGGCGGCGGCAGCAGCAGCAGCAGCAGCAGCGACAGCGGTTCCGAGGCCTGCTCCATCACCTCCAACGCGGGCAACTGCTACCAGGCGGGGCAGTACTGCAGGAACGGTGACCACGGAGCCTCGACGACGACCGCGGGCGGCACGCGGATCACGTGCACGTACAGGTCGAACGGCTGGCGGTGGTCCTACTCCTGACGGACGCCGCGGCAAGGCGGCGAGCCGGCTCCCGACGGCACCCGCCTACAGGGGCGGCTTGGTGCCCGGTACCCAGTCGAAGCCGAAGCCGTAGGCGCGGTCGATGAGTTCCTGGTTCGACAGGAGCGGCTCGGCGGTGAACCAGCGGACTTCGCGCCGCAGTTCGAGGGTGGCGGCACCCTGCCCCGGGCTGAGCAGCGCGATGGCACACGAGGTGGCTCCGGCCGGGGAATCGTCCAGGTGGATGCGCCAGGTGCCGTTCGGGGCGCTGACGGTGACGACGCCCCCGAGAGTGCGGAAGTCCGCCGCGCCCTCGTAGATGTACACGTAGGCGAGCAGCTTGGCGAACCGGTGCCGGTGTTCGAGGCTGACGCGAAGGGTCTCGCCGTCCGAGGTCTCGCCGGTCCGGTCGTCCTGGTCGAGACCGACGTAGGGCCAGGAGTCGAGGTCGCCGAACTGCGCGCCGAGCGGTTGCACCGCCGTGCCCGCCCCGTCGCGGGTGAGCACCAGACAGCCGAGGTCGAGGTCGGCCTCGGCCGTGACCGACCAGTTGAGGTTCAGCTGGATGACGCCCCGGCCCGTGATCTCGGCGCGCGGCGCTCGCTCGGTGAGTTCCACCGGACGTGCCGGCGCCTCCCACCGCGTCCGCGCTCCCGTGCCGGCGGCCACCCCTCCGGTGAGGTCGATGACCGTCCGCCGCCTGCCGTCCCCGCTCAATGAACGCCCCTCTACCTCGACGACCGGCGCAACCATGTCGCGCCACGCCGTCGACATCACGTGATCGTCATCTATTATTGCCCGAATGGTGAAGGCGATGTGAAGATCCCTTCACTTTCTTCGCACAACGGGGGCATGTGCGGCGCGCCGTCGCCCTGTTCCCGTCGTGCTCGGATCTGTACGAAGTCCCGGCATCACCGGGCAAGGGTGGGAAATGTTCACCGGGACACACATCGACAAAGGGGTGACCGCGCGTCACCTCGAGGACGCGGCGCAGGACCCCGCGCTCGCCCCGCGCGCCGAGGAGCTGCGCGGGCTGGCCCAGGCACTCGACTCCATCGACATGCACGCCCTCGACGCATGGGCCGATCTCGATCTGATGACCCATTTCGCCCGGCCCGAGAGCATCGCCGAGCCGGCGGACACCGGTCGGGGGGAACGGTTCGACTCCGTGCTGGACCGGGTCCTGGGAGCCCTGGTCTTCCTGCCCCTGCTCTTCACGTGGTTCGGCCTCTGGCAGGCGTCGAGCGCCTACGGGGCGCTCACCGGGGACGACCCCAAGGCAGCCGGCCGGCCGTTCCTGCAGTTGTGGCAGTCCGGGTTCGACGGACATCTGGGGGAGGCGTACCGCTTCAGCCGCGTCGCCGTGGGCGGGTGCCTGACCCTGGTGATGCTGTTCGCCCTCACGCTCGTGCACGGTTACCGGCGCACCCGCGCGGAACGTCGCGAGGAGCAGGCGCGGGAGCGTGCCCGTGCGGTTCTGGCCCGCCTGGTCCCGGTCCTCACGCGTGCGCAGCTCTCGCTCAACGAGCACCGGGTGGCCTCGCCGCAGCGTTTCGCGGCGGAGCTCAACTCGGCGGCCGGCCGGCTGCAGCGCATGCACTCCAAGGCCATCACCACGCAGGAGGCGCTCAGTCGGGCCGCCGAGCTGGTGAGCGAGGCCTCGGAGAAGGCGGAGCAGCGTCTCGTCCAGGCGGAGTCGTACGTACGGCCGATCGAGCAGGTGGTGTTGCGGATCGAGGAGACCGTCCGGGACAGCGGCACGGCCATCCAGGCCGCCGTCCAGGGCCTGGACGACCCGTTGGCGCAGGCGGGCCGCCGCCTGGCCGACGCCGTCAGCGGACAGACCGGCGTCCTGGACAAGGCACTGGAAGACCTGAGGACGGCCGGCGACGACATGCGCGACGTCCTGTCCCGCGCGACGGACCGGCTGGAAACGGCGGTCGGCGACAACGTGACACAGGCGGGCCGCCGCCTGGCCGACGCCGTCAGCGGGCAGACCGGCGTCCTGGACAAGGCACTGGAGGACCTGAGGACGGCCGGCGACGACATGCGCGACGTCCTGTCCCGCGCGACGGACCGGCTGGAGACCGCGGTCGGCGACAACGGTGACCGCGTGCGGGGCGCGCTGTCGGACGCGGCCCGGCAGGTCGAGGACTCCCTGACCGTGCTGGCCGCCTCCCAGCGCGGGTTCACCACCGGCGTCGAGGTCGTCGCGGACGTCAACGGCCGTCTGCTCGACGACCTCGGCGCGGTGGCCGACCGGACCGGTGAGGCCGCCGAGGCGTCGCGGGAGGCCCTGCTCGGCATCGAGGCACGCAGCCGCGCCGTCCAGGAGGCGACGGACCGCTTCCTCGCGGTCACCGACGTTCTGGAACGAGCGCTCCGTGAGACGGAGGCGGCCCGGATCGAGGCGGATGCGGCACGGGGCGAAGCGGAGAGGGCCCGGATCGAGGCACAGGCGGCTCGACTTGAGGCGGAGACCGCCCGGACCGAGGCCGAGACCGCGCGCAGCGAAGCGGAGACGGCCCGGATCGAGGCGGAGACGGCTCGCGAAGGCGCCGAGGCAGCCGAGCGGCGCGCGGAGAGCGAGCTGCGGCAGGCCGAGAAGCTGCGGGCCGGGATCGGACCGGACCGGTGAGCCCTTTGAGGAGACGTTTCCGGTTCACACCGCTCCACCTGGCCGGATGGCTCTTCGCCGACATGCTGCTCGTGCTCGCCCTGGTGTCCATGGGGGACCGCGGTGACCCGCTCGCCGCGCAGGCCGACGCCAAGCCCTCGAAGCCGGCCGCCGTCGAGCCGTCCCCCGAACCCAGTCGGACACCGACGGGACCGCGGTCGGTGGCGCGCAAGCCGGTGAAGATCCACCTGACCGCCGCGGTCGGCGACACCACGCGGATGGTCAAGCAGCTCCGTGCCGCCACCGCCCGCTACGAGGAACGCGAAGCCGCCTTCGTCCTGACCTTCGGCCAGGCACAGGAGCCCGGTGACGGCCAGGCGTACGCGCGGGAGGTGAACGAGGCCCTGCGGAAGGCGCGGCCGGACATGTTCACCGACGCGACGACACGGGACTTCTGGAACGGCGGCCCCTCGGGCTCGGCCGATCTGGAGATCTACTTCTACAACCGTTGACGGCCACGCCGTCTCACGAGCTCAGGAGAACCAGTCCATGCAGATCCTTCCCTTCTATCTGGTGTGCGACGAATCCGGCTCCATGGCCGGCGGCGGCGTGGACGCCATCAACTCGGCACTGCCCGACCTGCACCACGAGATCAGCACCAACCCGAGCGTGGCGGACAAGACCCGCTTCGCGCTCATCGGTTTCTCCACCCAGGCCTCCGTGCTGCAGCCGCTCGCCGACCTGAGCGAGCTGACACAGCTGCCGTCCCTGTCGGCGGGTGGCGTGACCTCCTTCGGCGCCGCCTTCCGGTTGCTGAAGGACACCATCGAGAAGGACGTCGCCGCACTGAAGGCGGAGGGCCACGACGTGTACCGGCCCGTGGTGTTCTTCCTCTCCGACGGCATCCCCACGGACGAGGGCTGGCGCACCGCGCTCAACGACCTGAACGGGTTCCGCTACGCGCCGAAGATCATCGCGTTCGGGATCAGCGACGCCGACGCCGCGACCATCACCGAGGTGGCCAACTTCAAGGCGTTCATCCAGCAGAACGACTCCATCTCGCCGGCCGTCGCACTGCGCGAGTTCGCCTCCAGCCTCACCCGGTCCATCGTCAGCTCGGCGACCAGCATGGCCGCCCAGGGCGGGGAGGGCTTCCAGCTCCAGGTGGACGAGCAGGTGCCCGGCTTCACCAGCCTTTCCCTCGACAAGCTGTGAGTGGCCCGATGCATCACGGAGAAGCCCCCAGGGCACATGAGGATGTGACGGGTCTCGGCAGGTCCGCCCACGGTGACGGCCTTGACGAACACTTCGCGAGCCTGCCCGCCGACATCGTCGTCCACGACACGCACCCGCTCGGGCTCGCCGCCTCCACGGAGCAGCCCGCGCCCCCGACGACGGACCGTCTCGTGCAGGCTGCATTCCCTGCGGAATCCGGGGAAGCCCCGCTGCGCGGAGTGCCTGCACACGTCGGCCAACGGCCTCCGAGTTATCCGCCCCGTCCTCTGCGGTGTCCCTCCGTGCGGGGCGGTGACGAATTCGCGGCCTTCACCCCGGCGGTGCTGCTGGACGGGGCCGAGGTCGGACGGCTGACGGTGCGGGCCGCGTCCCTGCGCGGTGACTCCCACAACTGGGAGGGCAGCTGCCGCCAGGACGCCATGACGGTGACGCGTGTCGGTCCACCGGAGGCCGAACTGCTGTTGCTGGCGGTCGCCGACGGAGTGGGCTCCGCGAAGTACTCGCACATCGGCTCGTACCGCGTCACTCGCCAGGCGGCTCTCCACCTGGACCGCGAGGCGGAGAACATCCATGCGGCGCTGATCGCCCAGGACGAGGGCGAACTCCGCGCGATCGCCAACAAGGCGATCGCCGGCGCGGTCAACGAGCTGCGTATCGGTCAGGAGCACGCCACCACCTTGCATGTCCTGCTGGTGCCGGCCGACGCCCGCATCCGCGAACGGGTCGTGTTCAGCGTGGGGGACGGCGGTCTGTTCGTGCTGCGGGAGGGCCGGTGGGCACCGGGCGATCCGGTGGACGACGGAAGTCTCCTGGACACCCGTACCGAGGCTCTTCCGCACGCCTATCGCAGCGTCAAGGCCAAACTGCTGCGCACCGAACCGGGCGAGGTCCTCCTCCTGGGCACCGACGGCATCACCAACCCGCTCACCCAGAAGGATCCCGAGTTCGCCCGGCGTCTCGCGCACGCGTGGGGCGGGCCCGAGGTGCCTTCGCTGTCCGACTTCCTGTGGCAGGCGCAGACGAGGGCCAAGTCCTACGACGACGACCGGACCGTCATCTGCGTGTGGGAGGAGCCGGAATGAGCGCGGAGGACGGAGCCGACGTCGCCCGGTCGTCGCTCGCCCTGGGTGAACGGGTCGGCAGCGGCGGCCAGGGAGACGTGTACGCGGTCACGGGCAGCCCGCTGCTGTTCAAGGAGTACAAGGACCCGTCCAAGGTCAACGGCACCGCCCTGGCCGACCTGGTCGGGCTGCGGCAAGGGCTCGGCCAGGCGGACCGGAGCCACCTGGACGCCCTTGCCGCCTGGCCCCTGTGCCGTGTGGTCGAGGGCGGCCGGACGCTCGGCTTCCTCATGCGGCGGGCCCACATGACATGGCGCACCGCGACGGGGGCGACGAAGCTCCTCGAGCTGCAGTACCTGATCCGGCCGCCCAAGGCGGCCTGGCAGGACGTCGCGCAGCCGACCCCGGAACAGCGCAGGGCTCTCGCGCTGGCCTGCGTCGAGGCCATCGGCTGGTTCCACGATGCCGGACTCGTGATCGGCGACATCTCGCAGGCCAATGTCCTGTGGTCCCTCTCCCCCGAACCCGCCGTCCACTTCCTGGACTGCGACGGCTTCCGCCGGGTGGGGCGCGCGGCGGTCCAGGCCCAGGCCGCCACTCCGGACTGGAACGACCCGCTCACGCCCTCCACCGACGCGACGGTGGACACGGACGCCTACAAGACGGCTCTGGTGACGGGGCGCATCGTGGCCCGGCAGCCGTACGTCAGACCGGGCCAGGACCTGGAACTCGTCCCCGGCTGTCTCGACGACCGGCAGGGCGACGGAGTGCGGAGGCTCTTCGCGCAGGCCGCCGGCGAGCGCGGCAGCCGGCCCCGGCCGAGCGAGTGGCAGACCGCTTTGAGCGACCGTGGCGTCATCAAGCTCACCGCGGCCGCGCCCCGGGCCCGGCCCGCAGTCGACCACACGGTGCTGGACGGTCCCCGCAACCGGACGCCGATCAGGCTGCGGGGACCAGGGCAGTAGAGGGTCACCGGCTCCCGGACCTCATGGGAGTCGCACCGCGCCTCCGCCGGGACGTCTGCACGGCCGGGCCGGGCGGTCCGGCCGGCCTCGGCCCTGACGCCCTCGCCGACCTGGCCGACGCGATGAGCGCTGCGTGAGCACGGGGCCGGGACACCGCGCCGAGCACCCGAGGGGGGCCGGTCCTCCTGCTCTCGGAACATGTCAAAATGCATGTCCACAGCGCCAGTTGACGGCCTCTCAGGAAAAGGGTCCGCCGTCGCGGTGAACGAGTTCAGGACGGAGCCAGGCCCCATGCCCTCCCCCGGCAGCGGTGACCAGGGCGGTACCCCCGCCCCCGTGATCGACACGAGCAAGCCCCATCCGGCCCGGATGTACGACTACTTCCTCGGCGGGAAGGACAACTACGAGGTCGACCAGGAGGCCGCGGAGGAGTTCATCAAGGTGGCGCCCGAGGTGCGGGAGGGCGTCCGTGCCAACCGGCGCTTCCTGCGGCGCGCGGTCGAGTACGTGGTCGCCGAGGGCGGGATCCGGCAGATCCTCGACGTGGGCACGGGCCTGCCCACCGAGCCCAACGTCCATCAGATCGCGCGGGCCGTCGCACCGGGGACCCGGGTCGCCTACGTCGACAACGACCCCATCGTCAGCACCCACTCGATGGCGCTCCTCGACGAGCCCGACACCTCGGTCGTCCTGGCCGACCTGCGTGACCCCCGGGCCATCCTCGACCATCCCGAGGTGCGCGGGCTCATCGACTTCGACCGACCGGTGGCGCTGCTGCTGGTGGCCGTCGTGCACTTCATCGCCGAGGCGGAGGATCCGGACGCCCTCCTCGCCACCCTCCGCGACGCGCTGCCCACCGGCTCCTACCTCGTCCTGTCGCACGCGACGGGCGACGTCCACGCGGACCGGCGGGAGGACGCCGCCGCCGTCTACGGCAAGGCCACCGCCTCCATGAACCTCCGCCCGCACGCCCGGGTCCTGGACTTCTTCGGCGATTTCACCCTGCTCGACCCCGGCCTGGTCCGGGTCACCGACTGGCGCCCCGAGGAGCCGCCGCGGCCCGACGCGCCGCCGATCGGCATGTACGGCGGGGTGGCCAGGAAGGACTCCTGACCTCAGGAAGGACTCCCTACGCCCCAGGGAGGACTCCCGCCTCGACCGGACCGCGTCGCCGACGCGGTCCGCGCCGTCTTTGCCGTCCGCCGTCTTCGCCGTCCTCGGCACGGGCCGGCGGCCGTCACCGAGGTCCGCCGAGGCGGTGGAGCTCCGTAGGTCCGGTGTTCTCCACCGTCTTCCCGCCGCTCCTCCGCCTCCGCCGCTCCTCCGCCGCAGCCGCAGCCGCAGCCGCAGCCGCAGCCGCAGCCGCAGCCGGGCAACATCCGTCCGGAGCCGCAGGCTTGTCCACTCCGTGGAACCGGCGTCTCGAACCCCACCCGCGGTGTGTATAGTCCCGCCCCATGGAATCAGGCGTCGAGCTCGTCAAGCGCGCGCACATCGACCTGCTCAGGGTAGCCACGGCGCTCTGTAGCTGATTCCGCACGCCCGGCGGGCGGTGCGACGCCCGTCGTCACGGGCCCGCGCCCGTCAGGGGCCGTCTCCCTCGTCTCACGTACTTCCGGCAGGTCCGGCGCTTCCCGCGTGATTCAACGTTGCATCCGCGTCCCGCCGTCCGCCCGGTGCCCCGCCCTCGGCACCACGTGACCGTCGACGGCCTCCCCTCGGCCCGCTCCCCTCGCTCGCCTTCCGCTTCGCCTCCGCGTTTCGCCTCCGCGTTTCGCTTCCGCGCTTCGCTCAGGCGTTCCGTTCCCGGCGTTCCCTTCCTCCCGTTCCCGCGGTTCCCGGCGTTCCCGTGTCCGACCGCCCTGCCCGCGGCATCCCTTGGAGATCCCATGACCGTGCGTCTGCACTGGTTCCTGCCCACCACGGGCGACGACCGCGACGTGGTGGGCGTGACCGCCCGCGACTCCCTGCAGTCCCGCTCCACCGCCCGTCCGCCCACCCTGGACTACCTCGCCCAGGTGGCCCGTGCCGCCGAGTCCGCGGGGTTCGAGGCGGTGCTGACCCCGACCGGCAGCGACTGCGAGGACTCCTGGCTGACGACGGCCGCGCTGATCCCGCACACCAGCCGGCTGAAGTTCCTGGTCGCCTTCCGGCCCGGCGTCATCGCTCCCCCGCTGGCCGCCCAGATGACCGCCACCTACCAGCGACTGTCCGGCGGGCGCCTGCTGCTCAACGTCGTCACCGGCTCCGACGCCGACGAGCAGCGCTCCTACGGCGACTTCCTCGCGCACGACGAGCGGTACGCCCGCACCGGCGAGTTCCTGCACCTGCTGCACACCGCCTGGCGCGGGGAGGCGTACGACTTCGAGGGCGACCACTACCGGGTCGCGGGCGGGCGGCTGCGCAGGCCGCCGCAGGCCCGGCCGCCGGTCTTCTTCGGCGGCTCCTCCGAGGCCGCCCTCCCGGTCGCCGCCCGCTACGCCGACACCTACCTCACCTGGGGCGAGCCCCCGGCGGCCGTCGCGCGCAAGATCGACCGGGTGCGCGAACTGGCCGCCGAGCAGGGCCGGGAGCTGTCCTACGGCATCCGGCTGCACGTCATCAGCCGGGACACCGCCGCCGAGGCGTGGGCGGAGGCCGACCGCATCCTCGACGCCCTCGACCCGGTCGCGATCCGGGCCGCCCACGAGCGCTTCAGCCGCTCGGAGTCGGAGGGGCAGCGGGCGATGGCCGCGCTGAGCGGCGGACGCACCGACCGGCTGGAGATCCACCCCAACCTGTGGGCCGGCTTCGGGCTGGTGCGCCCCGGCGCGGGCACCGCGCTCGTCGGCAGCCACGAGCAGGTCGCCGAGCGGATCGAGGAGTACGCGGCCCTCGGCATCGAGCACTTCGTCCTCTCCGGTCAGCCGCACCTGGAGGAGGCGATCCGGTTCGGCGAGTGCGTCCGGCCGCTGCTGACCCGTCAACTCACCTCCGTCTGAATAGTTCTGACGCTTTTTCCATTCAATTTCCCACTTCGTTCCCCACTTCATTTCTCACTTCATTTCTCACTTCATCCCTCGTCTGGACAAGGACTTCACCATGACCCGTTCCCTCGACAGAAGGTCCGCCCTGCGTCTGTTCGGCGCCGCGGGCCTCGGCCTGGGTCTCGCCGCCTGCGCCGGTCCCGGCGGCGGCTCCTCCGGCGCCGCGGCCGACGCCTCCCCCTCCGGCCTCGCCACCTCCGGCGCCGTGAAGGGCACCGTCTCCTTCGCGCACTGGCGGGCCGAGGACAAGGCGGTGCTCGCCGGCCTGGTGGAGGCGTTCGTCAAGAAGCACCCGGACGCGGGCGTCGAGCAGGACATCGCCCCGTCCGCCGACTACCAGTCCACCGCCCTGCGCCGCATCCAGGGGTCCAGGACGGGCGACGTGTTCACCGCCTTCCGGGGGGCCCAGTTCCAGCAGATCGTCAAGGCGGGGGTGTACGCGCCGCTGACCGGCACCGACGTCGTCGGCAGGTACCGGCAAAACCTCATAGGCCCCGGCGAGCAGGACGGCAAGCAGTACGGCCTGCCCTACCAGCTCGTCTTCAACATGCCGCTCGCCAACACCGACGCCCTCGACAAGGCCGGCCACACCGCCGCGCCCGAGGACTGGGACGGCTTCCTGCAGCTCCTGGACGACCTGAAGGCCAAGGGCTACACGCCGCTGGCCTGGCCGGGCGGCGACTCCGCCAACGCCGGTCAGCTGCTGAACGTGATGGTGATGAACAACGCGCCGAGCGACGACGCGCTCGCCCGCATCGAGTCCGGCGCCCTGAAGGTCACCGACGACTGGTTCCTCGGCACGCTGGAGCAGTACGCCGCCCTGCGGCCCTACCTCCAGGAGCGCGCCACCGGGTCCAGCACCGACGCCGTCACCCGGCTGTTCGCCGAGGGCAGGGCCGGTCTGCTGGCCACCGGTTCCTTCCAGATGGCGGGCGTGCGGGCGCTGGGGGCGAAGTTCCCCTTCGACCTCGTCGCCCCCATCACCACCACCGCCGGGAAGGCGAAGTACGAGGGCGTCTTCAACACCACCTTCATCCTCGGCGTCAACAGCGCCTCCACGGTGCAGCCCGCCGCCTACGCCTTCCTGGAGTTCCTCAGCGACCCCGCCAACGCCGGCACCTACGCCAACGGCACAGGTCAGCACGTCACCGTCGAGGGCGTCGAGTACACCAACGCCGACCTGAAGGCGGTCGCGCCCTGGCTGACCCGGAAGACGCTGCTCGCGCCGCGTTTCCAGTTCCTCGACCTCGACATCCGCACGGCCGTGGAGAACGCGACCGTGGCGGTCGTCGGCGGCAAGAAGCCGGCGCAGGCCGCCGAGGAGGCGCAGCGTGTCATCGACCAGAAGCGGTCGTAGGCGGCGGCGCACGGCGCGGGCACTGTGGCTCTTCCCGGTGCCCGCCCTCGCCCTCTACCTGTTCTTCTTCGCCTACCCGGTCGTCCAGGGCGTGCAGTACGCGCTGACCGACTGGGACGGCTACAGCGCCGGCTACCACGACGTCGGCCTGCGCAACTTCACCGAACTCGCCACCGGCGACGACATGTTCAAGAACGCGGCGGAGAACAACCTCAAGCTCACCCTCACCGTCGTCGTCGCACAGACCGCGCTGGCGCTGGCGCTGGCCCTGTGGCTGGTGCGCACCACCCGCGCCTCGACGCTGCTGCGGGCCGTCTTCTTCCTGCCGACGGTCCTGTCGTCGGTGTCGGTCGCGTTCGTGTGGCGGTTCGTCTACGACCCCGACGGCGGCCTTCTCAACTCGGCGCTGCGCGCGGTGGGTCTGGACTCCTTGCAGTCGGTGTACCTGGGCAACCCGGACACGGCCGTGTTCTGGCTGGCGTTGACCCAGGTGTGGTTCCACGCGGGCCAGATGATGGTCGTCTTCATCGCCGGGCTCCAGGCGATACCGAAGGAGCTGTACGAGGCGGCGGAGCTGGACGGCGCCGGCCGCCTCGCCCGGTTCCGGTACGTGACGTGGCCGCTCGTCGCCCCGGCGACCGCGATCGTCGTCGCGTACACCACCGTCCAGTCGTTCAAGGCGTTCGACCTCGTCCTCGGCCTGTCGGGCAATCCGCCGGGCCCCGCCCTCGACATCCTGTCCACCCGCATCTACACGACGTTCTCCAACAACCAGTTCGGCTACGCGGCCGCCCAGTCGGTGGTGTTCATGGCGCTCATCGCGCTGCTCACCTGGGTGCAGCGGCGGGCGACGGGAGGGACGACCCGATGACCAGGACCGTACGCCCCATCGCGTTGCTGGCGGGCGCCGCCGTCGTCGTACTGCCGCTGCTGGTGGTGGTGTTCGGCACGTTCAAGACGCTGCCGCAGCTGTTCGACGCGCCGCTGGCGCCGCCGTCGTCGCCGACCCTGGACAACTACCGGCGGGCGGTGGAGGAGGGCGGTCTCGGCGCCGCGTTCGCCAACAGCGCGATCGTCACGGCGGGCGCGGTGACGCTGACGCTGGTGGTGGCGAGCCTGGCCGCGTTCTTCTGCGCCCGGATTCCCGGCCGGGTGGGCTGGGCCGTCTTCGGCGTGCTGGTCGCCGGGCTCGCGGTGCCCGCGCAGGCGGCGATCGTCCCGCAGTACGTCCTCTTCGACCGGCTCGGGCTGACCGACAGCCTGCTCGGGCTGGTCCTCGTCGACGCGGTGACGACGCTGCCGACGGCCGTGTTCATCCTGGGCGGTTTCCTGCGCACCGTCCCGGAGGAGCTGTACGAGGCCGCCGAGCTGGACGGGGCCTCGCCGCTGCGGGCGTTCCGCTCGATCGCGCTGCCGCTGACCCGGCCCGCCCTCGCCACCACCGGCATCTTCCTGTTCGTGATGGACTGGAACGACCTGCTCTACCCACTGCTGTTCATCCGCTCCCAGGAACACCGCACCCTGCCGCTGGCGCTGCTCGACTTCCAGGGCGAGTTCCTCACGCAGTACCCCCTGCTGTTCGCGGGCGTCGTCATCGCCTCGGCCCCCGTGGTCGTCGTCTACGTCCTGCTGCAGCGCCACTTCGTGACGGGCCTGACGACGGGGGCGGTGCGGGGGTAGGCACGGCGGACCGCCTCGGGGACGAAGTCCGTGGAGGGTCCCCCGGGAGCCCTGGAAGTCCCGGAAGTCCGGGTATTCCAAGGCTCCCGGGGCTTCCCCCCTGCGGGCGGGGGTGTCCGACGTCAGCGAGCGAACTTCTCGGCGGCGGCCGGGGTGACCGGGGTGAAGAAGTTGACGAGATTGCCGTCGGGGTCGCGGAAGAGCAGCGACCGGTTGCCCCAGGGCATCGTGGTGGGCTCGTTGACGAAGTCGGCGACGAACCCGCTCAGGTTCCCGTGCACGCGGTCCACGTCGTCGACGAGGAACTCGATGATCACGCTGTGGTTGTCCGCCGGGCGGGCGGAACCCGGAGCGAACAGGGGGACGGTGCGGGTGCCGGCGATCGCGAGGGTGGCGTTGGGGGTGCGGAGTTCGGCGAAGTCCTCGGTGGCCCAGGCCGCCGGCACTCCCGTGGCCTTTTCGTAGAAGTCGACGAGGCGCGCGACATCGCCGGTGATGACGCGGATCGAGACGAGGTCCATGGTGTTCTCCCGGTTGGTTGGAGCCGCTGTGCTCCGCAGGCTAGGACGAATAGAGGACAGAACCGGTCCGGTATCGGCGTTAGGATCCGAACATGTCTCGACCTACCGGGCGCGTGCTGACCCTCCTGGAGCTGTTGCAGTCGGGCGGCGTCCGGACGGTGGCCGAACTCGCCGACCGACTCGGCGTCGACGGGCGGACCGTGCGGCGGTACGTCGGCCATCTGATCGACCTCGACGTGCCGGTGGAGTCGGTGCGGGGCCGCTACGGCGGTTACCGGCTGGCCCCCGGATACCGCTTGCCTCCGCTCATGTTCAGCGACGACGAGGCGCTCGCTGCCCTGCTCGGCCTGGTCGCCGGCCGCCGAGGAGGGCTGACGACGACGGACACGGCGAGCGGGACGGCGGCGGCCAAGATCCGCCGGGCGCTGCCCGAGCGCCTGGCCCGCCGGCTCGACACGCTCCTGGAGTCCCTCGCGTTCACGGCCCCGCCCGGCGAGTTCACGCTCCCGGACGGCGAGGTGCTGCTCACCGTCGCCGACGCGGTACGCCACCGGCGACCGGTCTCGATCAGGTACACCGACCGGGACGGCCGACGCAGCGAACGCCCGCTGCACGCGTACGGGATCGTCGCCCATTCGGGCCGCTGGTACGTCACCGGCACGGACCCCGCGATCGGCGAGGACCGGACCTTCCGGCTCGATCGGGTCGCGAGCGCGAGAGTCCTGCCCGGCTCGTTCGAACCGCCCGCCGGACTCGACCCCGTGCAGCGCGTGCTGTCAGGGTTCGCCACGGCCGAGTACCGGTATGCGGTGACCTTGCGGATCCACGGGACGGTCGATCAGATCCGCGCCCGCCTTCCGGCCGGCGTCGCGATCCTGGAGGAGACCGCTCCCGCGGCAGGCGCGGATCCGGCGGCCGAGCGTTGGCTGCGGGTCGAACTACGGGCGGAGTCCCTCGACTGGTTGCCGCCGGTGCTCGCCTCGCTCGACCGGCCGTTCGTCGTCGAGCGTCCCGATGAACTGCGCCACCTCGTGATCGCGCTCGCCGACCGCCTCGCATCCAGCGCCCGTCGAACCTGACGGCAGGAGTCCGGTGCCGTGAGACGGCGCCCCCGGCCGCAAGCGCGGTCGCGGGCCGCGCGGCTCGTGGGGGTGCGGGGTGTCGCGGCCTCTTCCCCTCGCGCCCTTTTGCGGCAGGCCCGCTCCCGTCACACTGGTGCCGCTCGACACCGTTCCGGCCCATGTCCCGGGCGGCGAAGGCGACTTGGGGGGAGCGGGGTCCGTGGTGGCACCAGACGATCCGTCCGACGACGAGGTGCGGGCGGCGCTCGCCGCGTCCCTGACGCGCGGCGGGAGCAGGCGTCCCGGACCGCCCGCCGCGGATTTCCTCCTCACCCGCCTGCATCTCCTCGAGGGCACCGTCACCCGGCGCGTCGAGCGCCGCACGGAGGAGACGCGACACCGGCCCGGCACCGTCGACCTCGCGGGACGGCCGGTCTACGACGTGCTGAGGGAGTACAAGCTCAGTCCGCACGAGACGCCCCTCGACCAGCCGCTCGACCTGGTCAAGCGCGGCACGCCGCATCTCAGGTCCTGCGACTGCGGCAACGGCCGGCGGCGGTGTGCCGACTGCGACGGCATGACGTACCGCTCGTGCGAGCCCGTCCAGGTGTGCGCCGTGTGCCAGGGCGTCACCGCGTGCACGCACCACCTCAAGCACGGCGGTCTGCCCGGCACCCCGCCCCGGCCACCGAAGCAGGGCCGGGCCCAGCGTCCCGACGAGCGGGTGACCTGCGAGGGCTGCCACACACCCGACAGCGCGTGCCCCGGGTGCCGGGGGTGGGGAAGGACCAGATGCCAGGAGTGCGAGAGCGGGCGCATCCCCTGCAAGCCGTGCGGGCGTACGGGGACCGTCGAGTGCACCACTTGCAGGGGACACGCGAGCCTGACGTCCTGGACGGCGGGCCGGATCGAGTGGACCTCGCGGACCGAGGACGTGCCGCCCCCCGTCCCGCGGCCCCGGCGGGTGGCATCGGAACTGGGCTCGGGCGGCTGGCACACGAACCGGCTCGACGCCGGTGATCCGCTTCCCGACGACCTCTCCCCCGACCACCGCGCGGCCCTCGCGCCCCATCTGCGTCGGGCGAGGGCGGAGAAGGACCGTCAGGTCGTTCTCCGGCGGCTCACGGTCGTCAGGGCGACACCGCCCGGCTCCGGCAACCTGGAGTTCTACGTGTTCCGGAGCACCGACGGACGGCTCAGTGTCCTGCGGCGGCTGTCGGAGGAGGGCCGGTGGAAGGCCTCCCTCGCCGTGGCGGCGGTCGTCGCCCTCGTCGTCCTGATCCTGATCCTGATCTCGTCCTGATCCTGGCCTCGTGATGAGCCCGGCCTCGAGGGTGCGGGGGGAGGACGGGCCGGGTACCGCGCCCCGGGAGGGCGTGCGAGCGGGCCCGGCGCCCGCACCGAACGGCACAGGAGCAGACCCGGCACCACCCACCGGAACGGTGCGGGACGAGCCCGGCACCACCCACCGGAACGGTGCGGGACGAGCCCGGCGCCGCTCACCGGAAGGGTGCGGGCGGCGTCAGCCGCTCTCCCGGACCACCAACCGGTGTCCCGCCGCCAGTACGCGCGGCCGGTCCGTGCGGACGCCGTCGACGGCCCGCAGCAGGGCCGCCACCGCGAGGCGGGCCAGCTCCCGCTTGTCGGGGGCCACGGTGGTCAGCGGCGGCGCCGTGTAGCGGGCCGCCTCGATGTCGTCGAAGCCGACGACCGCGAGGTCGCCGGGCACGGAGAGGCCGCGTTCGCGCGCCGCGTGCAGCACGCCCTCCGCCAGGGTGTCGGCGAAGCAGAACACCGCGTCGGGCGGCTCGGGCAGGTCGAGCAGCGCGTGCGCGGCGGCCACGCCGTCGGCCCGGTGGTAGGCGGCGACGGGCGGGGCGAGCGCCTCGTCGGGGGTGAGGCCCGCCGCCGCGAGGGCCTGGCGGTGGCCGGTCAGCCGGGTGGCCGAGGTGGCCGCGTGCGGTGCGGTCTGCCGGCCGACCACCGCGATCCGCCGCCGCCCGCGGGCCAGCAGGTGGGCGGTCGCCTCGCGGGCCGCGCCGGTGTTGTCGACGGTGACGTGCGGGCAGGGCAGGTCGTGGACGCGTTCGCCGAGCAGCACCAGCGGCGTGCGGGCCGGAACGCGGGCGGCGGCCCGGTCGTCCAGCGCGAGCGGACTGAGGATGACCCCGTCGACGAGCGGGTCCGTGCGGCCGAGCGCGATGTCCAGTTCCGCCTCGGGACGGCCGCCGGTCACCTCCACGAGCAGCGTGCACCCGTGGGCCGCCGCCTCCCGCAGCAGGTGCCCGGTCAGCTCCGCCCAGTACGGCATGGTCAGTTCGGGCACGGCCAGCAGCAGCACCCCGCTGCGGCCGGTGCGCAGCCGCCGCGCGGCCGTGTTGGGCCGGTAGCCCAGCTCCTCGACCGCGCGCTGCACCCGCTCCCGCGTCGCCTCCGAGAAACGCCCGGTGCCCCGGACCACGTTGGACACGGTCCGCATGGACACACCGGCCCGCTCCGCGACCTCCCTGAGCCCCGTCACCGCGCGCATCGCGCCAGGCTAGGGACGGGGCCGCCGGGTGGACACCCCCGGGCGGGGCGGGGCGGGAGACTGTCACGAGCTGTTCACGGCCGGGCGCGGCCCGCCGGCCCGGCACCGCCGGGTGGTGCCCCGCGCGGTGTCGGGGGCCAGGGGCCGTGGTGGCCGCGGGCTCCCGCGCCCGCGGCCACCACGGCGGGACCGGATACGGCGGGACCGGGTCAGGCGGGACCGGGTCAGGCGGCCTTGGCCACCCCCTCCCGGTGCCGGCGGATGATGTCCGCGTAGTGGCGGCCGGTGCCCTTGATGGTGCGGGCCTGGGTGCGGTAGTCGACGTGGACGAGCCCGAAGCGCTTGTCGTAGCCGTACGCCCACTCGAAGTTGTCCAGCAGCGACCAGGCGAAGTAGCCCGCCAGCGGGGCCCCCTTGCGGGCCGCGGACGCGCAGGCCGCGAGGTGGCCGGAGAGGTAGGCCTGGCGCTCGGGGTCGTCGACGGTGCCGTCGGGGCGGACGACGTCCGGGTAGGCGGAGCCGTTCTCCGTGACGTACAGGCGGCGGGCGCCGTACTCGTCGGTCAGGCGCAGCAGCAGTGCCTCGATGCCGCTCGGGTCGACCTCCCAGTCCATGCCGGTGCGCGGGACGCCGTCGCGGCGTACGGAACGGGCGTACGGGGCGGGGCCGTCGGGGTCGTCGGTGACGGTCGCCGGGAAGTAGTAGTTCAGGCCGAGCCAGTCCAGGGGCGCGGCGATCGTCTCCGGGTCGCCGGGCCGTTCGGGGAGTTCGACGCCGTAGACCTCGCGCATGTCGGCGGGGAAGCCGCGGCCGTGGACCGGGTCGAGCCACCAGCGGTTGGTGTGGCCGTCCGTCCGGCGGGCGGCGGCGAGGTCCTCGGGGCGGTCGGAGGCGGGGTGGACGGTGGAGAGGTTGTTGACGATGCCGACCTCGGCGCCGGGCGCCGCCGCCCGGACGGCCTGGACGGCCAGGCCGTGGCCGAGGAGCAGGTGGTAGGAGGCCCGGACGGCGGCCGTCAGGTCGGTCAGGCCGGGGGCCATGGTGCCTTCGAGGTGGCCGATCCACGCCGAGCACAGCGGCTCGTTGAGGGTGGTCCAGTGGGAGACCCGGTCGCCGAGCCGTCCGGCGACCGCCGACGCGTACGCGGCGAAGTGCTCGGCGGTGTCGCGTTCGGGCCAGCCGCCGCGGTCCTGGAGCGCCTGCGGCAGGTCCCAGTGGTAGAGGGTGACGGACGGGGTGATGCCGGCGGCCAGCAACGTGTCGACCAACCGGTCGTAGAACGCGAGGCCCTCGGGGTTGACCGGGCCGTCGCCGCCCGGCATCACCCGCGGCCAGGCGATCGACATCCGGTAGGCGTTGGTGCCGAGCCGGCGCATCAGGTCGACGTCCTCGCGCCAGCGGTGGTAGTGGTCGCAGGCGATGTCGCCGTGGTCGCCGCCGGCGGTCTTGCCGGGGGTGTGCGAGAAGGTGTCCCAGATCGAGGGCGAACGGCCGCCCTCCGCCACGGCCCCCTCGATCTGGTAGGCCGAGGTGGCCGTGCCCCACAGGAAGTCGTGCGGGAGTGCGGCGAGGTCGATGGTCACGGGGGTCCCTTCAGGATCACGGAGGTCGTTCACTTCACCGCTCCCGCCGTCAGGCCGGCCACGAGGTAGCGCTGCAGGAGGAGGAAGCCGGCCACCACGGGCACGCTGACGACCAGCGAGGCGGCCATGATCTGGTTCCAGTACACGTCGTTCAGGGTGGAGTAGCCCTGGAGCCCGACGGCGAGGGTGCGGGTGGTGTCGTCGGTCATGACGGAGGCGAACAGCACCTCGCCCCACGCGGTCATGAAGGCGTAGACGGCGACCGCGACGATGCCGGGGACCGCGGCCGGCACCACGACCCGGAACAGCGCCCCGAGCGGGCCGCAGCCGTCCACCAGCGCCGCCTCGTCGAGATCGCGCGGCACCGAGTCGAAGTAGCCGATCAGCATCCAGACGGAGAAGGGCAGGGAGAAGGTGAGGTACGTCAGGATCAGCCCGCCGCGCGAGCCGAACAGGGCGATGCCGGTGGCGTTGCCGATGTTGACGTAGAGCAGGAACAGCGGGAGGAGGAAGAGGATGCCGGGGAACATCTGCGTCGACAGGACGGTGACCGTGAAGGCCCGCTTGCCGCGGAAGTCGTAGCGGCTCACCGCGTAGGCGCCGAACACCGCGATCACCACCGAGCAGACGGTCGCCGCGCCCGCCACGACCAGCGAGTTCACGAAGTAGCGGGCGAGCGGCACGGTCGACCAGATGTCGACGTACGGGCGGATCGTCAGGTCGCTCGGCAGCCAGCGGAACTCGCCCGAGACGTCCGCGAGCGGCTTCAGGGAGCTGGAGGCCATCACGTACACCGGCACCAGCACGAAGCCGGCGAGCAGGGTGAGCAGGACGCGCCGCGCCCACAGGAACGAACGCGGCGGCGCCATGGGCGAGCGGGGCGCCGCCCGCCTGAAGGGGGTGTCAGGCATCGGCGGGCCTCCGTCCGCGTGAGGTGACGGCCAGGTACACGGCGGTCACGGCCAGCAGGAACAGCAGCAGCAGGACCGACATCGCGGAACCGGCGCCGAAGTTCCAGGTGACGAACGAGGCCTGGTAGATGTGGACCGAGACGAGGTCCGCCGCCTCCGGGGCGGCCTTGCCGAACAGCACGTACGGCGTGTTGAAGTCGTTGAACGTCCACAGGAACAGCACCAGGACCAGGACCTGGTTCACCGCGCCCAGCGACGGCAGGGTGATCCGGCGGATCTGCTGCCACACGCCGGCGCCGTCCAGGGCGGCCGCCTCGTACAGCTCGCGGGGGATGTTCTGCAGGCCGGCCATCACGATGAGGAAGGCGAACGGCCAGCCCTTCCACACCGACACGGTGAGCAGCGCGTAGAAGCTGTTGTCGCCGATCAGCCAGAAGGACGGCTCGTCGGTGAGGTGCAGCTGGTCGTGCAGGACGTGGTTCACCAGGCCGTTGTCGTGCTGGAACATGAACACCCAGGTGATGACGGCCGCGTAGACCGGCAGCGCGTAGGGCACCAGGAACAGCGCGCGCAGCAGTCCCCGGCCGCGGAAGGCGTCCTGCATGAGGACCGCCGCGGCCGTGCCGATCAGCCAGCACAGCCCCACCGACAGCAGGGTGAAGGCGACGGTGACCAGGAAGGAGTGCAACAGGGCTTCGCCGACGGGGGCGTTGAAGTCGACGGACATCGAGTAGTTGTCGAGTCCGGCCCACGGGGCGGTGCCCCAGTCGCGGATGTGGAACTGGGTGAGTTGCTTGAAGCTCATCACGATGCCGATGACCATCGGCACCAGGTGGACGAGGAGTTCGAGGATCAGGGCGGGCAGGAGGAGCAGGTAGGGCAGTCCGATCCGGCGGATCCGCCCGGGGCGGCGGCGGGGACCGTCCGCCGCGCCCGGGGAGTCCTTGCGCACGGCGGCCCGCTCGGTGGCCGTGGTCGTCATCGTGCTCACTTCGCCGGCATCTGCTGCTGGGCCTTCTCCAGGCGGGCCTTCACCGACTCGGTGGTCACCGCCCGGCCGGCGGCGGCGTCGGCGAACAGCTCCTTCACGGCCGTGCCGACCGCCGTCTCGAACTGCGACTCGTCGGCGACCTGCGGCAGCGCGGCGGCGCTCTGGGCGAGGGTGTCCTTCAGGACGGCGTTCGCGGGGGTGTTGAAGGCCGGGTCCGTCTGCGCCGAGGCGACCGGCGGGATCGAGCTGTAGGCCTTGTTGAGGATCTTCTGCTCCTCGTCGCCGGTCATGAACTTCACGAACTTCGTGGCGCCGTCGAGGTTGTCGGTGTTCTTGAAGACGGCCAGGTTGATGCCGGCGACCATCGAGTTGACCTGCGTGCCGGTGCCGGGCGTGCCCGAGCGCACGGGCACGGGCGCGATGCCGTACTCGTCCTCCCCCATGCCCTGGGACGTGAGGTTGGCGGAGGCCGACTGCCAGAGCAGGAACGCCGTCCTGCCCTTGGCGAAGTCGCTGACGGACTGGTTCTGCGCGTACTCGGCGTTGCCCTGCGGGATGGCCTTGTCCTTCGCCATCAGGTCGACGTACTGCTTGACCGCGGCCACCGCGCCGTCGGAGGTGAAGTCGGGCTTGCCGTCGGCGGTGAAGAAGTCCGCGCCGTGCTGCTGGGCGAAGGTGAAGACGTGGTGGACGTTCTCGGAGACGTTCGCCCCCTCGGCGCCCAGGACCTGCTTGCCCTTGGCCTGGATCTTCCTGCCGTCGGCGACCAACTGGTCCCAGGTGGCGGGGGGCCGGGAGATCCCCGCGTCGGCGAGGATCTGCTTGTTGTAGTAGAGCGCGTACGCCATCGAGTACAGCGGAACGGCGGCCGGGGCCTCGCCCCGCACGCCGGTGGAGGCCAGCGCCGACGCCACGAACCGGTCCTTGCCGCCGATCCTGGCGAAGTTCGCGTCGTCCCAGGGCAGCAGTCCGCCGGTCGCCTGCAGCGAGGCCGACCAGGTGTTGCCGATGTTCAGGACGTCGGGGCCCTGCCCGGAGGTGGTGGCGGTGAGGATCCGGTTGAGCAGGTCGGACCAGGGCACGACCTCCAGTTTCACCTTGATCCCGGTCTCCTTCTCGAACTTGTCGAGCTCCGGCCGGAGGACCTTCTTGTCGATCTCCGTGCTGGCGCCCTGGTTGGACGCCCAGTACGTCAGTTCCTTCGGCGAGTCGTCGGACCCGCTCCCGTCCGTCGACGAACCGCCGCCGCAGGCCGTCACGGCCAGGGCGAGTGACATCACGACGGCGCCTGCGGCCGCGGCTCGGAGGGTACGCATGGGGCGGCTCCCGGGTCTCTCATCAGGGCTTAATTTAGGACGTGAGTTAACCCTCGGGCGTGAGCCGCGTCAAGGGTTTCGACGAGGGTCGTGCCGCTCGGGTGCGGCTGGGGCCGCCGTCTTCGCACCCTTGCCGGGCTGACCGGGCCCGCCGGGCCTTCGCGGTCGGCTCCGGGCCCTTGCGGTCGTTCGGGGCCTTGCGGTCGCTCCGGTCACCGTTCGCGGCTCGCCGCTCGCGGCTCCGGTCGCCCGCCGCCCGGGGCGGGGACGGACGGCGGGGGGCGGGCGACGGGGGCGGGCAGCGGGACGGACGGCGAGGGCGGGCGGGCGGCGGGAACATCGTGCCGCCGCCCGCCCACGCGGCCTTCGTCCGTACGCCCGGAGGGATGGACCTCCGGGCGTACGGGTCCTACGCCGGCGCCGTCACCGTCGCCGCCTGCGCCCGTGCCGGCGCCGGGGCGTACCCCGTCGGCCGGGCCGTGAAGGTGCCGCGGCCCTGGGTGCGGCTGCGCAACCGGGTGGCGTAGCCGAACAGTTCCGCGAGCGGCACGGTGGCGGTCACCACCGCAGCGCCACCGCGCACCTGGGAGCCGGTCACCCGGCCGCGCCGGGCGGCGAGGTCGCCGAGGACCGCGCCCACGGCCTCCTCGGGCACGGTGACCGTGACCTCCACGACCGGTTCCAGCAGCACCATCGCGCAGGCCCGCAGGGCCTCGCGGAGGCCGAGCCGGCCCGCCGTGCGGAAGGCCGTCTCGGAGGAGTCCTTCACGTGGGTCGACCCGTCGGTCAGCGTGACCCGCAGGCCGGTCACCGCGTGCCCGCCCAGGGGGCCCTCGGCGAGGGCGTCCCGGCAGCCGGCCTCGACGGCACGGACGTACTCCTGCGGCACCCGCCCGCCGATCACGGCGGACCGGAAGTCGAATCCGTCCTCCAGCGGCTCCACATCGAGCACGACGTGCGCGAACTGACCGGCGCCGCCGTCCTGTTTGACGTGCCGGAAGACCAGTCGGGACACGCCCCGGCCGACCGTCTCCCGGTACGTGACGCGCGGCCGTCCCACGTTGACCTCCAGTCCGAGGGCGAGGCGGATCTTCTCCACCGCGACCTCCAGGTGCAGTTCGCCCATGCCCGAGAGCACCGTCTGTCCGGTCTCGGCGTCGGTGCGCACCGTGAGCGACGGGTCCTCCTCGGTCAGCCGGGCGAGCGCCGAGGCCAGCCGGTCGGCGTCGGCGGTGCGCCGCGGCTCGACCGCGACGGAGACGACGGGCTCGGCGACCCCGGGCGGTTCGAGGACCAGGGGTGCGTCCGGCGCGCACAGGGTCGAGCCCGCGCGGGCGGCCTTCAGCCCGATCACGGCCACGATGTCCCCGGCGACCGCCCGCTCCAGCCGGGCGTGCCGGTCGGCCTGGACCCGCAGGATGCGGCCGACGCGCTCGCTGCGGCCCGCGGTCGCGTCCCACACCGCGTCTCCCTTCTCGATCGTCCCGGAATACACCCGCAGGTAGGTGAGCCTCCCGGTGGGGGTGGCGTCGACCTTGAACGCGAGGGCCGCGAACGGTGCGGCGGGGTCGGCCGGCCGCCGCTCGTCGGCACCCTCGTGCACGCCGCACACCGCCGGCACGTCCAGCGGCGACGGCAGATAGGCGACCACGGCGTCGAGCAGCGGCTCGATCCCGCGGTTGCGGTAGGCCGAGCCGCACAGCACGACCACGCCGTCGCCGGTGCGGGTCAGGTCGCGCAGCGCCGCGGCGAGCGTCCCGGCCGACAGCGTCTCCCGGTCGCAGAACTCCTCCAGCGCGGCCGGATGCCGTTCCGCGACCGTCTCCTCCAGCAATCGGCGGCGCCGCCTCGCCTCCTCCAGCAGAGCGTCGGGCACGGGCCCCTCCACGGCCGCCCCGCCGTCGCCGTCCCAGGTCAGCGCCCGCATCCGGAGCAGGTCGACGACGCCGGCGAAGGCGCCCTCGGCACCGATCGGCAGCTGGACGACGAGCGGGACGGGGTGCAGCCGTTCCCGGATCGAGGCCACGGCCGCGTCGAGGTCGGCGCCCGTCCGGTCCAGCTTGTTGACGAACGCGATCCTGGGCACGCCGTGCCGGTCGGCCTGCCGCCACACGGACTCGCTCTGCGGCTCCACACCCGCGACGGCGTCGAACACCGCGACCGCCCCGTCCAGCACCCGCAGCGAGCGCTCCACCTCGTCGGCGAAGTCGACGTGCCCCGGGGTGTCGATCAGGTTGACGCGGTGACCGTCCCAGTCGCAGCTGACGGCCGCGGCGAAGATGGTGATCCCGCGGTCGCGTTCCTGGGGGTCGAAGTCGGTGACGGTGGTGCCGTCGTGGACCTCACCACGCTTGTGCGTGGTGCCGGTGGCGAAGAGGATCCGCTCCGTGACGGTGGTCTTGCCGGCGTCGACGTGGGCGAGGATGCCCAGGTTGCGTACGGCGGCGAGGTGACGGTCGAGGTTGTTGCGCACGGCCCGTGGCCTTTCGAGTGTGTCTCGTGAAAGGGGCAGCGCGATTTCTGACGGTACGCCGGCCGGCCTGAGGACGGAGCCGCCGCCCCGGGGCGCGCTGCGCCCAGGGGTGGCTCCGTGGCGATGGCCGACGTGGCGTCAGAGCATCCGGTACCGGCCGCGCCGCGGGCACCGGACGGGGAAGGACACGAGGATCACCTCGTAGCGGGAACGGGGTTCCACGGCGGCGGTGCGGTCACGCATGGCCGGGCTCCCCTCGTTCGTCACGGTGCGGCACTGCCCTGTCCGTGGGCGGCGCTCGACGAGGTGAGTGTAGGGAAGAAGGGGCGGACGGGGCACGCGCTTTTCCCGGGTACCGGAGACGCCTCTTTCCGGAGCCCGGGGCGCCTCCCCTCCGGACGCCGGGGCGCCTCCCCTCCGGACGCCGGGGTGCCTCCCCTCCCGGGGCGCCCCGGCAGGGCCGGTTCGTCAGGACGGGTAGAAGTGCCGCCGCACCTTCCGCAGCCACGCGTCGGCGGCTCTCTCGTCGGGCTGCTCGGGCAGCACGCCGCGGGCCTCGTCGAACGCCGCCTCGTACCGGCGCAGCAACGGGAGGGCGGCCTCGGGGTCGGCCGCCACCTGTTCGCCGAAGCGGTGGAAGCCCTCCGGGTCGTCGACGCGGATGCTCACGGCGCCCGTGGTGTACAGCTCGTAGCCCTGCTCGCACAGCCGCTTGAGATGCCGGGCGTGCTTGGCGGTCCGCTTGCGCGTGTCCGCGGAGAACGAGCCGTCGCCGCGGCCGAGCAGCCGGCGGAACTGCTGGGTGGCGTAACCGAGGTAGGCGTCCCGGACCCGCCGGGCGCTCAGGAACGTCGTACGGATGCCGATCAGTTCGTCGCCGAGCGGGGTGCGCACCTCGTACAACTCGTCGGGAAGCCACACGAGTTCCGTGACGGTGGGGTTGCCGCCGAGTGCCAGCCGGCACCACTTGGCGGCCTCGTGCAGGGTCCGGTCGGGCGCCGTGCTGACGTGGGACTCCTTCGGCGGGTGCAGGCCGTGCAGCTCCTCGGTGGGCGCCGCGAACAGGCCGAGCCGGTCCACGTCGGACCCGGCGTGCGCGAGCCCGTAGGCGGTCGAACCGACCACGCCGGACAGCAGGATGTTCTGGACGGTCACGGACTCCCCCGGTGGTGATCGGCCGATGCCGCGAGAAGGCGGCGGGAGTGGTCATGATGCCCTGGCGGCCGGCCCTGCCACCTCGCATTTTCCGGCCCGCTCGCCGTCCGGGACCCACCGGGGCCCCTTCCGGCCACCGGGTCGCCGAGGCGCCGGGCTGCCGGGCTGCCGGGCTGCCGGGCCGCTTGTGCCTGCGTGCGTACGGGGGAGGGCGGAACGCCGCGGGGCCGGAGCACCGCGAGGCCTCCGGGCGGCCTCCGGGCGGCCTCCGGGCGGCAGGACCTACGGGCGGCAGGTCGGCAGGCCTGCCGCGTGGCTCGGTCGCACCGTCGCGCCCTCGGCGTCCTCCCCTCCCTCCCGCTCCCGGCGCACGTGCGTCCTCGCCCGGCGTGCCCCGCCCCCTCACCCGTACGGCTCCCTGCGTTGGTCGAGCGGCCGGGGCGGTGGTGCGGTGGAGGTGGGGAACCGCCCGGGCACACGTGCGCCGGGAGCCCGTCCCGTCCTCACCCGACCCGTCCCCGACCCCTCCCCCTCCGTTCCGCCCCGTCCCGACCGCCCTCAGGAGGCAAACGTGACCACCCCTCGCCCGACCGGCCGCCCGTCCCTACCGGCGCGGACCGCCGCCGCGCCGGTCCCGGCCACTCCGCGTACGGCCACGTCCGTCACGGCGCCACCCCGCACGGCGGGCCGTCGGGCCCGCGCGGTCCGCCCGGTCCGTGTCCTGGCCGCCGCGATGGCCACCGGGACACTGCTGGCCACGGCGGCCTGTGCCGGCGGGGACGACGACACGTCGGCCGGGTCGGAGACCGCCGCCGCCATCGCCGCGCAGACCACCGCCCCGTCGAGCCCCAGCGGTTCGGCCAGTGCCGGCCCGTCGATGAGCGCCAGTACCAGCCCTTCGAAGAGCGCCGGCGGTTCCGGCAGCGCCAGCCCGTCGCCCAGCGCCACCCTCTCGGAGACCGGCGCCCGCAACGCGCTGATCACCGCGGCGGACATCGAGGACAACTGGGTCCAGGTGAAGAACCCGCAGAGCTGGAGCGACAAACTGCTCATCGGCCAGGTGGACGCGGCCCAGTTCGTCACCGGGAAGAGCGACGTGGCCGACTGCCAGCGCCTGGTCGACGCGCTCTACGACGAGACCCTGCTCGGCACTCCTTCCGGGGCGTCGGCGCTGAACGGCTTCGAGGAGGGCGACTCCCGGCTGCTGTACCAGGTCGCCGCCTACCAGCAGAGCACCCTCGACAAGTCGATGGACTGGCTGAAGCAACTCCCGCAGACCTGCGACCAGTTCACCCTGACCGGTGGCGACAGCGGCAACCGCACCGTCCAGGTCGTGGAGGCCTCGCTGCCCGACGAGGGCGATGCCCGGCAGGGTCTCACCGTGACGATGAAGGGCACCTCGAACGGCGACCCCGTGACGCTCACCCTGGACGTCGCCGTCGTCCGGGTCGGCAATGACGCCATCACGATCACCAACGGCGGACTCGACGGCGCCGACAAGGACACCACCAAGGCCGCCGTGGAACAGGGCACCAAGCGGCTCGAGGAGGTCCTCGCGGGTCGTACGCCGACCCCGACGCCGAGCAACCTCGACTGAGCCCCGGCCGGACCCCGGACCCCGCCCCAACCCGCGCCGCGCCGCAGCGGCCCCTCCCCCGCCGCCCGCGCCGCCCGCGCGCGGTGACCCGCTCGGGACGACCGCCCCGAGCGGGTCGCCGACGTGTGGCCGGTGGGGCCGGCGGGGCCGGCGTCATGGCGTACGGCGGACGTCTGTGATCTTTGTCGCTGGTTGGGCGGAGTGTCCGATGGGCAGGCACTGCGGGTGTCCGTAGAGGTGGTGTCTTTCCTGTGGGGGAAACCTTGAGAGTGTGTGTGATCGGTGCGGGCCTGTCGGGGCTGGCCGCGGCACGGGCCCTCAAGACGGCGGGTGTCGACTTCGTGTGTCTGGAGAGGTCGGCCGACGTGGGGGGCATCTGGCGCCGCCCCGGAGCCGGGGAGCGCGGCCCGGGTTACCTGTCCCTGCACCTCAACACGACCAAGAAGCTGACCGGTTACGCCGACTACCCGATGCCGGACTCCTATCCGGTCTATCCCCGGCACAGTCAGATGGCCGCCTACCTGCGCTCCTTCGCCGAGTGGGCCGGCCTCCTGGACCACGTCGAGCTGGAGACGGCCGTGGAGTCGGTGCGTCAGGAGGCCGACGGTTCCTGGACGGTCGCCGTCGTGGACGCCGGGGGCACGCGCGGCATGCGGAGCTTCACCCACGTCGTCGTCGCGTCGGGGCACAACACCGAGCCCTCGCTGCCCGCGCCGCCACCCGGTGCGGACACTTTCACCGGAACGGTTCTGCACGCCCAGGACTACCGCGACGGCAGCGACCACACCGGTCAGGAGGTGGTCGTCGTCGGTCTCGGCGCCTCGGCGGTGGACATAGCGGCGGACCTCTCCCGGTACGCGGCGACCACCGTGCTCTCGGTGCGCCGGGGCCTGCACATCCTGCCCAAGCAGTTGTACGGCACACCGCTCGACGAGGTGGCCGAGGCGCCGTGGTGGACGAGCATGTCGCTCCAGGAGCAGCGCAGTTTCATCGAGCAGGCCCTGCTCGTGGCCCGCGGCAGGCTCTCGGACTACGGCCTGCCCGAGCCGGACCACCCGGTGTTCGCCTCGGCCGTGACCATCTCGGACGAGATCCTCAGCCGCATCCGGCACGGCGGGGTCGTCCCCAGGCCCGCCATCGCCTCCCTGGACGGGGACCGGGTGCTCTTCACCGACGGGACCTCCGCGCGGGCCGACGCGATCGTGTACTGCACCGGTTACCGCATGGCGTTCCCGTTCCTGCCGTCCGGCTGCCCGGTCGGCCCGCAGGGCTCGGTCGAGCTGTACAAGCGGGTCGTCGCGCCCGATCACGCCGGCCTGTACTTCGCCGGTCTGGTACGCCCGCACGGCTCCATCACCCGGCTCGTGGAGGCGCAGTCGCGCTGGATCGCGCGGATCGTCACGGGTGAGGCCGTGCTGCCGGAGCCGGAGGTCATGCGCAAGGAGATCGCCGGCTACCTCAGCGGCATCGCGGGCCAGTACGGCCAGGCGGAGGGCGCCTCGATCCAGGTGAACGTGGCGCCGTACCTCCAGGAACTGCAGGCAAACTGACGTACCGTCAGTGAAGGGTCGGCAGGCGGGAGGCTCCCCGCGGGCCGGCCCCTTCGCCGTTCCGCGGCCCTCGGCCCGCGCGTTCCGCCACGGCGTCCGGGGCGCGTCGCCGTATCCAGGTCGCGTCACCGCGTTCGGGCCACATCGCCGCGTTCGGGCCACGTCGCCGCGTCCGGGGCATGGCGCCGCGTCCGGGGCGCGGCGGCGGGAGGGGAGCGGCGGCGCGGGAGGGGAGCGGCGGCGCGGGAGGGGAGCGGCCCGACGTCATCGGCGTACGGCTCCCCGGTACCGCTCACCACCGGCCTTCACCTGCTGTTGCCGGCCGTCACCGCACGGTCGCGGGCTGGGCGGGGAGCAGGCCGACGGGCGGGCGCACCGCGTACGCCTCCGAGGAGAGGTACGTCGTGACCCGGGGCGGCCGCCCCTGCTGGTGGGCGAGCGCCAGGTAGGCGACCAGCCCTACCCCTTCCTCCGGGTCGCGGTCGGTGACCGCGGACACGGCCGCCCGCAGCGGGGCGGGGTCCTGCCCGTAGCGGCCGAGCAGGGTGGTGGCGCGGGTGAGGGCCTCGCCGTCGTGCGGCACGTGGTCCCGGACCGGGACGTAGAGGGTGAAGCCGCTGGGCAGGCCGGACGCGCTCTCGGTGAAGGCGTGGCAGGACTGCACGGGCCGCCGTACCGCCGGGACCGGCTCCGCGCCGCCGCCGGTGCCGCCGCCCTGGCCCGCGGCGACACGGAAGAACTCCTCGTCCTCCGCGGACCGGGAAGGGCCGCCGGTGCGGGACAGGGTGCCGGCCTCCGCGGCCGACAGGTCCTGGTGGGCGAGGTAGACCTTCACCCGGGGTTCGGCCCAGTCGCCCAGGTCGAGGGCGAGGAAGAGGTGGCGGTCGTGCGGCGGCAGCGCCGCGAACGCGTCGTGGTGGCCGAGCCGCCGCAGCGCCTCGCGCACCGTCGCGGCGGCGCGTCCGTGCCCGTTGGCCGCGGGGTTGAGGTAGACCTTGACCCCGGGGACGCCGCCGGGGCGCAGTTCGAGCGCGCACCACAGGGCGAACGGCCCCTCGGGCGACGGCGGCAGGAACAGGTCCTCGAGCTCGTCGAGGCGGTCGGTGGCGAAGCCCCAGCGGGCCGCCGCGTCGCGGACGGCCCGCAGTCCGAGGCGGCCGTTGCGCGCCGGGTCGCCGGCCGCGCAGCCCGGCTCCAGCAGCACCCGGAGCGTGGGCGCCGCGCCGGGCACGAAGGAGAGCGAGAACTCCACCGGGGTGTGGTCGTCGGAGAGGAACGTCGGGTTCGGGGGCGGCAGGTCCAGCGGTCTTCCGGCGGCCGCGCCCAGCATGGCGGTGAGGGTACGCGCGTAGACCTCGGCGTCGTGGGCGGTCAGTCCCACGACGTCGCACAGACCGAGCAGTTGGCGGGTGGTGTGGCCGCCGAGCGTGTCCGTGCCGGCGGGTCCCGGCGCGCCGGGCCGGGCGGCGGTCACCGGCCCTCCTGCCACGGGCCGGAGCCGACATGAAGATACCCGCCGGTGGGGGCGGGTATCTCGAGGCTCAACACTGCGGGGTGTTGATGGGGAACGGTGTTGGTGGATATGTGGTCCACGGCAACTCCTCGGGCTGGTGGGACATGCGCATTACCGCATGGCTCACTACCCCTGAGGCCGAACCGTCATACAGGAGTGAAGAACTGGTCGGTGTTGTGTGAATCACCTCGTCAGCCAGTTGAGGAACTGGCTCCACACCCCGGTGCGTTCGTTCCTGGTGCCCGGCTGGGGCTGCTGCGGACGGGCGGGGGCCTCGGTGCGCGCCGGGGCGGCGGGCTTGCGTGCGACCACCGGGGTGAACCGTGCGGGCAGCGCGGTGAGTCCCCGGTTGAAGGGGCCCGGGCGCCAGGTCAGGCTCTCCTCGGGGACGGCGAGTTCGACGTCGGGGAGCTGGTTGAGGAGGTTCTCCAGCGCCGTGACGGTGATCTGCCGGGCGGGGTCCTTGGAGGGGCAGGCGTGCGGGCCGGCGCTCCAGGCCAGGTGGGCGCGGTTGCTGCCCGCCTGGCGGGCGGCCGTCAGCGCGGGGCCGGTGTTGGCGGCGGCGAAGCTGACCAGGACCAGGTCGCCCGCCTGGAACCTCTGGCCGGCGAACTCCATGTCGGCGGCCGGGTAGTGCGGGGCGAGGTTCTGCATGGGCGGGTTCTCCCACAGCGTGTCGTCGATCGCCTCGTCGATCAGACCGCCCTGGTTGGCGTACGCGTCGTGGGTCAGCAGCCGGTGCAGGGTGTTGCCGATGAGGTTGCGCAGCGGCTCGTTGCCCCCGACCAGCAGGAGGGCGAGCTGGTGGACCATCTCCTCGTCGGTGAGGGCGGCCTGGTGCTCCATGAGCCAGGAGGTGACGTCGTCGCCGGGCTTGACGCGCTTGAGCGCGACGAGTTCGCCCACGGCACCGAAGAGCACGCCCATCGCGCGCTCGGCGTTGACGCCGTCGAACATGCCGCTGATGCCGTAGACGACACGGTCGCCGATGTCCGGCGGGCAGCCGAAGAGTTCGTTGAACACGAACAGCGGGAGCTGCTTGGCGTAGTCGCCGAGCAGGTCCACCGAGCCGCGGGAACCGAACTGTGAGATCAGGTAGTTGGAGACCTGCTCGGTGGTGTGGCTCAGCTTGCGCGTGTCGATGCGGGCCATGCTGTCGGTCACGGCCTGGCGCAGCCTGAGGTGTTCGGCGCCGTCGCTGAACATGCAGTTGGGCCGGTAGGCCAGGACGGGCGCGACCGGGCTGTCGGGGGAGATCTTGCCCTCGTTGAAGTGCCGCCAGCGGCGCGCGTCCTTGCGGAACGAGCCCGAGTCCTGCAGGAGTTGCAGGGCGGTGGCGTAATCCGTGACGAGGGTGGCCTCGACGCCGGGGGCGAGTTCGACCGGGGCGGTCGGCCCGTAGTGGCGCAGGTAGCTGTAGTAGGCCTGCGGGTCAGCGGCGAACTCGGGTCCGTGGAGCGGCACTCGGGCGCCGCTGTGGTGCGCCGGGCACCCGGGTGGGGGCACGGGTGCGGTGGGTTGGTCCATTGATGCTCCTAGTGGGCGCGGTCCTGCAGGTGGCGGACGAGGGTGATGAGCGCTTCGGCCGACGACCGCTCGTCCCGCGCGTCGCAGGTGACGACGGGGGTGTCGTCGAGCAGGTCCAGCGCGTCACGCAGGGCGGTCTCGTCCCGCAGGGGGGAGCCGTCGAAGTGGTTGACGGCGATGGCGTAGTCCAGCCCGTACTGCTCGATCAGGTCGATCACGGCGAACGAGTCCGCGAGCCGTTCGGGGTCGACCAGGACGAGGGCGCCGAGCGCGCCGCGGGCCATGTCCTCCCACATCTGCACGAAACGCTGCTGGCCGGGCGTCCCGAACAGGTAGAGCACGACCCGGTCGCTGATGGTGAGGCGACCGAAGTCCATGGCGACCGTGGTGGTGACCTTGCCCTGGACTCCCTTGAGGTCGTCGACGGACTCGGCGGCCCGCGTCATCGTCTCCTCGGTGGACAGCGGGGTGATCTCGGAGATCGCCCCGATGAACGTGGTCTTGCCCACCGCGAAGTGGCCGACGACGAGGATCTTCACCGCCGTCTGCGACGCGCCCTCACGGACGTACGCCTGCTCATCCAAACTTGGCCCTGAGACCATTCAGCACCTCCTCCAGGATCTCCCGGTCGGCGAGGGGTGCCCGCTGCACGGGCGGGCGGGTGATGAGGTAGCCGCCCTCGGTGAGAGCGGCGAGGAGGATCTTCACCACGCCGAGGGGCAGTTGGGTGTGCCCGGCGATCTCGGCGACCGACAGGTAGCCCGCCGAGCACAGTTCGAGCAGGTTCTGCTCCTCCGGGGACAGCCGGGTCGGTCGCTGCTGGTGGTCGGCCGCCGCCGTCACCAGGGTGATGAGGGAGAGCTGCTCCTCGTCGGGCAGTCCACGTCCTTTGGTGATGACGTAAGGACGCACTAACTCCGGTGTCTGAGGCTCCAGTTCGTCGAAGCCGGTCATGAGCGCGCGCCGAGGTTCTCGCGCGGCGGTGTCGTCAGCGCCTTGCCGAGCTGGCCGACGAGCTGCTGCATCCGGAAGGTGATGTCCGCCATGTCGACCTCGGGCGAGGCGGAGACGCCGAGGTAGGCTCCCTCTCCGGCGGAGATCAGGAAGACCCAGCCGCCGTCGAACTCGACCAGTGTCTGCCGCCACCGCTGCTGGGCGTCCTCGCAGAAGAAGGCCAGGGAGCGGCTGAGCGACTGGACGCCGCTCATGGCGGCGGCCACCCGGTCCGCGTCGTCCTTCCCGAAGTCCTGCGTCCGGGCCATCAGCAGGCCGTCGGCGGATATCAGGACGGCGTGCAGGGCCCCGGGTATCTCCAGGGCGCTGTCAAGCATCCATGACAGATCGTCGTTCACGAGAACTCATGCCCTTCACTGCTTGCGCCACGTGTGCTGCTGGACTGTTCCGCGGGGTCCGCAGGGGTGGCCCGCCGGCCGGACTGGGTACCGCGCTGGAAGGCGCCCATGATCGCCGCCGTCTCCGCGCCCGAGCGGGAGGGGGCGGGGGCGGCCGGTGCGCTGCCGGGCACGATGGCCATCGGCCGCTTGCGGCGCCGCTTGGGCAGGCCGTCGACGGTGGTGCTCGGCGCCGGCGCGACCTCGGGGCCGCGGGTGGGTGCGGCCACGGCGACGGGGGGGACGACCGGCGCCGGTTCCTTCTGCTCGGGTGCGTTGGTGAGCAGGTCGTGCGGCAGGAGCAGGACCGCGCGGACGCCGCCGTAGGGCGAGCTGGAGTCCACCGAGACCTCGAAGCCGAAACGCTCGGCGAGGACGCCGATCACCGCGAACCCGAACTGCGGCGGGTTGCCGAGTCCGGAGACGCCCGAGACGCGGTCGCTGGAGAGGAGTTTCTCCGCGCGGGCCCGCTCCTCGTCGTTCATGCCGACACCGGCGTCGTCCACGACGATGCAAATGCCCTTGGGCACGGTGCGGATGTTGATTTCGACGACGGTGTCCGGGCTGGAATAGCTGGTCGCGTTGTCGAGCATTTCGGCGAGGGCCAGCGCGACCGGTTCCACGGCGCGGCTGGTGATGCCGAAATCGACCTGCGAGAGAATTTCCACCCGCCGGTAGTGGCGGATCCTGCCCTGGGCGCTGCGGACCACGTCGTAGACCGACGCGATGTCGCGCTGGCGTCCCAGCCAGCCGTCGCAGAGGACGGCGATGGACTGGGCACGGCGGCCGAACTGGGAGTTCGTGTGGTCGATCTCCAGGAGGTCCTGGAGGATGACCGACTCGCCGTACTTGCTCTGGAGCCGGGAGACGATCAACTGCTGTTCCGCGGCAAGGCCCTGAAGGGTCCGCATGGCGGACTTCAGGACTGTTTTCGTTGCCTCTTCGGCTCTTTCCTGCGCTGCCTCGACGGATTTCGCGTAGCCGTTCTCCAGCTCGCTGTGCCGATCCCTGAGATCCGCGAACTCCTGCCTTAACGTCCGCGCCGCCCTCCGCTGACGAACAATGAGGGCGACGGCGACGAGCACGGCGACGAGGAGAGCCCAGAGTACCGGGTTCTGTATGTAATCAGTCATAAGACTCTCTTCAGGCGACTGACGGCCAGTTGCTGCATTCCCGTCAATGCGGGTGGACCGGCGGGACCGCCCGCATCGGGACCACCGCCCGGACTGTCCCCGTAGTCGGGGATGTCGTCCTTCACCCATCCGCCCGCTCTACAAGCGCCGTGATCGTATCACCACGCGAAGCGGTCACAGACCGCCAACATGGGCGTCCCGGATGAACATTGACGGACCGTCAACGAACGGGAACGAGGCCGCTCTCGACACAACCGATAAACGGTCTTCCGCGGCATTCGGGAGGCAATCGAGGTCTTGGGAGGATTTTCCCGGGAGGGATGCGCCCGGAGACGAGAAAACCCGCCTCCGGTAATCCCGGAGGCGGGTGACTTCTGCGCGGACACTCTCCGCAGCCCCTCGCTCACCGAGCGGAACCGCTCGACATGGGGGGTGATACGTGTCCGAGGGGGGACTTGAACCCCCACGCCCGATAAAGGGCACTAGCACCTCAAGCTAGCGCGTCTGCCATTCCGCCACCCGGACCAGGTGTCTGTCACCGCTGGTGTTCCCCGCGGCGACATGGACAACAATACCAAGCTTTCGGAGTGCGTCTCACCCGAGTATTCGCTGGCCGGGGGCCTGCGGGGCGTCCGGGTGGCGCGCACCCCGCCGTGTCACGGAACGTGCCCGCGAGCTCACGGCCGCTCCACGGCCCGCCCCTCCTCCGGAACGGTTTCGCTCAGCGTCCGCAGGAGGGCGGCCGCGGTCCGCTCGGCCGGCGGCGCGAGGAGGAGGCGCTCCGCGGGCCGCCGTGCCCGTTCCGCCCGGCGCGGGCTTTCCCGGTCCCGCGGGGTCGGCGCGACGAGTTCCTCCCGTCGGTCGTGCAGGCTGCGCCGCCGCTCCAGCAGTCCGTGGCCCCCCGGTCCGGGGGCCACCAGCCTGTGGTTCTCCGGTCCGTTGCGCTCCGGTCCGGGGCGCTCCGGTCCGTCGATGAGCGACGTCATCGTGGTGTGATCGGCAACGGGCCGACCGGCGGTGTCGGCCTGCGACAGCGCCTCACCGGCGGCGGGCGCGGTGAGGGCCGCCGGCTCCCGCCCGTCCACCCCGTGCGCGGCGAGCGTCTCCGTGGTGATCTCCGTCAGCCGGCTGTGCGTCCGTCTGGACGGACGGCCGGACGGACGCTCGACGGGCGAGGGGGACGGCTCGTGGTCACGGACCATGCGGTGAGGGCAACGCCCGGTGTCCGAGGGAGACTCGGGGCAGTGGCCGTACGGTGCTCCCGCGCGCCGGCCACGGCCGTGCCCGCCCCGGGAACGGCCGTCCGTGAGGGGGCGCTTCCCGACCCGGGTCGGGAAGCGCCCCCTCATGCGCGCGGGGAGGTCAGCACTTCTCGCGCAGAGAGTGCAGATGCTCGCTCGAACGCCGCGCGAAGGTGAGGGAGTCGGCCGGGTTGTCGTGCTCCGCCTGCCAGTGGTGGGCGAGCCGCTCGCCCCGCAGCCGGGTCACGGCGGAGATGAACCGCTGGTAGTCGATGTCGCCGTCGCCCACGTCGGTCATGCGGTAGCCGTAGGTGTTCGCCGGGTCGCTCACCCCGTCCTTGACGTGGAAGAGCGGGTAGCGGTGCGGCTGCCTCAGGACGTAGTCGAGCGGTTCGAACGGCGCGGGCGTGCCGTCGGGCCGCTCGGAGAAACGGAACTGGCCCGAGTACGCCCAGAAGATGTCCATCTCCAGGAACACCAGGTCGGGGTCGGTCTCGGCGAGCAGGACGTCGTAGAGGCGGACCTCGGGGTCGTCGGTGGCGAAGGAGAACTCCTCGGAGTGGTTGTGCTGGTAGAACTTCATGCCGCGGGCCCTGGCCGCCGCGCCGTAGATGTTGAACTCCTCGGCCGCGCGCTTCCATGCGTCGACGGTGGAGCCGTAGCGGAACCGGCCGGAGGCGGTGCCGATGTGCTTGAGGCCGAGCGCCTGGGCGTCGTCGAGGACCTTGGTGAGGTTCTGGGCGAAGGTATAGGCGTTCGGGTCGTCGGAGTGGTAGCCGACATGGCTGCCGATGGGCTTCAGGCCGTGGTCGCGGGCCAGCCGCTTGAGCCGCGCCAGGGTGATGGGGCCGGCGGACCCCTGCGTGTACCCGGCGAACTCCACCTCGTCGTAGCCGTACCTCTCCAGTTCGGCGAAGACGGGCGCGAAGCCGAGCGTGGAGACCTTGTCCCGCAGACTGTAGAGCTGGATGCCGAGCCGGCCCGGAGGCAGGACCGGCCGGCCGCGGCCGCCGGACGCCGCGCCGGACGCCGTCGCGGCCGTCGAACCGGCCGTGGGGGCGGCGGTCGCGGGGGCGGCGGCGCCCAGCAGGGCGGCGGCGGTGGCACCCGCCGCCACGCCGAGCATGCCTCGCCTGGTGAGTCGGTGGGTGAGTTCGGGGTCGGGCTGGGAGATGCGGCTCATGCCTGGAACTCCTCGTGATCGGAGGGCGTTGTCAGTGGTGAGTGCTCCACTTGTGACCGGTCAGGAGAGACCGGCCAGGTGCAGCAGCAGGGACTTCACATCGGTGGCCGCGACCCGGTCACCGACGGCGCGGGGGGTGGAGCAGATGAGGAGCGGACCGTCGTCGTCGCTCACCGGAGGACGGCCGTGGCTGCCCCGAATAGGTGAGGGGTCCAGGGGCACGACCGCCATGCGGTAGCGCATGCCGAGCTTCTTGCGCGCCAGTGCGGTCGCCGCCTTGACCTTGACGTAGGGGTCGAGGGGGTCCATGAAGAGCTCGACCGGGTCGTAGCCGGGTTTGCGGTGGATCTCGACGAGCCGCGCGAAGTCGGGCGCGCGGTCGTCGTCGAGCCAGTAGTAGTACGTGAACCAGGCGTCGGGTTCGGCGACTGCGACCAGTTCGCCGGCGCGCGGGTGGTCGAGGTGGTGGGTCTTCTTGCCCTCGTCGTCGAGGAGTTGCTCGATGCCCGGCAGACCGTCGAGGGCGACCCGGGTGGCGTCCAGGTCCTCGGGACGGCGCACGTAGACGTGGGCGAGCTGGTGGTCCGCGACCGCGAAGGCGCGGGAGGCCATCGGGTCGAGGTACTCCATGCCGTCCTGGGTGTGGACCTCGAGGAGGCCGGCGCGGCGCAGGGCGCGGTTGATGTCCACGGGCCGGTTCACGCGGGTGATGCCGTACTCGGACAGGGCGACGACGGTACGGCCCTCGGCGCGGGCGTCGTCGAGGAGCGGGGCCAGAGCGGTGTCGAGGTCGGTGGCCGCCTTCAGGGAGCGCGGGTCGTCGGGGCCGAAGCGCTGCAGGTCGTAGTCGAGGTGAGGGAGGTAGCAGAGGGTCAGGTCGGGCCGGCGGGTGCGCACGATGTGGCGGGTGGCGTCGATGATCCACTGGCTGGAGACCAGGTCGGCGCCGGGGCCCCAGAAGTGGAACAGGGGGAAGGTGCCGAACTTCTCGGTGAGTTCGTCGTGCAGGGCGGGCGGCCGGGTGTAGCAGTCGGGTTCCTTGCGGCCGTCGGCGTAGTAGACGGGGCGGGGGGTGACGGTGATGTCGGTGTCGGCGCCCATGGCGTACCACCAGCAGATGTTGGCGACGGTGTAGCCGGGGTGGGCGCGGCGGGCGGCGTCCCACAGCTTGTCGCCGGCGACGAGGCCGTTGTGCTGCCGCCACAGCAGCACGTCGCCGAGTTCGCGGAAGTACCAGCCGTTGCCGACGATGCCGTGTTCCGAGGGGAGGGTGCCGGTGAGGAAGGTGGACTGGGCGGCACAGGTGACGGCGGGCAGGACGGTACCGAGCGGGGCCAGGGAGCCGGCCTGGGCCAGCCTTTTGAGATGGGGCATGTGGTCGAGGAGACGGGGGGTGAGACCGACGACGTCGAGGACGAGGAGTGGGGTGGGGCCGGTCATGGCAGCTCCTTCAGGCCGAGGTCGGTCAGCAGGTCGCGGGCCAGGGCGAGTTCGGCGGCGATGCCGTCGGCGAGCTGGGCCCGGCCGCGGGGGCGCAGCTCGGGCGGGAGGGCCTGCCAGGTGTAGGTCTCGACCTCCAAGTGGCGGGTGAGCGGGTGCGGTCCGCCGACGAGTGAGGTCAGGGCGTCCTTCAGGACGGGGAGGGTGGAGGTGAGGGGCGCGGCGGGGGCCGCGTGCAGCGGGACGTGGAAGTGGGCGCGCCAGGGGGCCGCGTCGGGCAGGGCGTCGCCGGCCAGGGCCTCGTCGAGGTCGTCGGTGCCGCGCAGGCCGGCGGGGGTGGAGGTGCGCGTCTGGTGCAGGAAGCGGGGTTCGTCGAAGGCGGCGAGGGCCTCGCGGACGGCGGGGAGGTGGGGGTGTTCGGCGTGCAGGGCGGCCGACAGCTGGGCTTTGACGACGGGGACGCGGGCGTCGGTGAGCGCCTCCAGGGCGGTGTGCGGGTCTTCGAAGGAGGTGGCGAGGTGGCAGGTGTCGACGCAGACGCCGACGCGGGGGTGACCGACGGCGGTGAGCGGGGCGAGGGCGTCACCGGTGGTCTCGACGATGCAGCCGGGCTCCGGTTCTAGGCCGACGCGGACGGAACGGCCGGTGAGGTCCGCGAGGGCGTCCAGGCGTTCCGCGAGGGTGCGCAGGGCGGCGTGCGCGGTGTCGGCGTGGGCGGCGGTCCAGGTGGTGCGCCAGCCGAGGGGCAGGGTGGAGATGCTGCCCTCGGTGAGGTCGTCGGGGAGGAGACCGGTGAGGACACGGGCCAGGGCCGTGGTGTGGTCGAGGCGCTCGGGGTCGGCCCAGTCGGGTCTGTACACCCGGTACTTGACCTGCTCGGCGCCGAAACCCTCGTAGGGAAAGCCGTTGAGGGTGACGACCTCCAGGCCCCGCCGGTCGAGTTCGGCGCGCAGGCCGCGCAGGGCGGCGGGGTCGGTGTCGAGGGCGTGCGCGGCGTCCTTGGCGAGCCACAGGCCGATGCCGAGCCTGTCCCGGCCGAGGCGGCGGCGGACCGGCTCGCAGTGGTCGCGGAGCTGGGCGAGGACGCCGTCCAGGGTTTCGGCGGGGTGCACGTTGGTGCAGTAGGCGAGGTGGACGGTGGTGCCGTCGGGGTGGCGGAAGCGCATCGCTCACGCCTCCGTGGCGGAGGCGCCGGCCGACCGGGGCTCGTCCTTCGGCGCGCCCCGCAGCACGGAGTTGCCCTCGTGGGTGGGGCCGGGAGCGGTCACCTCGAGGGTCAGCCGGCCGCTGAGTCCGTAGAAGGAGACGGGGTTGCGCCACAGGACGAGGTCGACGTCGTCCTCGGTGAAGCCCTCGGCCAGCATCAGGTCGGCGACCTTGCGGGTCTTGAGGGGGTCGCTCCTGCCCCAGTCGGCGGCGGAGTTCACCAGGACCCGCTCGGGGCCGTGGGCGCGCAGGATCGCGACCATCCGTTCCTCGTCCATCTTGGTGTCCGGGTAGACGGAGAAGCCGAGCCAGGCGCCGCTGTCCTTGGCCTCCTCGACGGTGGTCTCGTTGAGGTGGTCGACCAGGACCCGGTCGGTGGGCAGGGCGGACTCGCGGACCACGTCCAGGGTGCGGCGCAGTCCCGCGAGCTTGTCGCGGTGCGGGGTGTGGACCAGCGCGGGCAGGCCGTGGTCGGCGGCGAGCTGGAGCTGGGCGGCGAGGGCGGTGTCCTCGGCGGGGGTCATGGAGTCGTAGCCGATCTCGCCGACGGCCACCACGTTGTCCTTGACGAGATACCGGGGCAGCGCGTCGAGGACGGGCGCGCAGCGCGGGTCGTTGGCCTCTTTCGGGTTGAGGGCGAGGGTGCAGTGGTGGGCGATGCCGTACTGGGCGGCGCGGAAGGGTTCCCAGCCGAGGAGGGCGTCGAAGTGGTCGAGGAAGGAGGCCGGGGAGGTGCGGGGCTGGCCGAGCCAGAAGGAGGGCTCGACGACGGCGCGGACGCCCGCGGCGTACATGGCCTCGTAGTCGTCGGTGGTGCGCGATGTCATGTGGATGTGGGGGTCGAAGATGCGCATCAGGACTCCTTGCCGTGGGGGTCGTCCGTGCCGTGCGGCGGGGTGGCGGGGGCGGACCCGGTCAGGGCCAGGACGCGGTGCAGGTCCTCGGGGACGGGGCGGCCGGCGGCGGTGCGTTCCGCGGCGTGGTCGCCGAGCATGCGGGCGAGTTCGCCGTCGCCCCGGGCGCGCCGGTCCAGACCCGCCACGTGGTCGAGGCCGATGCCGGTGAACAGGCACTTCAGGACCGCGTGCCGCCAGGCGTGGGCGTCGAGGTGCCGGGCGGCGTAGGGACCGAGGGCGGCGGCGACGAGCCGGGTGTCGTTGGTGCGCAGGGCGTCCTCGACGAGCGGGAGGGCGGCGGGGTCGTCGGGCACGAGGTGCGGCAGGGAGTGCAGGACGGCCCGGCGTTCGTCGGCGGTGCCCTGGAAGTAGACCCGGCTCAGCGCGTCAACATCGGCGTCGGCCGTGTGCAGGATGAGGACGCGGGCGGCGTCGGCGTGGGCGGGGCCGCAGCGGCGGCCGGCCTCGGCCAGGCGCAGCTCCCACACGGGGAGGGGTCCGTGGGCGCCGGGGTGGGAGGCGGCCTCGTCCAGGGCCTGGTCGAGCCAGGCGCGGGCGGCTCCGCCCAGCCGGTCGTCGAGGCGGCGGCGCAGTTCGGCGGGCGGGGTGAGGGCGGGGAGGGTGCCGTCACCGGGGGTCGTCGGTCCGCCGGTGGTGTCCGTCTCCGGGGTGGCCGGTGCGGCGTGCGGGCGGGTCATGGGGTTCTGCTCCCTTCGGGGGTGGCGGAGGGATCGCCGTGCGGTGGGACGGGGACGGAAGGGGCGGCGTGGCGGAGGAACGGGAGGGAGTGGGCGGCGAAGTGGGGGCCCGCGTGGGAGTGGCGGGGCAGTTCGACGACCGTCAGGCCCTGGTAGCCGGTGGCGGCGAGGGCCGCGAGGACGGGCGGGAAGTCGATCTCGCCGTCGCCGAAGGGGAGGTGTTCGTGGACGCCTCGGCGCATGTCCTCGATCTGGACGTGGCGCAGCCAGGGGGCGGCTTCGCGTACGCAGTCGGCGGGCGGGAGGGGTTCGAGGCACTGGCAGTGGCCGAGGTCCAGGGTGAGGCCGAGGGGCTCGGGGTCGCCGAGCGTGCGGCGCAGGTGGTGGAAGTCGGCGAGGGTGGCGAGGAGGTGGCCGGGTTCGGGTTCGACGGCGAGGGGGACGCCGGCGGTGGCGGCGGCGTCCAGGACGGGGGTGAGGGTCTCGGCGAGGCGTTTCCAGGCGGTGTCCTCGTCGGTGCCGGCGGGGACGGTGCCGCTGAAGCAGTGCACGGCGTGCGCGCCCAGGTCGGCGGCGACGCGGACCGCCCGCAGGAGGAGGTCGACGCGGCGGGCGCGGTCGTCGGGGTCGGCGTCCAGCAGCGAGGGACCGTGCTTGCGGCGGGGGTCGAGAACGTAGCGGGCGCCGGTCTCCACGGTCACGCCGAGTCCGAGCTCGTCCAGCCGGTGCGCCACCCGGCGGGTGCGGGCGGCGAGGTCCGGGGCGAGCGGGTCGAGGTGCATGTGGTCGAGGGTCAGCCCCACACCGTCGTAGCCGAGGTCGGCGAGGAGGGCGAGGGCGTCGTCGAGGCGGAGGTCGGTGAGGCCGTTGGTGCCGTAGCCGAAGCGCAGGGGGGTGCCGGCGGGCCGGTTCACGTCCCGGGCCCCGTCCGCGCGTGCGGCTCGGCTCGGGTGCCGGGCCATGTCCCCGCCCGGGCCGTGACCGTCCGCGTTCCCCTCCCGGCTGACGTACCGGGTCGGGCCGCCGCCCGCGTCCCCGCTCGTCTCCGGGACCGGGACGAGGGCGTTCCCGGTGGCGTCCCGGCGCGCGCCCTGGTTCGGGTTGCGGCTCATGTGATGCTCACCTTCCTCATGCCGGCCCTCCTCGCGAACATCCGGCCGGCCGGGGCCAGGGCCGCGACCAGGAGGGACGTGGCGGTCGCGCCGGAACGGGCGGCGAGTGCGGCCTGGAGCGGGATCGTCGCGCGGATGCCGCCGCCGACGGCGCGCTGGGTGAGCGGGGGTGAGGGGTTGAGCACGGCGTGGACGTAGGGCCGGGCGGCCGTGGCGGCGTAGACGGCGCTCAGGGCGGTGGCGAGGACGCCGGCGGCCCGGGGTGTGCCCTCGGCCGGGCCGGAGCCCGGCAGGCCGGGGGCGGCTGCTGCCCGCCGGCCTGCCGGGGGTCGGGTGCGGCGGTGGGTGACCAGCCGGGTCAGGGCCCCCGTCGTCGCGAGGGCCGCCAGCGGGGCCAGCGCCGAGCCGCCGGTGGTCTCCCGGCGGGACACGGCCGTGACCGCGAGGGTGTGGCTGCCGAGCAGCGCGGCGGAGGGCAGTGCGGCGCGGGTGCCGCCGCCGGTGGCCGCGGCGCCCAGGAGCAGGTCGAGTCCGCGGGCGGCGGCCATGGCCGCGGGGCCGGCGGGCGTGTGTTTCAGGTCGAGGTCGTAGGCCCAGACGGTCGCCGCCAGGGGTGCGGCCACCGCGAGGGCGGGCCGTCCCGCGCCGGCGGCGAGCGCCAGTCCGGCGCCGGTGAGGGCACCGGCGGCGGTGAGGGCGGCGGCCGGGCGGATGCGGCCGGACGGCAGCGGGCGGTGCGGGCGCTCCACGGCGTCCTCGGCGCGGTCCGCCCAGTCGTTCAGGGCCATGCCGGCCTCGTACAGGCACACGGAGGAGCCGATCGCGAGCAGGGTCCGCGGCCCGGGGCGCGCACCGGCCGCCGCCGCGCCGGCCAGGGCGTCGCCGGGGACGGTGAAGAGGGCGGGCAGCCGCAGCAGTTCGGCCCAGGCACCCGCGCGGCCCGAACACGGGCGCGGGGTGCGAGACGCGACGTCGTCCCCAGGAACCGCCCCGCCCGTCGCCCCACCCACCGCCGCGCCCACCAGGGCGGACCCGGCGACGGCGAAGAGGGCGGGCAGCCGCAGCAGCTCGGCCCAGGCACCCGCGCGGCCCGAACACGGGCGCGGGGTGCGAGACGCGACGTCGTCCCCAGGAACCGCCCCGCCCGTCGCCCCACCCACCGCCGCGCCCACCAGGGCGGACCCGGCGACGGCGAACAGCGCGGGCAGCCGCAGCAGCTCGGCACCCCTGCCTGCCCGGGCCGGGCAGGCTGCCGCTGTCGGCGCAGGTGCCGCAGGTGCCGCGGCCGGCCCGGCTGCCGCCGTCGGCGCGGGTATGGCCTTCGCCGAGGCGGTCGCGGGGCTCATCGCCGAGCCTCGCGGTCGTCGGTGCCGTCCCGCAGTCGCTCGGCGAAGCGCCTCAGCTCCGCGTACTGCTCGGCCAGGGACGAGGGGCCGTCGCCGACCGGGTCCTTGAAGTAGAAGCCCAGTTCGCCCAGGGGGCCGGCCAGGCCCTTCTGCCGGGCGCGGGCGGTCAGCCGGGCCAGGTCCAGGACGAGCGGGGCCGCGAGGGCCGAGTCGCAGCCCTGCCAGGTGGTCTGCAGGACCATGCGGGTGCCGAGGAAACCGTCGAAAGCGATGTGATCCCAGGCGGTCTTCCAGTCGCCGAGGGCGGGCACGTCGTCGATGTGCACCTCGCCCTCGGGGGTGGTGCCGAGGGTGTCGGCGAGGACGCGTTCCTTGCCGGCGTTCTTGGCCGCGGCGGCCGCCGGGTCGGCCAGGGCGGCCCCGTCGCCACCGCCCAGGAGGTTGGTGCCGGACCAGGCCCGCACGGCGAGGGCGCGCTGGGCGAACATCGGCCCGAGGACGGACCGCAGCAGCGTCTGCCCGGTCTTGCCGTCGCGGCCCGCGTACGGCAGGCCCGAGGAGGCGGCGAGCTGAGCCAGCTCCGGATGGTGCAGGCCCGTGGACGGGGTGAAGTTGACGTAGGGGCAGCCGGCGCGCAGGGCGGCCGCCGCGTAGAGGGAGCTGGGCGGCAGGGTGCCGTCGGTGGGGGCCGGCTCGGTGGAGGCGACGTTGATCACGACGGCGCCCACGAGGTCCTGACGGCGCACGAAGTCGCGGATGTCGGCCGCGAACACGTCGATCCACCGGTCCCGGGTGCGGCCGGTGTCACCGGGCGGCGGGCCGCCGGGCCTGATCTCCCGGTCCGCGGCGACGAGTTCGGCGTGCACCGCGGACGGCAGGCCGTGCGGCAGGACACCGTCGTCGGCGAGGTGCTCGGCGCGCTTGGGCAGCGGGCAGTCGGCGGTGTCGTGGCCGCCGAAGACGAGGGACGGCAACGGCGGCAGACCGCAGGAGGTGAAGCCGGGGGTCTCGGTGACCATGCCGGTCGGCGGGTGGAGTCCGGCGGCGACGGCGGCGCAGCCCGCGATCGCGGTCGTGGCGACGGATCCGCGCGCGCCGATGAGCCAGACGCCGAAGCGGGGAGCCGGGGCGGGGGTGGGGGCCGGGGCAGGGAGGGGGGTGGGGAGGAGCGGTTCGGCGGACATGGGCAGCCTCCTTGTCGTACGCGAACCTGGTGCGAGCGCCGGAGGGGGGACGCGCGGGGCCCGGCGGGACGGCGGGCGGAGGTCCGGCGTCCTCCGCCCGCCGCCGTTCCGGTCGCCCTAGGAGGGCAGTTCCTTCAGCTGGATGTCGCGGAAGGAGACCTGGTCGCCGGCGCCGTGGTTCTGCAGGCCGATGTAGCCGTCGGTCAGGCTCCGCCCGGGGTCCTTGTTGGTGAAGTCGTTGATCTTGACTCCGTTGAGGAACACCTGGAGGCGTTCGCCCTGGACCTTGATCTCGTAGGAGTTCCACTGGCCGGGCGGACGCAGGACCTGGTCACGGGCCTTGATGTTCGCCGACTTGAACGAGTAGACGGATCCGGTGGTGCGGTCGGCCGCGTCCGTGGCGTCGATCTGGATCTCGTAGCCCTTGTCCACCGCGGACCAGGGGTCGTAGGACGCCGGGAAACCCACGAAGATCCCGGAGTTGTCGTCGCCCCGCATCTTCCAGTCGAGCTTGAGGGAGTACGACTTCAGCTCCTTGGCCTGGTACCAGAGCAGGCCCATGCCGCCCTCGGACTCCAGGGTGCCGTCCTTGACGTCGAACTTTCCGGGGCCGGCCTGCTTCCAGCCGTCCAGGGTCCGGCCGTTGAAGATCTGCCGGTAGCCCTTGTCCGGCTTGCAGTCCGCCTTCACCTGTCCGGTGGCGTACTGCATGCCGCCGAGCAGATGGGTCCGGAAGGCCTCGTCGGCGTACGACTCCTTGGTGTGGCCGCCGCCGGTGTAGAAGGAGCGGCCGCCGCCGTAGCTCTGGCACCAGGCGATCGGGTGGTCGCCCTTCATGGTGCCGCCGCTGTAGGTGGTCTCGTCGAGGGTGGCGAGGACCTTGGCCTGCCCGCGCGGGTTGGTGCGGTAGTTGTACCACTCGTCGGTGCGCTCCCAGGTGTCGCCCAGGTGCGCGGTGGACGGGTGGTCGTGGTCGTGGACGCGTACGGTGGCCTTCTGGACGGCCGGGTGCGAGTCGAAGTAGGCGCCGACGAGGCCGCCGTAGAACTCCCAGTCGTACTCGGTGTCGGCGGCGGCGTGGATGCCGAGGTAGCCGCCGCCGTTCTTGACGTAGTCCTCGAACGCCTTCTGCTGGTCGGCGTCGAGGACGTCACCGGTGATGGACAGGAAGGCGACCGCGTCGTACTTGGCGAGGTTGGCGGTGGTGAACTGCCGGGCCTCCTCGGTCGCCGTGACCGAGATGCCTGCCGGGGCGCCGAGTTCCTTCAGCGCGGCGACGCCCTCCGGGATGGAGTCGTGCCGGAAGCCGGCCGTCTTCGAGAAGACCAGGACCTTCTTGCCGGCCGTGAACGGCTCGGTGGAGAACTCGAAGTCGTCGATGTCGTACAGCGCGCCCTCGCCGCCCCGGAAGACCAGGTAGACCTCCGTGGTCTTCCTCGGCAGCGACCGCAGCGGCACGTCGATGTCCTGGAACGTCTCCCAGCCGCCGGTCGGCGGGATGTACGCCGAGCCGTGCAGCGTTCCGGTGGGCGAGCCGGTGCGCAGCTCGACGAAGCCGCCCGCGCCGCCGGAGGAGGCCCGTACGGTCATCTTCTTCTGGCCCTCGAACCGGTAGGGGCTGAAGGAGATCCAGTCGCCGTCGTCGATGTCGCCGACGGTCTTGCCGCCGTTGGCGCCGCTCTTGTCGATCACCGACACGCCCTGCTGGGCGCCGAAGTGCTCGGCCTGGCGGTGCAGCGGCTGGAGCACGGAGCGGGCGGTGCCGGTCAGTGCCTCCTGGCCGTTCGCCCCGCCGTCGGTGTAACTGGCGCCGACGACACCGTAGATGTTGGCGTTGGGGTCGTGACCGCCGTCCCCGGGGGGCGGCTCGAGGGTGCCCTCGCAGCCCGTCTCGCTGGTCAGCTCGTGGGCGTGGGAGTCGTGGCCGAGGCTGTAGGCGACCTTGACCCTGGAGCAGTCGACGGTCTCCTCGGGGTCGGTGACGGTCACCTTGAACGGGACGGGCTCGCCGAAGGCGGCCAGGCTGCCGTTGCCCGGCACGGTGATCTTCACCGTGGGCTGGGTGTTGCCGACCACGATCCGGACGCCGGCGTTGCCGGTGTTGCCCTCGGGGTCCTTCGCGGTGAAGGTGGCGTGGTAGGTGCCGACCTTCTTGTAGCGGTGGGTGGGGGTGAGTCCCTCGCCCTTGGTGCCGTCGCCGAAGTCCCAGCTGTAGGTGAGGTCCGGGGAGTCGGCGTCCTTGGCGCTGCCGGTGAATCCGACCTTCAGCCCGGCCGCGCCGGACGTCCTGTCCGCGCCGGCCTCCACGATCGGGGAGAAGCCGTCCTCGGCGTTCTCGATCCGGTACAGCGCGGAGTCCTTGTCGCCCTGGAACCAGGACAAACCGTAGTCGAGGACGTAGAGCGCGCCGTCGGGGCCGAACTCCATGTCCATGATCTGGGTGCCGGTCCACGGGAAGTTGTTGATCTTCGCGACCGTGCCGCCGGGTCCGTCCTCGGTCTGCTCGATCCGCTTGATCCAGCGGCGGCCGAACTCGCCGGCGAAGAAGTCGCCGTCGTAGGCCTCGGGGAACTTCACCGAGGAGTCGAGCTCGGGGTCGTAGCGGTAGACCGGGCCGCCCATCGGGGACTCGGAGCCGCTGCCGAACTCGGGGACGGAGCCGCCGTCGTAGGGGATCCAGGCTGCCTGCGCGGGCGGCAGGTCGACGAGTCCGGTGTTGTGGCGCGAGGTGTTCTTCGGGGCGGCGCAGTCGAACTTCCCGCCGGAGGCGCCGGTGGCGAAGTCGTAGTCGTTGTAGGCGTCGTTGTCGCCCGTGCAGAACGGCCAACCGAAGTTGGCGGGCCCGGTGACCTTGGCGAACTCGACCTGTCCCGCCGGGCCCCGGTTCGGGTCGGCGGCGCCGGCGTCGGGGCCGTAGTCACCCACGTAGATGATGCCGGTCTTCTTGTCGATGTTCATCCGGAACGGATTGCGGAAGCCCATCACGTAGATCTCGGGGCGGGTCTTCTCGGTGCCGGGGGCGAAGAGGTTGCCCTCCGGGACGGTGTACGAGCCGTCCTCGGCGACCTTGATGCGGAGGATCTTGCCGCGCAGGTCGTCGGTGTTGGCGGAGCTGCGGCGGGCGTCGAAGGCCGGGTTGCGGTTCGCCCGCTCGTCGATCGGCGTGTAGCCGTCGGAGGAGAAGGGGTTGGTGTCGTCGCCGGTGGACAGATAGAGGTTGCCCTCGGCGTCGAAGGCGATGTCGCCGCCGACGTGGCAGCAGGTGCCGCGGGAGGCCGCGACGTCCAGGACCTTCTTCTCGCTGGCCGGGTCCAGGGTGCCGTCGGGTTTGAGGACGAACCGGGAGAGGCGGTTGACGCCGTCGAACTTCTTGAAGTCCTCGGCGGTGCCGGTCTCCGGGGCGTCGCCCGCGGGGGTGTCGAGGGGCGGGGCGTAGTAGAGGTAGATCGCCCGGTTGTCCTCGAAGTCCGGGTCGATGCCGACGCCTTGCAGGCCCTCCTCGTCGTGGCTGTAGACGTCGAGCCTGCCGGCGACCTTGGTGACGCCGCCCTGGTCGGTGAGGCGCAGCGTGCCGTCGCGCGAGGTGTGCAGGACGCTGCGGTCCGGGAGCACGGCGAGCGACATCGGCTCGCCCGTCTCGGGTTCGCCCTTGGCGAGCGGTACCTGCTGGAACTGCCCTTCGGCGGCTGCCGGTTCGTCGTGCTCCGGGTGGCCGGGGTGGGCGCCGGCGACGGTCGCCGGGGTGCCCACGGCCAGCAGCAGGCCGGTGAGCAGGGCGAGACCGGTGTGAAGCCCTGGACGACGCCTCGTGGTGCGGGTGGATGTGAGTCTGCTTCTGTGCACGAAGTCCCTCCGGTGACGGGGTGGGGCCGTACGGAACAGGTGCGGGGAGATGTGGTGCGTGCGGGCGCCGGGGTGCGCCGTCACCCCGGAGGCGTGGGTGTCCTGGACTCTTCGGGAACGTCAGCCGCGTCCGCGCGGAGCGAACGCCCCCGGGAGCGGGACCGGTCGGTCCCTCCCCGGCTCAGGACGGAGCGGGACGGGGGCAGGTCGGATCCGGGGGCCGGCGGATGTGCCGGTCCCCGTCCCCGGCCTGCCGTCGGGCGCGGCTCAGCTGGTGAACGCGGCGTCGAAGGACGCGCCGGGCGGCTCGAAGTCGTAGGCCTTGAGGTGCTTCAGGGCCTCGGGGGCGCCCTGGAGCCGGTCCATGCCGGCGTCCTCCCACTCCACGGACACCGGGCCGCGGTAGTCGATCGAGCGCAGCATCCGGAAGACGTCCTCCCAGGGGACGTCGCCGTGGCCGGCGGAGACGAAGTCCCAGCCGCGGCGCGGGTCGCCCCAGGGCAGGTGGGAGCCGAGGCGGCCGTTGCGGCCGTCGAGGCGCCTGCGGGCCTCCTTGCAGTCGACGTGGTAGATCCGGTCGCGGAAGTCCCACAGGAAGCCGACCGGGTCGAGGTCCTGCCACACGAAGTGGCTGGGGTCGAAGTTGAGGCCGAAGGCCGGCCGGCGGCCGACCGCTTCCAGGGCGCGTACGGTCGTCCAGTAGTCGTAGGCGATCTCGCCCGGGTGGACCTCGTGCGCGAACCGCACGCCCTCGGCGTCGAAGACGTCGAGGACGGGGTTCCAGCGCTCGGCGAAGTCCTCGTAGCCGCGCTCGATCATGGCCTCGGGAGCGGGCGGGAACATGGCCACCAGGTGCCAGATGGCGGAGCCGGTGAAGCCGACGACGGTGTCGACGCCGAGGAGGGCCGCGGCGCGCGCGGTGTCGGCGATCTCGGCGGCGGCCCGCTGCCGCACGCCCTCGGGTTCGCCGTCGCCCCAGACGCGGGCGGGCAGGATGGCGCGGTGGCGTTCGTCGATGACGGCGTCGCACACCGCCTGGCCCACCAGGTGGTTGGAGACCGCCCGGCACTTCAGTCCGTACTTCTGGAGGAGCTGGTGGCGTCCGGTGACGTAGGAGGGGTCGGCGAGCGCCTTGTCCACCTCGAAGTGGTCCCCCCAGCAGGCGAGTTCGAGGCCGTCGTAACCGAAGTCACGGGCGAGTCGGCAGACCTCCTCCAGGGGCAGGTCCGCCCACTGGCCGGTGAACAGCGTGAAGTCGCGCGGCATCTGTGTCCGTCCTCCTCAGGCGGCTATCGGTGTGTAGAGGGAGTTCTTCTCGGCGCTCTCCTCCACCGCCGCCAGGACCCGCTGCACCTGGAGTCCGTCGGCGAAGGAGGGTTCGGGGCTGCGGCCCTCGGCGACCGCGTGGACCAGGTCGCGCGCCTGGTGCACGAAGGTGTGCTCGTAGCCGAGGCCGTGGCCCGGCGGCCACCAGCCCTCCAGGTAGGGGTGGTCGGGCTCGGTGACGAGGATGCGGCGGAAGCCGGCGTGGCTGCCGGGTTCGGTGGCGTCGTGGAACCACAGCTCGTTGAGCCGCTCCAGGTCGAAGGCCAACGAGCCGAGTTCGCCGTTGAGTTCGAGGCGCAGGGCGTTCTTGCGGCCGGTGGCGTAACGGGTCGCCTCGAAGGAGGCGAGGGCGCCGGAGGTGAAGCGGCCGGTGAACAGGGCGGCGTCGTCGACGGTGACCTGCCCGGTGCCGGCGGCGGAGCCGGCGGTCGGGCCGGCACCGGGGGCGGTGGGCAGCGGCCGCTCCCGCACGAACGTCTCGGTGAGCGCGGAGACGCCCGCCAGCCGCTCGCCGGCCAGGTACTGCGCCAGGTCGACGATGTGCGCGCCGAGGTCGCCGAGCGAACCGGAGCCGGCGTGCTCGCGGCGCAGCCGCCAGGTCAGCGGGAACTGCGGGTCCACCAGCCAGTCCTGCAGGTACGCGACCCGCACGTGCCGCAGTTTCCCGATCCGGCCCCCGGCGACCGTCCGCCGGGCCAGCGCGGTCGCGGGGACCCGGCGGTAGTTGAAGCCGACCATCGCCGACTGTCCCCGTGCCGCGGCCTCCTCGGCGGCGCGGGTCATCGCCTCGGCCTCCGCGACGGTGTTGGCGAGGGGCTTCTCGCACAGCACGTGCTTGCCCGCGGCGAGCGCGGCGAGCGCGATCTCGGCGTGGCTGTCGCCGGGGGTGCAGATGTCGACGAGGTCGACGTCGTCCCGTTCGACGAGGGCGCGCCAGTCCGTCTCGGTCCGCGTCCAGCCGTGCCGGTCGGCCGCCGCGCGCACGGCGTCGGCGTTCCGGCCGCAGATCACGGCCAGTTCGGGACGCAGCGGCAGGTCGAAGACGCGGCCCGCGGTGCGCCAGCCCTGGGAGTGGGCGGCGCCCATGAAGGCGTAACCGACCATGCCGATGCGCAGCGGCGGCTTCCCCGTGCGGGCCCCGTCGGACGCTTGGGGCTGTGCCATTCGGATGTCCTCCTCGTCGTCGTGGCGGGCGGGGGTGGGCCCCGCCCGGGGGGCTGGTCAGGCCCGTGGGGCGGGGCCCCTCACCGGAAGCCGGTGGACATGTACCGGTCCACGTTCTCCTTGTCGACGACGGCCGAGTAGCAGGTCACCGACGAGGGGATCTCGAACTCGGCGAGGCCGCCGACGCCCTTGCCCTGGCCGAGGGCACGGGCCAGGTCGATCGCGGAGGCCGCCATCGTCGGCGGGTACAGGACGGTGGCCTTGAGGACTTTGTCGTCGGCCTTGATGGCCTGGAAGGCGGAGAGCGCGCCCGCGCCGCCCACCATGAGGAACTCGTCGCGCCCGGCCTGCTCGATGGCGCGCAGCGCGCCCACGCCCTGGTCGTCGTCGTGGTTCCACAGCGCGTCGATCCGCGACTGGGCCTGGAGCAGCTGGGCGGTCTTGGCCTGGCCGGACTCGACGGTGAACTCGGCGGCCTGGCGGGCCACCTTCTTGATGTTGGGGTAGTTCTTCAGCGCGTCGTCGAAGCCCTGGGTGCGCTGCCTGGTCAGCTCCAGGTTGTCCAGGCCGGCCAGCTCGACGACCTTGGCGTCCGGCTTGTCCTTGAGCTTCTCGCCGATGTAGTGACCGGCGTTCAGACCCATGCCGTAGTTGTCGCCGCCGACCCAGCAGCGGTACGCCTGCGGGGTGTTGAAGATCCGGTCGAGGTTGACGACGGGGATGCCCGCGCGCATCGCCTTCAGCCCGATCTGGGTGAGGGCCTTGCCGTCGGCGGGCAGGATCACCAGGACGTCGACCTTCTTGTTGATGAGGGTCTCGATCTGGCCGATCTGCTGGGCGGTGTCGTTGGAGCCCTCGGTGATCTCCAGGGTGACGTCGGAGTACTTCTCCGCCCGCTTCTGGGCGTTGTCGTTGATGGCGTTGAGCCAGCCGTGGTCGGCCTGCGGTCCGGCGAAGCCGATGGTGACCTGCTTGCCGGGCTTGTCGTCGGCGGCGGGCCGGTCGTTCGCGGCGGGCTCGTCGTCGCCGGACTCGTTGCTGGTGCAGCCGGTGACGAGGACGCCGGCGGACACGGCGGCCGCCCCGAGGAGGAGTCCTCTGCGGCTGGTGAACTCTGGCATGGCGGTGAACCCCTTCTTCAGGTCGTGCTCGCGGTACGGCGCTGGACCAGCACGGCGGCGACGATGATCGCGCCCTTGGCGATCTGCTGGACGTCGCTCTGCAGGTTGTTCAGGGCGAAGATGTTGGTGATCGTGGTGAAGATCAGGACGCCGAGGACGGAGCCGACGATGGTGCCGCGGCCCCCGGTGAGCAGGGTGCCGCCGATGATCGCGGCCGCGATGGCGTCGAGTTCGTAGAGGTTGCCGTTGGTGTTCTGGCCCGAGCCGGCCAGCACGATCAGCAGGAAGGCGGCGATGCCGCAGCACAGTCCGGACAGCAGGTAGAGGTAGAGCCGCTGGCGGCGTACGTCGATGCCGGCCAGCCGGGCGGCCTCCGCGTTGCCGCCGACGGCGACGGAGCGGCGGCCGAAGGTGGTCCGGTTGAGGAGCAGCCAGCCGATGACGGTGACCGCGGCGAACACCAGGACCAGCGGCGGGACGCCGAGCACGTAGGAGTCGCGCTCGCCGAGGTCGAGGACGCCGTCGACGGTGACGATCTGCGTCCGTCCGTCGGTGATCTGCAGGGCGAGGCCGCGGGCCGAGGCGAGCATGGCGAGGGTGGCGATGAACGGGACCATCCCGCCGTACGCGATGAGCACCCCGTTGACCAGGCCGCATCCCAGTCCGACGAGGACGGCGGTGAGGAGGATGCCGCCGAAGCCGTACTCCTGGGTGGCGACGGTGGTGGCCCACACCGAGGCGAGGGCGACGACCGCGCCGACCGACAGGTCGATGCCGCCGGAGATGATGACGAAGGTCATGCCGACGGTGACGACACCGATGACGGAGGCCTGGGTGAGGACGAGCTGGAGGTTGCGGGTGTCCAGGAACTCGTCCGGTCTGGTGACGCCGCCGATGAGGATCAGTACGGCGAGCACGCCGAGCAGCGACAGCGTGCGGACGTCGGCACGGAACAACACGGCGCGCCAGGCGGGTGCTTCGGTGGCCGACGGCACCTTCTCGGTGCTGTCCCGCGGCGGGGAGACGGGCTGCGTCATGACGCCGGACTTCCTTCCATGACGAGGTCGAGTACGCGGTGTTCGTCCAGTTCGCGGGCGGGCGCGGTGTGGACCACGCGTCCCTCCCGGAGCACCAGGACCCGGTCGGCGAGGCCGAGGACCTCCGGCACCTCGCTGGAGACGAGCAGTACGGCGAGGCCTTCGTCGGCCAGTCGGCGCACGACCGCGTACAGCTCGGCGCGGGCTCCGACGTCGACCCCGCGGGTGGGTTCGTCGAGCAGCAGGACGCGGCAGCCGCGCAGCAGCCAGCGGGCCAGGACGGCCTTCTGCTGGTTGCCGCCGGACAGGGTCCGTACCGGTGCGGACGGGTTGTCGGGGCGCAGCGACAGTTCACGGATCGCCGCGCGGGCCGCGCCCCTTTCGGCGCCGTGGTCGATCCAGCCGCCGCGCGAGAAGCGGGAGAGGGAGGAGACGGAGACGTTGCGGGTGACCGACTCCAGCATCAGCAGGGCCTGGGCCTTGCGTTCCTCGGGAGCGAGCCCCAGGCCGGCGCGTACGGCGGACCGCACGCTGCCCGGCCTCAACGGACGCCCGTCCAGCAGGACCTGACCGGCCGTCGGGCGCCGGGCACCGTAGATCGTCTCCAGGATCTCGGAGCGGCCGGAGCCGACCAGCCCGGCGAGCCCGACGATCTCCCCCGGCCGCAGGTCGAGGTCGAGCGGCTCGAACTCGCCGTCCCTGGCGAGCCCGCGCACCTCCAGCAGGGGCCTTCCGCCCGCCGCCGGCACGTCGGCCGCGGACCGCTCGGGGAAGACGTACTCGACGTCGCGGCCCGTCATCAGCGCGACGACCTCGCGGGTGGGTGTCGACTTCGCGGGCAGTCCGCCGGCCACCGCCCGGCCGTCCTTGAGCACCGTGACGCGGTCGCCGATGCGGCGGATCTCCTCCAGGCGGTGGGAGATGTGGACGACGGCCACGCCGTCCGCGGTCAGGTCGCCGACGATGCGGAAGAGGTTGTCGACCTCGTCGGGGTCGAGGGCGGCGGACGGTTCGTCCATCACGATCAGCCGGACGTCGTGGGAGAGGGCCCGCGCCATGGAGACGACCTGCTGCTGGGCCGCGGACAACTCCCCCACCGGAGCGGCCGGATCGATCTCCGCGTGCCCGAGCCGCCGCAGCAGGGCCTGCGTCGCCCGGCGGGCCGTCCCTGCGCGGACGACGAATCCCGCGACGGTCGGTTCGTGGCCGAGGTGGACGTTCTCCGCCACCGACAGGTGCTCCACCAGGTCGAGTTCCTGGTAGATGGTGGCGATGCCGAGGCGCATGGCGGCGATCGGCGAGCGCAGGACGACCGGTTCGCCGCGCCAGCGGATGGTGCCGCCGTCGGGCTGGTGGGCACCGGCCAGCACCTTGATGAGGGTGGACTTACCGGCGCCGTTCTGGCCGAGCAGGCAGTGCACTTCACCGGCCTGGACGTCGAGGTCGACGCCGTCCAGGGCCCGGACGCCGGGGAACGACTTGGTGATGCCGGACATGCTGAGCAGCGGTGGTTCTGGTGCCATGTGGATTCCCCTCGGCGGGCGTGCGGGCCGGAGTCAGGGCAGAACGCCAGGAATCGGGCGCTCTTGGGGTGGCGCGGGGCAGCGGAGGGCGAGGCGGGGCCGGACGGGGCGAAGCGGGGCGCGGTGCCGGTGGTGCCGTACGGAGCGGGCCTGCGGGTTCGTCGGAGGACTGGAGGGAACGGCCGGTACGAACGGAGTGGCTGCGCGGGCGAAGTGGCTGCGCGGGTGGGAACGGGGCGCCGGTACGAACGGAGTGGCTAGGCGGGGGAGAACAGGTGGTCGCTGATGAGGCGGGCCGCGCCGATCACACCGGCGGTGGGGCCCAGCTCGCCCAGGACGATGGGCAGGTTGCCGGTCGCCAGGGGCAGCGACTGGCGGTAGACCTGGGTGCGGACGGCGGCGAGCAGGGTGTGGCCGAGGCCGGTCACCCCGCCGCCGATCACGACCAGGCCGGGGTTGAAGAACGAGACGAGTCCGGCGATGACCTGACCGACCCGGTTGCCGCCCTCGCGGATCAGGTCGAGGGCGGTGGCGTCGCCCGCGGCCGCCGCGGCGGCGACGTCGACGGCGGTGAGACCGCCGTTCGCCTCCAGCCGTGCCGCGAGTTCGGGCGACAGGCCCTGCTGGGCCGCCTCCACGGCGTCGCGGGCCAGGGCCGCGCCGCTGAAGTGGGCCTCCAGGCAGCCGCGGTTGCCGCAGGCGCAGGGCCGGCCGTCGGGCACCGCCTGGATGTGCCCGATGTCGCCCGCGCTGCCGGTGGTGCCGCGGTAGACCTGGCCGCCGACGACGATGCCGCAGCCGATGCCGGTGCCGATCTTGACGCACAGGAAGTCGGCGACGGTGCGGGCGACGCCCGCGTGCTGCTCCCCCATCGCCATGAGGTTCACGTCGTTGTCGACCATGACCGGGCAGCCGAGTTCCTGGCTGAGCGCCTCCCGCACGGGGAAGCCGTCCCAGCCCGGCATGATCGGTGGCGCGACCGGTACGCCCTCGGGGAAGCGGACCGGGCCGGGGACGCCGATGCCGGCGCCGTCGAAGCCCTCGGCGAGTCCCGTCGCCCTCAGCTTCGCCGCCATCGCCAGCACCTGCTCGAAGACCGCGACCGGTCCCTCACGCACGTCGAGGGGCTGGTTGAGGTGTCCGAGCGTCTCCAGTTCGGCGTTGGTGACGGCGACGTCGACCGAGGTCGCGCCGATGTCCACACCCAGGAAGCGGAGTCGGGGATTGAGCCGGACGTTGTGCGAACGGCGGCCGCCGCGCGAGGCGGCGAGCCCGTCGGCCACGACCAGCTCCGTCTCCAGCAACCGGTCCACCTCCACGGCCAGCTTGGACCGTGAGAGGTCGACCTGATCGCCCAGCTGCGCGCGGGAGTTGGGACCTCCGTCGCGCAACAGTCGCAGCAGCCGGGCCTGATGTGCGTTCGCGGGTCGTGCCGTCATGCGTCTCACGAGCCCCTCCCCGCCTCCGTCGGCCGCCTGCTGTCGTGCTTTCGAGGGGAACGTAGCAGTGGTCGCCGGGACTGGGAAGAAGTCGTGCACGGATTGTCGCTGACTTTCTCCACTCCCAGGACAAAGAAGCGCCCCGCGCCGCGTCGAGGACGCGTGAGGCACGGGCGCGCGGGGCACGGCCCCGTGGAGGCGGGGACGACGGCAACGGGGCCGGTCCGGGTGCCGCCCGGACGCGGGGTCCGGGTGCTGCCCGAAGGCGGGGTCCGGGTGCTGCCCGAACGCGGGTGTGCCGCCCGGACCCGGGGGCGGCACCCGAGCCGCGAGGGCTGCGCCAGGTCGAGGGTGCGGCGGCCGGACGCGAGGGCGGCGGCCGGACGCGCCTGAGGCGCTCGGCTACGCCCGCCGGCGGGCGTGGTACGCGCGGCGCGTGTGTTCCGTGTGCTCACGCATCAGCCGGCCGGCGCGCCGCCCGTCGCCCGCCGCGATCGCGGCGATCAGGTCCCGGTGCTCTGTCCAGGACCGGTGACCGCGCTGCCGGGCGACGGGCGCGCAGTACCACCGCGCGCGCCGGTCGACCTGCCCCGCCAGCTCGGCGAGGACGGCGTTGCCGGCCAGCTCCACGATCTTCGCGTGGAACACGACGTCGAGCAGGACGGCCCGGTCCACGTCGCCGGAGGCGACCGCCAGCACGCCCTGTGCCCGCAGCTCGTCGAGGGCGTCGACACCGGCCCCGTCGGCGTGCGCGGCGGCGAGCCGGGCCGCCTCGGACTCCAGCAGCGTACGGACCGTGAGGAACTGGTCGGCCTCCGCCTCGGTCGGCTCGTGCACGAACGCGCCCTGGGCGGGCCGCAGGTCGACCCAGCCCTCGGCGTTCAGCCGCTGCAGCGCCTCACGCACCGGCTGCCGTGAGACCCCGAGGTGAGCGGCGAGCTCACTCTCGACGAGGTGCCGGCCGGGCCGCAGGGCACGGGTGGTGATGAGCTCCAGCAACGCCTCGTGGACGCGCTCCCGCAGCGGGCCGGGGCGTTCGAGCCTGGGCACCGCACCCCGCGGCAGTCCTGTCGGCAGCATCGCTCGGTCCCCCTCCTGGGCCGCGCCGGGCGTCGGCAGCCGGAAAGCCGGTGGTCGGTCGTCCTTCGCCCCCGGTCCGCACGCCACCGCGGACGGGGCCGGACGGGGCCGACCGCGTCGCACCGCCGCCCGGATCCGCGGCACCGTCCGTCACGGGCAGCGTACGACCTGTCCCGCGTACGACAGGTTGCCGCCGAACCCGAACAGCAGGACCGGGTCCCCGCTGGTGATCTCGCCCCGCTCCACCAGTTTGGAGAAGGCGAGCGGGATGCTCGCCGCCGAGGTGTTGCCCGATTCGGTGACGTCGCGCGCGACCACGGCGTTGACGGCGCCGATCTTCGCCGCGAGGGGCTCGATGATGCGCAGGTTCGCCTGGTGCAGCACGACGGCGGCCAGGTCCTCCGGGGCGAGGCCGGCCCGCTCGCAGGCCTGCCGGGCGAGCGGCGGCAGCCGGGTGGTGGCCCACCGGTAGACGCTCTGCCCCTCCTGCGCGAACCGGGCCGGCTGCCCCTCGATGCGCACGGCGTTCCCCATCTCGGGCACCGACCCCCACAGCACGGGCCCGATCCCGGGCTCGGTCCCGGCGGGGCAGGCCTCGACCACGGCGGCGCCCGCTCCGTCGCCGACGAGGACACAGGTGGTGCGGTCGGTCCAGTCGGTCACCTCGGACATCTTGTCGGCGCCGATGACCAGTGCGCGGGTCGCGGCGCCCGCGCGGATCGTGTGGTCGGCGGTGGCGAGCGTGTGGGTGAACCCGGCACACACCACGTTGACGTCCAGCGCGGCAGGTCCGGGGATGCCGAGCCGGGCGGCGACCCGAGCGGCCATGTTGGGCGAGCGGTTCACGGCGGTGGAGGTGGCGACCAGGACCAGGTCGATGTCCGCGGGGGTGAGCCCGGCCGCCGCGAGCGCCTTGGCGGCGGCGTGTCCCGCCAGCTCGTCCACCGGCTCGTCGGGGCCGGCGATGTGGCGCGTGCGGATGCCCACCCGGCTCCTGATCCACTCGTCATTGGTGTCGACCAGTTCCGCCAGGTCCTCGTTGGTGAGTACCTGGGCGGGCTGGTAGTGACCGACGGCGGTGATGCGCGAGCCGTTCATGGGGGTCCCCTCGTTGCCTTGGGTAGCGGGATCCACCAGTCTGATCAGTGACTCACGGGTAGGCGGGCACGTGAAGCGACAGGAAACCCGCACCGGGCTTGTCGGCTTCCCGCTATCCCCCGCCGGGCTTCCCGCCGTCCCCCGCCGCTCCCTTTCCCGACGCCTTCCCGGCCCCACCCTCCGGACGGACGCCCTCCCGGCCCTCCGCGCCTCCGGACGAACGCCCTTCTCCCCTATCCGCTATCCGCCGAACGGCTGCGTCGCCTTCCGCACGAGTCCTCGACCCGGCGCCGCGGGTGCGGGACACCCCGTGCGGGACAATGGGACCGCGCAGGTCACCTCGTCGCACGATAACCCGGCGGCCTGCGGGCAATCTCTGCATCAAGGGCCGTTTCGGCCACCAGCACGCACGGAACCGGGGCTGACGACATGGGACGAGTCACCGAACGGCGCAAGGTGCTCCGCATCCGGGACGGAGCGGTCTCCAGTCGCCCGGACACCCTGGTCGCCGAGGAGCCGCTGGAGATCCGGCTCAACGGCAGATCCCTCGCGATCACCATGCGCACGCCCGGCGACGACTTCGCCCTGGCCGCCGGTTTCCTGGTCAGCGAGGGCGTGCTGGCGCAGGGGTCCGACCTGCAGAACATCGTCTACTGCGCCGGGGCCACCGCGGACGGGTCGAACACGTACAACGTCGTCGACGTGCGGACCGCGCCCGGCGTCACCGTCCCTGACATCACCCTGGAGCGGAACGTCTACACGACCTCGTCCTGCGGCCTGTGCGGCAAGGCCAGCCTGGACGCGGTGCGTACGACGACCCGCTGGCCGGTCGCCGACACGCCCCCGCTCCGCATCGCACCGGAACTCCTCGCCGTCCTCCCCGACCGGCTGCGCGCCTCCCAGCGCGTCTTCGACAGCACCGGCGGTCTGCACGCGGCGGCCCTGTTCTCCGAGGACGGCGAGCTGCTGGACGTCCGCGAGGACGTCGGCCGGCACAACGCGGTCGACAAGCTGGTCGGCCGCGCCCTCCAGAACGGCGGCCTGCCGCTGTCCCGGGCGGTCCTGCTCGTGTCGGGCCGGGCCTCGTTCGAGCTGGCCCAGAAGGCCGTGATGGCGGGCATCCCGGTGCTCGCGGCGGTGTCGGCGCCGTCCTCCCTCGCGGTGGACCTGGCGGCGGAGACGGGACTGACGCTGGTGGGCTTCCTGCGAGGCAGTTCCATGAACGTGTACGCGGGCGAGGACCGCATCGCCCTGCGGACCGCGGCCGCGCGGGGCTAGGGAGTCCCTGACCCTGCGCGTCGGATCGGCGCGCGGCGTCCGGTGCCGGGGGCACCTCCCCCGCCGTTCGGGCAGTGGGGGAGCGTCGCACGGCGGAGGACCGCCCGTGCACCGGATGCATCGGGGTGGTCCGACGACGCGGCGGTGGGGGTCCCTCCCGCGCGAGCGGAGCCGAGCGTGAGGGAACCGAGCCGGGCGTCGCGCGCCCGGCGGGAAGGGGCGGACACGCCCTGGGGGCGTTCGTCCGGATCGGGCCCGCGGGTCCGGCACGGACGGTACGGCGCGGTGATGGGAGCGCTCCCGAACCGTGGCGGCCCGCTCCGCCTCCGGGGTGCGGGGCCCGCCTCAGTCCCGCGACGTCCCCGGGCCGGCCGCCGAGGGCCGTGACGCCGGAGCCGGGGCCGCCTCCCCCGCCCCCGTCTCCGTCTCGGCCGTCGCCTCCGGGCCGTGCGAGCGGCGCTTGGCGATGACCGCGCAGACCATGAGCTGCATCTGGTGGAACAGCATCAGCGGCAGCACGGCGAGGGAGGCGTGCGCGCCGAACAGGACGCTCGCCATGGGCAGGCCGGAGGCCAGGGACTTCTTGGACCCGGCGAACTGGATCGCGATCCGGTCCTCGCGGCCGAACCGCAGCGCCTTCGCGCCGTACCAGGTCAGCGCGAGCATTACGGCGAGCAGGACGGCCTCGACGGCCAGCAGCGCGGCCAGCCGGGCCGGGCCGACCTGGTGCCAGATGCCCTGGACCATGCCCTCGCTGAACGCGGTGTAGACGACGAGGAGGATCGAACCGCGGTCGACGTGGCCGAGGACCTTGCGGTGCCGGGCGACGAACCCGCCGATCCAGCGGCGCAGCACCTGCCCCGCCGCGAAGGGCACCAGCAGCTGCAGCACGATCTCGACGAGCGAGTCCGCGGAGAAGCCGCCGCTGCCGCCGAGCAGGGCGGCCGCGAGCAGCGGTGTCACGACGATGCCGGCCAGCGACGAGAAGGAGCCGGCGCAGATCGCGGCGGGCACGTTGCCGCGGGCGATCGAGGTGAAGGCGATCGAGGACTGGATGGTGGACGGGACCAGGGTCAGGAAGAGCAGCCCCTGTTGGAGGGGTTCGGTGAGGACCACCGGGACGAGGCCCCGGGTGGCCGTGCCGAGCAGCGGGAAGACCACGAAGGTGCAGGCGAGGACGGTGACGTGCAGGCGCCAGTGCTTGAGCCCGTCGAGCGCCTCCCGGGTGGACAGGCGGACGCCGTACAGGAAGAACAGGAAGGCGATGGCGGCCGTGGAGGCGCCGGAGGCCACGTCGGCGGCGGCGCCGCGGGCCGGCAGGAGCGCCGCGAGGCCGACCGTCCCGAGCAGCAGCAGGACGTACGGGTCGATCGGCATCCGGCTGGGCCGGCGCAGGCGTTTCACGGTGCTCCACTTGCTCGTCGGTACGGGTGCCGCGGGGCCGGGGCCCCCGACCATGGTCCCCCTCGGCCCCGTGATCGGGAATCCGGTACACCGCTCTCACTGTGATCACGCGACGCGATGGCCGGCCCGTTGACCAGTACGGCTGCCGGTACGGCGACCGGTACGGTGACCGGTGTGTACGAGCCGTCCCAGCTGCGCACCTTCCTGGCGGTCGCCCAGACCCTGAGTTTCACGCAGGCCGCCCGGCGGCTGGGGCTGCGCCAGTCGACCGTCAGCCAGCACGTGCGCCGTCTGGAGGACGCCACGGGGCGGACGCTGTTCACCCGGGACACGCACTCGGTGGAACTGACCGAGGACGGCGAGGCGATGCTGGGTTTCGCGCGCCGGATCCTGGAGGTGCACGAGCAGGCGACGGCGTTCTTCACGGGCACGCGGCTGCGCGGCCGGCTGCGCTTCGGCGCGTCCGAGGACTTCGTGCTGACGCGGTTGCCGGAGATCCTGGAAAGCTTCCGGCACGACCACCCGGAGGTCGACCTGGAGCTGACGGTGGAGCTGTCCGGCACGCTGCACGAACGGCTCGCGGCCGGGAAACTGGACCTGGTGCTGGCCAAGCGGCGCCCCGAGGATCCGCACGGCGAGCTGGTCCGGCACGACGAACTGGTGTGGATCGGCGCGGACCGGCTGCGGCTGCACCCGGACCGGCCGGTGCCGCTGATCGTCTTCCCGCCCCCGGGGATCACCCGCGCCCTGGCCCTGGAGGCGCTGGAGCGGCAGGGGCGGGCGTGGCGGATCGTGTGCACGAGCGGCAGCCTGAACGGGCTCATCGCGGCGGCCCGCGCGGGCCTGGGCGTCATGGCGCACTCGCGGGGCCTGGTCCCGCCGGGCCTGGTGAGGGTCCCGGAACGGGCGGGGCTGCCCGAACTGGGCCGGGTCGAGTTCGTCCTGGTGCACGGGCGGCGGCGGACGGCGGCGCAGGGGGCGGCGGACGCGCTGGCGGCGGCGATCCTGGCGGGCGGCGACCGCCTGCACCGGCGCGGCCCCCGTCCGGCGGCCACGGACCGGCCGGACGGGAGCCACTGAGGCACGGACCCACGAGCCCCCGGGTCCACGGCCCCACGAGGCCACGAGCCCACCGGCCCGGAGTCCCGGAGTCCCGGGATGTGCCGGTCTAGCGGACCGGGCGCTGGTAGGTGAGCTGCTTGACCCGGCGCAGGAACGGTGTCGCCTCCACGTGCTGGACGCCCTCCAACCGGCCGAGGGGCCCGCTGAGGTAGGCGTACAGGCCCGCCGTGTCACGGGCGACGGCGGTGACGACGATGTGGGAGGGGCCCGCCGTGGCGGCGGCGTGCGCGACCTCGTCGTGGCCGGCGAGCGCCTCGCCGACGGAGTGCAGGGCGGCGGGGGTCGTGGTGATCCACAGGGCGGCGGCGAGGGGGAGGCCGAGGATCTCGGGGTGGTACTCGACGTCGACGTAGACGGCCCCCGAGGCGAACAGGGCGACGAGGCGGCGCTTGACGGCGGACTCGGAGCGGCCGGTGGCCCGCTGGAGTTCGGCGTGTCCGGCGCGGCCGTCCCGTTCGAGGACGGCGAGGAGGGGTTCGTCCTCGGGATCGATGCGGGCGGGCCCGGCGGGCGGTTCGGGGCGGGCCAGCAGGGCCACCGTCGCCTCGTCGAGCACGCCGGACTTGCGCAGCCAGCCGGTGGGGCCGCCGTAGAAGCGGTGCAGGATCTGCTGGGCGCGGATCTCCACGACGCTGGGGGTGCGCGGGAGCCTGCCGAGGAGCAGGTCGTCGTGGTCGCCGGGGCGGCGGGGACGGGTCATGCAGACGATCTCGGTGCCGCCCGAGCCGACGCCGATCCAGTTGGTGTCGTGGCGTTTGGCGAGGGCGTCGGCGATGACGGCGGCACCGGCCGGGTCGCAGCGCAGCCGGAGCATCCACTGGTCCTGGCCGAGCCGTTCGGCGTCGCGCACCACGACGACGCGCAGGCCGCCCTCGGCGCACAGCCGGCGGTAGCGGCGGGCGACGGTCTGGTCGGAGACGCCGAGGGCGGCGCCGAGTCTGCTGAAGGAGGCGCGTCCGTCGACCTCCAGGGCGCAGAGCAGTTTCAGGTCCAGGTCGTCGAAGGTGTCGGATTCCCCGCGCATCGGCCGCTCCCCCGTCGGATTCCGTCGGTCCTCCGCCGTTCTCCACGGTGATCGGCCGCCGTCGGCCCATCGTACGGAGCGTCCGCGTTTCGCGGAGCGGAAAAGAGGACGGAGAGGAAGTGGGGAGCATGCGCGCATGGGGGCCGCTGACGGCGGTGTGCCTGGGCACGTTCATGTTGCTGCTGGACGTCACGATCGTGCTGGTGGCGCTGCCGGACATGGCGGAGGGGCTGGACGCGTCACTGAGCGACCTGCAGTGGGTGGTGGACGGGTACGCGCTGGCGCTCGCCGCGCTGCTGCTGGGGGCGGGGGCCGCCGCCGACGTCCTGGGACGGCGGCGGGTGCACGTCGCCGGGACGGCGCTGTTCGCAATGGCGTCGCTGCTGTGCGGCCTCGCCTCGGGTCCGGCGACGCTGGTCGCGGCGCGGGCGGTGCAGGGCGTCGGCGCGGCGGCGATGCTCGCGACCACGCTGCCGCTGCTGGGCTCGGTCTACCAGGGGCGGCAGCGGTCGGCGGCGCTCGGAGTGTGGGGCGCGGTCAGCGGGGGCGCGGCGGCGATCGGGCCGGTGTTGGGCGGACTGCTGACCGCGGGGCCGGGCTGGCGGTGGATCTTCTTCGTGAACCTGCCGGTGAGCGCGGTGGCGGTGTGGCTGACGCTGAGGATGGTGCCGGAGTCGAAGGGTCCGCGCGGGATGCGGGTGGACTGGGCCGGGACGGCGGCGTTCGCCGCGTTCGCGGGCGGTACGACGTATGCGGTGGTGCGGGCCGGTGAGGACGGCTGGGGCGCGTCGGCCACGCTGGTGCCGGCGGGGGCGGCGGCGCTGGCGCTGGTGTGTTTCGTGCTGGTGGAGCGCCGGACGGCGCACCCGCTGCTGGATCTGTCGCTGCTGCGGCGGCCCGCGTTCGTCGGGGCGATGCTGGGCGCGTTCGTCTTCAACGGGGTGGCGTTCGGGGTCACGCCGTACCTGTCGATCTGGATGCAGACGATGCTGGGCATGAGTCCGGTGCGCGGCGGGCTGGCGCTGCTGCCGCTGACGGTGGCGGCCATGGTCGTCGCGGTGCTGACCGGCCGGCTGCTGCACGGGGTGCCGGCCCGGGCGACCATCGGCGGCGGGCTGCTGCTGATCGGCGCGGGCTGCTGTGCGCAGGCGGTCCTGGACGCGGGGTCGTCCTGGACATCGCTGGTGCCGGGGTTCGTGCTGGTGGGCATGGGCACCGGACTGGTGTCGCCGACGGTGGCGGGCGCGGCGCTGGCCGCGGTGCCGGCACCGCGGGCGGGGATGGCGGGGGGCGCGGTGAGCACCGTGCGGCAGCTCGGTTACGCGCTCGGGGTCGCCGTCTTCGGCACCGTCCTGACCTCGCGGACGGCCGACCGGCTGCCGCACGAGGCGGCCCACACGCTGGCGGGCGGGGGCGCCGGGGCGCTGCGCGGGTCGTACGACGAGCACACCCTGCGGGCGGCGTTCGCCTCGGGGCTGGACGCGGCGCTGCTCGCGGCGGGCGCCGCCGGGCTGGTGACCGGTGTTCTCGTGCTGGTGCTGGTCAGGCCGGAGCGGGGCCGGGACGGCGTGACGGAATCGGCCGCTCCGGCGCGGTCCGGGGAGAAGGCGCCCACCCGTCGCTGACCCCCCGGCGCCGGAGCGCGGCGGCACGGCCGGGTCGGAACGCGGCGCGGCGCCACGGCCGGGGCGGAACGCGGCGCGGCGCGGCGGCACGGCCGGGTCGGGCAGATTCGGTGGAGATCACGGCACAGATACTTACTCTTCCGTCAGTTTCCTGTCCGACCCTTCCGCATGTGGGCCCATTTTCCCGCACCGGCCAGCGCGGACGAGGGCACCGTCCGCTTTCCGGCCCCCTCCCGCCCCGTGCGGGCGTGGGGTAGCTTTCACGGCGCTGTGCGGCCATGGGAAGCGGGGTGCGGGGTTTGCGCGAGTTCACCAACCCTCCGTTGGTGTCGGCACCGCCGGTGGGCGGTCTGGCCGACGTCGTCTTCGAGCACGCCCAGGACGACCCGCGGCACGTCGCTCTGGGCCGCAAGGACGAGCGGGGCGGGTGGCGGGACGTGACCTCCGCCGAGTTCCGCGACGAGGTCCTCGCCCTCGCCAAGGGGCTCCTCGCCGAGGGCGTCCGGTTCGGCGACCGCGTCGCGATCATGTCCCGCACCCGCTACGAGTGGACCCTCTTCGACTACGCCCTGTGGACCATCGGCGCGCAGGTCGTCCCGGTCTACTCGACCTCCTCGGCCGAGCAGTGCTTCTGGATGCTGTACGACTCCGAGGTCACCGCCGCGGTCGTCGAGCACGAGGACCACGCGATGACCATCGCCACCGTCATCGACCGCCTCCCCCGGCTGCGCCGGCTGTGGCAGCTCGACGCCGGGTGCGTGCAGGAGCTGTACGACGCCGGCGCCGCCGTCGAGGACGAGGTGGTGCACCGGCACCGGGCGGCGGTGACCCCCGAGTCGACCGCGACGGTCATCTACACGTCGGGGACGACCGGCCGCCCCAAGGGCTGTGTCGTCTCGCACGGCAACTTCATGTTCGAGGCGGACACCGTCATCGAGCGCTGGGAGCCGGTGTTCCACTCCCGCAAGGGCGACGAGGCGGCGACCCTGCTGTTCCTGCCGCTCGCGCACGTCTTCGGCCGGATGGTGCAGATCGCCGCGGTCCGCGGCCGGGTCCGCTTCGGCCACCAGCCCCAGCTGCAGGCCTCCGCCCTGCTGCCCGACCTGGCCGCGTTCCGGCCGACGTTCTTCCTCGCCGTGCCGTACATCTTCGAGAAGGTCTTCGAGGCGGCGCGCCGCAGGGCCGAGCGGGAGGGCAGGGGCGGGGTGTTCGAGAAGGCCGTCGAGGTGGCGGTGGACCACGCGGAGGCCGTCGAGGCGAAGGCGTGGGGCATCGGGCCGGGCCCCTCGGCGGGCCTGCGCGTGCAGCACCAGCTGTTCGACAGGCTCGTCTACTCCAAGATGCGCGCGGCCATGGGCGGCCGGGTCCGGCACGCCATGTCCGGCGGCTCGGCGATGGACCGCAGGCTCGGCCTGTTCTTCGCCGGCGCGGGCGTGCAGATCTACGAGGGCTACGGCCTGACCGAGACCACCGCGGCCGCCACCGCCAACCCGCCCGGACGCACCCGCTACGGCACCGTCGGCCAGGCCATCCCCGGCATGACCGTGCACATCGCGGACGACAACGAGATCTGGCTGCGCGGGGACAACGTCTTCCAGGGCTACCTCAACAACCCCAAGGCCACCGACGAGGCCCTGCACGACGGCTGGCTCGCCACCGGCGACCTGGGGTCCCTCGACGAGGACGGCTACCTCACCATCACCGGCCGTAAGAAGGAGATCCTCGTCACCTCCGGCGGCAAGAGCGTTTCACCGGGGCTGCTGGAGGAACGCGTACGGGACCATCCGCTGGTGAACCAGTGCATCGTCGTCGGCAACGACCGGCCGTTCGTCGCCGCCCTGGTCACCCTCGACCAGGAGGCCGTCGACCACTGGCTCCAGATGCGCGGCGAACCGCGTTCGACACCCGCCGAACTGGTGAACGACCCGGACCTGGAGGCGGAGGTGCGCCGGGCCGTGGTGACGGCGAACACGCTGGTCTCGCAGGCCGAGTCGATCCGCACCTTCCGCATCCTCGCCCAGCCGTTCACCGAGGAGCACGGCCTGCTGACCCCGTCCCTGAAGCTCAAGCGCAGGGCGATCGAGAACACGTACGCCGACGAGGTCGACGCGCTGTACCGGACGTGAGCCCCGGCCGACGGATTCCGGGGTCAGGAATGCACGACGCCCCGTGATCGTTGACCATGGGAGTACCACTTGACGGACAACCGAAGGATCAAGAGCTCGTGAGCAGCAAGGTCCCCCCGATCATCCTGAACAACGGCGTCGAGATGCCCCAGCTGGGCTTCGGTGTCTGGCAGGTGCCGGACGACGAGGCCGAGCGGGCGGTGTCCACCGCGCTGGAGGCCGGGTACCGCAGCATCGACACAGCGGCGATCTACGGCAACGAGGAGGGCACCGGCAAGGCGATCGCCGCCTCGGGCGTGGCCCGCGAGGACCTCTTCGTCACCACCAAGCTCTGGAACAGCGACCAGGGGTACGACGCGACGCTCCGCGCGTTCGACGTCTCGCTGGAGAAGCTGGGCCTGGACCACGTCGACCTGTACCTGATCCACTGGCCGCTGCCGGCCCGCGACACCTACGTCGACACCTACAAGGCGTTCGAGAAGCTCCTCGCGGACGGCCGTACGCGGGCCATCGGCGTCTCGAACTTCCTCCCCGAGCACCTGGAGCGGCTGATCGCCGAGACCTCGGTCATCCCCGCGGTCAACCAGATCGAGCTGCACCCGCACCTGCAGCAGCACGCCTCGCGGGAGTTCCACGCGGAGCGGGGCATCGCCACCGAGGCCTGGTCCCCGCTGGGCCAGGGCAAGGGGCTCCTGGAGGTGCCGGCGATCGTCGCCATCGCCCGCAAGCACGAGCGCACCCCGGCCCAGGTCGTGCTGCGCTGGCACCTGCAGACCGGCAACATCGTGATCCCGAAGTCCGTGACACCGTCGCGGATCGAGGAGAACATCCAGGTGTTCGACTTCAGCCTGGACACCGAGGACCTGGCCGCGATCAGCGCGCTGAACGAGGACCGGCGCATCGGCCCCGACCCGGCCGCGTTCGACATCGGCTGAGCCCGCACCGGCCGGGCCCGTGACCCGTGCGAGCAAGAAGGGCGCCCCCTGCCGGGGGCGCCCTTCGCGCGTCAGTTGGGCTGTCCGATCGGGCGTACGACGACGGTGTTGACGTCGACCCCCTCGGGCCGGCGGATCGCCCACACCACGGAGTCGGCGATCTGGTCGGCGGTCAGCAGGTGCCCGGGCGGCAGGCTGCCGTAGCCGTCCCAGAACGGGGTCTCCACCCGGCCGGGCGCGACCAGGGTGACGCCGACGCCCCACTCGGTGACCTGCCGGCGGGTGTTCTCGGCGAGGCCGGTGACCGCCCACTTCGTCGCCCCGTAGAGGTTGCCCGGGGTGGGGACGAAGCCGGCGACGCTGCCGATCAGCACGATCCGGCCGCGGGTCAGCCGGAGCGCGTCGATCGAGGCGCGCACGAGGAGGGCGGGCCCCAGCACGTTGGTCAGGACCATGTCGGCCCAGCCGGAGGGATCGCCCTCGGCGACGGAGTCGTGGGTGGCCGTGCCGGCGTTGGCCACGACCGTGTCCAGACGGCCGAACTCCTCGATCGTACGGTCGACCGCCGCCTGTACGTGGTCGTGGTCGGAGGCGCTGCCGACGATCGTCAGCAGCCCCTCGGGCTCGCCCAGTTCCGCGGCGAAGGCGCGCAGCCGCTCCTCACCTCGGCCCGTGACGGTGACCCGGTGTCCCGCGTCCAGCAGGCGCCGTGCGACGGCCGCGCCGATGCCGCTGCCGCCGCCGGTGACGAGGGCGACGGGCGCGGCCGTCGTGTCCGGAGAGCTGTTCATGTGATGTGACCCCCTGTGCTTCGTGCGAACGACGGGGAGTCCATCACTTGAAGTGCTCTCCAAGTCAAGTCCCTTACGGCTGGACCGGTTTGACGGCGGTGTGCACCGAGTGGGCGGCCAGCACGAACACGTCCGGCCGCTGGTGCACGCCCGCCGGGTCCCGCGGGTCGAGCAGCCGGTCGAGCACCGCCCGGTCGCCCGCGTCGAGCGTGTCGCCGAAGACGTCCCGGAGCCGGCCCAGGGAGGCGGCGACGTAGGCGCGGGCCCGGTCGGAGGCCGGCGCCGGCAGGTCGAGCAGGAAGCTGCGGGTGCGGGTGTGCTTCAGGCCCGCGGAGCTGAGCAGCGCGGCCCAGTCCTCGGTCTCCTCGACGGCTCCGGGCAGGTCGGCACGCATCCGGGCGAACCACTCCGACTCCAGCGCGTCGAGCCGCGCCTCCAGGCCGGGGCGGCCGAACCCGAGGTCGCGCGGCAGGAACCGGCTGGGCAGACCGCCCTCCATGATCGCCAACGTGCCGCCGGGCGCCAGCCGCTCGGCGAACGCGGCGAGGGCGGCCCGCTGGTCGCCCAGGTGGTGCAGACTGCGGCCGGCCCAGATCAGGTCGGCCGGGTATTCCAACTCATCCAGAACGCCGGGGAGTTCACCGGTCAGCGTGCCGAAGCGGTCGGCGTGCCCGAGCCGGCCGGCCCGGTCCCGTGCCCGCTCGAGGAGGGGCCCGGAGCCGTCGACGGCCATGATCCGCGCGCCGGGGAACGTCTCGGCGAAGAGGCAGGACACCACCCCGGGACCGCTGCCCGCGTCGACGATCAGCCCCGGTTCGGTCACCTCCTTCCCGAGCCAGTTCAGGGCCTTCTCGTACAGGGGCGTGAACAGCTCGGCCTGGGCCTCCAGGTGCGGGGCCATCTCGGCCCAGTCGATCTCGGTGCCGTCCCCGTGGCCGTGCCCGTGGCCGTGCCCCGGGCCGTCGTGCCCGTGCTGCCGGTGCTCTTCGTGCTGCTCGTGCTGCTCGTGCGCCATGGTGGTCAGCCTCTCGTCCGTGGTGCCGACAGCGTGCGCCGACGCACCGGACGGAGGCCATTTCCGTTGCCGGGACGGCAAAAAACGGCAACCGGTTTCCCGGGAAACGTCACTTCCCGGAGAACGCCGACCGGCCGCCCCCGGTGGACGGGAGCGGCCGGTACCGCGCCGGGGGCCGGTGGTGCACCCCCGGCGGGTCACGCGGTTACGGCAGCGGCGGGTAGGCGTTCTGCATCAGCTGCTGGAACTGGGCGGAGAACCAGTGCCCGGAGACCGGCGCGTTCGCCAGGGCGCCCGACATGTTGTTGTTGTTGCGCGGGTTGCCCGTGTACGTCGGGTCGCACATCCGGTCGAAGCCCTTGCCCTCGTCGTTCGGGATGGCGCTGCTGGAACCGTCGGACTCGCCCGGCGGCTTCATCCAGACGTAGGCGTCGATCCCGGCCGCCGGGGCGGCCTGCGGGCGTTCGCCAAGGCCGGCACCGGCCTGGTTGCACCAGTTGCCGGTGTTGAGGCGGCGGTCGTAGCGGCCGCCGTCGACGTAGGTGTCGACGGTGGTCGTGGCCCCCGGTCCGGCGGGCCGGGCGGCGCCGCCCCAGCCGTTGCGGGAGGTGTCGATCAGCATGCCGATGGTGGAGTTGAAGCCGGCGGTGACCAGCTGGTTGCGGAAGCCCTGGGCGAAGGACAGCTCGTCGACGTAGCGGTTCCAGTCGACCCACTTCGACTCGCGGACCGACTTCCCGGCCACGTTGTCGTTGATGGTGAAGTTGTTCTCCTTCAGGGCGCTGTAGTTGGCCGTGTTGGTGATGAAGCCGTGGACGTCGTTGACGGTGGCGCCCTCGGTGGTCGCGGCCTCCTTGAAGAGGGCGGCGCTGGGGGCGAAGTTGTCGTCCCAGCCGATCCAGCCGTGGTGCCCGGCGTCGATGTAGTTGTAGACGTTGGGCACGTCACCGAGCTTGTTCAGGGCGTAGCCGACGCCCTTCTGGTAGTTGCCGTTGGCCTTCATCACGTCGCACTGCGGGGTGGCCGTGACCCGGCCGCCGGTGTTGGTGACGAGGTTGGGCAGCGAGTCGATCTCGATGGTGTTGACGATGCGCAGCCCGGCGTACTTGGAGTCGGCCATGATGGCCTTGATCGGGTCGATGTACTGCGTCTTGTACTTGTCGATCTCCGTCGGGCCCAGCTCGCCGTTGGAGGCGAGGGCCGCGCAGTCCCGTCCGGGCAGGTTGTAGATGACGAACTGGACGACGAGCTCACCGGAGCCCTTCTGCTTCAGCGCCTCGTCGAGGTGGGCGCGCAGGCCCATCTTGCCGTTGGCGCCGTTGATCGCGGCGATGCGGTCGAGCCAGACGCCGGTGGGCTGGTTGGAGACGCGGCTGCCGCCCGGTTCGGCCGCGGCCTTCGCCGACCACTCGGGGTTCACGTAGACCTTGGCGCCGGCGTAGGGGTTGTCGACCCTGGTGCCGGGGGTGCCGGGATCGGTCGGGCCCGGGTCCGTCGGACCGGGGTCGGTGGGACCGCCGCCGTCGACGTTGCAGGTGACGCCGTCGAGGGTGAACGTCGTCGGGAGCGCGTTACTGCCGCTGTAGGTGCCCTGGAACCCGAAGCTGGTGGAAGCGCCCGTCGCCAGCGTGCCGTTGTAGCTCTCGTTGGCGGCGGTGACGGCCGTACCGGACTGGCTGAGCTTCGCGTTCCAGGCGTTGGTGACCTTCTGGCTGCCGGCGTACGACCACTTCACGGCCCAACTCGACTTGGCGGCCGAGTTGTTGGTGACGGTCACGTTGGCGGTGAAGCCACTGCCCCAGTCGTTCTGCACCTTGTAGTCCACGGTGCACGGCACGGCGGCGATGCCGGCGTCACCGGGAACGACGGCGAGCGCCGTCCCGGAGGCACCGGCGACCAGCGCCAGCGCGGCGAGTATCGCAGTTCTGCTACGGCTCATGAGTGCGGTGTTCCTTCTCGGTTGCTGTTGTGGGGTGGCGCGCTTTTCCCTAGGGGTCACGGTCGTGGGGTGGTACCGGAGAGGGTCAGTCGTCCAGGGCGCGCGGACGATCACGCGGCCCGGTGCCGTACCCGGCGGGTGTCCCGTCGTGGTGCGGGATCGGGGACGGACCGGTGGAACGGTCCCGGGTGTTCCAGGTCCGGTCCGGGTGCGGCAGTCCTCGGTCGCCGGACCGCTTCATGACGCGGTCGACGAGTTCGTGCGGGCAGGCGTGCCCGTCGGCACGGGAGGTGGCGTCGTCCACGTGCCGAGCGGCGAGGCCGGCCGGTTCGCGGGTCGGCCACCGGCCGGGGTCGCCGGAGCGGGCGATCCCGTCGGCGGGGATCACGTTCCCGGCACGGGCCGGCCGTACGGCGTCGGCCCGCTCATGGCGGCCGCGGGGTCGGTGACCCTCACGGCTCCCCGAAAGCCGGCGTCCCTCCGCCCGGTGGCGGAGTGCGCCACCGGACGAACGGGCGCGGCTTCCTGTTCCGTCACGACCGGCGGCGTGGCGCCCCAGGGCAAGGGCGGCCGTGCCGGCGACGGCTAAAAGTACTGAACGCGGGGGGTGTCGCATGAGCGAGTCCTCACAGCTCGGGCACGTCGGTACGGACGCGTCGACTGATGGAACCGCTCCCACTGGTGCCAACGAAGCTAGCGCCAAGTGACGGCAAAGAACAGAGGGTTGCTGACTTTCTCTCAACCTTGCATGTCGAACATTTTCGACTCTTCAAGCACCTTGACCGCCCCCGGCCACGTCCTCACTATGGGAGCGCTCCCACTGGTTCAAGGCTTGTTGCTCCTCCCCCCTTCTCCGAGCCGCAAGGAGGAACCAGCACCATGAAACCCTCACGCAGACGCCGCACGGCGCGGCGACTGTGGACCGCCGTCGTGGCGGCCCTCGCGCTCCCCCTGGCCATGCTGGGCACCAACTCGACTCCGGCCCAGGCCGCGGCACTCCAGTGCAGCGTCGACTACAAGACGAACGACTGGGGGTCCGGCTTCACCGCGGACCTCACCCTCACCAACCGCGGCACGGACCCGATCAACGGCTGGACCCTGACGTACGCGTACGCCGGCAACCAGAAGCTGTCCAACGGCTGGAACGGCAACTGGTCGCAGTCGGGCAAGCAGATCACGGTGACCAACGCCTCCTACAACGGGACGGTCGCCGCCGGCGCGGCGGTCGGCGCCGGGGCGCAGTTCACCTACAGCGGCAGCAACACCGCTCCCACGAGCTTCTCGGTGAACGGCACTCCCTGCACCGGCGCCCACCAGCCGCCGATCACCGTGCTGACCAGCCCGGCCGCGGGCGCGGTCTACACCCAGGGGAACGCGGTGCCGCTCGCGGCCACCGCGGCGGCCGCGGACGGCGCGGCCGTCTCCAAGGTGGAGTTCTACGACGACACGACCCTGCTCGGCACGGACACCAGCGCACCGTACTCGCTCTCGGCCTCTGGCTTGACCGTGGGCAGTCATTCGCTGGTGGCGAAGGCCTACGACAGCCTGGGTGCCTCGGCGTCGTCCACGCCGGTCGGCATCACGGTCGCCTCCGGGCCGGCCGTGGTGGCCTCCACGACCCAGCTCGCCGTCCAGCAGGGCAAGACGGGGACGTACGAACTGCGGCTGTCGACCCAGCCGTCGGCCGACGTGACCGTGACGACCGCCCGGACGAGCGGCAACACGGGACTGACGGTGACCGGCGGGGCGAGCCTGACGTTCACCCCGTCGAACTGGAACACCGCGCAGAAGGTGACCGTCACGGGCAGCAGCTCCGGCACCGGCGCGGCGACCTTCGAGTCGACGGCGAACGGGCACGCCAAGGCCTCGGTCACGGTCACCCAGATCGCCGCCACCAAGGCCTACGACGCGCGCTTCCTGGAGCTGTACGGGAAGATCACCAACCCGGCGAGCGGCTACTTCTCCCCCGAGGGCATCCCCTACCACTCGGTGGAGACGCTGATCGTCGAGGCCCCGGACCACGGGCACGAGACCACGTCGGAGGCGTACAGCTACCTGCTCTGGCTGCAGGCGATGTACGGCAAGGTCACGGGCGACTGGACCAAGTTCAACGGCGCCTGGGAGATCATGGAGAAGTACATGATCCCCACCCACGCCGACCAGCCGACGAACTCCTTCTACAACGCCTCCAAGCCGGCGACGTACGCGCCGGAACTGGACACGCCCGACGAGTACCCGGCGAAGCTGGACGGCGCGGTGTCGGTGGGACCGGACCCGATCGCCGGTGAGCTGAAGAGCGCGTACGGCACGGACGACGTCTACGGCATGCACTGGCTCCAGGACGTCGACAACGTCTACGGCTACGGCAACTCCCCCGGCAAGTGCGAGGCCGGTCCGTCCGACACCGGACCGTCGTACATCAACACCTTCCAGCGCGGCGCGCAGGAGTCGGTGTGGGAGACGGTGCCGCAGCCGACCTGCGACGCCTTCAAGTACGGCGGGAAGAACGGCTATCTGGACCTGTTCACCGGTGACTCCTCCTACGCCAAGCAGTGGAAGTTCACCAACGCCCCGGACGCCGACGCGCGCGCCGTGCAGGCCGCCTACTGGGCGGACATCTGGGCGGAGCAGCAGGGCAAGGGCAGCCAGGTCTCGGCCACCGTCGCCAAGGCGGCGAAGATGGGCGACTACCTGCGGTACGCGATGTACGACAAGTACTTCAAGAAGGTCGGCAACTGCGCGGGTCCGTCCGCCTGCCCGGCGGGCACCGGCAAGGACGCCTCGCACTACCTGCTGTCCTGGTACTACGCGTGGGGCGGCGCCACCGACACCAGTGCCGGCTGGGCCTGGCGCATCGGCTCCAGCCACGCGCACGGCGGCTACCAGAACCCCCTGGCCGCCTACGCGCTCAGCAGCTACGCCGACCTCAAGCCCAAGTCGGCGACGGGGCAGGCGGACTGGGCCAAGTCGCTGACCCGGCAGCTGGAGTTCTACCGGTGGCTCCAGTCCAGCGAGGGCGCCATCGCGGGCGGCGCGACCAACAGCTGGGCGGGCCGCTACGCGACTCCCCCGGCCGGGAAGTCGACCTTCTACGGCATGTACTACGACGAGAAGCCCGTCTACCACGACCCGCCGTCCAACCAGTGGTTCGGCTTCCAGGCGTGGTCGATGGAGCGGGTCGCCGAGTACTACCAGCAGACCGGGAACGCCGCCGCGAAGGCCGTCCTGGACAAGTGGGTCGACTGGGCCCTGTCCAAGACCACGGTCAACCCGGACGGCACGTTCCTGATCCCCTCCACCCTCCAGTGGTCGGGCCAGCCCGACACCTGGAACGCCACGAGCCCCGGTGCCAACACGGGACTCCACGTCACCGTCGCCGACTACACCAACGACGTCGGTGTGGCCGCCGCGTACGCCAGGACCCTGACGTACTACGCCGCCAAGTCCGGTGACACGGAGGCGAAGGCGACCGCCAAGGCGCTGCTGGACGGCATGTGGAACAACAACCAGGACGCCCTCGGCATCGCGGTCCCCGAGACCCGCACCGACTACAACCGCTTCGACGACGGCGTGTACGTCCCGAGCGGCTGGACCGGCACCATGCCGAACGGCGACGCGATCAGCGCCTCCTCGACCTTCGAATCGATCAGGTCCTTCTACAAGAACGACCCGTCCTGGTCGAAGATCGAGAGCTACCTCGCGGGCGGGGCCGCGCCCGTGTTCACGTACCACCGGTTCTGGGCCCAGGCGGACATCGCCATGGCCATGGGCTCGTACGCGGAGCTTCTCGAATAAGCCCCCGCTAAGGCTCCGCGTACCGCGCCGGGCGGTCCCCACCCGTACAGGGGACCGCCCGGTCGTCGCATCCGGCCCCTCCCCACCCACGGATCTCCCCCACGCGGATCCGCGCACATTCCTTGACACGGCTTCTCGAGGAAGGACCCCACTGTGCGAAGAACCCGTCTCCTCACGGCCGCGCTGGCACTCGCGGCCGGCCTGCTCGCCGGCACCCCGCCCGCACTCGCCGCAGACGGCGCCGCCCCGGCACCCCTGGCGGCGGAGTCGTACACCTGGAAGAACGCCCGCATCGACGGCGGCGGTTTCGTCCCGGGCATCGTCTTCAACCGCAAGGAGAAGAACCTCGCCTACGCCCGCACCGACATCGGCGGGGCCTACCGCTGGCAGCAGAGCAGCAAGACCTGGACGCCGCTGCTGGACTCGGTCGGCTGGGCGAACTGGGGGCACACGGGCGTGGTGAGCCTGGCCTCCGACTCCGTCGACCCGAACCGGGTGTACGCCGCCGTCGGCACGTACACCAACAGCTGGGACCCGGGCAACGGGGCGGTCATGCGCTCCGCGGACCGGGGCGCGAGCTGGCAGCGGACGGACCTGCCGTTCAAGCTCGGCGGCAACATGCCCGGCCGCGGCATGGGCGAGCGCCTCGCCGTCGACCCGAACCGCAACAGCGTGCTGTACCTGGGCGCGCCCAGCGGCAAGGGACTGTGGCGGTCGACGGACTCGGGCGTCACCTGGTCGCAGGTGGCGAACTTCCCCAACGTCGGTAACTACGTGCAGGATCCGAGCGACACCAGCGGCTACGCCTCCGACAACCAGGGCATCGTCTGGGTCACGTTCGACGAGTCGACCGGCACGTCGGGCAGCGCCACGAAGACGGTCTACGTCGGTGTCGCGGACCAGGACAACGCGGTGTACCGCTCGACGGACGCGGGCGCCACCTGGTCGCGGCTGGCCGGGCAGCCGACGGGACACCTGGCGCACAAGGGTGTCCTGGACGCCGTCAACGGTCAGCTGTACCTCGCCTACAGCGACAAGGGCGGCCCGTACGACGGCGGCAAGGGCCGGCTGTACCGGTACACGACGGCGACCGGGACCTGGACCGACATCAGCCCGGTCGCCGAGGCCGACACCTACTACGGTTTCAGCGGGCTGACGGTCGACCGGCAGCGCCCCGGCACGGTGATGGCGACCGCCTACAGCTCCTGGTGGCCGGACACCCAGATCTTCCGCTCCACCGACAGCGGCGCCACCTGGACGAAGGCGTGGGACTACACGTCGTACCCCGACCGCCAGAACCGGTACACCATGGACGTCTCGTCCTCCCCCTGGCTGACCTGGGGGGCGAACCCGTCACCACCCGAGCAGTCCCCGAAGCTGGGCTGGATGACGGAGTCGCTGGAGATCGACCCCTTCGACTCGAACCGGATGATGTACGGCACGGGCGCGACGGTCTACGGCACGGAGAACCTCACCGCGTGGGACTCCGGCGGCACGTTCACCGTGAAACCGATGGTGCAGGGGCTGGAGGAGACCGCGGTCAACGACCTCGCCTCGCCCCCGGCCGGCGCCCCGCTGCTCAGCGCGCTCGGCGACGTCGGCGGCTTCCGCCACACCGACCTGACCAAGGTCCCGTCGATGATGTTCACCTCGCCGAACTTCACCACCACGACGAGCCTGGACTTCGCCGGGACGAACCCGAACACGGTCGTGCGGACCGGTAACCTCGACTCGGGCCCGCACGTGGCGTTCTCGACGGACAACGGCGCCAACTGGTTCGCGGGCACCGACCCTTCGGGGGTGAGCGGCGGCGGGACGGTGGCCGCGGCGGCGGACGGCGGCCGCTTCGTGTGGAGCCCGGCGGGCACCGGGGTGCACCACACGACGGGCTTCGGCACCTCGTGGTCGGCGTCGAGCGGCATCCCGGCCGGCGCCGTCGTGGAGTCCGACCGTGTCGACGCCAAGACGTTCTACGGTTTCAAGTCGGGCAAGTTCTACGTCAGTTCGGACGGCGGCGCGACCTTCGCCGCGTCTCCGGCGACCGGTCTGCCCAGCGGGGACAGCGTGCGGTTCCAGGCGCTTCCCGGCACGAAGGGCGACATCTGGCTGGCCGGCGGGGCGAGCGACGGGGCGTACGGGCTGTGGCACTCGACGGACGGCGGCACGAGCTTCACCAAGCTGTCCGGCGTCCAGGAGGCCGACACGATCGGCTTCGGCAAGGCCGCCGCGGGCGCTTCCTACCAGACGCTGTACACCAGCGCGAAGATCGCCGGTGTGCGCGGCATCTTCCGGTCCACGGACAAGGGCGCGAGCTGGACCCGGATCAACGACGACGCCCACCAGTGGGGCTGGACGGGTGCCGCGATCACGGGTGACCCGCGGGTCTACGGCCGCGTCTACGTCGCGACGAACGGCCGGGGCGTGATCTACGGCGACACCTCGGACGCCGGGGGCGGGGGCGACGGGGGCGGCGGCACGGACCCGACGCCGACGGGCGCCTGCGCGGTGACGTACACCGTCACCAACCAGTGGTCCGGGGGCTTCCAGGCCGACGTGAAGCTCGCCAACACGGGGACGAGCGCCTGGTCGGGATGGTCGCTGAACTGGGCCTTCCCCGGCGGCCAGAAGGTCTCCCAGCTGTGGAACGCCGAGTACACCCAGTCGGGTTCCTCGGTGACCGCGAAGAACACCGGCTGGAACGGCACCGTGGCGGCGGGCTCCTCGGTGGGCTTCGGCTTCACGGGCACCTGGTCGGGCACGAACGCGAAACCGGCCGCCTTCAAGCTGGGCGAGCAGACCTGCGCGGTGAACTGAGCCGCGCGGTGGGCCGGGGGCGCGCCGAGGTGCGCTGAAGTGAACCGAGCGGTCACCGGACCGGTGGGGCGCGTGCCGCGAGCGGCACGCGCCCTTCGCGCGGGACCGGTCAGGGCGTGTAGACCGTCGGCCGCGGGGCCGTGGCCATGCCGTTGCCGATGAAGAAGCTCGGGTGCGGCGGCTGGTTGTAGGCGGTGTTCTGCCAGGCCAGGGCCGTGCGGTACTGGGTGTCGTGGAGCAGGGTCGTGATCCTGGTGCCGGTCTCGACGGGCGTCGAGTAGATCCGCAGGGCCTTGTTGTCCGTCGTCGGCCAGACGACCTCCTCGCGCCAGTCGCCCAGGATGTCCCCGGACAGGGACGGGGTGGACTTGGTGCCGTTGTTGGAGTGGACGCCGGAGGCGGTCAGCAGACGGGTGTCGCCGGAGGTGCCGTACTTGTCGATGCGGGTGCCGTCGAGGAGTTCGCGGACCGGGTCGCCGTCCCACCAGGTGACGAAGTTGATGCTGGAGGGCTCGCGGCCGAGGGAGGCGCCGGTCGCCGAGCGCAGGGTGGTGTCGGAGGCGGACCAGGCCTCGGCGCCCGCGCTGCCGGCGTAGACGTCGGCGGCGACACCGCGGCCGTTGTCCGCGCCGGAGGCCGTCTGCCAGAGGATCTGGCCGGTGCGGGCGTCCGCCATCCAGGAGCCCGGCTTGCTCGTGTCCTCGGAGACCTTGAAGTACTCCAGTCCGGGCCGGGACGGCACGAGGTCGCCGAGGTGGGCCGCGTCGCCGTGACCGAGCTTGGTCGTCCACAGGCCGCTGCCGTTGTCGTCGACGGTCATCGCGCCGTAGACGATCTCGTCCTTGCCGTCGGCGTCGACGTCGGCGACCGACAGGGCGTGGTTGCCCTGACCGTCGTAGCCCTTGCCGGAGTTGGTGGAGGAGTTGGTGTCGAAGGTCCAGCGGCGGGTGAAGGCGCCGCCCCGCCAGTCCCAGGCCGCGATCACCGCGCGGGTGTAGTAGCCGCGCGCCATGATCAGGGAGGGGCGGGTGCCGTCCAGGTAGGCCGTGCCGGCGAGGAAGCGGTCGACGCGGTTGCCGTAGGAGTCGCCCCAGGACGAGACGGTGCCGCGGGCGGGCACGTAGTCGACCGTGCCCATGGCCTTGCCGGTCTGCCCGTTGAACATGGTGAGGAACTCGGGGCCGGACAGCACGTAGCCGCTGGAGTTTCGGTGGTCGGCACTGGAGCTGCCGATGACCGCGCCGGTGCCGTCCTTGGTGCCGTCGGCGGTCTTCATGGCGACCTCGGCCTTGCCGTCGCCGTCGTAGTCGTACACCTGGAACTGCGTGTAGTGGGCGCCGGAGCGGATGTTGCGGCCCAGGTCGACGCGCCACAGGCGGGTGCCGTCGAGCTCGACGGCGTCGATGACCGTGTTGCCGGTGTAGCCGGACTGCGAGTTGTCCTTGGCGTTGGTCGGGTACCACTTGAGGACGAACTCCAGGGCTCCGTCACCGTCGAGGTCGCCGACGGAGGCGTCGTTGGCCTCGTAGGTGTAGGCCACCCCGTCGGGGGTGGTGCCGCCGGCGGGCGGGGTGATCGGGACGTCCTTGTAGCCGGTGCGGAGCTGGACGGCGTGGACGGAGTCGGCCTGTTCGACGCCGCCGACGACCGCGCGGACCGTGTAGTCGGCCTGGGCCGGGGCGCCGGCGTGGAAGAAGTTCGTGGAGCCGGTGACCGGGGTCGCGTTGACCTTCGTGCCGGCCCGGTAGACGTTGAAGGAGACGTCGTTCGGGTCGGTGCCGAGCCAGCGCCAGCTGACCAGGTTGCCGCTGTCGGTGTGGACGCTGACGACTCCCCGGTCGAGCTTCTCGACCTGGCGGGCGGTGGCCGCCTCGGCGGAGTCGGTGGAGAGCGCGGTGAGTCCGGCTCCGGCCAGCGCGGTCACGGCGGTCACCGCGGCGAGGACGGCGGTCCTGCGGCGCCTGCGGTGCGTGGGGGGACGCAGCGGGGGCCGCGGCTCGGGCGCGTGCGGGTGGGGGTGCTGCACGAGAGGTACCTCCCGGGAGGACGGACGGGTTCCGTTCTCCCAGTCGCCGCCGACGGTACGGAGGTTGCCGGGTTCGCCGGGCGTTTCTCCGGACGTTTCCGGGGGCGTTCCTCGGGGCGGTTCGCCGAACGCGTCGCCGGGGAGGGGCACCGCGGTGCTCGGACGGTGTGCGGTCGCGGTCCGGGCGGGCGCGTCCGGGGCTCGGGGACGCGGGCGGCCCGGGTGGCCGTCGGGGACACCCGGGCCGGCCGACGGGACCGACGGGTCCGGCCGGCTGGACCACCCGGCCGGACCACGGGCCGGGACACGGCCGGACCACGGGCTTCACGCGTCCGGCGGCGTCACCGGCTTCTGGTAGGCCTTGAGCGTGAACCAGGGGTCGGGACGGGGCCGGTCCTGGTCGGGCAGCGTGGTCAGGCGCGCGGCGAAGGTCTCGGTGATCGGCTCGCCCGGCGGCAGGGTGACGAACCAGCCGCGCTGCAGGTCGGCGACGGTGCGGCGCGGGCTGCGGCCCTGGCCCCGGCCGGGGAAGCGGCCCCGGCCCGCGGGGACGAGGCCGCGGGCGGCGGCGTACGCGTCCACGAGCGACGCCCCGTCGCGGGCCGCGCTGGGCGGACGGGCGGCGAGGACGGCGTCGATGTCGCTGCCCACGTTGTGCGAGGCGGCCTTGTCGACGGTGGTGACGTACACGCCGCCGGGCCGCAGCACCCGCGCGCACTCGGCGACGATCGCCCGCGCGTCCACGTCGGTCGGCGCGAGGTGGAGCAGCCACACACTGCTGACGGCGTCGAACTCCCCGCTTCGGAAAGGCAGTCGGCGGCTGTCGGCGCGCACGACGGCACCCGGCAGACGTACCGCGGCCCGGCGGACCATCGCCGCGGCGAGGTCGACGCCGGTCACCCGCAGGCCGTCGTGTCCGGCGAGCCGGCGCGTGACGATGCCGGTGCCGCAGGCGACGTCGAGCAGGCCGCGCGTCCCGCCCGGCAGGAGGGCCAGGACGGCCTCCGCGGCGGCCGCCGCCCGGGGCTCGCCGCCGCGCGAGGCGTCGTAGCGTCCGGCTTCCTCGTCGTAGTCCAGCACGTGGGCCCCGTCCCGTCCGCCGCGCGTCTCAGCGCGCGCCGTGCGCCGGGGCCAGGTCCCGCACCCGGCGGGCCAGCTCGAAGTCGAGCTCGGTGACGGCGCCGCCCGCGCTGTGGGTGTTCACCGCGAGGGACACCGTGCGGTAGCCGAGGGTCAGCTCGGAGTGGTGGTTCAGCTCCTCCTGGACCCGGGCCACATGGACGACCAGTGCGGTCGCGGCGAAGTGGGAGGCCAGCTCGTAGGAGCGGGTGAGCCGGCCCGCGTCGTGGGACCAGCCGGGCAGCTCCGCGAGCCGGTCGTCGATCTCCTTCTGCGACAGCGGTACGACGGCCATGACCTGGCTCCCTTCCTCGGGGACGGGGTGTCGGGCACCCGTCCAGCCTGCCACAGAAGCGCCCCGACGGCCCTGGCCGCAAGGGTGCCCGCCGGCCGGGGCCGACAACCCTCGGGCACGGCCCGCGGGTCCGCGGGGCCGCGGGGCCGCGGGGCCGCGGGGCCCGTGGCCGGCCACCACCGCCACCCCGGCCGGTCCCGCCGGCCGCCACGGCTCGCACGGTGCCGCCGGCCGGCTCTCCGCTACGGTCGTCCGCATGACCCTTCTCGCGACCGGCACCCCGAACTCCGCCGCCCCGGCCGACCGGGGCGTCGGCCCCCTGCTGCGGGCCTGGCGGGAGCGGCGCAAGGTCAGCCAGCTGGAGCTGGCGCTGCGCGCGGACTCCTCGGCCCGGCACATCAGCTTCGTGGAGACGGGCCGTTCCCGGCCGAGCGAGGAGATGGTGCTGCGCCTGGCCGAGCACCTGGACGTGCCCGTGCGCGAGCGCAACGCCCTTCTCGTGGCGGCGGGTTACGCCCCCCGCTACCGCGAGACCCCGCTGGACGACCCGGCGCTGGACGCGGTGCGGGCCGGCATGGAGCGCCTGATCCAGGGCTACGAGCCGTACCCGGCGCTGGTGGTGGACGCGACGTACAACGTGCTGGCCGCCAACCGCGGCATCACCATGCTGCTGGCGGACCTCCCGGAGTCGATGCTCGCGCCGCCGCTCAACGCCATGCGGCTGACGCTGCACCCGGAGGGCCTCGCGCCGCGCATCCGCAACCTGCCCGAGTGGCGCGGTCATCTGCTGGCACAGATGGAACGGCAGATCGCCCTGCACCGCTCCGCGCCGCTGCGCGCGCTGTACGAGGAGGTGGCGGCGTACCCGGTCCCGCAGGCCACGCCGGGGACCGGACCCGTCGAGGCGGTGCCGTACTTCGCGCTGCCGATGCTGATCGAGCACGAGGGCCGGACGCTGTCGTTCGTCTCGTCGATCTCCACGTTCAACACGCCGATGGACGTGACGGTCGCCGAGCTGGCCATCGAGACACTGCTCCCGGCCGACCCGGCGACCGTCAAGTACCTTCATTCGCTGGTGAACTGATGGAGCGTCGGGCAGAGGATGATCCTTTCGTCCCTGTCGGAGCGCAGCCGGGACGTGACACACTGACCGGCGTGCCTCGACACGCAGGGGAGACGTGGCGTGAGTGAAAGGCGGCCGGCGCCCACCGTGGGCCAGGTGGTGCTCGGCAGACGGCTGCAGGAGTTGCGCGAGGCGGCGGGCATCAGCCGTGAGGAGGCGGCTCGCGCCCTGCGGGTGGCGCCCGCGACCGTGCGGCGCATGGAGACGGCCGAGGTCTCCCTCAAGATTCCCTACGTGCAGGTGCTGTTGGAGACCTACGGGGTGGACGAGGCGGAGACCGACACCTTCGTCACACTCGCCGAGGAGGCCAACCGGCCCGGTTGGTGGCAGCGTTACCACGACGTCCTGCCGGAGTGGTTCAGCCTGTACGTCAGCCTGGAGGGCGCGGCCCGCCTCATCCGGTCCTACGAACCCCACTTCGTGCCGGGCCTGTTGCAGACGGAGCGGTACGCGCGAGCCGTGCTGGAGGCCGGGACCGTCGGCCGCGTCGGCCCGCAGGCCGTCGAGCGGCACGTGTCGCTGCGCCTGGCCCGGCAGCGACTGCTCGAGGGAACCGACCCGCCCCATCTGTGGGTCGTGATGGACGAGACGGTACTGCGCAGGCCGGTCAGCGTCGACGCCGACGTCATGTACGAGCAGGTCGACAAGCTGCTGGAACTGTCGGAACGCGACCGGATCACGCTGCAGGTCGCCGAGTTCGCGAGTGGTCCGCACCCGGGGACGTCCGCGCCGTTCTCGCTGTTCCGGTTCGCCGAACCCGAACTGCCCGACATGGTCGTCACCGAGTACCTGTCCGGCGCGCTGTACCTGGACTCGCGCAGGGAGGTCTCCGCGCACCTGGAGGTCCTCGACCACATGACGACGCACGCCGCGTCGGCACAGCGCACGGCGAAACTGCTGCGCGATGTCCGCGGCGCGTTCTGACCCCGGCCGGCCGGGCGCCACCGCCGACACCGGCCCTCCGACCGTTCCCTCACCCGTCGCCCGTCGCCCCTCACCCGTCACCAGTTGTCAGGAGAAGACCGCGCATGACCGGATCCGAGCCCGAGTCCACCGTCCGCATCGACACCAGCAGGCCGCATCCGGCACGGGTGTACGACTGGTGGCTGGGCGGCAAGGACAACTATCCCGTGGACGAGGAACTGGCCCGCAGGATCCTCGCCGTGGACGGCACGGTGTTACGCGGGGCGCGCGCCAACCGCCGGTTCATGCAGCGGGCCGTGCGCGCGGTCGCCGAGACCGGCGTCCGCCAGTTCCTGGACATCGGCACGGGCATCCCCACCGAGCCCAATCTGCACCAGGTGGCCCAGGGCGTCGCCCCCGAGTCGCGAGTCGTCTACGCCGACAACGATCCGATCGTGCTGCGGCACGCCCAGGCGCTGCTGCACGGCTCGGCCGAGGGCGCCACCGAGTACGTGCACGCCGACGTCCGTGACGTCGACGCCCTGCTGCACCGGGCGGCCGGTTTCCTGGACCTCGACCGGCCGGTGTCGCTGTCCCTGGTCGCGCTGACCCACTACCTGGGCGAGGACCCGGCGGGCGACGACGTGTACGGGCTGCTGAAGCGGTACGTCGACGCGCTCGCACCCGGCAGTCACCTGATCCTCTCCCAGGTCACCCCCGACCTGAACCCGGAGGCGATCGAGAACGCCGCGAACCATTTCCGGCGCAGCGGAACCCCCTTCCACCCCCGTTCGCTGGCGGAGTTCTCCCGCTTCTTCGAGGGCCTGGAGCTGCTGGGCCCGGGCGTGATCCCGGTCTCCGGCTGGCGGCCGGACCCCGAGGACGTCGCCCTGCAGTCGGACGGCATCGTGCCGGTGTACGCGGGGGTGGCCCGCAAGCCCTGAGGCCGGAGACCGCCGGGACGCCGGACGTGGGGACGCCGGGTGCCAGGGCTCCGGACGCCGGGGGGCCGGACGCCGGGCGCCTGCCGCCGAGCACCGGGGCCTCGGGACGCCGAGGCCCCGGGGCTCGGAACGCCGGGCCCCTGGAGCCCCGGCGCGGGCGCCCCGTACCGGCGCCGTGCCCCGTACGGAGGCCGTGAACGGGTGCGCTCCCGCGCCGGCCCCTACCGTTCGGGACAGGGGCGGGCGCGGGAGCGCCCCGTGAAGCCCGGGAAGGAGGCGTGATGCCCTCGGACGCCGTGCTGTACCAGGCGGCCGCGCTCTGCCTGACGTACCCCGACCACGATCTGTACGCGCGGCTGCCCCTGCTGCGCGAAGCGGCCCCGCCCTTGCGGGAGTTCACCGACCACGCGGCCGTCACCCCGCGGACGGAGCTGGCCGAGCACTACGTGCGGGTCTTCGACTCCGAGGACCCGCACGGTCTGCGCCTGAGCCGGTGGCACGACGAGGGCGACCGGCGCGACGGCGCCCGCCCGGCCCGCTTCGAGGACTCCTACCGGCGGCACGGACTGAGGTTCACCGGTGAGGAGCCGCCCGACTTCCTGCCGGCCGTCCTGGAGTTCACGGCCCGTACCGGCGACACCGGCCTGCTCACCGGGCGCCGCGCCGGTCTGGAGCGGCTGCGCTCCCGGCTCACCGGCCTCGGCACACCGTACGCGTCGGTCCTGAGCGCCGTGTGCGCCGCACTGCCGGCACCGGACGGACGGCGGCCGTAGACGGGGACCCCCACCAGCACCGCCCGTTACCGCCCGGCACCGCCCGGTCGGGCGCGGGCGGCCGTCGCGGGGCCTACCCGGGCGCGTCGGCCGCCGGAAGGCCGCGGCGCGGTTCGCCGCGCAGCCGCACCGCGTGCCGCGGCCGGTCGGTGACCAGCACGTCCACCCGGGGGTCTGCGAGGAAGGAGCGCAGTCCGGCGTCGTCGTTGACCGTCCACACCAGGGTGAACAGGCCCCGTCGGGCCGCCCCGCGCAGGACGGTGGTGCGGGCCAGCCGGTGGTGGACGGCGACGCCGTGGGCTCCGCAGGCCCGCAGGCGCCGGGCCGGGAACAGTTCGCTCGCGCGGGTCCCGGCCAGCCGGGCCGTCGCGACCTCCCGGCGGTCCCGCCCCAGCGACAGGGCGGTGCGCACGCCGGGGAAACCGCGGGTGATCGCGGCGACGGAACGGTCCTCCAGCGTCGTGGCGACGAACCCGTCCCGGCCGAGCAGCGCCACGGCGAGGTCGACCGCCTGCCGCTCGTGGCCCGTTCCCTTCAGGTCCAGGTGGCCGATCAGCCTGCCCGCGACCAGCGCCATGACCTCCTCGGCGAGGGGGACGGCGTGTCCGGCGCGCGCACACAGGTCGGCGTAGGTCAGACGGGACAGCGGGGGCCCGGTGCGTCCGGCACGGGCGTCGTGGTGGACCACGAGGACGCCGTCGGCGGTGCGCCGGACGTCGAACTCCGCGTACTCGGCGCCCGAGGAGAGCGCGTCCTCGTAGGCCTCGAGGGTGGCGGCCGTACGGTGCTCGCTGCCGCCGCGGTGGGCGGAGACGGCGGGTCGTGTCATGCCTTCTCCTCACGGACGGGGTGGACGCGGTCGAGGCGGTCCGGGCGCCGGCCCGCGGAGGACCGGCCGGTCGTGCGGTCGGCGCGACCGGCCGGGACCCGGTGGCTCAGGCGAGCTTCGCGGACAGGGTGATCGGTACGGCCTTCAGCGCCTGCGAGACCGGGCAGCCGACCTTGGCCTGCTCGGCGGCGGCGACGAACGCGTCCTCGTCGAGGCCCGGCACGGTGCCCTCCACGGTGAGGTGGATGCCCGTGATTCCCTCACCCGGCTGGAAGGTGACGTCGGCGGAGGTGACCAGCTTGGTGGGCGGGGTGCCGGCACCGGTCAGGGCGTGCGAGAAGGCCATCGAGAAGCAGCTGGAGTGGGCGGCGGCGATCAGCTCCTCCGGGCTGGTCTTCCCGTTCGCCTCCTGGGTGCGGGCGGCCCACGTCACGGGCTGCTCGCCGATGGCACCGGAGGAGTCGAAGGCGACGACCCCGTTCCCCTCGGTCAGGCTGCCTTCCCAGACGGTGTGTGCGGAGCGCGTGGTGGCCACGGTTGTTCCTTTCGCGTGTTTCCCGTACGACGGTACGACGGGTTTCCGTGCCCATCCGATCACACTCCCGGTCACCGCACCGGGAAGTCCGGCCCCCGCGGGGTGAACGGCAGCGGGCGATCCCGCGGCTCGGGGTGGCCGGCGCGGCACGCCGTTCCGCGGCCCGCGTGGGCCGGTCCTCAGGCGGCGCGTTCCCCGGGGGCGGTCTCCAGGGGGACCTGGGGCCCGTCCGACTCGCGCAGCCAGCGGCGCAGGACGTGGTGGACCTGTTCGGCGCCGGTCAGGTCGGCGCCGTCCTCGACCGGCGCGGACAGGGCGAGCGGGGACAGCAGGAACGGTTTCGACTGGGCGCCGCCGAGGCCGCCGTGGGAGCCGATCTGCTCCTCGAAGGCGAGGACCTCGCCGTCGGCGGGGTCGTGGAAGGAGTTGACCATGATGTCGGCGGTGTGCGGGAAGGAGTGGGTGCGGCGCACCGCCTCGACGGCTCCCGGCCCGAACCCGGCCAGCGGGCCGGGTTCCTCGTCGAGCCGGTCGAGGGGGATCTCCGCGCCGTACGCGCCCAGCACCACTCCGCCGTGCCGCTCGCTGCGGACGAGGAGGAAGCCGATGCCGGGGTGGTTGGCGAGCGTGGTGAGCAGGGCGGGATGACGGGCGTCGATCTCCTCCTTGCTCATCCGGTGCGGCACGTCGGGGAAGGAGACCAGGCCGAGGTTGCCGGAGGCGAGCACGATCGGCTCCGAACGGGGGGCCGGACGGTACTGCTCGCCGCCCTCCTCGACGGGCCGGTGCAGGGCGGCCCGGACGGCCGCGCGGGCCTCGGCGCCGCTGTGGGTGCGCCGCGCCCGGCGCGGCACGGGCAGCCCGCAGCCGGCCCGGACCAGGTCGGCGAGGGTGAGGCCGTAGCGGGTGCGGAAGGTCTCGCCGGGGCTCTGCCCGTGGTCGGACAGGACGACGATGCGGTACGGCCGCGGGGCGTGCTCGGCGACGTTCTCGATGAGGGCCAGCGAGCGGTCGAGGCGGGCGAGGACCTGCTCGGTGTCGCGGCCGAGCGGTCCGGAGTGGTGGGCCACCTCGTCGTAGGCGACCAGGTCGGCGTAGACGGCGCTGCGGCCGGCCAGCAGGTCGCCCGTCACGGCGGCGACGACGACGTCCCGCTCGACGACGGTCGCGAAGGCGCGGATGAACGGGTACAGGCCGCCGCGGGCCACCCGCGGCCGCTGCCCGCGCAGCCGGGCGCGGGTGGACTGGCCGATCTCCCGGCAGGTCTCCGCCACGAAGGACAGGGCGGTGCGGACGGCGTTGGCGGGGTCGGAGAAGTAGGCGAAGTACCCCGACCGGGAGCGGGTGGCGCGGCTGCGGCGGCGGGTGGCGATGGACAGGACGAGGGCCTGTTCGTCGGCGCCGCCGCCGAAGAGGTTGCCGCGGCTGGCGCCGTCGGCGGAGAGCAGCCCGCCGTCGCCGGTGCGCTCCACGGCGCGGCGCTGGAGTTCGGCGGCGCTGGTCGGACGGTTGCAGACCATCACCTCGCGGCTGTCCTTCTCGTACCAGCGGAACGCGGGCACGTCGAAGTTGCTGCCGTGCAGGATGCCGAGCTGGCTGGCCCCGGTCTGGCTGGACCAGTCGGTGCGCCACGGGGTGAGGCGGTGGGTGGGGCGGACCGTCGTGCCCGGTCCGGCGCCCAGCCATCGGGCGACGGTCGGCATCAGGCCGTTGCGCACGGCCGCGTCCAGCACGTCGTGGCCGACGCCGTCGAGCTGGAGGAAGACGGTGCCGTGGGTGGTGGGGCAGGCGGGGCCGCGGCCGCGGCGGCGGTCGGCGAGACGGTACAGCCGGCGCCGGTAGGCCTCGTCGTCGCGGACGGCGAGGGCGCCGCCGGTGGCGGAGGCGACGGCGGACATCACGGCGGCGACGATGACGGCGGTCTCGGGGGCGGCCTCGCTCTGGCCCGACGGGTTGAGCCGCAGGGCCAGCAGCAGCAGCGAACCGTTGAGGAAGAACACCAGCAGGCCGAGGACGAGCGCCGGCACCAGCAGCAGCAGCCGGACCAGCAGCGGCCAGACGAGCGCCGACAGCACGCCGAAGACACCGGCGCCGGCGGCCGCGGTGAGGGCGATGGTGGTGGCGCTGTCGCCGTCGGGCGACTGGAGCCGGAAGTCCGGCAGGGCGCCCGCGAGCGCCAGCATCGTGACGGTGGAGACGCCCCACACCGCGACGCTCCGCCCGGCCTGACTGACGGCCCGCCGCCAACGCCCCTGACCCACGCTCCGTACACCTCACGTCCCGGGCCGTCGCCGGTGCGGCCCTCTGCCCCACCACCCTGTCACACGGACGGTCGACGGGGACGTGCCGAAGGGGGGCGCGGGGCGGCACCGGCGCGCGGGTCCGCCACGGGGCGGGGACGGACCGTGCGGGCGGTCAGCGTCCGTCGTACCCGGCGGTCGGCATCGACAGCCTCCGGTGCACCCGTGCCTTCATCTGCGCGTCGTAGGCGGGTTCGGCGACGCCCACCGTCTCCACCCGCACCCCCCGTCGCGCGCATTCCTCGGCGAACTCGTCGACGGACGACAGGGCGCTCTCCAGCACCCGCCGGCTCGGCGCGACGAAGAGGTCGACACCGGGCCTGACCCCGTCCCACAGGACGCAGTGGTCCGGCCGCAGCCCGCGCACCAGCAGCTCGCGGCTGACGACGTAGCCCCGTTCCGCGGCCCAGCGGGCGCACATCGCGTGCTGGCCGCGGGAGTCCACCAGGAAGGGATCGGCGTCCAATTCCTCCAGCGGCGTCAGACTCGCGATCGCCGTGACCCGCACCGGTCCCATGGCGTCCCCCTCACCTCCGGGTTTCGCCGCCGACCCTACCGCTGCCCGTAGGCTTCGGGGGAGTCGCGCGAAGGGGGCAAAGAAGTGCCGGTGGAGATCACGTGGTGGGGTCACGCCACCTGCACGATCGCGGACGCGGACGTCCGTGTGCTCACCGATCCCCTGTTCGCCCGCCGGCTCGCGCACCTGCGCCGGCGCCGGGGGGCGCCGCCCCCGCCCGACGCCTGGCGCGCGGACGCGGCGCTCGTGTCGCACCTGCACTCCGACCACCTGCACATCCCCTCGCTGGCGCGCCTCGCGCCGGGCACGCGCCTGCTGGTGCCCCGGGGTGCGCCGCGCGCCGTCCCGGGCCTGCGGCGCCTGCGCCACCTGCGGCTGACCGAGGTGGCGCCGGGGGACGAGACGACCCTCGGTGACCTGCGCGTACGGGTCGTGCCCGCGCGGCACGACGGGCGGCGGCTGCCGGTGGGCCGGCACCGCTCCCCCGCGCTCGGGTACGTCGTGGAGGGCGAGGCGCGGACGTACTTCGCCGGGGACACCGGCCTGTTCGAGTCGATGGCCGAGGAGGTCGGGCCGGTCGACGTGGCGCTGCTGCCGGTGGGCGGCTGGGGGCCGTACCTCGGGGAGGGGCACCTGGACGCGGGGCGGGCCGCGGAGGCGCTGGCCCGGCTGGCGCCGCGGAGCGCGGTGCCGGTGCACTACGGCACGTACTGGCCGATCGGCATGGACGCCGTGCGCCCCCATGAATTCCACGCGCCGGGTGAGGAGTTCGTGCGCCTGGCGGCCGAGCGTGCGCCGGACGTGGTGGTGCACCGGCTCGGGCACGGGGAGAGCGTGCGCCCCGAGGTCGCGCGATGACGCCGCTGGCCGCCGTCCCGGCGGTGATACCGACGGAGTCCACGCAGCAGGCGCTCGGCTACCCGTCGCTGTTCCTGCTGGTGCTGATCGGCGCGCTGGTGCCGGTGGTGCCGACGGGGGCACTGGTGAGTTCGGCGGCCGTGGTCGCCTTCCACCAGACGGCGCCGTTCGCGCTGGCCCTGGTGTTCGTGACGGCGTCGCTGGCGGCGTTCTGCGGGGACGTCGGGCTGTACTGGCTGGGCCGGCGCGGGATGCGGTCGAGGAACGGCTCGCGCTGGCTGGAGGCGATCCGGTCGCGGGCGCCGGAGGAGCGGCTCGCGCAGGCCCAGGAGAAGCTCGCCGACCACAGCACGGCCGTGCTGGTGCTGTCCCGGCTGGTGCCCGCGGGCCGCATCCCGGTGATGCTGGCCTGCCTCATGGCCGACTGGCCGCTGCGCCGGTTCGCGCGGGGCGACCTGCCGGCCTGCCTGGCGTGGGCGGTGACCTACCAGCTGATCGGGATCCTCGGCGGCTCCCTGTTCCCCGAGCCGTGGGAGGGCGTGGTGGCGGCCGTCGTGCTGACCCTGGTCGTCAGCGCGGTACCGGGCCTGTGGCGCAGACTGCGGGAGCGGTCGACGGGATGAGCGCCGCGGGGACGGGGACGGGGGCGCGCGCGGTCCCCGCGCACACCGTCGTCCCCGCCCCCCCCTTCCCCGTACGTCCGTCCCCGCGCCCCGTTCCCCCGGTCCCCTCGTGCCGTCCGGGCCGGGCGCGGCGCTACAGCACCCGTGAGCCCCCCACCGCCAGGTCCCACAGGTCCTCGCGGGGCAGGCCGGCCTTCTCCCAGGCGGCGCGGACGCGGATGAGGGGTTCGAGGACGGGTTCGGCGGAGAGGACGAAGGTGCCCCAGTGCATGGGCGCCATCCGGCGCGCCCCCAGGTCGCGCACCGCCCGTACCGCCTCCTCCGGGTCGCAGTGGACGTCACTGAGCCACCAGCGGGGGTCGTAGGCGCCGATCGGCAGCAGCGCGAGGTCGATCCCGGGGTGGCGTCGCCCGATGCGGGAGAACCAGTGGCCGTAGCCCGTGTCGCCGGCGAAGTAGAGGCGGTGTCCGCCGGGGCCGGTGAGCACCCAGCCGCCCCACAGGGTGCGGCAGGTGTCGTTGAGGCCGCGTTTGGACCAGTGGTGGGCCGGGACGAAGTCGAAGCGGACGCCGGAGAGTTCGGCCGCCTCCCACCAGTCCAGCTCGGTGACGCGGACGAACCGGCGGCGCCGGAACCAGCGGCCGAGCCCGGCGGGCACGAACACCGGCGTGTCGCGCGGGAGTCGGCGCAGGGTGGGGGCGTCGAGGTGGTCGTAGTGGTTGTGGCTGATGACGACGGCGTCGACGGGCGGCAGGTCCTCCCAGGGGACGCCGACGGGGGTGAGGCGGGCCGGGGTGCCGATGATGCGGCGGGACCAGACGGGGTCGGTCAGGACGGTCAGCCCGCCGATCCGCACCACCCAACTGGCGTGTCCCACCCAGGTGACGGCGACGGTGCGGGTGTCGACGCGGGGCGGCGGGCCGGGCGCGAAGGGCAGGAGCGGGACGTCGGCGAGGCCCTCCTTCCCGGGCCGCACGGCGCCTTCGCGGGCGAAGCGGGCGAGGGCCTTGAGGCCGGGCAGCGGGGCGGTCAGCCGGTCGTGGAAACCGCGCGGCCACACCCGGGGCTCGCCCAGCGGGCGCGGCTCGGCGAGCGGCGGGACGGGAGGGGTCACGGGGGAGGTCACGAGGGACTCGGCCGGCGGGGTGCCGGTGTCCCGCACGGGCGTGGAGGTGGTCGACTCGGACTGCTGCGTCATCGAGGAGGCTCCCGTCGCTGAGCGTCGTCACGGAGATCGTCGAGTACCGACTTCAGGTGGATCAACGCGCGTCGCACGTGTGGCAGTTCCCACGGAGTGGGCGACCCGAGGCATTCCGTGCGCTGCGCGTGCGTCGTGCCGAGCAGCGGGCCCGTGGAGAGCCGTACGCGCAGCGCCCCCAGGTCGTCGCCGAAGCGGTGGCCGCCCGGCGCGGGCATGCCGAGCCGGGCGGTGAGGAGGTCCTCCAGGTCCTGCGCGTCGCCGACGCCCCGCGCGGCCAACCCCTCGCGCAGCGGCCCGAGATCGACGTACAGGTGACGGCCCGCGCGCGGCGGCGGCGCGAGGGCCCCCGCGGCCACGACGGCACCGTGCGCGGCGGCGGCCACGCGCGTGTGCAGGCGTACGGCGGCGTCGACGCGCGCCGTGACCGGCTCGGGTTCGGTCAGCGCGAAGGCGGCGGCCGCGGCGACGGGGGCGGCGACGCGCGCGTCGAGCGCGGTGAGGACGTCGAGCACGCGCGCGTGGAGGTCGTCCCCGGTGGCCGTGCCGGGGAGACGGGCGACGGCGGCGGGCCAGCCGGTGGGCAGCAGGGCACCCGCGAGGTCGCTGACGACGGTGACCCGGTCGGGCAGCATCTCGGCGGGGCCGACCAGGACGGTGTCCCGCGGGGCGTGCAGGGTGTCGCGCCAGGTCTCGTCGCTGATCAGGTGCAGACCCTCGTCGGCGGCGGCCTCCACGGCCTCGTGCAGCACCTCGGGCGGGGCGACGGTGGCGGTGGGGTCGTCGGCGACGGACAGCACCAGCAACCGCGGGTCGCCGCCCTCGGCGCGGACCCGGCGCACGGTCTCCAGGAGGGCGTAGGGGTCGGGGACGCCGCCGCACTCGGCGGGGGTGGGCACGTGGAAGACGGGCCGCCCCAGCAGCCGGGCGTACGGCGCCCACCAGGCCGCGCAGGGCCTCGGCACCAGGACGTCGCCGCCGAGGGCGGCGGTCAGCGCGACCAGCAGGACGGGGGCCCCGGGCCCCGCCACGACCCGGTCCGGCCCGGTGGGGGTGCCGCGCCGTTCCCAGTAGCCGCAGGCGGCGTCGAGAAGGGCGCGGCCGCCGCCGACGGGTTCGCCCTCGGGGCGTCCGGCGGCCGCGGCGAGGACGGCGGCCAGGTCGGGCAGGACGGGCAGGCCGTCCGCGGGCAGTTCGGGCCCGAAGCGGACAGGGCCGTGTCCTTCCGGTTCCGTGCCCCGCATGCCGTCCTCCGCGCCGTCGGTGCCTGTGCCCTGTGCCGCCGCCGGCCGCCGGCCTCCTCGTACGGCGGTGGGACGCCGTCCGTGGTCCGGGAGGTCCGGGTGGTGCGGGACGGGGTGTCCGGGGCCGGGCGGGCCCTCGGGTGCCGAGTACCCCGTGTGGCGTCGCCCCATGGCGGCGGGCCGGTCGCCCCGCGGGCCGGGCGGGCTCAGCGGCCCGCTGTACGGTCCCGGCGGCACAGCCGGTGGCCGGCCGCGCCGAGCGCGCCGGCGATGAGCAGCCCGCCGGCGACCAGGGCGGGGACGGAGTCGGTGAAGGTGCCGCCGGTGCCGGCGCGCACGCCGTGCTGGACGGCGGCGCCGGGGCAGGCCGTGCCGTGCGAGGTGGTGTCGCGGGGGGCCGCTTCCCGGGAAGCGGTGCCGTGGGAAGCGGTGCCCCAGGGGGCGGGGCGGCCGGAGGCGCACGGCTGGGGCGGCGGTGGCGTGGCGCAGGCCGCGGGGTGCGCGGGCGCGCAGCTCGGGGCGCCCGGCCCCGTCCCTCCGCCGGTACCGCCCGTGCCACCACCGCCCGTACCGCCCACGCCACCACCCGTCTCACCGGCACCCGCGCCGCCCACGCCACCACCCGTGTCACCGGCGCCCGCGCCGCCGCCCGTGCCACCGCCGCCGCCCGTGCGGGGGACGCCGTAGGTGGCGCTCCAGGGGCCGCCCTGCCCGCCGGGCGGCGCCGGGCAGGTGCCGTCGACGGTCCAGGCGGAGTCCGTGCCCGCCGCGTCCGCCGGGTCGGCGGGGTCGGCGGGGTCGGCCGGGTCGGCGGGGTCCGTCGGCACGTCGAGGTCCTCGGCCGGGGCGATCCGGGCGGTGCCGCGGTAGGCGGGGCCGGTCAGCTCGTCGCCGCCGGGCTCCAGGGTGAGCTTGACGGTGCCTTCCTCGAAGGCGTCCGAGGCGGCGTCGATGCTCGGCGGCGCGGGCGCGCCGAGGGGGTCGCAGGTGACGGTGACGGTGACGCTGTCCCCCGGAGCGGCCGTGGCCGGGCTGATCTCCGCCCCCGGGTCCGCGGACGCGGCCGGGCCGGCGCCGGCCAGTACGGCACCGGCCAGGGCGGCCACGGACAGGACACGGGCGGTGGGGCGCATGGGACGGCTCCTTCGGCCGACGGCTGCGAGGCACACGTCCGTGCCTCCCGGCCATCACAGCCCGCCCGGTCCGCCGGCGCCCGTGGCCGCGGTCCATTGGCGGGACGGCCGCACCCGATCGGGTGACGGGTGCGGAGCGCCGATGACTCCCCGCCGCGGCCCGTCGTCAGGCCGCGTCGTGCAGCACCTGTTCGCGCAGCCGGTCGCAGCACCGGCTGATCAGCCGGGACACGTGCATCTGGGAGATGCCCAGCTCCTCCGCGATCCGGCTCTGCGTCATGTCCCGGAAGAACCGCATGTAGAGGATCGCCTGCTCGCGTTCCGGCAGTGCGGCGAGCCGCAGCCTGACGGACTCCCGGTCGACGACGGTGTCGAGCGCGGGGTCGGGCGCGCCGAGGGCGTCGTTCAGCGAGTAGCCGTCCTCACCGCCCGGCAGCTCCGCGTCGAGGGACAGCGCGGTGAAGCTCTCCAGCGCCCCCAGCCCCTCGCGCACCTCGTCCTCGCTCAGCTGCGCGCGTTCGGCGATCTCGGTGACGGTGGGCCGTCGCCCGGACACCGTCTGGGCCAGCTCCTGGGAGGCGAGGCGGACGCGGTTGCGCAGTTCCTGCACGCGCCGCGGCACGTGCAGGGTCCACATGTGGTCGCGGAAGTGCCGCTTGATCTCGCCGGTGACGGTGGGGACGGCGTAGCTCTCGAAGGCGTTGCCGAGTGCGGGGTCGTAGCGGTCGACGGCCTTGACCAGGCCGAGGGCCGCGACCTGGCGCAGGTCCTCGGCGTTCTCGCCGCGGTTGCGGAAGCGTCCGGCGATGCGGTCGGCCATCGGCAGCCAGGCCTCGACGATCCGCCGGCGGAGCGCGTCGCGGCGGGGGCCCGGAGGCAGTGCGGCGAGCGTGCGGAAGGCTTCGGCGGTGTCGGGGGCGTCGTCGTGCGGGTGGCGCCTCGTACTCGAGCGGTTTCGCATGGGCGTGGTGCTCATGGGCGTAGCAACTCCCTAGGGGTGCTCGGTGTCGGCCGGTCACCGTGGGAGCGCGGAGCGGTCCGGACGGGCCGCCCGGGTCGCGTCGAAGCGGCGTCCCACGGGCGTGCCTCCGGTCCGAAGCACTGTGCTCGCCTGCCCCCTGCCCGCCCCCTCAAACTTCCCCGGCGTTTTCCGACGGCGCGCGGGGGCACCCGGCCAGGTTTTCCGCTGCCGCGCGGGGGCAGCCGAGGAGATCCGGTGGTCCGTGCCGCTCCCGCCCGGACAGCGCCCTCCACGACCGCCGAGGTCCGCGGCGGCGTCCCGCGCCGGCCTCGACGGGCCGCCGGCCGCCCGGGGCCGGGTGGGGCCGGTGTCCGGGCGGGTTTGCCGGTGCGAAGGCGCGGGAGGCCCGCCGGGCGCGGGCACGGGTGAGCGCACCCCCGATTTCGGCGGCGCGGACCCCGTGTCGGTTCCGGCCCCCCGGGTACGCGGTGGGCCTGCACCCGAGGAACCTGCACCCGAGGAAGTGGAGGGAGACATGCAGCGAGGCAGCGACCGGCTGAGTGTCCACCGGGACGACGAGATGAAGCACGAGCTGCAGGGCCTGCTGAGGTCCGGGCACCCCACGCGGTCCGAGGAGTGGCACGACCCCGAGCCGTCCGCGGAGGACGATCCGCAGGTCTGGGGCGGGCCGGTGGTGCCGGGGAACGCGCGGGCGTCGCTGGCGACGGTACGGCTGGAACTGGCCCGCATCCTGGGCCGCGGCCCGTTCCCCGCCGGCCCCCAGGAACTGGCGGGGACCCTGCGCCGCAAGAACGCGCCGGACGCGCTCGTCGAGGCGGTACGGCGGCTGCCGCACAAGCAGCGCTACGCCACCGTGCAGGAACTGGCCGAGACCCTCACCAGGGACGGGGCCTGAGGACGACACCGGAGAACACCGGAAAGGACATGGAACGATCATGCGCATCGCGTTTCTGACGGCACCCGAGGGCGTCGAGCAGGTGGAGCTGACCGAGCCCTGGCGGGCGGCGGTGGACGCGGGACACGAGCCCGTGCTGGTGTCGACCGCGCCGGGCGAGGTCCAGGCGTTCGACCATCTCGACAAGGCGGACACCTTCCCCGTCGACGAGGTGGCCGGCGAGGCCGCGGCGGACTCCTTCGGCGGGCTGGTCCTGCCGGGCGGGGTCGCGAACCCCGACTTCCTGCGCACCGACGACAAGGCGGTGGCGTTCGTCAAGGCGTTCTTCGAGCAGGGCCGGCCGGTCGCCGCGATCTGCCACGCCCCGTGGACGCTGATCGAGGCGGACGTCGTGCGCGGCCGGGTGCTGACCTCCTGGCCCAGCCTGCGGACCGACATCCGCAACGCCGGCGGCGACTGGGTCGACGAGCAGGTCAAGGTCTGCGACCACGGCCCGAACAAGCTCGTGACCAGCCGCAAGCCGGACGATCTGAAGGCGTTCTGCGAGACCTTCCTGGAGGTGTTCGCCCGGGAGGCCGCCTGAGCGTCCCCCGCGCGCCGCGGGACCGGTGGACGAGCGGCCCCGGCGGGTCTCAGACCCGGCCGGGGCCGCTCGCCGCGCCGGGACCCCACTTGCCGACGGGCGCGCCGGGGCGCTCGGTGCCGTCGGCCCGGCCGGCCCGTTCCCGGGCGCCGTCGCGAGTGCGGGCGGGCGAGACGAAGCGGCGCGGGTTGCGGCGCAGGTACTCGCCCTCCAGCTTCGCCATCCGGTCGTTGTGGGCGCGCAGGGCGTCGTTCGAGCCGTACAGCAGGGTGTCGTGGCGGGTGCGGTGGATCGTCTCCAGCTCTTTCATGAGCTGCTGGTCGTCCAGCCGGTCGGGGTCGACTCCGGTCATGGTGGTACCCCAGTCGTCGTGTGCGTCCATGGGGTCCGGGTACCCGCCCGCACGGCACGGACGTCCGGCCGGCGTCAGGGAGGGGCCATGGATCTCGCGTCTCTGAGTCCACTGTACGAACAATCCGGCTCCCGGGCCTCCGGCTGCGCCGGCGCCTCGCGGCAGGGCGGGGACCCGCCCGCGGACCGCGTCCCACCGCGGGCCGCCGCAGGACCCCGGCGCGGCCGGCGCGCGGGCCGCCCCGGCCGCCCGGCCGCGGCCGCCCTCGGCGCCGCCACCGCCGCCGCCACCTGCCGCCGTCGCTACCGCGCGCGCTCCACGCGGCGCTCGTCCCACACGGGCTCCGGGGTCTCGCGGACCCGGCCGTCGCTGCCGAAGACCAGGTAGCGGTCGAAGGAGCGGGCGAACCAGCGGTCGTGGGTGACGGCCAGGACCGTGCCCTCGAAGGCCTCCAGCCCTTCCTGGAGCGCTTCGGCGGACTCCAGGTCCAGGTTGTCGGTCGGCTCGTCGAGGAGGAGGGCGGTGACGCCCTCCAGCTCCAGCAGCAGGATCTGGAAGCGGGCCTGCTGCCCGCCGGACAGCCGCTCGAAGGCCTGCTCGGCCTGCTGGGTCAGCTCGTAGCGGCGCAGCCGGGACATGGCGGCGCCGCGGTCCTGGGAGTGCTCCTGCCACAGGATGTCCAGGAGCGTGCGGCCCATCAGTTCCGGGTGGGCGTGGGTCTGCGCGAAGTGGCCGGGGACGACCCGCGCCCCCAGTTTCCACTTCCCCGTGTGCGCCACGGTGTCGCCGGCCAGCAGGCGCAGGAAGTGCGACTTGCCGGAGCCGTTGGAGCCGAGGACGGCGACCCGCTCGCCGTAGAAGACCTCCAGGTCGAAGGGTTTCATCAGTCCGGTCAGCTCGAGGCCCTCGCAGGTGACGGCCCGCACGCCGGTGCGGCCGCCCTTGAGTCGCATGGTGATGTCCTGTTCGCGCGGCGGCTCGGGCGGCGGGCCCGCCTCCTCGAACTTGCGCAGGCGGGTCTGCGCGGCCGCGTAGCGGGAGGCCATCTCGTGGCTGACGGAGGCCGCCTGCCGCAGGTTCAGCACCAGCTTCTTCAGCTGGGCGTGCTTCTCGTCCCAGCGGCGGCGCAACTCCTCGAAGCGGGCGAAGCGTTCGCGCCGGGCCTCGTGGTAGGTGGCGAAGCCGCCGCCGTGCACCCAGGCGTCGGCGCCGGCCGGTCCCGGTTCCACGGAGACGATCTTCTCGGCGGCCCGGGAGAGGAGTTCGCGGTCGTGGGAGACGAACAGGACCGTCTTACGGGTCTCCTTCAGCCGCTCCTCCAGCCACCGCTTGCCGGGGACGTCGAGGTAGTTGTCGGGCTCGTCGAGCAGCAGCACCTCGTCGGTGCCGCGCAGCAGCGCCTCCAGCACCAGCCGCTTCTGCTCGCCGCCGGACAGGGTGCGCACCTGGCGGAACTGGGCCTTGTCGTAGGGCACGCCGAGGGCGGCCGTGGTGCAGATGTCCCACAGCGTCTCGGCCTCGTAGCCCTGGGCCTCGGCCCAGTCGGACAGGGCCTGCGCGTAGTTCATCTGCGCGGCCTCGTCGTCCACCGTCATGATCGCGTGCTCCGCCTCGTCGACGGCCTTCGCGGCCTCCCGGATGCGCGGCGAGGACACCGACACCAGCAGGTCCCGTACGGTCGTCTCGTCCCGTACGGAGCCCACGAACTGGCGCATCACACCGAGCCCGCCGCCGACGGTGACGGTGCCGCCGTGCGGTTTCAGCTCGCCGGAGACCAGCCGCAGCAGGGTCGTCTTGCCGGCGCCGTTGGGTCCGACCAGGGCCACCACGGCCCCTTCGCCCACCCGGAAGGACACGTCGCCGAGCAACGTCCTCCCGTCGGGGAGGTGGTACTCGAGGTGCGCGGCTTCCAGATGTCCCATGGGGGTGCATTGTGCTGGCCGCCCGCGGGATGCGGCAAACCCATATCGGTTCCCCGTCGGCGCCGTCCCCGCGGACCGGAGATCATCCGGCCGCGTCGAACGGCTCGCCGGCCGGTCCGCCCTCGCCCGCGGGTACCACGGCCGCGCCCGCCCAGGTCAGGGCCTCGAACCCGGCGGAGGGGGTGCCGTCGAGGACGACCACACCGGTGTTGGCGAGTCGGCGGGCGGCGGCGAACGGCACGTCCACGTTGCGGGCGCGGGCCGCCGTCCAGGCGCGGATCGCGGCGCCGTGGCTGACCAGGGCGGCGCAGCGGGCGCCGCTCGCGGCGGCCTCGGCGACCACGGCGTCGTAGCGCTCCAGGAACTCGGTGCCGCTCTCGCCGCCCGGCATGCGCAGCTCCGGCTCGTCGGCCGCCCAGGCGAACACCGTGCGCAGGTAGCGCTCGCCCTGCTCGGACTCGCCCGGCAGGAGTTCGAGGTCTCCGGCGGAGATCTCCCGGATGCCGTCGCGCTCGAGGACGTCCAGGCCGCGGGCTGCGGCCAGCGGGGCGGCGGTGAGCCGGGTCCGCACCAGGGTGGAGACGTACAGGGCGTCGATGTCCTCGTCGGCGAGGGCCTCGGGCAGGGCGGCGGCCTGCCGTTCGCCGAGCGCGGTCAGGCCGGGGCCGGGGACGGCGGTGTCCAGCAGCCGCTCGACGTTGGTGGGGGTCTCGCCGTGGCGGACCAGGAGCAGACGCATGCGCTCACCTTCCGGTGCCGTGCCGCCCCGCGCGGGAACCGGCCCCTGCAGGGTACCCGCGGGCCGGCGGCGGCACCCGTCCGCCCGGAACCCGCCCCGCGGGGCCGACCGCGGGGCCGGCGCACGTCGCTGACGGACCGTCAGTCCATTCTACGGAACGAACTGTCTCAACATGCGAGTGCGGACGTACGGTGACGCACATCGGTCCCCGGGCTCCCCGGACCCCGGGGAGCGGACCGTGAAGACCGTGAAGAAGGGGCCGAGCCATGCCGGAAACGCGGGAGACCGCCGTCTACACGCACGGACACCACGAGTCGGTACTGCGCTCGCACACCTGGCGGACCGCCGCCAACTCGGCGGCGTACCTGCTGGGTTCGCTGAAGCCGCACATGAAGATCCTGGACATCGGCTGCGGGCCGGGCACCATCACCGCCGACCTGGCCGCCCTCGTCCCCGACGGCCACGTCACCGGCGTCGACCGCGCGCCGGGCGTCCTGGAGCAGGCGCGGGCCACGGCCGCCGGGCGGGGCCTGACCAACGTCGGCTTCGAGGTCGGCGACGTGCACGCCCTCGACCACCCGGACGACACGTTCTGCGTGGTCCACGCCCATCAGGTGCTCCAGCACGTCGGCGACCCCGTGCGGGCGCTGCGCGAGATGCGGCGCGTCACCCGGCCCGGCGGACACGTCGCCGTCCGCGACGCGGACTACGCGGCGATGACCTGGTACCCGGCCTCGGCCGGGATGGACGACTGGCTGGACCTCTACCACTCGGTGGCCCGCGCCAACGGCGGGGAACCCGACGCCGGACGCCGGCTGAAGGCGTGGGCGCGGGAGGCGGGCTTCACGGACGTCACGGCCACCTCCGCCACCTGGACCTTCAGCACCGCCGAGGAGCGGGCCTGGTGGAGCGGCCTGTGGGCCGACCGCACCCTGGACTCCGCCTACGCGCGGCGGGCCGTCGAGGGCGGGCACGCCGACACCGCGCGCCTGAGGGCCGTGTCCGAGGCCTGGCGGGAATGGGGGCGGCGGGACGACGGCTGGTTCGCCGTCCTGCACGGAGAGGTCCTGTGCAGGAAGGACGCCTGACGCGCGTCGTCCCCGCGCGTCAGGCGTCCTTCCCGCAGCCGGGCCCCGTCCTTCCCCGCCCGGGTCCCCGTCGTCCCGTCACCCGGGCCTCCCGGGGCGTCGGCTCATTCCCGGGGCAGCAGCGGCCCGAGCGGCCCGAGGTCCAGATTCAGGTCCTCGGGCCGCAGGCCGTAGCGGTCGCGCAATTCCGTCATCCGCTCGTCGAGCAGCATCAGGGTGAGCCCGATCCGCTCCTCCTGCTCCTCGGACAGGTCGCCCTGGTCGAAACGGCGCAGCGCCTGCCGCTCCATCAGCTGGCGCAGCAGCTCCACGACGGTGAGGACGAGCTTGATCAGGTCCCGCTCGACCGTGTCGGGCTCCAGATCGACCTGACGCTTGGGCGGGGTGGTCACGAAAGATCCCTCCAGGGCGACGGCACGTTCTCGTTCACGGAGCTGATCAGGGCGTTCAGATCGATGCGGACGAGGTCGACGTCCGCGATCCGCAGGGTGACGTCGCCCTTGATGACGACCCCGCCGGCCAGCAGCCGGTCGAGCAGGTCGATGAGGGCGATCTCGCGGCGCTCCACGACGGTCACGGTCCCTCCTCCCCCGCGGCCCCGCCCCTGCCCGCGTCCTCCGTGCCGCTCCCGGTGCGCGCGCCCTCCGCGCCGTTCCCGTCGCCCTCCTCCGACGCGGGCTCCACGAAGGAGTACGCCGCCCAGGGTCCCGTGAGCTCGACGCGCATCCCGGGCTCCTCGTCCTTCGTGCCGTCCACGAGCTCCACGAACTCCTCGGACCGCGCACGCGGCACCAGGTAGGCGGCGTTCAGCACGTTCTGCCCGGAGGCCCGGGAGAGAGCGGGATTCTGCGGTGCGTGCAGACGGGCCGCGTCCGCGTGTTCCGAGAGCAGGGAATGCAGCCGGCCGGAGAACCGCTCCGCCCGCTGCCAGCTGTCCTCGTGCGCCCGCGCCTTCCTCCGCCGCTGCAGGAGGTAGTCGCGGCCCGAGGCGGGCTTCGCCGCCGCGGTGTCCGGACCGGAGGTCTCCTCGCCCGTGGGCTCGACGTAGATCTTCACGCCCCATTCGACGCGGCCCTCCAGCCGGTCCAGGGTGCGCCGGAAGGACTCCTCGCGCTCCTCCATCATCACGCGCACGCCGCTGTCGTCGCGGAAGACGGTCGCGAGCCGCAGCGGCAGCGGTGTCGTCACCGCGGTCAGCGCGTCGATCACCTGCTGGTGGCCGCGCGCCGTCGCGGCCAGCCAGTCGAGGTCCTCCAGGCGGGCGCGCAGCGGCTCCTCCGCGAAGTCCCGTTCGGGCACCTCGCTGACGACCGCGGTCAGGCCGTGGTGCTGCAGCAGCTTGGCCGGCGCGCCCGCCACGCCCGTCAGCTGGGCCTGCAGGGGCGCGCCGAGGGGCCGGCAGACGGCGTACACGTACCGCAGTCCGGTCATGGGGACTCCTCCCGGGTCCGGCCCGGCTCCAGCTCCTCCAGCCGAGCCAGACGTTCACGCAACTCGGCGTTCTCCTTGGCGAGTTGGTCGCGTCTGGCTCGGGTGGACAGCTCCGGGTCGTCCTCCCACCAGTCGATGCCCATCTCCTTGGCCTTGTCGACCGAGGCGACGATGAGGCGGAGCTTGATCGTGAGCAGTTCGATGTCGAGCAGGTTGATCCGGATGTCGCCGGCGATGACGATGCCCTTGTCGAGGACGCGTTCCAGGATGTCCGCGAGGTTGGCGCCGCCGCCCTGGCCGTACGGTTCCGGCATCCGGCTCGGCATGCTCATCGACGGCTCCTCCTGTCCTCGTCCTCCGCGGCCTCTTCGTCCTCGTACTCGTCCTCGTCGTACTCGTCCTCGGGCTCCGCCTCCTCCTCGTACTCGGGCTCCTCGTCCTCGTCGTACTCCTCGTCGTACTCCTCGGACTCACCCTCGGGCCGCTCGTCGTCCTCGGGCCGCTCGTCGTCCTCGTCGTACTCCGCCTCGGGCTGGTCCTCGTCGTACTCGCCCTCGGGCTCCTCCGAGTCCTCGGCCTCGTTCTCCTGCTCCTGCTCCTGCTCCTGCTCCTCGGCGAGGGCGTCCTCGTGGGAGCGGACGACCTCGCCGTCGCGGATCTCGCCGCGCCAGCCGTCCTCCGCCTCCCCCTTGAGGGAGATGAAGCGGACGAAGTTCTTCAGGTCGAGGCGGGCGCGACGGCCCTGGGCGCGCCAGATGTTGCCGGTCTTCTCGAACAGACCCGTGGGGTAGTACTCGATGACCAGCAGGACGCGGGTGAGGTTGTCCGCGAGCCGGTGGAAGGAGACCACGCCCTTGGTGGTGCCCTTGGCGCCCTCGGACGTCCAGGAGATCCGGTCGTCCGGGACCTGCTCGGTGGTCTTCGCCTTCCAGCTCCGGTTGGACCAGAAGACCTTCAGCTGCCAGTCGCTGGTGGTGTCGTCGGCGCGGCTCGCGCTCTTGACGCCCTTGGCGAAGGTGCTGAAGTCCTGGTACTGCGTCCACTGGTCGTAGGCGGTGCGCAGCGGCACGCCGACGTCGATCTGCTCGATGATGACGGTGGGCTTGGAACCCGATCCGCCCTTGCGCTTGCCCTTGCCGCCGCCCAGGTTCTTCAGCGCGCCGGTCACCTTGTCCTTGGCGCGCGAGGCGCCGAGCTCCAGCGCGGTGCGCATCGGGCCCTTGCCCTCGGCCAGCTTGCGGCCGCCGTCCAGGGCGAGCTTCCCGAAGCCGGGGCTGTTGCCGTCGGCGATGTCGTTCAGCTTCACGGTGGTCTCGCCGAGCTTGCGGCCGACCCCGGTCAGCACGCGCTGGGCCTGGGCGGCGAGGTATTCCTGCACCTCCGCCTTCAGCCGGTCGGCGGCCTCGCTCTGCGCGACCCCGGCCAGCGGGTTTCCCCCCGTGGCCTTGCCCGCCGCCTTGCCGGCCGTGGACGTGGCCGATCCGAGTGACTCGGTCATCACTCACCGTCTCCCTTCGGCCGCCGGGCCCGCGCCGGCGCCTTCGCGGCCGTCTTGCGGGCCGACGCGGCGGTCTTCTTCGCGGCCGTCCCGCGCGCGGGCGCCTTCCTGGCGGGCGCCTTCTTCGCGGGCGCCTTCTTCGCCGGTGCCTTCTTCGCCGCCGTCTTCTTGGCCGCCGCCTTCTTCCGCGGCGGCTCCTCCTCGTCGGCCTCATCGGCCTCGTCGGCCTCGGCGTCCTCGTCCGACCGGTCCTCGGCGTCCTCGTCGACGTCGGCGTCCTCGTCGTACTCGTCGCGTTCGTCGCGCTCGTCGTACTCGTCGTCGTCCGCCTCGTCCCGCGACCTCCCGCCCGGCGCGTCGGGGACGACGCCGTCGAGCTGGTCGCGGACCCGGTCGGTGCGGCTGTGCAGCCGGTCGGCGAGGGCGCTCATCTGCCGCTCGACCATCGCGCCCGAGGCGGCCTTGCCGACACCGCGCAGCTCACCGCGGAGCTGTTCGGTGATCTCCTTGAACTGCGGGTTGTCCTTCAGCTGCCGGGACACCAGGTCGGCCACACCGCTCGGGGTCAGGTTCAGCTTCTTGCCCGCGACCATCGAACCCACGGCGAGTGCGAGTTTCGCCTTCTTGGTACGTCCCAGGAGGTATCCGGCCCCTACCGCGAGGCCCAGTCCCACTCGGTTCATCGTGCCGTCCCGTCGTCGGTTCCCGTACTCCTGCGCATGGCGATGTCGAGCCGGTCGAGGAGCTCGTCCTCCATCCGGTCGAACTCCTCCTCCGTGATCGCCCCGTCTTCCAACTGCTCTTCGAGACGGGAGAGTTCGGCCCGAACCGTGGCGGGGTCGTAATAGATCCGCTCGGCCTCCTGAACCACCTGCTGGATCACCCAGCCGCTGCCGCGCACCGGGGCGAACGGCAACAGCAGCACCTCCGAGATCAGGCCCATCTCCCTGCTCCTTCGCTTCGGTGCCCGCTAGCCGGCCGCCGGCACGGCGGGCTTCGCGGGGCCGGGCTCGACGAAGCTGTACGGCGGCAGCGGGCCGTTCACCCGCACCTCCAGGTGGGGACGGCTCTCGCGCAGTCCCTCCGCCGCGTCCAGGAAGCGCGCCGCCTCGTCGCGGTCCACCAGGAACGAGACGTTGGCGAGCCAGCCGGTGGACTCGGGGCCCGGCTCGACGCTCGCGGCCAGGGGCTCCAGGACCCGCCGCACCTCCGCGGCGTCCTCGGTCTCACGGGCCTTGACCGCGGCCGCCACCATCTCGCCGAGCTGGATCTTCTGCTCGTACGAGCCGCCGCCGGCCTGCCGGTTCGCCTCGGCCATCGCGCGCAGCTCGGGGCTGTCCGCCATCACCTGGTGCAGCACGGCGTCCTCCACGTGGGAGGCCTTGACGTTGTACTCGACCTTGTTCTCGAGGGCCCGCAGCCGCTCCAGGTAGTGCTCGGCGCGTTCGGTCAGGACGCCGGCGACCGCGTCGTCGTCGGGGGCGACGCTGCCGAACCGCATGGGCAGCACGCAGCCCTCGGCTCCCGCCTCGCCCAGGACCGTCTGGTGGGCGAGGAGGTCGCGGCGCTTGGGCCGGAGGTTCTCGGGGGCGTCGCTGACGACGGCCGCGAGGTCACCCGCCCGCAGCACCCGTACCGGCAGGGGCGGCTCCCCCACCCCGTTCAGGCCCTCCGGGAGGGCGGGGTGCGAAGCGGCGGTGATGCCGTAGATGTAGGTGCTCACTCCTGCTCCTCCTTCCGGCGGGCGGACGTCGACTTGCGCGCACGCGGCCTGGACTCGGTCTCGCCTTCCTCACGGGCCTGCTTGAAGGCGCCGGAGATGGTCTCGGCGGCGCCGGACAGCGCCCCCTTGGACTTGCCTCGCGCACCGGACTCGGTGACGTCGCCGACGATCTCGGGCAGGCCGGGGCTCTTGCGCGGGCCCGCCTCGAGGTCGAGCCGGTTGCACGCCTCGGCGAACCGCAGATAGGTGTCGACACTGGCCACGACGACCCGTATGTCGATCTTCAGGATCTCGATGCCGACCAGGGAGACCCGCACGAAGGCGTCGATGACGAGCCCCCTGTCGAGGACGAGCTCCAGAACGTCGTAGAGGCCGCTGGAGCCGCCTCCGCCACCGGACTGTTGTGCCGGGACCACGGTCATGCCGACCGCACCTCCTTGTGTGTGATGACTGCCTTGTGGGTGATGCCTTGTGGGTGATGAACGGCTTGTGCGCGATGTACGGCCGGGGAGCCGGGCCGTCCGGCGGACGGCCTACCGGCCGCCGGACCGCGCGTCGGACCGCCCTCGCTCGTAGCGGCGGACGCGGCGGTAGCCGGTCAGCTGGCCCTCCGGGTCGAGTTCGACCTCGTAGCTCGCCATCAGGCTCATGGTGTCGGGCACCCGCTCCAGTTCGAGGACCTCGACCTCCAGGGACCAGCCGTCCTCGGTCTGCGAGAAGGACGAGACGCTCTCGGGGGTCATGCCGGTCAGCTCGGCGAGCTGGGCACGCGCCTCGCGCAGTACCTCCATGGGCCTCGGCCGGTTGTCCGTCACGGTGTCGTCCCTGCCCTCGTCCTGGTCGTCGGTGTGCTGGTCCTCGGTGTTCCGGCCCTCGGCCGGGGAACCGCCCTGCGGGCGTTTCCGCGAAGTGCGCGTGGCGCGCGAAGTGCCCGTACCGCTGCCGCGTGACGTGCGCGCGGTACGTGAAACTTGTGCGTCCGCCGTGTTCTTTGTGTTCGACATGGCCACCTCTCCCTTCCGTGTGGCCGGAAGGACCATGGCCAAACCTTCGGGAACGCATGCGTCTGCGCCGCCCGTCGGACGTGCTGCGCACCGGCGGTACGTGTATCAGCCACGCAGGGCGTCGAGGCGGCGCCGGGCGGGCCCCAGGGAGCGTCCGGCGCCGCTCGTCCCGGACCACGGCCGGGTCCGGGCCTGTTCCAGGGCGTCGGCGACGGTCCACCGGCGGGGTCCGAGGCCGGGGTCGTCGAGCTGGTCCCGGCGGATGGGCATGGCGACGGGGGCGCCGGGACGGGCGCGCACGGTGAAGGGGGCGACGGCGGTCTGGGCGTAGCCGTTGCGCTGCACGTCGAGGTAGAGCCGCTCGCCCCGGTCCTTCTTGCGGGCGGCGGTGGTCAGCTCCCGCGGGTGCCCGGCCGCGAGCAGCTCGGCGGCGTCCCGCGCGAAGGCGCGCACCTCGTCGAAGCCCTGCCGTCCGTCCAGGGGGACGACGACGTGCAGTCCGCGCGAGCCGGTGGTCATCAGCCTGAAGGGGAGCCGCACCTCGTCGAGCAGGTCGCCCAGCCACCGGGCCGCCTCGCGCACGGCGGTGAAGTCGTCGCCGGAGGGGTCCAGGTCGAAGATCATCAGGTCGGGGCGGTCGGCCCGGCCGGCCCGTGACAGCCAGCGGTGGAAGGTGAGGCAGGCCTGGTCGGCGAGGTACACGAGGGTGGCGGTGTCGTCGCAGACGGTGTGCAGGACGGTGCCGTCCTCCTTGCCGACCCGCGCCCGGGTGATCCACTCCGGGTAGTGCCCGGGGGTGTTCTTCTGCAGGAACCGGGGGCCGTCGACGCCGTCCGGATGCCGTTCCAGCATCAGCGGCCGCCCGCGCAGCCGCGGCAGCATGAACGGGGCCACCGAGCGGTAGTACGCCACCAGGTCGCCCTTGGTGTACCGCGTGCCGTCGGCCCCGGCCGGGACGATCACCTTGTCGGGCCGGTGGACCTCGACGGTACGGCGGCCGGCCCGCACCCGGCGGACCTCGTCGCCCGCCGGAGGACGGCCACCGCCCTCGGGGCGGCCACCGCCGCCCCCGGGACGGCCGCTCCCGCCCCGGGACCGGCCGCCGTCGCTCACGGGACGACCGCCGTCTCCACCAGCAGCCGGACGGAGGCGGCGATCGACTCGGCGTCGATGCCGGCCGCGTGCAGTTGCTCCCCGGGGCTCGCCGAACCCGGCATCGTCCGCACGGCGAGCCGCACGAGCCGGGGCACCGGGCGGCCGTCGGTGAAGGCGTCGAGGACCGCGTCGCCGAGCCCGCCCTCCTCGTGGTGGTCCTCCACGGTTACCAGGCAGCCGGTCTCCTCGGCGGCCCGCCGCAGGGTGTCCCGGTCGACGGGCTTGACGGAGTACAGGTCGATCACCCGGACCGGGATGCCCTCGGCGTCGAGGGCGTCGGCCGCCTTCAGCGCCTCGTGCACGGTCACGCCGGCCGCGACGACGGTCAGCCGGTCGCCGCCGGAGGAGCGCAGCACCTTGCTGCCGCCGACCGGGAACTCCTCGTCGGGCCCGTAGATCACCGGGCTCTCGCCGCGCGAGGTGCGCAGGTAGCGGATGCCGTCGAGCCCGGCCATGGCGGCGACCAGCCGGGCGGTCTGGTTGGCGTCGCACGGGTACAGGACGGTGGAGCCGTGCACGGCCCGGAACATCGCCAGGTCCTCCAGGCCCATCTGCGAGGGGCCGTCCTGACCGATGGCCACCCCGGCGTGCGAGCCGACCAGGTTGATCCCGGCGCCGCTGACCGCCGCCATGCGCACGAAGTCGTACGCCCTGGTCAGGAAGGCCGCGAACGTGGAGGCGAAGGGCACCCGGCCGCGGGCGGCCATGCCGACCGCGGTGGCGACGAGCTGCTGCTCGGCGATGTAGCACTCGAAGAAGCGGTCGGGGTGCTCCTTGGCGAAGGCCTCGGTGCGGGTGGAGTCGCCGACCTCCCCGTCGAGGGCGACGACGTCGCCACGGGCCGTGCCGAGGGCGGCGAGGGCCTGTCCGAAGGCGTCGCGGGTGGCGACGCCCTTCTCGGGGTCGCCCTTCTCCCAGCGGGGCAGGTCGGGACGGCCGGTGGGCACGGAGTGCAGCATGCGGGCGACGGGCGGCTCGTGCACCTGGACGCGTAGGTCGCGGACCCCGCCGAGCTCCGCGATCGCCTCGTCGGCGTCCGGCAGCGGCTTGCCGTGCAGCCCCTCCCGGTCCTCGACGGCCTCGACGCCCCGGCCCTTCAGCGTGCGGGCGAGGATCGCGGTGGGCTGGCCCTTGGTGGAGGCCGCCTCGCCGTAGGCGCGGTCGACGGCGTCCACGTCGTGTCCGTCCACCTCGACGGTGTGCCAGTCGAAGGCCTGGAAACGGCGGGCGTAGGCGTCGAGGTCGTGGCCGTGCCGGGTGGGACCGCGCTGGCCGAGCCGGTTGACGTCGACGATCACCGTGAGGTTGTCCAGGCGCTCGTGGCCCGCGTGCTCGGCGGCCTCCCACACCGAGCCCTCGGCCATCTCGCTGTCCCCGCACAGCACCCACACCCGGTGGTCGGAGTGGTCCAGCCGCTTGCCGGCGAGGGCGATGCCCACGCCCACGGGCAGCCCCTGGCCGAGGGAGCCGGTGGCCGTCTCCACCCAGGGCAGGCGCTGCGGGGTGGGGTGTCCCTCGAGGCGGCTGCCGAGCGCGCGGAAGGTGAGGAGCTCCTCGTCGTCGATGGCCCCGGCCGCCTTGTAGGCCGCGTACAGCAGCGGGGAGGCGTGTCCCTTGGAGAGGACGAAACGGTCGTTGGCCGGGTGTGCGGGGCGGTCGAAGTCGTAGCGGAGGTGGTTCGCCAGCAGGACGGCCATCAGGTCCGCGGCGGACATCGACGACGTCGGATGCCCGGACCCCGCGGCGGCGGAGGCGCGGACGCTGTCCACGCGCAACTGCTGTGCGAGCTCGCTGAGTTCGGCGGTGTCCATCGGGTTACAGCTCTCCTTCTCGAGGGAGGGGACGCGGCTGGTCACCGGCGGTCCCGGAGGCGGGCCGGCCCTTGGCGGGTTCGCCACCGGGCTGGTTCTTGGCGGGTTCACCACCGGGCTGGTTCTTCGCCGGTTCGCCACCAGGCCGGCTCTTCGCCGGCTCACCGCCGGGCCGGCCCGTCGCGGACCCACCGCCCGGTCGGTCCTTCGCCGGCCCCGGAGCCGGGCGGTTCCTGGCCGGTTCGCTCTTGACCGGGTCGGGGGTGGGTGAGGTGATCGTCCGGGAGGTGTCGTCACCGCCGCCCCCGCCCAGTGCCTTCTGCCCGCCGGTCGCGGGGACGCCGCCACCGGGGCCGGCGGCTTCGGCGACGGCGGTCGCGGGGGCACCGGCCCCGGACGCCGCGCCCGGTCGCCCTTCCCGCCCGCCCGGCGTCCGCGCCAGTTCCGGCGAAGCCGTGTCCAGGGGCACCGACCAGGACCGGACGAGCCCCAACTGGACCGCCTGGCGCGGCAGTACGGCGTCCAGCAGCCAGTCGGCCGCGACGCGCACGCGGTTGCCGGGCATGGCGGCCAGGTGGTAGCCGCGGGTGACCGCGCCGGCCACCGGTCCCGACAGCGGGACGCCCAGCGGGTTCGCGGCGGCCTTGACCCCGCCGAGGTCGACGACGAAGCCCATGTCCTTGTGCCGGTAGGGCCGCAGTTCGCGCCCGGTCAGCGAGGCGGCGATGTTGTGTCCGGCGACCTTGCCCTGCCGCCAGGCGTGCTGTGCCGTCATCGGCGTGTACGCCCCCGGCTTCTCCAGATCGGGTACGGCGGCGGCGTCCCCGCACGCGAACACCTCGGGTCTGCCCGGCACGCGCAGGGTCGGCTCGACGAGGAGCCGTCCCCGCTCCATGGGCAGCCCGAGGGACTCCGCGAGGGGGTCGGGCCGTACGCCCACGCACCACGCGAGGGTGCGGGTGTCGACGAACTCGCCGTCGGTGAGCAGGACCCCGTCCGCGGTGGCCTCCTTCACGGAGGTCCCCATCCGCACGTCGACGCCCCGCTCGCGCAGCACCCGGTCGGCGGTGGCGGAGAGCCGTTCGTCGAGTTCGGGCAGGACGCGGTCGGCGATGTCGAGAAGCAGCCAGCGCGGCCGCATGCCCTTGCGCAGGGGGTGGGCGTGCACCAGCGCGTCGGTGAACAGCTTCCCGTGGGCGGCGACTTCGGTGCCGGTGTAGCCGGCGCCGACCACCACGAACGTGCAGCGGGCGGCGCGGAGCGCGGCGTCGTCGGCGCCGGAGGCCAGCTCGACCTGCCGGGTCACGTGGTCGCGCAGGTAGAGCGCCTCGGGCAGGCCGCGGAAGCCGTGCGCGTGCTCGGCGACGCCGGGGACGGGCAACAGCTTGTTGACGCTGCCGGCGGCCAGCACCAGCCGGTCGTAGCCGAGGGTGCCCGTCCCGCCCTCGGGGCCGGTGTAGTGCACGGTGCGTCCGTCGAGGTCGACGCGGCCGGCCTCGCCGAGCACCAGCCGCGCATCCGGCAGGGTGCCGGCGAGGGAGACGGTGACCCTGCGCGGTTCGAGGATGCCGGCGGCCACCTGGGGCAGCAGGGGCAGGTAGAGGAAGTAGTCGGTCGGGTTCAGCAGGGTGATGTCGGCCCGGCCGCGGGCCGCCCGCGCGAGGGTGCGGGCCGTGCGGTATCCGGCGAAGCCGGCTCCGACGATCACGATGCGGGGTCGACTCACGTTCGCCTCCGGTGGCCCCGCGCCGTCCGGGCCGCGGGGAGATGTGTCGTACGGGGGTTTCCGCGTCCCCCCGGGCGGACCCGCCAAACGTCCGCGGGGGCCTGCGGGAGCCCGTTTCCCGCCCGCGTCCGGGGTGACCCGGACCGCGACCGCCCACCCGCCGCACCCCAGCGGAGGTACCCCATGCCCGAGTACGGCTACTTCCTGTCCTGCGAGGAGTTCGGCCCCGCGGACCTGGTCGAACAGGCGCGGATGGCCGAGCAGGCCGGCTTCACGGCGCTCTGGATCTCCGACCACTACCACCCCTGGAACGACGCGCAGGGCCAGAGCCCGTTCGTCTGGTCGGTGATCGGCGCGCTGTCGCAGGCGGTGTCGTTGCCCGTCGAGACGGCCGTCACGTGCCCGACGGTGCGGATGCACCCGGCGGTGGTGGCGCAGGCCGCCGCGACGAGCGCGGTGCTGACGCGGGGCCGCTTCCGGCTCGGCGTCGGCTCGGGCGAGGCCCTCAACGAGCACATCCTGGGCGACGCCTGGCCGCCCGCGCACGTGCGTCTGGAGATGCTGGAGGAGGCGGTCCAGATCATGCGGCGGCTGTTCACGGGCGAGGAGGTCGACCACGTCGGCACGCACTACACGGTGCAGAACGCCCGCCTCTACACGGTCCCGGACGAGCCGGTCCCGATCGACGTCTCCGGCTTCGGCCCGAAGGCCACCTCCCTCGCCTCCCGGATCGGCGACGGCTACATCACGATGATGCCGGAGGCGCCGATGGTCGAGCAGTTCCGCAAGGGCGGCGGCGGGGCCAAGCTCGTCAGCGGCGGCACGAAGGTCTGCTACGGCACCGACCGCGAGGAGGCGGTCCGCACGGTCCGCCGGCTGTGGTCCAACCAGCTGCTGCCCGGCGAGATGGGCCAGGTGCTGCCCACGCCTAGCCACTTCGAACAGCTGGAGCCGCTGGTCACGGAGGAGATGGTGGCCCGGAACACGGTGTGCGGCGACGACGTGGACGCCCACGTCACGGCGCTGAAGGCGTTCGCCGACGCGGGCTTCGACCGGATCTACGTCAACCAGATCGGCCCCGACCAGCGCGGCTTCTTCGACTTCTACCGCACGAAGGTGCTGCCGCGGCTCCCCTGAACCGTCGGCCACCCGCCGCCGGCCACCCGAGGCGCGGATCACCCGCACCGTGGCTTCCCCGCACCGCCGGGCCGGGTGGGGTCGTCTCCCCGGCCCCCGGCCCGGTCCGGTTCAGCCCCGGGCGTGTCCGCGCGCTCTCGCCGTCACCGCCGCGCCGAGACCGGCGGCCAGCAGTCCGGCCCCCACCCGGCCGCGGTTACGCGAGGCCCACTCCTGGGGGCTGGTGGCGGTGGACTCGGCGTCGAAGCGGCCGTGCGCCCCGTGGTCGCGGCCGTGCGGCCCGTCGCCGGGGCTCCACAGGTTGCCGGGACCGCCCTCGCGCCGGGACGACACCGCGTCCCGGCGGTCCTGCTGGGAGTCGAAGCCGGTGCGGGCCAGGTAGCGGTCGAGGAGGCCGGGGACCACGGCGTTGGCGATCATCGTCGCCGCCGTGGAAGCGCCCACCCAGTACTCCCGGCGCCGTCCGTGACCGGCGGCGTGCACGACGGCGCGGGCGACCACCTCGGGCTGGTACACGGGGGCCACCGGCCGCGCCCGCCCCGGCATGCGGCTCAGCACCCAGTCGAACTGCGGGGTGTTGACGGCGGGCAGCTGCACCATCGTCGTCCGCACCCCGCTGCGCGCGTGCAGCAGCTCGCAGCGCAGGGACTCGTTGAACCCCTGGATGGCGTGCTTGGCCCCGCAGTACGCCGACTGCAGCGGGACCCCCCGGTAGGCGAGCGCGGAACCCACCTGCACGACGGTGCCCCGGTCCCGCGGCAGCATGTGCCGCAGGGCGGCCCGGGTGCCGAACACGTAACCCAGGTAAGTCACTTCGGTGACCCGGCGGAACTCCTCGGGCGTGATCTCGGTGAAGGGGGCGAAGACCCCGGCGAAGGCGTTGTTGACCCACACGTCGATGCGGCCGAAGACGTCGACGACCTGCTGTGCCGCGTCCTCGACCGCCTTGGCGTCGGCCATGTCCACGCTGACCACGAGTGCCTCGCCGCCGGCCAGCCGGACGTCGTCCGCGGCCGCGGCGAGTCCGGCGCGGCCGCGGGCGAGCAGCGCGACCCGGTCGCCGCGCGCGGCGAAGGCCACCGCCGCGGCCCGGCCCACACCGGCACTGGCCCCGGTCACCACGACGGTCCTGCCGCGCGTGCGCATGGCGCGTCAGGCCCGGTGGTGGGGCGTCTCGGGGTCGACGCGGCCGGGCCGCGGCGCCTCGCCCGGCTCGGGGACACCCACGGCGGGGGCGGTGGACGGCATCGGCGGGTAGGACACGCCCGTGCCGGCGGCCGCCCCCGTGGACGGCGCGGCGGACCCCGGCCGTACGGACGCGTCCGTACCGTGGGGGGCCGGGTGCGGGCGGGCGGCGGCACGCAGCGCGTAGGCCAGCGCGCCGAGGAGGGCCGCGGTGATCAGCGCGGCGGCCCAGTCGGGCAGCCCGATGTCGAGGGCGAGACCCACGGCCAGTGCGACGGCGGCTCCCGCGTACAGGGCGAGCGCGCCGGAGGCGGCGTACAGCACGGCCTTGCGGCGCTGCTTACGGGTCTGTTCGCGCAGTTCCTCGCGGATGGTCTCGCGCGCCACCTGCGCCAGCTCGTCGACGAGGTGCTTGTCCAGATGTTCCAGATGCTCCAGGTGATCGATGCGCTCCATGACCGCCGGGTACCCGGCGGCACCGTCCGGTAACGCGGTGCGGGGCGGGCGCGCGGGCCCGGCACGGGCCGCCGGGGAGGGGGCGCCGGGGGGATCGGGTGAAGGGATCTCCGCCGGCCGTACGGCCCAACTAGGCTTTCGCGCATGAACATTCTGGAAGCCACCCTGCGTGTCTGCGTGGACGATCTGGAAGCCGCCGTCCCCTTCTACGAGCGTCTCTCGGGCGCCCCGGCGCTGCGCTTCGAACGCGGCGGCGTGCGGGTCGCCGCGGTCGGCTGCTTCCTGCTGATGAGCGGGCCCGCGGCCGAACTGGAGGTGCTGCGCAAGGTCGCCGCGACGATCGCCGTGACCGACGTCGACCAGGCGCACAGGACGCTGGACGAGCTGGGCGCGGACATCATCGCGGGCCCGGTGGCGACCCCCGCGGGCCGCAATCTGATCGTGCGGCACCCCGACGGCGCGGTGTACGAGTACGTGGACCGCGGCCCGGCCTGAGCCGGACGGGAGGTTCCGGCCGGCGGGCGACGGCCGGGGCCCGCGAGAGGCGTCGGACGTCACGAAATTCCGCGTGCCCGGCGTCCCCGCGGACGTACAGTCGGGCGGTCAACGGCTTTCCCGCGGGACAGGCGGGTCACGAAGGAGCGGACGCAGTGAGCGAGCAGGCGGTCGAGCGGCACACCTACCGGGTCATCGTCCGGGGCACCTGGGACGGTCTGACGGAGGCGGCGCGTGCCCGGCTCCTCGCCGAGGCATCCGAACACGGCCTGACGAGCATGCGGTTCACCGAGGAGGGCTCGCTGACGTACGAGCCGTCGCCGCTGAAGCACTTCTCGCTGCGTTACGTGGTGGTCTCGGACGCGGCGGACGGCGAGGAGATGGCGGGCGCGCTCGCCGAGGAGCGCGCCGAGGCGACGCTGCGGGAACGGGGCTGCGGCTTCACCGGTCTGAGGTCGACGGTCACGGACCTGGACACGATGAAGATCAACCGGAAGGGCGGGCGCTCCCGGGGGACCGCGGGGCGTGCGGAGACCGCGGGGAGCACATCTCGGCGGTGAGCGCCCAGCGTTCGTGGTCGCGCCACTCCCCGTCGATGTGGATCATCTTCGGGGAGAAGCCCTCCAGCCGGAACCCGCAGGCCTTCGCGAGGGCGATCGAGGCGGCGTTGCCGGGCTGCACGTTGATCTCCAGTCGGTGCAGCCGCATCGGCCCGAAGGCGTGGGCCACGACGAGGCCGAGACCCTCGCGCATCAGTCCGCGCCCGGCGGCGTGCGCGAAGGCGCCGTAGCCGAGCGCACCGCACTGGAAGCCGCCTCCGACGATGTTGTTGATGTTGACGAACCCGGCGACGGCCCCGTCGTCCAGGGTGCACACGAGGAACCCGGCCTTCGTCGGGTCCTCGATGAGCCGTCCCGCGTAGGCCGTGTACGCCTCGGTGGTGTCCGGCGGGAACAGCCACGGACGGTGCAGGTCCCTGCTCTCGCGGACCCGGGCCGTGAACTCGTCGGCGTCGGCGTGGGAGAAGTGGCGTATCCCCACGCGGGGGCCCTCGGCGAGGTGGCGGGACGCGGTGTGCGGCATCGGGCCAGCGTACGGGGTGGTCAGTCGCGCCGTCTGACGGCGTACGCCCCGCACAGCGCGCCGACGGCCCCGGTGGCGAGCATCGCCGTCCACAGCGGCACCGTCACCGTCACCTCGGGGATCAGGAGCCTGACCCGGGTGGCGCCGGTGTTCTCGAAGATGAAGATCAGGGCGAGGAGGGCGAGCGCCAGGACGGTGATCCGGGCGGGCGCCGGCGCTCCGCCCGTCCCGCTGGTCTTCCCGCCGCTCTCGGAGGTCTGCGGACTCATACGACCAGGGTGGGCCCGCCGGCGCCCTCACGCGCGGCGGAGGCCTGCCCCCGGGTGACGGGCCCCGGCCGGCCGCTCCGGCCCCTCGCCACGCCCGCTCCGGCCCCCGGAGGGCCGGAGGTCAGCTCAGGGCGGGTGCGGCGAGGGTGAGCGTGCCGGTGTCCGCGTCGAGTTCGGCGGCGACCCCGAGGGGCACCGTCAGGGCGCCGTCGCAGTGGCCGAAGCCGAGTTCCTCGACGACCGGCACGCCGAGGCCGCCGAGCCGGTCGGCCAGCACGGGCCGCAGTTCCTCGTAGGGGCCGCACTGCGCCCAGGAGCCCAGCGCGATCCCGGCGACGCCGTCGAGCCAGCCGGTGCGCAGGAGGTGGGTGAGCGTGCGGTCGACGCGGTACGGCCGTTCCCCCACGTCCTCCAGGAGCAGCAGTCCGCCGCGGGCGCCGGAGCGGGTGTGCGGGGTGCCGTACCCGGTGGCGAGGAGGGTGAGGCAGCCGCCGAGGGTGACGCCGCGGGCCCGGCCGGGGGCGAGGGCGGTGCCGGTGGAGGTGAGGGTGCGCACGGTCTCCGGGGCGAACAGGGTGGCCCTGAGGTGTTCCTGGGCGCGGGCGTTCTTCACGAAGTCGACGCCGGCCGCGACGGGGCCGTAGAGCGTGACCAGGCCGAGGCGGACGGCGAACGCCTCGTGCAGGGTGGTGCTGTCGCTGAAGCCGAGGAACACCTTCGGCCCGGCGGCCCGCATGGCCTCCCAGTCGAGCAGGTCGACCATGCGCTGGGCGCCGTACCCGCCGCGCGCGCAGATCACTGCGTCGACGGACGGGTCGCACCAGGCGCGCTGGAGGTCGGCGGCCCGGTCGGCGTCGGTGCCGGCCAGGTGGGGCAGCGCGCCGTGCACGTCCAGGACGTGGGGCGCGGCGAACGGTTCGAGGTCCCAGCCGCGCAGCAGGTCCAGGCCGGCCTGGAGGCGTTCCTCGGCGACGGGTCCGCTGGGGGCGACGACCGCCACCCGGGCGCCGGGGGCGAGCCGGGGCGGCCGCACGAGCTCCTTCATCCGATCAGCTCCAGAGGGGGGACGCCGGGTGTGTTCAGCCCGAACACCTGCGAGTACAAGGACAGTTCGGCCTCCAGGGCGCGCGCCACCGTCTCGGCCCGCCGGAAGCCGTGCCCCTCGCCCTCGAAGGCGAGGTAGGCGTGCGGCACTCCGCGTCCCGCGACGCGCTCGAGGAGCCGTTCGGCCTGGGCGGGCGGGCAGATCACGTCGTCGAGTCCCTGGAGCAGCAGGAACGGTACGCCGATCCGGTCGGCGTGCTCGACGGGCGAGCGTTCCGCGTAGCGGGCGGGCACCTCGTCGAGGGGGCCGACCAGGGTGTCGAGGTAGCGCGACTCGAAGTCGTGGGTCTCCCCCGTCGCCCAGGCCGTGAGGTCCAGGACGGGGTAGCTGATCGTGCCGCAGGCGTAGACGTCGGTGCCGGCCAGGGACGCGGCGGCGGTCCAGCCGCCCGCGCTGCCGCCGCGGATCGCCAGCCTGCCGCGGTCGGCGGTGCCCTCCTCGGCGAGGGCGAGGGCGACGGCGGCGCAGTCCTCGACGTCGACCACCCCCCACTGCCCGCGCAGCCGGTCCCGGTACGCGCGCCCGTACCCGGTCGACCCGCCGTAGTTCACCTCGGCGACGCCGATGCCGCGGGAGGTGAAGTAGGCGATCTCCAGGTCCAGTACGAGCGGGGAGCGGTCGGTGGGACCGCCGTGCGCCCAGATCACGTAGGGCGGCGGTCCGGCGTCGGGGGCGGCGCAGCCGGGGTTGCGCGGCGGATGGACGTGGGCGTGGATCTCGCGGCCGTCGGGGCCGGTGAAGGTGCGGCTCCGGGGTTCGGAGTAGTGGGCGGGGTCCACGGTGTCCTCGTGCCGGGCGCCGATCACCCGGGCGCGGCCGGTGCGCACGTCCAGCTCGACGACCTCGTGGGCGCTGCGCGGGCCGGCGCCGACGGCGACGACCCGCTCCCCGTGCGCGGCGAGGGTGGGCGCGAACTCGGTCCAGGGTCCGGCCGCGTCGACGATCTCACCGGTCTCGGGATCGAGGACGCCGAGCGTGGCGGCCCCGCGGCCGTGCACGACGGCGACCAGTCCGTCCGCCAGCGGGGCGAACCAGCGGTGGCCGAGCTTCCAGAGCGCTCCGCCGAACTCCTCCTCGCGCGGGCACACCGGCAGGTGGTCCCGGTACAGGTTCCACCAGCCCGTGCGGTCGCTCGTGTACAGCAGACGGCCGTCGGCCGACCAGTCGACCTGCGCGATCGACTCCCGCGGGCCGCCGGCCACCACGCGGGGTTCCCCGAACGTCCCGTCGGCGCCGACCTCGGCGACCAGCGCCTCCGTGCCGTCCCACGGCATCCGCGGATGGTCCCAGGCCAGCCAGGCGGCCCGCCGTCCGTCGGGCGACAGCCGGGCACCGGTGACGAACCGCTGCCGGGCGTCGGTGAGTTCGCGCACGGCACCGCGGTCGTGGGCAGCCGAGCCGTCGAGCGGCACGGCGGCCAGGACCCGGCGCACGTCGGTGGGCCCGTCGCCGGTGAACTCCTCCAGCACGCACCACACTTCGTCACGTCCGGGCGGGAACTGCGGTTCCGCCCAGCGCAGTCCGCCCCCCACCCGCGACACCGGGGTCAGCGGACGGGGCTCGCCGCCGGGCTCGCAGACGTACAGGCGCTGGTCGGCGAAGTGCACGAACACCACCAGGGTCCGGCCGCCCACCACCTGCCCCGCCCAGGGCTGCCCGCCGTACTCGAGGACCCTGCTGCGCACGTTCCACGGCGCGGGCAGGACCGTCTCCTCGACGCCGTCCGCCCGCCGTCGCACCAGCGTGCGCCGGCCGCCCTCGGCGGGCCGGGGGGCCGTCCACCACACCTCGTCGCCGACGAGGCCGACGTACTCGGGGCGCCCGTCGTGCGCGGCGGCGAGGCGCGCGTCGAGGGGGGAGGGCCAGGCACCGTACGGCAGGTTCTGCACGTCTTGTCTCCTCTAGGGTCTGTCGTTTGGATCACACCGCAGACGTCGGGGTCGGCACGCGCATCTGCGGCGTTGTCGTCGGTTGCCGACGCTCCGCGTCGACGCCCTCCTCCGCCTTGCAGCTGCACGCACCGACCCCCACTCACCCCGGCTGCAAGACACCGGCGATTTCCTGCGGCCTGATCCAAACGACAGACCCTAAGCCGTGCGCAGGAAGCGGTCGAGGACGTCGACGCCGAAGTGCAGCGCCTCGACGGGGACCCGTTCGTCGACACCGTGGAAGAGGGCCTGGTAGTCGAAGCCCTCCGGCAGCTTCAGCGGGGCGAAGCCGTAGCCGGTGATCCCGAGCCGCGAGAACTGCTTGGCGTCCGTACCGCCGGACATGCAGTACGGCACCACGTGTCCCTCCGGCGCGAACTCCTCGACGGCCGCGCGCATCCTGGCGTACGTCGGCGAGTCCACCGGCGCCTGGAGGGCGACCTCGCGGTGCTCGAACTCCCAGCTCACGTCAGGACCGGTCAGCGCGTCGACGGTGGCGCGGAACTCGTTCTCCCAGCCGGCGAGGAACCGCCCGTCGACGTACGCCACCGCCTCCCCCGGAATCACGTTGACCTTGTAACCGGCTTCCAGCATGGTCGGGTTGGCGCTGTTGCGGACGGTCGCCTCGACCAGCTTGGCCGCCGGGCCGAGCTTGCCCAGCAGTGCGTCCACGTCGTTCAGGTCGGGCTCGACGCCGTAGAGGGCGGCGAGTTCGGTGAGCGCGGCCGTCACCGTGGGGGTGAGCCGCAACGGCCACTCGTGCTCGCCGATGCGGGTGACGGCGGCGGCCAGCCGGGTCACCGCGTTCTCCCGGTTGACCTTGGAGCCGTGTCCGGCGCGTCCGCGCGCGGTCAGCTTCAGCCAGCCGGTGCCGCGTTCGCCGGCCGCGACGGGGTAGATCTCGCGCCCGGTGCCGTCGTGGAAGGTGAACGCGCCCGACTCGCTGACGCCCTCCGTGCAGCCCTCGAAGAGGTGGGGGTGGTGGTCCGCGAGGAACCCGGAACCGTCCTCGGCACTGGCCTCCTCGTCCGCCGTGAAGGCGACGACGACATCGCGCCGGGGCCGGACGCCCCGGCGGGCCCAGGACCGGACGACGGCGAGGATCATCGCGTCCATGTTCTTCATGTCGACGGCACCGCGTCCCCACACGACGCCGTCGCTCACCTCCCCGGAGAAGGGGTGCACGCGCCAGTCCGCGGGCTCGGCCGGCACCACGTCCAGGTGCCCGTGGACGAGCAGGGCGTCCGCGGAGGGGTCGGTGCCCTCGATGCGGGCGACCACGTTGGTGCGGCCCGGCGTGCGTTCGAGCAGCGTCGGCTCCAGGCCCGCCGCGGCGAGCTGTTCGGCCGCGTACTCGGCGGCGGGCCGCTCCCGGCAGTCCCCGCCGCCCCGGTTGGTCGTGTCGATCCGGATGAGGTCCGAGGTGAACCGCACGACCTCGTCCCTCGCCTGCCCGTCAGCCATACTGCTCCTCCACCGCGGCCGAGACGACCGTCGTGACCGCCTTGAACGTGCGAATGCCCTCGTACATGGTGCCGCTGGTGTAGGCGACCCTGCGCTCCCCGGTCCGCGCCACGCCCGGCACCACGGTCGCGGCCATCGCCAGGTGCTCGGCGTCGAACTCGACCTCGACGGTGAACGGTCCCGCGTCCACCGGCTCCCGGCGGACCGCCAGCCGGGCGGCCTCCTTCGCCGCGGCCCGGATGTCCGCGGCGGTCCTGGCCGGGGTGCGGCACACCGCCGCGTACCGCGACACGTGGTCCTTGACCGCGACCTTCAGCGCCTCCGGCGCGTACCCGAGCGCGTCCTCGCAGGCCACGTCGTCACCGGTGACGAGCACGACCGGCACCCCGTACTCGGCGACGACGCTCGCGTTGAGCAGCCCCTCGCCGGCCCGTACGCCGTTCAGCCACACCCCGGTGATGGAGTTGGCGAGGTAGGTGTGGGCGAGGACGCCCTCCGCGCCGGCGCCGGCGTGGTAGCCGACGAACGCGATGCCGTCGACGTCGCCGTGCTGGACGCCCTCCACCATCGACAGCGCCTTGTGCCGTCCGGTGAGCATCTGCGCCCGCTCGTCGAGGCGCTCCAGGAGCAGGTTGCGCATCGTCCAGTGCGCCTCGTTGATCAGGACCTCGTCGGCGCCGCCGTCGAAGAACCCGAGGACGGCCGCGTTGACGTCGGAGGTGAACAGCGCCCTGCACCGTTCCCACTGCGGTGTCCCCGGCAGCACGTCGGCCGGCCAGGTGACGCCGGTGGCGCCCTCCATGTCGGCGCTGATCAGGATTTTCATGCCCGCGTCCGTCCTCTCCCGGAAAACCCCCCGAGCTTAACGGCCCGCCTCGCGACGACCGCAGGAGCGCCCCCGCTCCCGCGCCCCCGGCTTTCGCGAACCGCGGCACCGGCGGTGCACCGGGGCGGTCCCGGCCCGCCCCGGCCGTGGCGTTCCGCCCGGAAAGACGGGCGCAGGGGCCGGCGGGCGCCGTCGGAGCAGGCTGCTGCGGCTTGGCCCGGACGCCCCTGAGCAGCCCGCACGGACGCCACGAGGCCCGCCCGCCGAGCGGCCGGGCCGGACGGACGGACGGGCCGCCACCACAGCGGCGGCCCGCCGCTCCGCATGGGCCGGCCGGACGACCGCGACCGCTCCCGGCGATCACGACCACCCGGTCGGCGGCCCGTTACCGGGACACGCCCCCGGCGGTGTCCGCGGGCCCGTAGGCCGCGGCGAGCAGGGTCGGCAGGTCGTCCGGTGTGACGTCGTAGGACTGGGTCCCGACGGTCGCCAGCGCGAGGTTCGCCAGGACCGAGCCCGTCCGCGCGCAGCGCACCGCGTCCAGTCCCGCGGCCAGACCGGAGAGGTAGCCCGCGCGAAAGGCGTCCCCGGCCCCGGTCGGGTCGGCGACGACCGTCGCCGGGGCCGCCGGGACGTCCACGGGCGGCTCGCCCGCCCGCTCGACACGGCTGCCCTTCTCGCCGAGCGTCGTCACCCAGGTGCCGACCCCGGCCAGGACGTCGGCGCCGGACCAGCCCGTCTTCTCGAGCAGCAGCCCGTGCTCGTACTCGTTGGTGAACAAGTGGTCGGCGCCCTGGACGAGTTCGCGGACATCGGCGCCGTCCAGGCGGGCCAGCTGCTGGGAGGGGTCGGCCAGGAAGCGGACACCGGTGGCCCGGCAGGCCCGGGTGTGCCGCAGCATCGCGGCCGGATCGTCGGCCCCGATCAGCACCAGGTCGACGCCCGCCGCCAGCACCTGCGTGAGGTCGATCGCGGAGGCCTCCGTCATCGCCCCCGGGTAGAACGACGCGAGCTGGTTGCCGTCCGGGTCGGTGGTGCACAGGAAGCGGGCGGTGTGGCGGCTGGCGGAGACGCGTACGGCGCCCGTGTCCACCCCCAGGCCGCCCAGCCGGGCCCCGTACGCGTCGAAGTCGGCGCCCACCGCCCCCACCAGCACCGGGCGGTGCCCGAGCCGGGCCAGCCCGTACGCGATGTTGGCGGCGACCCCGCCCTCCCGGATCTCCAGGGTGTCCACCAGGAACGACAGGGAGACCCGGTCCAGACGGTCGGCCAGCAGTTGGTCGGTGATCCGGGCGGGAAAGGTCATCAGATGGTCGGTGGCGATGGACCCGGTGACGGCGATCCTCATCTCACACCCCGGCCGCGGCCCGCAGCGCGGCCGCCCGGTCGGTGCGCTCCCGTGCGGAGCCGGGCCGCGCACGGCCGAGGCGACCGTACGCGGCGGTCCGCCCCCGGATCGGGCGGAGCAGGTCCGGATCGCGGATGATCGCGGCCGGACGCAGGCCGAGGACGTCGACGACGGCGGCCCGGACACGGTCCGCCGGCACGGTCTCGGTGCCGAAGGTCTCCGGGAACGGACCGATCGGCTCGGCCTTGCCGATCGCGTACGCCACCCGTACCCCGCGACGGGTCGCCGGTTTCGCGACGACCACGTTCTCGGCGGTCACGGACTGCGAGGTGAACGGTCGACGGGACATGAGGGGACGTCTCCTTGCCGACGGGCGGGGGCGGCACCGCACCGCGAGGCCGCGGTGCGGTGCCGGACGACTGCGGGGCGGGCGGTGTCAGCCCTCCGGGTGGTGGACGGCGAAGACCGTGTACGCGTGCGGGTCGGGCTTGGCCAGCGCGGCCGCGCGGTCGCGGTAGACCTGGACGTCCGGGTCGTCCATGGTGGCCTTGATGGCGCGCTTGCTCTCCCACTGCGCGTAGTAGACGAGGCGCTTGCCGTCGAGGCTGGTCATGATGTTCACCGAGATGCAGCCGGGACGGTGCCGGATGAACTTCTCGGCGCCCTCGCTGAGCACCTCGGCCAGCTCCGTCTGCTTCTCCGGCTCCACCTCGAAGACGTTGATCATCGCGAAGGTTCCGTCGTCGGTGCGGATGACGGTCTCGGACATGGTGTCTTTCCTCTCCAATGGACTTGCTTGCAGGGCTGTGGTCACCGGCGTCCCGAGACGGGCTCGGGGCGCCGGCGGGGTGGGGACTTCATGCGGGCCGGTCCGTCCACGCGCGGGCCACCTCCACCGCTTGGGCGGGGTTGAGGCGAGGGTCGCAGTGGGACGCCGGGCCACCGGTCCGGCCGGGTACGGTGTCGAGTTCCGCCGGGTCCTCCCAGACGCACTCGGCGACGTCGTACGGCGTGGTCTCCAGGTGCAGTCCGGCGGGCGTGCCGCCGGCCTCGGCGACCACCTCCAGGAAGGTGCGCACCTCCTCGATCACCGTGCGCACCGAGCGGACCTTGACGCCCGACGGTGACTTGACGGTGTTGCCGTGCATCGGGTCGCACAGCCACGCCACCGGGTGGCCGGCCTCGCGCACGGCGGCGACCAGCGGTGCCAGCGCGTCGCCGACGGCCCGGGTGCCCATCCGTGCGATCAGCGTGAGCCGTCCCGGCTCGCGGGCCGGGTCGAGGCGGGCGCACAGCGCGAGCAACTCCTCCGGCCGGGTCGTCGGACCGACCTTGCACGCGACCGGGTTGGTCACCTGGGCGAGCATCAGGACGTGCGGCCCGTCCGGGTGGCGGGTGCGCTCGCCGATCCAGGGCAGGTGCGTGGAGGCCAGCAGGATGTCCCCGGCCGCGGTCCGCCTCAGCAACGGCAGCTCGTAGTCGAAGACGAGCGCCTCGTGGCTGGTCCACACCGGCGCCCCCGTGGGCAGTGACCAGGCACTGGTGCGCTGCCTCAGGCAGGTCACGGCGCGGTGGGCCGCGTGATAGCCGTCCAGCAGCCGCCGGGCGTCGGGGCGTCGGGCCGCCCGGGTCGGCTCGGGGCTGTTGACCAGATGACCCCGGTAGACGGGGAGTTCCACCCCGTCCACGATCTCGGTGAGCGCGCTGCGCGGCTTGGCGAACTGGCCGGCGATCCGGCCGATGCGCACCACGGGCCTGCCGGTGCCGGCGGCCATCATCCCGGCCAGCGCGTCCAGCAGCCCCGCCTTGCGCAGGACCGCCGGCGGTTCGCACTCCGCCGGATCCTCGGCACAGTCGCCGGCCTGGATCACCAGGCAGTGTCCGGCGGCGGCCTCGGCGAGCAGGGTCCGCAGCAGGCGGACCTCCTCCGAGCCGGCCAGGCCGGGCAGTCGGGCCAGTTCGGCGCGCGCCGCCGCCACCTGGACGGGGTCGTCCCAGTGCGGCTGCTGTTCGGCGGTGCCGAGATCGCGCGGGAAGTCCTCGTCGAGGTCGTCGAGGGGGTGCTCCGCCGTGAGGGTGTGCGGCAGGTGTCCGGGACGGGGTGGCCCAGTCACGGTCGTCCTCCTGGGGGTCGGCGCGGATGGTGGGGCGGGCGCGGCGGTCCGGCGGGCGCCATCAGAACGGGGACTCTCCGGCGGGCAGCCGCCGCGCCATGGTCAGACCGTCCGCGACCGGCAGCATCACCAGCTGGACGCGCTCGTCCCGGCGGGCATGCTCGTTGAACTCACGGATGGCGGCCGCCTTCTCGCCGGGGAACTCGGCGATCACCTCGCCACTGAAGAGCGTGTTGTCGACGAGCAGGAGCGCGCCGGGCTTCATCCGGGGGACCAACTCCTCCCAGTAGGAGATGTAGCCGGGCTTGTCGGCGTCGATGAAGGCGAGGTCCAGGTGCGGTTCGGCGGGCAGGGCACGCAGCGTCTCCACGGCCGGGCCGAGCCGCAGCTCGATACGGTCGTCGACGCCCCCACGGGCCCAGAACTCCCGGGCCGACGAGGTCCATTCGGCGGAGACGTCGCAGGTGATCAGCGAACCGCCCGGCGGCAGTCCGCGGGCCAGGCAGAGCGAGGAGGTACCGGTGAAGGTGCCCACCTCGACGATGCGGCGGGCGCCGAGCAGCCGTACCAGGAAGGTCAGGAAGGCCCCTTCCTCGGGAGCGACGACCATGTGCGCCTGGTCGGGGACGGCCTCCCGGGTCCGCTCCGCCATGTCCAGCAGGAGCGGGTCGGGGGTCATCCGGCCGGCGGTGAGCAGGTAGTCGTGGAGGTCGGGGGTGAGCGCGATGTTCCTGAGCGTTTCGTTCCGCAGCACGGGTGACTCCCGGTGGTCGTAGGGACGGGTGCGCAGGGTGGGGACGGGCACGTGCGGGGACAGGACGCGCCTGTCTCAGACGGCCGGGCGGGGAAGGGCGGGCGGCCACCTGTCGTAGGCCCGGCGGACGGCGTCGTCCTGGCGGGGAAGGGCCGCGGTGACCTCGCGCAGATCACCGGCGCAGTGCAGTTCGAAGCGGCGCCGGCCCGCGGGCCGCGCGGGGTCGCGGACGAAGTACAGGACGGTCGAGCCGTCGGGTGTGCCCTCGTGCGGGTTGTAGCCACCGCCCTCCCACAGCAGCCCGGCCTCGGTGCGCCAGGCGCCGACGAGCCGCCGCAGCAGCGGCCCCTGCGGATGGCGGACCACGAACGCCGTGTGGTCCTCGAAGCGGTGCGCGACCTCCGACTCCTCGATCCGCCGGTCGAACGCCCGGCTGTCGCGGGGGAAGAGGAAGACCTCGACCGCGGGGTGCCTCCGTCCGTCCGGCAGATCCAGGCGCAGCCGCGTGATGTGGACCTCGCACCGGGCCGGGTCGAGGCCGTGACGTTCGCTCAGCCGTCCCCGGACCACCGTGCTCGGCACGGTCGGCAGGGGAGCCAGCCCGGCCTGCTCCAGGTCGTGCAGTCCGGCTGCGAGAGTGGTCGGGAACAGCAGCACCGCGCAGTGGTCGAACACGCAGTCACGTTCCGCGAGTGACACCGCCGCGCCCCGCGGCCGGACCGGCGCGAGGAGGGCGGACACCGGTGCCGTGGAAGCGGAGCGGGCATCCCGGATGGTCTCGTCCAGCCGGCGCAGATCAGCGCCGGAGAATGCGCCGCCCTCGCGCCGTCCAACGGGTGCCAACGCTATTTCCTCGGTTTTTCCAGAAGGACGAACGAAGGTCATCGATACCTCCTGCATCAGGGCCGACGGAATTCTGTGTCGATCTCCGGCCGCCGAGCAAGAGCAACTTTGCGAGGCGCGGGTCACCGAGGAGGGAAAAGAGCGTACGAAGATCCCGAGCACGCCTCTGAACAGGGAGAACATGGAGCTTTCGGCCTTCTCGATAGCTCTCATCGGACCAGCCGATCAACCACGCCGGCCCCCGCTCCAGCACCTACCGGAAGCGGAATTCATGATTTCTGTATTGAGATTCCTTACCGCCCGGGAAACCGTGGGTTCCCCGCACGAAGAGAATCCCGCCAGGAGACTGCGTTCGGTCCCGCCGATGGACCTCATCGGCGGGACCGAACGATGAGGACGGGCAGCCCGAAAACAGTTCCCGCGCCCGACCGGAACCGCTTCGATAAGGCTTTTTTATCCGGACGGGGCGCCGAATGGCTATCAGGATTCCTTATCGGCTGCCGCTGGACGGTCCCTGCCGCTGCCGCACAGAATCCGTGTCGCAAGGCAGTGACCGTTTCTCTGCCGCAGACGGAGGTTTCCGCGTGAACGCTCCCGCACTTCCCATGGAATCCCCGACGGCGTTCCCCACGTTCTCCGACGCGCTGGGACGTGCCGCCGCCCGCCGCACCGGGCCCGCCCTGTGGGAGGGCGGCCGATGGCGGACCTGGCAGGACTGCCTGCGCCAGGCCGAACGGACCGCCGGCGCCCTGCACCGTCGCGGGTTCACGGCCGGGGACGTACTGGCGGCCCAACTCCCCAACTCGTGGGAGCTGGTGGTGCTCCATGCCGCCACGGCCCGCCTCGGCGTCCTGCTGCTGCCGCTGCACTGCGCCTACGGCTCCCGCGAGGCACGGACCCTCATCGACCAGTCCGGCGCGATCGGCCTGGTCACCGACTCCTTCCGCCGTGGCCACGACCGCGTCGGCGAGATCCTGACCCTGCGCGAGCGGTGCGCCTCGCTGCGGCACGTGTGGGTGCGCACGACGGGGGCGCCCTTGACCGGCGTCGCGCTCCGCGCCCACACCGAGCTGTTCGACGAGGCCCCGGAGCCGTCCTCGGGGCTACCGCCGGCGCCCCGGGACCCGCACGCCCCCCTGGTGCTGCTCGCCTCCTCCGGGACGACCTCGCAGCGGCCGAAACTGTGCGTCCACAGCCACGGCGGACTGCTCGGCAACGCCGCGGCCGTCGCGGCGGACGGCGGGCTCGGCGCCGCCGACACCGTGGTCTCCGCGAGCCCTCTCAGCCACGCCTTCGGCCTGCTGTCGGTGCACCTCGCCCTGGTGACCGGTGGTGCCGTCGGACTGTTCGGCGAATGGGACGCCCGGCGTTTCACGGACACCCTGGCCGCCACGTCGGCGACCGCGGCGTTCGCGGTCCCCGCCCAGCTACGCGATCTGCTGGGCCTGCTGGCCGACGATGCCGTCGACGCCCCCGCCGGCCCGGTCCTCCCCGCCCTGCGGGAGGTTCGCACCGGCGGCGCCCCCGTGCCCCGCGAACTGGCCGACGGCGTACGGCGGACGCTGGGCGCGCGGCTCGTGGTGCAGTGGGGGATGACGGAAGTCGGCGCCGGCACCTACACCCGGCCCGACGACCCGCCCGAGGCCGCGTTCACCGTCGGCCGCCCGGCGTCCGGCGCCCAGGTCCGGGTGGTGGACGGAGACGGGGGGCCGGCTGCTCCCGGCGAGACCGGCGAACTCCAGTACCGCAGCCCCTACATGTTCAGCGCCTACTTCCGCGCCCCGGAACGGACCGCCGCGGCACTCACCCCCGACGGCTGGCTGCGCTCCGGGGACCTCGCCGCGCTCGGCCCGGACGGGTCGGTCAGCTACCGGGGCCGCTCGGACGAGCTGATCAACCGCGGCGGACTGAAGTTCAGCGCGCTGGAGGTGGAGGAGCTCCTCGACGATCTGCCGCAGCTGGCGCAGCACGCCGTGGTGGGCCGGCCCGATCCACGGCTCGGCCAGCGCTCCTGCCTGCTCGCCGCTCTCCGCGAGGGCGCGCAGCTGACCTTGGACGACGTCACCGAGCACCTCTCCCGCAAAGGGCTCGCCACCTACAAGCTTCCGGAACAGCTGGTCCTCGTCGACGGCCTCCCGACCACGGTCACCGGCAAGATCGCCCGCGCCCGCCTGAAGACGATTCCGCTGCCCCCGCTCGCCCCGCGTCCGCCCCGTCGCGCGGCGGAGCCGGTGACCGCACCGGCTGCCGGAGGGGCGACGTGATGACCGGGAGACCTGCCCCGTCGACCCGGCCGTCCGCCTCCCGGGCCCGGCCCTCAGGCCGCCAACTGCTTGCGCAGGACCGTCTGCAGTCCGACGAGGTTGGGGTTGGCGGAGTTGCGGTCCAGCCAGGTCATCGTGACCGGCGTGCGCAGATCGGCGTCGTCGACCTGGACGACCGCGACCTCGCCCCTCTCGGCCTGGGCCCGTACCGCGAGCGACGGCAGCAGCGCGCAGCCCATGCCGGCCGCCACGCAGGCCCCGAGCGTGCCGATGCTGGACACCTCCGCGACCGGCTCCTTCGCGGCGGCCCCCGTGAAGGCGTTGTCGTACATCTCCCTGAACCCGCAGCCCCGTTCGGTGGCCAGGAAGGGCTCCGCGGACAGCTCCACGAGGCCGGCCCTGCCACGGCCGGCCAGCGGATGCTCCGGCGGCACGATGACCACCAGCGGTTCCTCCGCCAGCGTCTCCGCCCGCAGACCGGCGTCCGGCGGCGGAGCGCCGAAGGTCAGGCAGACGTCCAGGTCGCCCCGGCGCACCGCCTTGTACAGCTCGCCGCGGTTGTCCTGGGTCACCCGCACACGCGCCTCCGGATACAGCGAGCGGTAGCGCGAGAGCACCCCGGGCAGCAGGTTCAGCCCCACCGTCTCCAGTGCTCCGACCGCGACCTCCGAGCCGGGCCGGGCGACCGCCCAGCGCGCCTCCTCCAGCAGTTTCAGGATGCGCTCGGTGTACTCCGACAGCGCCACTCCCTGCGGTGTCAGCCGTACCTGCCGCTGCGAGCGGTCCAGCAGCTCCACCCCCAGGTCGCGCTCCAGCGCCTGGATCTGGTCGCTGACGCTGGACTGCGCGTAGTGCAGTTCCTTCGCCGCCCGGGTGACGCTGAGCGTCCTGGCGACGGTTTCGAACGTCCGAAGATGACGTAACTCCACGACTGCGGGTCCCCCTTGGCTGAACGATCGGCTGAGCCGATGTTACCCATAGGGCATTCCCGCCGTCAGCAGCGGCAATTCGCCTTTCCGGTCGGCTTGAATGGTTTGTGCCGCCCCCCACTCCCCCTTGTGTGGAGGCGGTTTATCGAAACGGAAACGAAGGAGAAAACATGTCGACGCAGGCGGAACCACAACGGGCTTCCGTCGCACCGGCACGAACCGACAAGCCCTCCCGGACCTTGCTGATCGGCCTCTCGCTCGGCTACTTCATGGTCCTGCTGGACATGACGATCGTTTCGGTGGCGCTGCCCGCCATCTCCACTGACCTGCACGTAGGGCTCAGCGGTCTGCAGTGGGTCACCAACGGCTACACCATCACCTTCGCCGCCCTGCTGCTCACCGCCGGCTGGCTGTCCGACCGCTACGGCGGCCGCCGCGTCTTCCTGTGGGGTCTCGTGACGTTCGGGGTGCTCTCGGGCGTCTCGGCCGCCGCGACGACCCTGGAAGCCCTGGTCGTGCTGCGGCTCGCGCTCGGCGTCGCCGGCGCGTTGCTGCTGCCTGCCTCCCTCGCCGTGATCACCAACGCCTACTCCGACCCCGCCGACCGCGCCCGCGCCGTCGGCAACTGGGCGGCCATCACCGGCGCGGCGCTCGCGGCGGGCCCGCTGGTCGGCGGCGCGCTCACCGACACCGTCGGCTGGCGCGCCATCTTCCTGATCAACGTTCCGCTGGCGGTGGTCAGCCTCGTCATCACCGTCCGCCTGGCCCCGGAGACCGCGCGCAAGCAGCGCAGCGGCCTCGACGTCACCGGCCAGCTGAGCGCCGTGGTCGCCCTGGGTGCCCTGGTGTACGCCCTGATCGAGGGCCCGGACAAGGGCTGGGGCACCGGCCCGGTGGTGGGCGCCTTCGTGGTGGCGGCGCTCGCGGCCGTCGTGTTCGTCACCGCCGAGGCACGAGGCGGCGACGCGGCGATGCTGCCGCTGCGCATGTTCCGCAGCAAGGGCTTCTCCGCGGCGCTGGGCGCCGGTCTGCTCGCCAACTTCGGCCTGTCGGGCCTGCTGTTCGTGCTGTCGCTGTACTTCCAGGAGAGCCGCGGCTACTCCTCCTTCAGTGCCGGCCTGGCCTTCCTGCCGCTGACCCTGCCCACCGCCTTCAACCCCATCTACACCGGACGCCTGGTCGGCCGGATCGGCCCGCGCCGTCCCGCCACCACCGGCTTCCTCCTCATGGGCGTCGGCGCCCTGCTCCAGGCGCCGTTCACCGACGATTCCGCCCTCGCGCTGGCGGCCACCGTGGTGGGTCTGCTCGCCTTCGGCTTCGGCGTCTCCTTCGCCCTGCCCGCCCTGGTGGCCGGCATGGCGAGCTCCGTCCCGACCGAGCTGGCCGGCATCGGCGCCGGCGCGCTCAACTCCGCCCGCCAGGTCGGCGCCTCCCTCGGGGTCGCCGTCCTCGGCGTGGTCCTCGACCTGTCCTCGACCAACGCCGACGGCACGCGCTGGGCGTTGATCGTCGGCGGAGCGACCCTGCTGCTCGGGGCGCTCGTCGCCGGCACGGGACTGCGGGGGCGTTCCGCGAACTGAACGCACCCGGACCGACCCCGTCGACGTGCAGCGTCCTGCTGTCCTGCCACCATCCCAGGAGGAAGCATTGGCTACCGCATCACCGTCCGCCCGTCCCCGGGCCGGCCAGCCGGACCTGCGCGTCGACGGGGTCGACCACCTCGCCTTCGTCACGTGGAAACCACGCGCGACCGTCGAGTTCTACACGCAGGCCCTCGGCATGCCCCTGGTGCACGCGATCACCGCGACCGGCTGGGTCACCGACGACTACCCGGACTTCGTCCACTTCTTCTTCGACATGGGCGCGGGCAACCGCATCGCGTTCTTCTACTACTTCGGCCTGCCGGAGGAGGACGGCCCCAGCGACCTCATGCACCGCTCACGGCACCTCGCCTTCCACGTCGACACCGAGGAGGAGCTCCTCGCCTGGCGTGAACGTCTCAAGGCGCACGGAGTCCGGGTCACCCGCCCGCTGGCCCACGAACTCATCGAGTCGATCTACTTCGACGACCCCAACGGGATCCAGCTCGAGATCACCCGCCCGCTGCGCGAGATGTCCGGCATCGACTCGCGGGACGCGGAACTCACGGTCCGCGCGCTCGCCGACGTCGCCGAGTCCCCACGACCCACGGTCCAGGCGCTGTGGCAGCGCAAGGCGGAACTCGTGCAGAAGGACGCCCGGACGGAGGTGGCCCGGTGACCCTCGCCCTCTACGTGCTCGACGTCCCGGAGTTCGAACCCGTGGTCCGCACCGCCGAGGCCGCCGGCATGACTGTCCGCCGCACCGGTGACTACCTCGAACTGAGCACCGCCGAGGACGAGATCGTGCTGCACCGCGACCCGGACGCGATTCGCACGGCGCTGTGGCACGCCTTCCTCACCGGCGGCCTCGACGGCCGCATCGTCTCCTTCACCTCCGACACGCTCCACCTCGCCAAGGAGTCGGCATGAGCGCACGGCCCCGTTCCGGTACGACGCCCCGCCACCCGGTCCTGGTGGCGGGCGCGGGCCCGGCCGGCCTGAGCGCCGCCCTGGCCCTGCGCGCCGCCGGACTGCCCGCCGTGGTGCTGGAGCGCCGTACGGAGGAGTCGGTACGGCCCGGCAGCCGGGCCGCCTATCTGCACGGTGCCTCGCTGCGCGAGCTGGAACGGCTGAGCCCCGGCCTCGGTCACGAGATCGCCGGCCGCGGCACGATGTGGGCCACCAAGCGGTCGTACTGGGCCGGTCAGGAGGTGTACACCCGCACCTATGCGGTGCCGGCACGCGACGGGCTCCCGCCGTTCACGAGCCTGCCGCAGGTGATCACCGAAGACCTGATGGCCGCCGCGTGCCGCAAGGCCGGGGTGGAGTTCCACTGGGGCGTGGAGGTGGCGTCCGCCGAGTCCACGCCCGACGGGGTGCGGCTCACGGACTCAGGGGGCGGCGAGTGGCTCGCGGACTACGTGATAGCGGCCGACGGCTCGCGCTCGGTCCTGCGGTCCGCCATCGGCAGCCCGCTGGAGGGGCCGCGCTCGCGGAACACCTTCGTGGTGGTCGATCTCGAGGACGATCCCGACCATCCGATGCCCCACGAGCGGGTCTTCCACTACCGCCACCCCCGGGCCGGCGGACGCAACGTGCTGACCGTGCCCTTCGCGGGCGGCTGGCGGCTCGACCTGAACCTCCTGGCCCACGACGACCCGGAACGGTACGTCTCCCCGGAGGGCCTGCGCCGTTGGATCCCCCGCATCCTGCCGGAGGCGTACGGCGAGCGGGTGCGGTGGGTGTCGACGTACCGGTTCGCCCAGCAGGTCGCCGCCCGGTTCACCGACGCCCACCACCGGGTGCTGCTGACCGGTGAGGCGTCCCACCTGTTCGCGCCGTTCGGGGCCCGCGGCATGAACTCCAGCGTCCCGGACGCCGTCCGGGCGGTGGACGCGGTGGTGGAGGCCCTGCGGGCCGGCGGGGCGTCCGCCGCCGAGGCGGCGGTCGCCCGGTTCGCCGGGGAACGCAAGGAGGCGGCGGACTACAACCGCGCCTGCGCCAGTGCCGCCCTGGACCACATGCTCGCGCACCGTCCCTCGCTGTGGCTGCGTCAGCGGGCCGCGGCGGCGGTGGCCACCGCGGGGCGCCGGGCGGGCGCGTGGCTGGATTCCGCGCCCTACGGGCCGAAGCTGGCGGCGCGCGGCGCCGCCCGAAACTCGTACTGACCCGTTGCCCCCGCACCCCCTGGAACCGCCCTCGACGGCGGCGCACCGGACCGGTTCTCCCCCGGGCGGTCCGCGGACGTCGCCGTCGAGGGCCCGCTCAGGGCGGGGACAGGGGGGCGCCCTCGAGCACGGCGCGGGCCGCGGAGCGGGCGGCGTCGACGACGACGGACGGGCGCACGGTGGGCGAGAGCGCCAGGTAGACGGGCAGGGGAGCCGGCGCCGGACCGAGCGCTCCGGGCGGGGCCGGACGCAGTTCGGGGTGGTTGTGGTGGGCGTTCTCGTCCAGCGCGGTGTAGGCGAGCCCCGCCTGTACGGCCGCCCGAATCGCCAGCGGGTCGGTGCTCCAGGGAACGGAGCGCCACGTGATCCCGTGTTCGGCGAGCGTCTCGACGATCCGGATGCTCAGCGCCGATCGGTCGCCGGTCAACGCGATCGGGACACGCTCCCCGGAGGCGACGGGAGCATGACCGTACCAACCCAGGCGCAGGCGCCCCAGCATTTCGCAGCGGTCGGTCACCGTGCCCAGCAGCAGGGCCGCCTCCAGCTCTCCTCCGGCGACCTGGTCGGCGAGCGTGGCGCTGACGCCGGTGACCGTGCAGCATCGCACGTTCGGTCTTTCCGTCGCGAGTCGGGCGAGCATGGCGCGTAATCCCTCGGCGAAGTGGATCGAACAGCCCATGCGAAAGGACTCGTGGCTGCTGATCGCCGACAGTTTGTTGAGCACCTCGTTGTTGAGCAGGATGACCCTGCGCGCATGCGCCACGAGTTCACGGCCGGCCGGGGTCAGCCGTAAAGGACGCTTGGTGCGTTGAAACAAAGGCGCCTGGATGATGGATTCCAGCCGCTGCATCTGCTGGCTCACGGTCGGCTGGGTCACGTGGAGCGTCTGCGCGGCACGAGAGAAGCCGTCTTCGTTGACCACGGCCAGAAGGGTGCGCAGGAGCTTCACCTCTATGTCTCGCTGTAACACCGCATCACACCTGTTCCGAGGGGAGCGGTACCGGAGCCCCCGACAGGGCGACGTTTCCGGTGGAAAGGTTTCCGGACGTGCGGCAACACCACATGGAACCCCCGTAGCTCGCATATCCAAAAAGCATGTGGAAGCATTGATACCCGATCGCTTGGATGTTCGACGAGGGTCGGTTCGCGAAAATGGCGATAAATGCCCGCCTTGTCTGCCAAATTTTACCGGTTCTTCGACTTCGGGCACCTGGCGAAAGCGGGGATCCTGGGCAGTACCCGGCTCCTTGCCTTCGAAACGCACATATTCGGTGCGTCATTTCCGGCCACCTGGGTTTTCGCGACCCCGCCGGGAAATACCGGGAACCGGGAGCAGGGGAATATGTGGGGCCCATTACGGAGAGCCCCGGTGGGCAGGTCGAGCAGTTCGCTGCGGCCGTCGGCGTGCACCAGCGTGGGCGGGACGTGGCCCGCGTCGGCGAGGTGCGGCTCGCTCGCGATCGGGTCGTAGACGGCGTACAGGCAGGTGGTGAGGTAGGTGTCGTCGAGGCACCGGGCCAGGTCGTCGAGGGCGCGCAGGAGGCGCGCGGGCGGCAGGTCGAGGCTGCCATGGTCCGTACGGCGGTGCGCAACTGGCCATCAGGGCGGCGGAGTCGAGACCGTGGCCCATCACGTCGCCGACGACGATCGCGGTGCGGGCGCCGGGGAGTCTCACGGAGTCGAGCCAGTCACCGCCGACCCGCCCCAGCAGCGTTCCGGGCAGCTAGGGCGTGTTGCGAAAGTCCCTCCCCCAGAGGGGGTGCCCCCCAGCCCGGCGACGCCTGGCACGCTCCCCCGGAGGGGACACCCCCAGCCGCGTCGTCGGGGTCGCCCCGACACCACCAGTATCGGGGCGACCCTCCGCCTTGCGATCGCACGCACCGGACGCCGCCGGGCCCGCCCTTCGAGCCGACGACGCCACTTTCGCAACACGCCCTAGCAGGTGGCGATGTCGCAGCCCGCCATCCGCGGGGGTATGTGCGGCAGCATGCTCTCCTGGAGGGTCTCGGCGACGCTCTCCTGGTGGGTGTACATGCGCGCGTTGTCCAGCACCAGGCCCGCGCGGGCGGCGAGTTCGGCGCCGGTGACCCGGTCCATGTCGTCGAACTCGGCACGCTCGGGGTGGCGCAGCAGGACCATGAAGCCGAGGACGGCGTGGCGGGCCTTCAGCGGGACGACGAGCATCGAACGGCCCGTGATCAGGGGCCGGAGGTCGCGCTTGTCGAACTGCGAGGCGACGGCGTGGCCCATCCGTTCGCCGATGCGCGGGACGAGGACGGGTTCGCCGCTGGTCATGCACTGGAAGAACGGGGTGTGCTCCGGGAAGGGCATGGCCTCGCCGACGGGCACCACGTCGTCCCAGCGTCCGGGTTCGTCGGTGTGCTCCAGGGCGACCCGGTGCCACATGGTCGTGGCGTCCGGCACGCCGTCGGGGAACTCCTCTCCGGCGAGGACCTGTTCGCGCAGATAGGTGCAGGCCACGTCACTGAAGCGCGGTACGACGGCCCTGCTGACCTCGCCGATGGTGCGGGACAGGTCGAGGGAGGTGCCGATCCTGCCGCTGACCTCGTTGAGGAACTCCAGGCGCTCGCGGACGGCGGCGTGCTCGATGTCCTCGCCCTCGTCGTCCGGGTCCTCGGGCACGGGCCGGCCGGCGGCCGCGGCGCGGGCGGCCCGCTCGCGGCGGGCCCTGCGCTCGACACGCCGCGCGACCCCCCAGTCGGGGGTGACGGGCACCCGGTCGTTCTGGCTGAACTCCAGGATCGGATAGCCCAGTTCGAGGACCTGGGCGACGATGCGGTCGCTGTCCTCGACGCTCATGTTCGGCAGGATCTCGGGGAGCCCGCGGGCGAGGTCCTCGGCGCCGGGGAAGTCGGTGTGCAGGGCGAAGCCGGGCGCGATGCGCTCGACGCGCGGGCCGTCGTCCCGGCCGGGCCGGCGCAGGCCCTCGGCGTCGGCGGCCAGCACCAGCAGCCGCTCGCCGCCCGGCCCGACGAGGGGGTACGCCCACCACAGCACGTCGACGCGCTTCCTCTCCCACCCCGCGGGCCGGGGTTCCGCCCCGGGCCGCTCGGGCACGGTCAGCCGGGCCCGCCCGGCGGCGGGGTGGGCCGGCCCGCGGTCGAGGGAGTCCCCGGGCCCGGGTCCGAAGCCGTCGTGGGGCGCGTGGTCGTCGTACGGCGGGTGGTCGTCGATGTCGGGGAGGGCGCCCGAGACGGGCAGCAGGTCGATGGCGGGCTCGCCGACCGCCTCTTCCCTGGGGACGCCGAACAGCCGGCGGGCGCCGCTGCTCCAGTGCGAGACGAGGCCGGCGCCGTCGACGACGACCACGGCGAGCGGGACGCGCCCGGTCTCCGTGAGCCCGGTGTCCGCGGACTCGGTCTCCGCGGGCCCGGGTGGCGCACCGTCGCCCGTCCCGCGGCGGGGAGGTGCGTCCCTCTCGGTGCCACGGTCCATGGCCCAGAACCTCTCTCCCCAGAGCTGCACATGATCTCCCCGCAGCGCCCACCGTACGGCGCGCGCCGTACGGGATGTGCGGCAATTCTGGAATTGGTTTCACCGGGGAAGCGCTGGGTAACGGGCTTCCCCGGATCCGCTCAGTCCTCGTGGCCCAGTTGCAGATCACGCTCCGTGCGGCCGCCGCCGGCCACCTGCAGCACGGTGGCGACCGGCGGGTAACCCGCGGCGATGACGGTGTACTCGCCGGAGGACAGGTCGACGAAGCGGAAGGTGCCGTCCGGGCCCGTGGTGAGGGTGTCCACCACGTTGCCCGCGGCGTCCAGGAGCGTCACGCGCGCGTCCTCGACCGGCCGCCCGGCGGTGGCCCGGACCGTGCCGCGCAACACGGCGCCGCCGGCGAGTTCGACGTCCTGACGGGTCTCCCGCGAGGCCTGCACGGTGACCGGCAGCGCGGCGGGGCGGAAGGCGGGGGCACTGGCGGCGAGGGTGTACTCGCCGGCCACCAGCTCGGTGATGACGTACCCGCCCTCGCGCCCGCTGCGGGTGCTTGCGACGACCTCGCCGTGGACGTTGGTGAGGGTGACGGCGGCGTCCCGCACGGGCGTGCCGTCGGCGGTGACGACGGCGCCGGCGAGGCGTCCGGCCCCGCCGAGGACGACGTCCAGCTCGACGGGGCGCTCACCGACGGTCACGGAGACCGCCTGCGGCTGGTGTCCGCCGGCGGCGGCGATCAGGACGTACGACCCTGCGCCGGGCGTGGCCAGCGCGTACCGTCCGTCCTCACCGCTGGCGCCGCGCCCGATCTGCTGTCCGGCCACGTCGATGAGGGTGAGGGCGGCGCGCGGCACGGCGGTTCCGTCGGGGTGCTGCACCGTGCCGCAGACGGGGACTCCCGCGGTGTACGCGGCACGGGCCTGCGGGACGGTGACGGTCACGGGCTCGGGTCCCGTTTCGGTGGCGTGGTGGGACACCAGCGGTTTCTCCTTGAGGAAGAAGGCGAGGACGAGGCCGAGGACGAGCACCGGTACCAGGTACAGGAAGATCCTCGGCATGGCGTCGGCGTAGGCGCCGGTGTAGGCGTCGCGCAGCGCCGGGGGCAGGGTGCGGACGAGCTGCGGGGTGATCGACTCGGGGTCGGGGAGGTCCGCGCCGGCGTCCGCGCCGGCGGGGAGGCGCTCGCGCAGGGAGTCGGCGAGCCGGTCCGCGAAGAGGGTGCCGAAGACGGCGGCGCCGACGCTGCCGCCGATCTGGCGGAAGTAGTTGTGGGCGCTGGTGGCGGCGCCCAGGTCGGCGGGGCGCACGGAGTTCTGCACGGCGAGGACGAGGACGGGCATCACCAGCCCGATGCCGGCGCCGAGGACCGCCATCCAGAGGCTGTAGTGCGGCCGGGGCGTGTCGGCTTCCAGCCGGGACAGCAGCCACATGCCGAGCACGGCGAGGGCGCCGCCGAGGACGGGGTACGTCCGGTAGCGGCCGGTGTGGGTGATGAGCTGCCCGGAGACCACCGAGGTGACGACGATGCCGCCCATCATGGGCAGCATGAGCAGCCCGGACTCGGTGGCGGAGGCGCCGTCGACCATCTGGAGGAAGGTCGGCAGATAGCTGGCGGCGCCGAACAGGGCGACGCCGGTCACCAGTCCCACGAGGCTGGTCAGCGTGAAGACGGAGTCGCGGAACAGCCGCAGCGGGATGAGGGGTTCGGCGGCGAAGCGCTCGGCGACCAGGAAGAGGACGGTGGCCAGGACCGCGCCCGCGCCGAGGGAGACGATGGTGCGCGAGTCCCAGGCGTGCTCGGTGCCGCCCCAGCTGGTCAGCAGGACCAGGCAGGTGGAGGCGGCGGCGAGCAGCAGGGTGCCGAGCACGTCGAAGCGGGGCCTGGTGCGCGGCTTGGGCAGCTTGAGGACGACGGTGACGACGGCGAGGGTGAGCAGCCCGAAGGGGACGTTGACGTAGAAGCACCAGCGCCAGGACAGGTGGTCGGTGAAGTAGCCCCCGAGCAGCGGTCCCGCGACGGAGGCGAGGCCGAAGGCGGCGCCGATGAGGCCCATGAAGCGGGCGCGCTGCCGGGGCGGCACGATGTCCGCGATGATCGCCTGCACACCGATCATGAGGCCGCCGGCGCCGACGCCCTGCACGGCGCGGAAGGCGATGAGCTGGTCCATGGTCCGCGCCCGTCCGGCCAGCGCGGAGCCGACGACGAAGACGACGATCGCGAACTGGAAGACGCCCTTGCGGCCGAGGAGGTCGCCGAGCTTGCCGTAGACCGGCAGCCCGACGGTGGCGGTGAGCAGGTAGGCGGTGATCGCCCAGGACATCTTGTCCAGGCCGTGCAGTTCGCCGACGATCTTCGGGAGCGCGGTGGCGACGATCATCTGCTCCAGCGCCGCGAGGAGCAGCGCGAGCATGAGCGCGAGGAAGACCAGCCGCACCTGACGGGGGCTCGGTCCGGCGGGCCGGGCGGCCGCGGGGGCGGCGGGCGGCGGGGGTGCCGTCGCCGGCGCGCTCCGCGCTCCGTCGTGCAGGTCCTCCTGCACCAGAGTGGTCCCGCCCACCTGCCGCTCCCCTCGTCGCACCTGCCGCACCAGTCCCGCGCGAAGCGACAACTCCGAGCAGGTGCGACGAGTCACGGCACCGACCCGGTCCGAAGGGAGAACCACCCGAACCGGTGAGGTGGGGCGACGGTCAGGGGCCGCCGGGCCCTCGGCCTCCGCCGGGCCCTCGACCTCCGGCGAGCCGCCCGTCGACGACGAGCCGCCCGCCGGCCGTGTGCTACTTCTCGACCTCGACGGCGAGGTTGGCGAGGATCGCGTCGTAGATCCGGCCGAGGCCCTTGGGGGCGAAGGTCCTCTCGAAGAAGCCGCCGACGCCGCCCGCGCCGGTCCAGGTCGTGGTCACGACGACGCGGGACCTGCCCTCCCCGGCCGGGGTGACCCGCCAGACGGTGACCATGGAGGAGTTGCGGTCCTTCTCGACCAGCTCGCCGTCGGTGGGTTCGGTGACCTCCAGGAGGCAGTCGCGGACGCGCTTGCTGGTGGCCTGGAGCTTCCAGTGGACGAGGGTGCCCTCCCCGTCGCCGCCCTCGCGCACCTCGTACTCGCTGAACTGCCCGGGCAGCAGCTTCGCGCGCGTGCCGCTGTAGTCGGCGATCGCGTCGAACACCGTGTCCGGGGCCGCCGCGACGACCCGCTCGGTGGTGGCCTCGACCTGCGCCATGGGGTTCCTCCAGGTCCTTGTTGCTCGGTGGTTCCTCGGATCGGGGCAAGCCAACCACCCCGGTCCCCGGCCACCCAAATCGGGGTTGCGGAAGCGGTCGCGGGCCGGTCGGAAAGCACTCTCGCACGATCACGGGAACAAGTGTTCCATTGTGGGCCCAGTGCTACCGAGGAGGCCTCACGCGCCGGGAGAACCTCACCGTGCGACCCGCCGCGGAACCCGCCGGACGGCCCGCTCCGAGCGCGTTCGTGGGCAACCGGCGGCCCAATCGGGTCAAGTATCGGCGGAACAGGTTCTTCCGGGCCCCGACGCCGGGACGATCCGCCGGGGACCGTGATCCACGCGGTCCGTCGACCTCCGTCCCGGAAGGACCCCATGAGGAAACGCGCAGCAGCGTTGTGCGGTGCCGCCGCCGTCGTGGCCGGGGCGTTGACCGCCGCGCCCGCCGCCGCCGGTCCGTCGTCCGCCGCGAAGGCCGCGCCGGCGGCCGGACCCGCCTGGAAGGAGTGCGGCACCACCGACCACCCGACGCTCCAGTGCGCGTCCCTGAAGGTGCCGCTCGACCACGCCGACCCGGGCGGGGAGCGGATCACGCTCGCGCTGTCCCGGGTGCCGCACACCGCCGGGACGTACCAGGGACCGCTGCTCGTCAACCCGGGCGGCCCCGGGGGCAGCGGGCTGACGCTCGCCGGATTCGTCGCGTCGTCGCTGCCGAAGAAGGTGGCCGCGCAGTACGACGTCATCGGCTTCGACCCGCGCGGGGTGGGCAGGAGCACGCCGGCCCTGAACTGCCGGCCGGACCACTTCGCCCCGGTGCGCCCCGACTCCGTCCCCTCCGGCGCGGGGATCGAACGCGCCAACCTCGCGCGGGTGAGGGCCTTCGCCGAGGACTGCGGGAAGAAGTACGCGCGCGTGCTGCCGCACATCGACACCCTGAGCGCGGCCCGGGACATGGACGCGATCCGCCGGGCCCTCGGCGCGCCGCGGCTGAACTACTTCGGTTACTCGTACGGCACCTACCTCGGGGCGGTCTACGCCAAGCTGTACCCGCAGCGGGTGCGGCGCCTGGTCCTCGACTCGGTCGTCGACCCCGCCGGCGTCTGGTACGACAACAACCTCGCTCAGGACCAGGCCTTCGACGACCGCCACCGCGCCCTGATGGCGTGGATCGCGCGGCACGACGCCGCCTACCGGCTCGGCACCGACCCGGAGCGCGTCGAGGCGAAGTGGTACGCCGTGCGGGCCGCGCTGGCACGGAAGCCGGCGGGCGGCAAGGTGGGGGCCTCCGAGCTGGAGGACACCTTCCTACCGGGCGGCTACTACAACGGATACTGGCCGTACCTGGCCGACGCGTTCGCCGCGTACGTCAACGACCGCGACGCCGAACCGCTGGTCGAGGCGTACGAGGACTTCGGCGCGGTCGACGCCGCCGGGGGCAACGGCTACAGCGTCTACACGGCGGTGCAGTGCCGCGACGCGCGCTGGCCGCGCGACTGGGACCGGTGGCGCTCCGACAACTGGGCGGTCCACCGGAAGGCGCCGTTCATGACCTGGAGCAACGCCTGGTACAACGCGCCGTGCGCGTTCTGGCCGACCCGCTCGCGGGGCCCGGTGGACGTCGCGAACGGCAGGCTGTCGCCGGCGCTGCTGTTCCAGGCGACGGACGACGCGGCCACCCCTTACCGGGGCGGCGTGGTGATGCACGACCTGCTCGGCGGCTCCAGCCTCGTCGTCGAGGAGGGCGGCGGCAACCACGGCATCACGCTGAGCGGGAACACCTGCCTGGACGAGCACCTGGCGGCCTACCTGGCCGACGGCACGGTGCCGCGCGGGGCCGGCCGGGCCGACGCGGTGTGCGAGGCGCTGCCCGACCCCGAGCCGCTGAGCGCGAAGGTCGGCTCGGGCACGGCGCACGGTACGACGCTGCACAGGCTGCTGGGCTTCCGCGGCTGACGCCCCGTCGGCCGGACCCCGTCGGGGGCGTCGTCACACCCGTGGTCCACCATGGACGCATGAGTGGACCGACCAGGATTCCCGCCCCCGACGGCGTCGCCCCCGCCTCGCAGTACACGCACGTCGTGCTGGGCACCGGGCGTTTCGTGGCCGTCTCCGGTCAGCTCCCCCTGGACGAGGACGGCCGTCCGGTCGGCGAGGGCGACCCGCGCGCCCAGGCCGGCCAGGTCTTCGAGAACCTGCGGCGCTGCCTGGCCGCCGCCGGGGCGACCTTCGACGACGTCGTCAAACTCACCTACTTCGTCACGGACATGGCGTACATGCCGGCGATCCGCGAGGCCCGCGCCGCGCACATGTCCGACGACCGGCTGCCGGCCGCCTCGGCCGTGCAGGTGGCCGCGCTGGTCCGGCCGGAGTTCCTGATGGAGATCGAGGCGTTCGCGGTGATCGACGCGTGACGGCGCCGCGGGTGCGCGAGATGACCCTCGCCGACTGCGACCGCGTCGCGGAGATCCGCGTCCGCGGCTGGCAGAGCGCCTACCGGGGCCTGATGCCGCAGTCCCACCTCGACGCCCTCAGCGTGCGCGAGGACGCCGAGCGGCGCCGCGACCGGTTCACCCGCGGCGACGGCGGCGTGGTGAACCTGGTCGCGGAGCGGGCCGGCGAGGTGGTGGGCTGGGCCGCGTACGGCCCCTACCGCGAGGGCGAAGCGCGCACCGGGGAGGCCGAGTTGTACGCGATCTACGTCGACCCGGCCCGCGTCGGCGGCGGCATCGGCGGGGCGCTCCTGGCCGAGTCGGTACGGCGGAGCACGGCCGCCGGCCGGCGCCGCATGCACCTGTGGGTGCTCAGGGACAACACCCCGGCCCGCCGCTTCTACGAGCGGGCGGGCTTTTGGGCGGACGGCGCGGAGGAACCCTTCGAGGTCGCCGGCGCGCGGGTACCGGAGGTCCGCTACACCCGCCTCCTGACGGCCTGACGGTTCGACAGACCTCCGGGCCGACAGACCTCCGGGTCGACGAACCGGCGGGCCTGACGGGCCTGACGGGCCGACAGACCGCCGGCCGCGCCGCCCGCGCCGCCCCACCGGCCGCGCCGCCCCGCCGGCCGGCAGCCTCACCGACCGGCGCCCCGTCCGGCTCCGCCCCACCCCGTCCCGCCGCCCCGGTGAGCTGCCGGACCGCCTCCGCGCCCCCGCCCCGCGCCCGGTGCCCCGGCACCCGGCCGGCACCCCTGCGCTCACCGCTGCCGGGGGATACGGGCCAGCGCGCGCACCGCCGCCTCCGCGAGGAGGGGGTGGGCGAGGGCGTCGTCGAGCACGGGACGGGCGCGGGCGTCGCCCAGAGCGCCGAGGCCGTCCACGCAGGCGAGGGCGACCCGCCGGTACGGGTCGTGCGGGTGCAGCCGCCGCCGCAGCGTGGTGATCAGCGCGGGCACCGCCTCGGGCGCGCGCAGTTCCACCAGGAGCCGGACGGGATGCAGCGCGTAGGCGACGCGCAGTTCGTTGGTCGCCAGGGCGGCCGCCGCCCGCGCCGTCCGCGGGTCGCCCAGGCGCGCCAGGGCGTGGGCGGCGGAGGCGCAGCGGGGCGGGTCGCGGTGGTTCAGGAGGAGGACGAGGGTCTCGAAGGCGCGCCGGTCCCCGGCCAGTCCGAGGCGGAAGGCGGCCAGCTCCCTCGCCCACAGGGGCCGCCCGGCGGCGGTGAGCACGTCCGCGAGCGCGTCGTGGTCCCCGGTCGCCGCCAGCTCCTCGAAGGCGGCGGTCCCTCCCGACTCCTGCCGTAAGCGCTCCGTGAGCGATCGCAACTCCTCGTCCATGGGGGCGAGCCTAGAACGGTGGCGCCGACGCCGGGACGCACATCACAAACACCGGGGGCTGGCGCGCTCGTTACCCACCGGTTAAGCTCATACGAGCGAGTTACCCACTCGCACCCCCGTTCGCGACGGCCTGGTGACGCAGTCGCCGCGACGGAGTCGGTTCGGTACGTCAGGTACCGCTTCGCACGACCCGGCCACGGGACAGGGCCGGTCGGTCATCACCGTTCCCCGGACGTGTGCACGTCCGCTGCGACGGCCCCGGGCGTGTGCGCTCGCAGCCCGGCGACACCCGCACCCAGCAGTCCTCTTCACGCACCCCGGTGCGTCCGGACCCGTCCCTCGGGACCGCCGGACGCACCCGGGGCGGCTTCCAGTCGTCACCCTCATTCCTGGAGTCCCTCCATGGCCACTCCCCTGTCCCCCGCCCCTCTCTCCGACCTGCGGACGATCGCCGTCGTCGGTCTCGGCACCATGGGCACCGGCATCGCCGAGGTCCTGGCCAAGGCCGGCCGCACGGTGATCGGCATCGACGTCAGCGAGGCCCAGGCCGCGCGGTCGCTCGCCGCCCTCGAGGCCGCCACCGCCCGCGCCGTGGAGCGCGGCCGGCTCACCGGCCGGGAGCGCACCGACGTCCTCGCCCGGGTCAGCGTCTCCACCGACCTCACGGCGGCGGCCGACGCCGACCTGGTCATCGAGGTGGCGCCGGAGTCGTACGAGATCAAGCAGCAGATCTTCCGGGAACTGGACGCCGTCGTGCGGCCCGGGACGATCCTGGCGACCGGCACCAACGCGCTGTCCGTCACCCGGCTCGCCGCCGAGTCGGCGCGCCCCGAGCGGGTGCTCGGCCTGCACTTCTTCAACCCGGCGCCCGCGATGAAGCTGGTCGAGGTCGTCTCCTCGGTGCTGACCGCCCCCGCCGCCGTCGCCGCGGTCACCGACCTCGCCCTGGACCTGGGCAAGGAGCCGGTGGCGGTCGGCGACCGCCCCGGTTTCGTCGCGGACGGGCTGCTGTTCGGCTACCTCAACCAGGCCGCCGCGATGTACGAGGCGAAGTACGCCTCCCGCGAGGACATCGACGCCGCGATGCGGCTCGGCTGCGGTCTGCCGATGGGTCCGCTCGCGCTGCTCGACCTGATCGGCGTCGACACCGCGCGGACGGTGCTGGAGGCCATGTACGCCGAGTCCCGCGACCGGCTGCACGCCCCCGCGCCGATCCTCAAGCAGCTCGGTGAGGCGGGCCTGACCGGCCGCAAGTCGGGCCGCGGCTTCTACACCTACGACGCCCCCGGCGGCGCGACCGTCGTGCCGGACGCCCTGACGCCCGTCGCCGACGGGTCGGGCACCCCCGGCCGCGCGGTGCGCGCCGTCGGTGTCGCCGGCTCGGGCACGATGGCCTCCGGCATCGCCGAGGTGTTCGCGAAGGCGGGCTACGACGTCGTCCTGGCCGCCCGCAGCGAGGAGAAGGCACGGACGGCGAAGGCCCGGATCGGCACGTCCCTGGCGCGTTCGGTGGACAAGGGCCGGCTCACCGCCGAGGCCGCCGCGCAGACGCTGGAGCGGATCACCCCGGCCGGCTCCTACGACGCCTTCGCCGACGTCGACCTGGCCGTCGAGGCGGTCGCCGAGGACCTGGACGTCAAGCGGCAGCTGTTCGCCGCGCTGGACAAGGTGTGCAGGCCGGGCGCGGTGCTGGCCACGACCACCTCCTCGCTGCCGGTCGTCGCGCTGGCCCGCGCCACCTCGCGTCCGCAGGACGTGATCGGCATGCACTTCTTCAACCCGGCGCCCGCGATGAAGCTGGTCGAGGTCGTCCGCACGGTGCTGACGGCCGAGGACGTGCACGCGACGGTCCACGAGGTCTGCGGCAGGATCAGGAAGCACGCCGTGGACTGCGGCGACCGGGCGGGCTTCATCGTGAACGCCCTGCTGTTCCCGTACCTCAACAACGCGATCAAGATGGTGCAGGAGCACTACGCCTCGCTCGACGACATCGACGCGGCGATGAAGCTGGGCGGCGGCTACCCGATGGGCCCCTTCGAGCTGCTGGACGTCGTCGGACTGGACGTCTCGCTGGCGATCGAGAAGGTCCTGCACCGCGAGTTCCGCGACCCGGGACTGGCCCCGGCGCCGCTCCTGGAGCACCTGGTGGCCGCGGGCTGCCTCGGCCGCAAGACGGGCCGTGGCTTCCGCGAACATGCCCGCCGCTGACGGCGTCGGCGACCCGTTCAGGGCCGGTGAGGACTGGGGCGGACTGCTCGGACCTGCGGCCCCTCCCCCGCCCGCGTGGGGCGGGGGAAGGGCCGGACGGGCGCACCGAGCTGCGCACATGCAGTACGTTCAGGGCATGTCCCAGTCCGCCAGGTCCTCACGTACACCAGTCACGCCCGACGCGCCGGAGAGCACCGCCGGCTCCCGCGCGGCGGCCCAGCGGCTCAAGATGCGCCGCGAACTGGCGGCTGCCGCGATGGAGCTGTTCGCGACCAAGGGGTACGAGGCCACCACCGTCGACGAGATCGCGGCCGCGGCCGGGGTCGCCCGCCGGACGTTCTTCCGTCACTTCCGCTCCAAGGAAGAGGCGATCTTCCCCGATCACGACGACACCCTGATCCGCGCCGAGGCGGTGCTGAACGCGGCTCCCGCGCACGAGCACCCGCTCGACACGGTGTGCCGCGGCATCAAGGAAGTGATGAGGATGTACGCGGCCCGGCCGGAGATCTCGGTCGCCCGCTACAAGCTCACCCGCGAGGTGCCCACCCTGCGCGAGGCGGAGATCGCCTCGGTGGCGCGCTACGAGCGTCTCTTCACCCGTTACCTGCTGGGCCACTTCGACGAGCACGCCCACGACGACGACGCCAACGACGACCCGCTGCTGGCCGAGGTCGCCGCCTCCGCGGTGGTCACCGCCCACAACCACGTCCTGCGGCGCTGGCTGCGGGCCGGCGGCCAGGGCGACGTGGAGGCCCAGCTCGACCACGCCTTCGGGATCGTGCGGAAGACGTTCGGCACCGGCATCGGCGCCGGGCGCGGCACCGCCGGGACGCGTCCGGCCGCCGCGGCGGTCTCCGGGCAGGGCGAGGTCCTGGTGACGGTCGCCCGCACCGACGCCCCGCTGCACGAGGTCATGCGGACCATCGAGCAGGCCCTCAAGGAGCGCTGAGCCACCCCTCACACGCCCCGTACCGGCTCCTCGGGAGTCCTCGACAAGTCGCCGAAGAGCCCCTGACGCTGTGACGACGGCCACCCCACCGGGTGGCCGTTTTGGCATGTCAGAGCCCCTTTTCCCGCGGATTTCCGCGCCCGTTCGATCGATCATCGCTCATTTGTCACGTAAAGATTTCATCTGAGACGAAGTTCTGGCACTCAGTGCCTTGCGGGGTGGCACACCGTGTCATACGTTGAAGGTGTCCGGGCGGCCGGCGTGCAGAGACCTTTCGTACGTCGGCTGTCCCCGCAAGCTCCTCCCCAGGCGTCCCAAAGGCGCAGGGGAACCCGGCTCGCGCGCCCGGACGCCTGCGTCACAGGCAACCTCCCGCGCCACAAAGCGCCGCCGCACCACCCGCCGAACCGACGGCACACCCCCACCCACCCTCAGCAGCACCGACGTAACCATCGGCGCCCCTCCCTCAGGGCGCTCACCGCCGGAGGCAACACCGTGACCGTGAAGGACATCCTGGACGCGATCCAGTCGCCGGACTCCACCCCGGACGACTTCGCCGCCCTGCCGCTCCCCGAGTCGTACCGCGCGATCACCGTGCACAAGGACGAGACGGAGATGTTCGCGGGCCTCGCGACCCGCGACAAGGACCCGCGCAAGTCGATCCACCTCGACGACGTGCCGCTGCCCGAACTCGGCCCGGGCGAGGCCCTGGTGGCCGTCATGGCCTCCTCCGTCAACTACAACTCGGTGTGGACCTCGATCTTCGAGCCGCTGTCCACCTTCGGGTTCCTGGAGCGCTACGGCCGCACCAACGACCTCGCCAAGCGGCACGACCTGCCGTACCACATCATCGGCTCCGACCTCGCGGGCGTCGTGCTGCGCACCGGCCCGGGCGTGAACGCCTGGAAGCCCGGCGACGAGGTCGTCGCGCACTGCCTGTCGGTCGAGCTGGAGTCCAGCGACGGCCACAACGACACGATGCTCGACCCCGAGCAGCGCATCTGGGGCTTCGAGACCAACTTCGGCGGCCTCGCCGAGATCGCGCTGGTCAAGTCCAACCAGCTGATGCCCAAGCCGGACCACCTCAGCTGGGAGGAGGCCGCCGCCCCGGGCCTGGTCAACTCCACCGCCTACCGGCAGCTCGTCTCGCGCAACGGCGCCGGCATGAAGCAGGGAGACAACGTCCTGATCTGGGGCGCCAGCGGCGGACTCGGCTCCTACGCCACGCAGTTCGCGCTGGCCGGCGGCGCCAACCCGATCTGTGTGGTGAGCAGCCCCCAGAAGGCGGACATCTGCCGGGCGATGGGCGCCGAGGCGATCATCGACCGCAACGCCGAGGACTACCGGTTCTGGAAGGACGAGCACACCCAGGACCCCAAGGAGTGGAAGCGCTTCGGCAAGCGCATCCGCGAGCTGACCGGCGGCGAGGACATCGACATCGTCTTCGAGCACCCCGGCCGCGAGACCTTCGGCGCGAGCGTCTACGTCACCCGCAAGGGCGGCACCATCACCACCTGCGCCTCCACCTCGGGCTACCTGCACGAGTACGACAACCGCTACCTGTGGATGTCGCTGAAGCGGATCATCGGCTCGCACTTCGCGAACTACCGCGAGGCCTGGGAGGCCAACCGCCTCATCGCCAAGGGCAGGATCCACCCGACCCTGTCGAAGGTCTACTCCCTGGAGGAGACCGGCCAGGCCGCCCACGACGTGCACCGCAACCTCCACCAGGGCAAGGTCGGCGTGCTGTGCCTGGCCCCCGAGGAGGGCCTGGGCGTGCGCGACGCGGAGAAGCGCGCCCGGCACATCGACGCCATCAACCGCTTCCGGAACATCTGAGAGGCGTCGTATGAGCGAGCGTCAGAAGGACCGGCCGTGGTTGATGCGGACCTACGCCGGCCACTCCACGGCAGAGGCGTCCAACGAGCTGTACCGGCGCAACCTCGCCAAGGGCCAGACGGGCCTGTCGGTGGCGTTCGACCTGCCGACGCAGACCGGCTACGACTCCGACCACGTCCTCGCCCGCGGCGAGGTCGGCCGGGTCGGCGTGCCGGTGGCCCACCTCGGTGACATGCGCCGGCTGTTCCAGGACATCCCCCTGGAGCAGATGAACACCTCGATGACCATCAACGCCACCGCCATGTGGCTGCTGGCGCTCTACCAGGTCGTCGCCGAGGAGCAGGGCGCGGACCTCACCCGGCTCCAGGGCACGACCCAGAACGACATCGTCAAGGAGTACCTGTCCCGCGGGACCCACGTGTTCCCGCCGGGGCCGAGCCTGCGCCTGACGACCGACATGATCGCGTACACGGTCTCCCACCTGCCGAAGTGGAACCCGATCAACATCTGCAGCTACCACCTGCAGGAGGCGGGCGCCACGCCGGTCCAGGAGATCGCGTACGCGATGTCGACGGCGATCGCCGTGCTGGACGCGGTCCGCGACAGCGGCCAGGTGCCGCGGGAGCGCATGGGCGACGTCGTCGGCCGCATCTCCTTCTTCGTCAACGCGGGCGTCCGCTTCGTCGAGGAGATGTGCAAGATGCGTGCCTTCGGACGCATCTGGGACCGCGTCACACGCGAGCGGTACGGCATCGAGGACCCCAGGCACCGCCGCTTCCGCTACGGCGTCCAGGTCAACTCCCTCGGACTGACCGAGGCGCAGCCGGAGAACAACGTCCAGCGGATCGTGCTGGAGATGCTGGCCGTGACCCTGTCCAAGGACGCACGCGCGCGTGCCGTGCAGCTGCCGGCCTGGAACGAGGCGCTGGGCCTGCCCCGGCCCTGGGACCAGCAGTGGTCGCTGCGCATGCAGCAGGTGCTGGCCTACGAGAGCGACCTGCTGGAGTACGACGACATCTTCGAGGGCTCGAAGGTGGTCGAGGCGAAGGTGGAACAGCTGGTCGCGGACTCGTTCGCGGAGATGGAACGGATCGAGGAGATGGGCGGCGCGATGGCCGCCGTCGAGTCCGGCTACCTCAAGTCGCAGCTGGTGTCCTCGCACGCCGAGCGCCGGGGCCGCATCGAGTCCGGCCAGGAGAAGATCGTCGGCGTCAACGTCTTCGAGACGACCGAGCCGAACCCGCTGACCGCCGACCTCGACACGGCGATCCAGACGGTCGACCCGGCGGTCGAGGCCCAGGTGATCGCCTCCCTCCAGCACTGGCGCGACACCCGCTACCAGCCGCCCTTCAACCACCCGCGCCCCTGCAAGGCGCTGGAGAAGCTCAAGGAGGCCGCCAAGGGCACCGCCAACCTCATGGAGGCCACCCTGGAGTGCGCCCGCGCCGGTGTCACGACCGGCGAGTGGGCCGGGGCGCTGCGCGAGGTGTTCGGCGAGTTCCGCGCCCCGACGGGTGTCTCCTCCGCGCCCGTGGCGATCCCCGCCGAGGCCGGCTCGGCTCTGTCCGGGGTGCGCCGCGCGGTGGAGCTGACGGCCAAGGACCTCGGCGTCGGCAAGCTGCGCTTCCTGGTCGGCAAGCCGGGCCTGGACGGACACTCCAACGGCGCCGAGCAGATCGCCGTGCGCGCGCGGGACGCCGGCTTCGAGGTGGTCTACCAGGGCATCCGGCTGACGCCCGAGCAGATCGTGGACGCGGCCGTCGCCGAGGACGTGCACGCGGTCGGCCTGTCGATCCTGTCCGGATCGCACGCCCAGCTGGTGCCCGACGTCCTCGAACGGCTGCGTGTGGCCGGTGCCACAGACATCCCGGTGATCGCCGGTGGCATCATCCCGAATGGAGACGCCGAACAGCTCAGGGCTGCCGGCGTGGCCGCGGTCTTCACCCCGAAGGACTTCGACATCACCGGAATCATCGGCCGCATCGTCGACGAGATCCGGAAAGCGAACAAGCTCGACCCCCTGGAGGTCCCCGCATGACTGTCAACCGTCTTCGTCCGCGGCGCTCCTGCCTGGCCGTTCCGGGCAGCAACCCGCGCTTCCTGGAGAAGGCGCAGGGCCTCCCGGCGGACCAGGTCTTCCTCGACCTGGAGGACGCGTGCGCCCCGCTCGCCAAGCCCGAGGCGCGGCACACCATCGTCAAGTTCCTGAACGAGGGCGACTGGACGGGCAAGACGAGGGTCGTGCGTGTCAACGACTGGACGACCGAGTGGACGTACCGCGACGTCGTCACGGTCGTCGAGGGCGCCGGTCCGAACCTCGACTGCATCATGCTGCCGAAGGTGCAGAACGCCCAGCAGGTCGTGGCGCTGGACCTCCTCCTCACCCAGATCGAGAAGACGATGGGCTTCGAGGTCGGCCGCATCGGCATCGAGGCGCAGATCGAGAACGCCCAGGGCCTCAACAACGTCAACGAGATCGCGCAGGCCTCCCCGCGCATCGAGACGATCATCTTCGGCCCGGCCGACTTCATGGCGTCGATCAACATGAAGTCGCTGGTCGTGGGCGAGCAGCCGCCCGGCTACCCGGCGGACGCCTACCACTACATCCTGATGAAGATCCTGATGGCCGCGCGCGCCAACGACCTCCAGGCGATCGACGGCCCCTACCTCCAGATCCGCAACGTCGACGGCTACCGCGAGGTCGCCCGGCGCGCCGCCGCGCTCGGCTTCGACGGCAAGTGGGTGCTGCACCCGGGCCAGGTCGAGGCGTCCAACGAGATCTTCTCGCCGTCCCAGGAGGACTACGACCACGCCGAGCTGATCCTGGACGCGTACGCCTACTACACGTCCGAGGCGGGCGGCCGGAAGGGCTCCGCGATGCTCGGCGACGAGATGATCGACGAGGCCAGCCGCAAGATGGCGCTGGTCGTCTCGGGCAAGGGCCGCGCGGCCGGCATGAAGCGCACCACCACGTTCGAGATCCCGGAGGCCTGAGCGCGATGCAGTTCGGACGGACCTACGAGGAGTTCGAGGTCGGCGCGGTCTACAAGCACTGGCCCGGCAAGACGGTCACCGAGTACGACGACCACCTGTTCTGCCTCCTCACCATGAACCACCACCCGCTCCACATGGACAGCAACTACGCGGAGCGCACGACCGACTTCGGCAGGAACGTCGTCGTCGGGAACTACGTCTACTCCCTGCTGCTCGGCATGTCCGTGCCGGACGTCTCCGGCAAGGCGATCGCCAACCTGGAGGTCGAGTCGCTGCGGCACGTGGCGCCGACCTTCCACGGCGACACGATCTACGGCGAGACGACCGTGCTCGACAAGTGGCCCTCGAAGTCGAAGGACGACCGCGGGATCGTCCACGTCGAGACCAAGGGCTACAAGCAGGACGGCACGCTGGTGTGCGTCTTCCGCCGCAAGGTGATGGTGCCGACCGAGACGTACATCAAGGAGCGCGGCGGCGAGCAGCCCGGCCGCCCGGAGCTGAACGACCCTTCGGAAAAGACGGAGAAGTAGCCATGGCGCGACTCGCCCAGACCGCCGGTCTGACCGACGTCCAGCAGGAGATCCTCGCGACCGTCCGCGACTTCGTGGACAAGGAGATCATCCCGGTCGCCACCGAGCTGGAGCACCGCGACGAGTACCCGCAGGCGATCGTCGACGGCCTGAGGGAACTGGGACTGTTCGGCCTGATGATCCCCGAGGAGTACGGGGGCCTGGGCGAGTCGCTCCTCACCTACGCCCTGTGCGTCGAGGAGATCGCCCGCGGCTGGATGTCGGTCTCCGGCATCATCAACACGCACTTCATCGTGGCGTACATGCTCAAGCAGCACGGCACCCCGGAGCAGAAGGACCACTTCCTGCCGCGCATGGCGGCCGGCGACATCCGGGGCGCGTTCTCGATGTCGGAGCCCGCTCTCGGCTCGGACGTGTCCGCGATCACGTCGAAGGCGGTGAAGGACGGCGACGAGTACGTCCTCACCGGCCAGAAGATGTGGCTGACGAACGGCGGCACGTCGTCGCTGGTGGCCGTTCTGGTCCGAAGTGACGAAGGACACCCCGAGGGCACGGCGCCCCACAAGTCGATGACGACCTTCCTGATCGAGAAGGAGCCCGGCTTCGGCGAGGTCCGCCCCGGCCTGACCGTCCCGGGCAAGATCGACAAGATGGGCTACAAGGGGGTGGACACCACCGAGCTCGTCATGGACGGCCTGCGGCTTCCCGCCGACCGGGTGCTCGGCGGGGTCACCGGCCGCGGTTTCTACCAGATGATGGACGGCGTGGAGGTCGGCCGCGTCAACGTCGCCGCGCGTGGCTGCGGCGTCGCCCAGCGTGCCTTCGAGCTGGGTGTGGGCTACGCCCAACAGCGGCACACCTTCGGCAAGCCGATCGCCCAGCACCAGGCCATCCAGTTCAAACTGGCCGAAATGGCTACCAAGGTCGAGGCCGCCCATGCCATGATGGTGAATGCCGCACGCAAAAAGGACTCCGGGGAGCGAAACGACCTCGAAGCGGGGATGGCGAAGTACCTCGCCTCCGAGTACTGCAAGGAGGTCGTGGAGGACGCCTTCCGGATCCACGGCGGCTACGGCTTCTCCAAGGAGTACGAGATCGAGCGCCTCTACCGGGAGGCCCCGATGCTGCTCATCGGTGAAGGAACGGCCGAGATCCAGAAGATGATCATCGGTCGCCGACTGCTCGAAGAGTATCGATTCCAGGGCTAGATGTCCGGTTGGGGGTGTTTTCTTCGAGAAGAAGATCACACCCCGTCAACCGTCCCACGCCGTCGACTCGGCTTCCTGGCTTACCCAGTTACGGCCCCGAACCGCTACGATCGCGGGAAAGCCGCCGTCCCCCTGTCGAAGCGCGGCATCATTCGCTACGAAGGTCATCCATGCCCCACAGCCAAACCTCTGCACCTCGCGACAGCCTGGCCGGCGTACGCCTTGCGCGCGGAGCATCGCCGTGGCTCCTCCCGACCGTCGCCACCGCCGCCGTCAGCCTGGTCCGCGCCCGCCGCTCGGGTGTCGCCAAGGCCGTCGCCGTGCCCGCCACCGCTCTCGCGGCGGGCATGCTGTGGTTCTTCCGCGACCCCGAGCGCGAGATCGCGCCCGGCAGGGTCATCTCCCCCGCCGACGGTGTGGTGCAGAGCATCATGCCGTGGAAGGACGGACGGACCCGGGTCGCGATCTTCATGAGCCCGCTCAACGTCCACGTCAACCGCGCCCCGCTGGCCGGCACGGTGACGTCGGTCGAGCACATCCCGGGTGGGTTCGTGCCGGCCTTCAACAAGGAGAGCGAGAACAACGAGCGCGTCGTCTGGCACTTCGACACCGAGCTCGGTGACATCGAGATGATCCAGATCGCCGGCGCCGTCGCCCGTCGCATCGTCCCCTACATCCCCGAGGGCACGAAGGTCGAGCAGGGCGAGCGGATCGGCCTGATCCGCTTCGGCTCCCGCGTCGACATCTACCTCCCCGAGGGCGTGGATATCGCGGTCGAGGTGGGGCAGAAGACCGTGGCGGGGGTGACTCGCATTGACCGTGATTGACCCACAGACCCAGGGGGGCTGGGTGCCCGAGGCCGACGAGGTGGACGAAGAGGAGGAGATGCCCCTCTCCCTCCGCCTGTCGATAGCCGACACCCTCACCCTCGGCAACGCCACGTGCGGATTCATGGCGGTGTACTTCACCACCACCGGCATCCTCATCCCGCACCTCACCGACAGCCAGGAATCCGGCATGGCCCGCAACAGCGCGGCCACGGCGGTCATCCTGATGCTCTGCGCGGCGGTCTTCGACCTGTTCGACGGCCTGGTGGCGCGCAAGCTGCGCTCGTCGCCGATGGGCGCGGAGCTGGACAACCTCTCCGACCTGATCAGCTTCGGCCTGGCGCCGGCGTACTTCGTCCTCGTCTACGGCATGGTGGCGGACGACGCCTACCAGCGCGTGGCCGCGGTCGGGGCGATCGTCGTCCTGCTGGCGGTGGTGCTGAGACTCGCGCGGTTCTCCTGCGTGACGCCGACGAACGGCATGTTCCAGGGCATGCCGTCACCGTTCGGCGCGCTGACGGTCGTCTCGATCGTGCTGCTGGAGCTGCCCTTCGTGGCGACGCTCCTCGCCATTCTGGGCACCGCCTGGCTGATGGTGAGCCGGGTCGAGTACCCGAAGCCGCGGGGCCGTCTGGCCGGCGCGATGCTCGGCTGGATCGTGCTGTCGATGGGTCTGCTGACCGCCTGGGCCTTCGACGCCCCCGGCGGCCAGCTGCTGCTCCAGACGGGCTGTGCGCTGCAGCTGGTCATGGGCGCGGTCATCCCGCTGTTCGCCACGGCCCGCCGGGTGAACAACTTCCGCGGCAACCGGCGCGAGGCGCGGGCGGCACAGCTGCCGTAGCGCTCCTTCCCCACCGAACGGGTGTGGCCCGGACCTCCGAGGTCCGGGCCACACCCGTTTCGCGTCCCGCGCGCGAGGGCGGATCAGGTCAGGAAGTCCCGGCCGATGCGCTCCGCGACCCGTTCGAGGATCGGGCCGGCCTGCGCGATGCACCGGGCGACGTCCGGCTCGGCGTCCGTGAGGGGGTAGGCCCGCCGGATGCCGGCCCGGCCCAGCGCCTCAGGCGGCAGCGTCAGGCGGCCGCACACCGCGACGACCTCCTTGCCGGCCGCGCGGGCCGCCGCGGCGACCCCGGCGGGCGCCTTGCCGTGCAGGGTCTGCTCGTCGAGGGACCCCTCACCGGTGATCACCAGCTCGGCCCGCTCCAGCGCCGGCGCGAACCCCAGCACGTCGAGCATGACGTCGATGCCGGCCCGGAAGCGGGCGCCCAGCAGCAGGGCGCCGTACCCGATGCCGCCCGCGGCGCCCGCCCCCGGCGCGGCGGCGTGCTCGGCGGCGCGTGGTCCGACCGCGGTCTCCAGCACCTTGGCGTAGTGCGCGAGCGCCGAGTCCAGCTCCGCCACGTCGTCCGGCGAGGCGCCCTTCTGCGGGCCGTAGACCGCCGGGGCTCCCTTCGGGCCGGTCAGCGGGTTGTCGACGTCGCTGGCCAGGACGAGCTCCACGGAGGCCAGGCGCGGGTCGAGGCCGGAGAGGTCCGCGGTCGCCAGGTCCGCGAGACCGCCGCCGCCCGGGGTGACGGGCTCGCCGTCCGCGGTCAGGAAGCGGGCGCCCAGCGCGGACAGCATGCCCGCGCCGCCGTCCGTGGTGGCGCTGCCGCCGACCCCGAACACGATCGTGCGCACCCCCGCGTCCAGCGCGGCCCGCAGCAGCTCGCCCGAGCCGTACGTGGAGGCCGTCAGCGGGGCGAACACGCCGGCCGGCAGCCGTTGCAGTCCGCTCGCCTCGGCCATCTCCACCACGGCGGTGTCGCCGCGCAGCGCGAACGCGGCGGTGACCTCCTGCCCGAGGGGGCCCGCGACCCGTACCTCCCGGCGTTCGAACCCGGCCGCGACCGCCGCGGCGACCGTGCCGTCGCCGCCGTCGGCGACCGGCAGGGCCTCGACCTCGACCTCCGGCAGGGCCCGGCGCAGTCCGGCCGTCACCCGCTCGGCGACCTCCACGGCCGTCAGCGAGCCCTTGAACTTGTCCGCGGCCACGAGCACCCTGCGGGTGCCCCGCGCTCCAGCGTCCGCCACTTCCATCCCCTTGCTCTCCGGGCCCGCGCACATCGGGGCCAGTCGCGCCGCTGTGACCTTAACCGGCGGACGCCCCCGCCGTCATGCCCTGTCCGGGCCGTGAACAGCCACGACGCGACCGCCCGCGGCCCCTCCCCCGCGGGCGGCGACCACGGACCGGCGGCGCATGGGGGGGCGCGTGCGGGCGCGGCAGCGGGTACACCGAAGACATGACCGCTGTGGACAACGGACCCGCACTCGCCGACCGCGTGCTCGGGGGCTGGCTGGGCCGCGTCGCCGGGAACATGCTGGGCAAGCCGGTGGAGCAGGGCGACCTGTGGACGCGCGACCGCATCGACCGCTACCTGCGGCGGGCGGACGCCCTGCCGCTCACCGACTACCTGCCCGAACCGCCCCCCGGGTACGACGGGCCGCCGCTGCGCCCCGAGTGGCGCGAGTGCGTCCGCGGCCGCGTCCACGGCAGCTGCCGCGACGACGACGTCGACTACGCCGTCCTCGGCCTGGACCTGCTGGAGACCCGCGGCTTCGGCTTCAGCACCGAGCAGGTCGGCGACCTGTGGCTGCTGCGGCTGCCGTACCTCCAGACGTTCACCGCGGAGCGCGCGGCCTACCGCAATCTCGCGAACGGGCTGAAGCCTCCGCTGACGGCGACGTACGACAACCCGTACCAGGAGTGGATCGGTGCCCTGATCCGCGCCGACGTCCACGGGTGGACCAGTCCCGGTCTGCCCCGGCGCGCCGCCGCGCTGGCCCGCCGGGACGCGGTGCTGTCGCACACCGGCAACGGGGTCTACGGCGCGATGTGGGCGGCGGCGCTGGTGTCGGCCGCGTTCACCGCGCCGTCGGTGCGGCACGCCGTGGACGAGGCGCTGGCGGTGATCCCGGCGGGCAGCCGCCTCGCCCGGACCGTGCGCCGGGTCGTCTCCCTCCACGACGCCCGCCTGGGCTGGGAGGACACGCTCGACACGGTGGCGGCGGAGACGGCGGGCCTGGGCTGGATCCACACGGTCCCCAACGCCGCCGTCCTCACCGCCGGGCTGCTGTACGGCGACGGGGACTTCACCCGCACCGTCGCACTCACCGTGCGCGGCGGCCTGGACACCGACTCCAACGGCGCGACGGCCGGTTCCGTGGCCGGGGTGCTGACCGGTGCCGCCGCGATCCCCGCCCAGTGGACGGAGCCGCTGGAGGACACCGTGCGCAGTGCCGTGTTCGGCTTCGACGGGGTGCGCATCAGCGAGCTCGCGGAGCGCACCCTGCGGCTGGTGGGGGCGGACGTCCCGTGAACGGGCCGCCTCCGCGCGCGGTGCCGACGGGCGCGGAGGCGGACACCCTGCTGGGTACCCTTCGGGGATGACCACCACCGACTTCGCCACGTACCTCGCCTCGCTGCCCCGCGTCCTGGCCGGCGCCGCCACGCTCTTCCGCGACGCGCGGGGGCGGGTGCTGCTGGTGGAGCCCAACTACCGCGCCGGGTGGGTGCTCCCGGGCGGCACGATCGAGTCGGACGACGGTGAGACCCCGCGCCAGGGCGCGCGCCGCGAGACGCTGGAGGAGATCGGCCTCGACCGCGAGCCGGGGCGGCTGCTCGCCGTGGACTGGGCGCAGTCCCCGAAACGGCCGCCGGTGGTGGCGTACGTGTACGACGGCGGGGTCCTCGACGAGGAGGACCTCAAGGCGATCCGCATCCAGGAGGAGGAGCTGCTGTCCTGGCGGCTGGTGCCGCGCGAGGAGATCACCGACCACCTCCTGGGCTCCCTGGGCCACCGGGTGCTGGCCGCGCTGGACGTCCTGGCCGACGGCTCGGGGCCGGCGGAGCTGGAGAACGGCCGACGGGTGGTGTGACGGGCTCGGGCGGCCCCACGGGGTGTCCGCCGGGCCGCTCTCCGGGAGGCCGGGGGCCGGGAAGCCGGGGGCCGGGAAGCCGGGGGCCGGGGGCCGGGCTGCTCGTGGGGCTCTCAGCCCTCCACGTCACGCGGCTTGACGTCCACCGCGCGCAGCGCCTCGTCGCGGGTGGCGGTCCGCGCCTCGGTGCGGTGGCCGCGCTCGATGTAGTCGCGCACCACGAGTTCGACGGCGTCCTGGGGGCTGCCCACGCCGGTGAGCACCATGACCTCGACGACGAGATCGGCGTTGAGGGAGATATCGACCTTGGCCATGGCCGGACGGTAGCACCGGAGGAGCCCGCCCGAGGCCCGTTCGCGGCTTCCGCTCCGGGCGACGGTGACGCCCCGGCGGCCGGTGGGGCCGTCGGGGCGTCGAGGCGGGGCAGGGCGGGGCGAGGCGGGGCGGACGAGGGGTCGGGCCCGCCGTACGGGCCGGTTACCCGAAGGTGACGACCAGGCGGCCGTCCGAGGCGTAGGACCAGTGCAGGGCGCCGGTGGAGGACGAGCAGCGGGAGCCGTTGGTGCCGGACCAGAACTGGTTGGTGCCGTCGGCGTTGCCGATGATCCGGTCGTTGGTGCCGCTGCCGCTGCGGCAGGAGGTGTTGCCCCGGAACACCGAGGTGCCGGCGTCGAAGTTGAAGTTGCGCTGGGCGTTGTCGATGCTGAGGTTGTCCGACACCGTCATGGAGCCGGGGTTGCTGTTGTAGGTGAAGCCGTGCTTGCCGTTGTGGTAGGCGATGCTGCGCCGGACGACGTGGTTCACCGCGATGTCCTCGCCGCCGAGCTTGTAGCCGTTGCGGTCGCCGTTGCCGGCCTGGGAGCCGTCGCTGAGGGTGCCGTTGTCGTAGGCGAGGGAGTCCTCGATGGTCACCGGGCCGATCGGGCCGGTGTCCGACTTGGTGTAGAGGTCCCAGCCGTCGTCGATGTTGTGGTGGGAGACGGCGTAGCGGAAGACGTTCCCGGGGCCGGTGGTGAGCTTGGCGGCGAAGCCGTCGGCGTCCTCGCCGTCGGAGTCGGCGTTGTCGTGCGACTCGGCGCTCAGGATGAGGTTGTTCGACGGCCACTGGCTGCTGGGGGTGCTGGACAGCGTCCGGGAGAGCTGCAGGCCGGTGTCGCGGTTGAAGCGGGTCACCGTGCGCTCGATGACGTTGTTGCTGCCGCCGACGAAGATGCCGTTGTCCCCGGCGCGTTCGACGACGATCCCCTTGATGTGCCAGTACGACCCGTTGACGGCGAGGCCGCGGTTGGCGGGGTCCTCGGTCTGGGCGGAGAAGTTCAGGACGGGGGTCTCGCCGGGGTAGGCGAGGAGCTCGGTGCGGTCGGCGGCGGTGCCGTCCTTGCCGGTCGGGACGGTGACCGTCTGGGTGGGGCGGTACGTCCCGCCGCGCAGGTAGATGGTGCCGCCGGCGGTGATGCGGCTGATCGCCGAGGTGAGCGTGGTGGGCGCCGTCTGGGTGCCGGCGGCGCCGTCGGTGCCGTTCGGCGCCACGTAGAGGGCGGTCGCCGGGGGCGGAGTGGTGGTGCCGCCGGTCTCGGCGTCGAGGTGGTCGATGTTGGGCAGTCCGGCGGCCGTGGTGGGGCTGAACCGGATGACGTTGCTGCCCGCGGTCACCGGCACCGTCAGCGTCTTCGTGGTCCAGGCGCCCCAGGTGCCGGTGGTCTCGAAGGAGACGGTGGTGGCCGACGCGCCGTTCACCGTGAGGGTCGCGGGCCGGGCGGCGGTGGTCCCGTTGGCGAAGCGGACGCCCAGGGTCGCCGTGCCGGCGGCGGAGGCGTTCACGGTGAACTGCACCGACGCGCCGACCGCGTTGGTGCCGTTGCAGAATCCGCTGCCGGAGTAGCCGGCCCAGTCGGAGTCGACGGTGCCGGTGCAGACCGCGGGCGAGGTCTCCGCCTCGTAGCGGGTGGACGCTGCCTGTGCCGTGTTGCCTGACAACGCGACGAGTGTGCCGGCCAGCAGGCCGACGCACGCGATGACGGGGCTCCGTTGCATCGTTCTCTCCAGGTGGTCGCGGCTCCGCCGACGAGGATTCGCCGGCCGCCCCGCCCGCGACGGGCCAGGTGCGGCCGTACGACCGGTTCGACGAGGTGAACACGGCGGACGGCCGGACCCGGCACGCAGAGGGCGAAAGCGCTTTCTCCTGGACGGTAAGCGCTTGCCATGAGCGCGTCAACGGTTGTGCATGTGATGGATGTTCAGATTCATGAACCGGGGTGGTCGGGAACTAGAAGAGGCCCGCGGTGCTCCTGCCGCTCTCGAGGTCCAGCAGCCGCCGCTTGCGTTCCAGGCCGCCGCCGTAACCGGTGAGGCCGCCGCCCGCGCCGACGACGCGGTGGCAGGGGACGACGATGCCGACCGGGTTGCGGCCGTTGGCGAGACCAACGGCCCGGGAGGCGGCGGGTCGGCCGATGGCCTCGGCGAGCTCCCCGTAGGTGCGGGTCTCCCCGTACGGGATCTGCCGTAGCGCCTCCCAGACCGTGCGCTGGAACGGGGTGCCGTGCAGCCGGAGCGGGAGCGTGAAGTCCTTCGACCCGCCCGCGAAATAAGCCTCCAGCTGTTCCTCGGCGGCGCCGAAGAGGGTGTCGTCGCGGGAGCCGAAGCTCTCCTCGGCCGGGCGATGGCGCTGCCCGGTCATGTAGAGACCGCACAGGACGCCGTCGTCGGCGACGAGCGTGAGGGGTCCGCAGGGGCTGTCGACGACGGTGTGCCGCTTCATGGTGCGTCCTTTCGTGAACGTGCTGCTCAGGCCGGCAGGTGGTTGACCGGGTGGCTGCCGGTCGCCCACAGGTGCTGGACGGCGTACGCCCGCCAGGGGCGCCACGCCGCCGCGCGGGCGGTCAGCGCCGCCGGTGTGGACGGCAGGCCCAGCTCCCGGGCGGCGTGCCGGACCCCGAGGTCGGTGGGGAGGAAGGCGTCGGGGTCGCCGAGCGCGCGCATCGCGATGACGTCGGCCGTCCAGGGGCCGAGACCGGGCAGCGACAGCAGCCGGGCACGGGCCTCGGACCAGTCGGACTCCACCCCCAGGCGCAGAGTGCCGTCGGCTAGCCGGGCGACGAGGGTGGTGAACGTCGTCCGGCGGGTGCGGGGCATCGCCAGGGACGCGGGGTCGAGGTCGGCGAGCGCCTCGGGCGTCGGGAAGAGGTGGGTGAGGCCGCCCTCCGGGTCGTCGACGGCGTCCCCGTGCGCCGTGACCAGGCGGGCCGCGTGGGTGCGGGCCGCCGCCGTGGACACCTGCTGGCCCAGGACCGCGCGCACGGCGAGCTCCGCCTCGTCCGCGGTGCGCGGGACGCGGCGGCCCGGCGCCTTGTCCACCAGCGGGGCGAGCAGCGGGTCGGTCCGCAGCCGTTCGTCGACGGCCACGGGGTCGGCGTCCAGGTCGAGCATCCGCCGGCAGCGGCTGATGGCGACGGTGAGGTCCCGCAGGTCGCTGAGGGAGAGCCGGCAGGCGATGTGGTCGGGGCGCGGGGCGAGCCCCACGATCCCGTGCCCGTACGGCAGCCGCAGCGTGCGCCGGTACGCTCCGTCCCGCCACTCCTCGACGCCCGGCACGGCGGTCGCGGCGAGGTGCCCGAAGAGGTTGTCGGGGTGCAGGGGGGCGCGGAACGGCAGGCGGAGCCGGAGGGTGACGGGGGCGGCCGGCGACGCGGTCGTCCCGGCGGCCGGCCCGCCCGGCGCCGAGCGGGCGCGGGACGCCGGGGACGTCGCAGTGCGCGGTGTCGTCGTACCGCCGCCGTCCCGCCCGGGGACGCGGGCGCGCAGCTCGGTCGGGGAGAGGGCGAAGACCTCGCGCACGGTGTCGTTGAACGCGCGCACGGAGGCGAAGCCCGCCGCGAACGCCACGTCGGTCAGGGGCAGCCGGGTGGTCTCGATGAGCAGCCGGGCGGTCTGGGCCCGCTGGGCGCGGGCCAGCGCGAGGGGGCCCGCGCCGAGTTCCGCGAGGAGCTGGCGCTCGACCTGGCGGGTGCTGTAGCCGAGGCGGCCGGCGAGGCCGGGCACGCCCTCGCGGTCGACCACGCCGTCGGAGATCAGCCGCACGGCGCGGGCCACGAGGTCGGCGCGCCGGTTCCACTCCGGGGAGCCGGGGCTGGTGTCGGGCCGGCAGCGCTTGCAGGCCCGGAACCCGGCCTGCTGGCAGGCGGCGGCGCTCGCGTGGAACACCATGTTCTGCGGTTTCGGCGCCATCACCGGGCAGCTCGGCCGGCAGTAGATGCCGGTGGTCAGGACCGCCGTGAAGAACCAGCCGTCGAACCGCGCGTCCTTGGACCGCACGGCGCGCACACAGCGCTCCCGGTCGGTGTGCATCCCGTTCAGCATGCGTCCAGCATCGGCCACCCGGCCCGTCGGGTCCGGCGGGAATCCGACATCGGCCTCGCGTGTGCTGCGCCTTCGCCGCTCACCCCCGCCAGGCGCGCTCCCGCAGCAGCCGCAGCCCGTTGAGCCCGACCAGCACGGTCGATCCCTCGTGCCCGGCCACGCCGAGCGGCAGCGGCAGGTGGCCGACGAGGTCCCACAGGACGAGGCCGGTGATGAACGTGCCGGCGATCACCAGGTTCTGCAGCACCAGCCGGCGCGCGGTCCGCGAGAGCCGTACGACCGCCGGTACGGCCGTGAGGTCGTCGCGGACGACGACGGCGTCGGCCGTCTCCAGCGCGAGGTCGGAGCCCGCCCGGCCCATCGCGAGACCGGAGTGGGCGGCGGCGAGCGCGGGCGCGTCGTTGACCCCGTCCCCGACGAACAGGACCTTGCGGCCGGCGCGCTGGAGGCCGCGGACGGCGTCGACCTTGCCCTCGGGCAGGAGGCCCGCCCGGACGTCCGTGATGCCGGTGGCCCCGGCGACCCGGGCGGCGGCGGCCGCGTTGTCGCCGGTGAGCAGGACCGGGGTGGTGCCGGTGAGGGCGGCGAGGGCGGCGGTGGCGGCCGGGGCGGCGGGGCGCAGCCGGTCGGTGAGGGTGAGGGTGCCCACGGGGACGGCGTCGCGGGTGACGAGGACGGTGGTGCCGGCCGGGGGGCGGGAACCCCGGGCGGAGCGGGCGGGCTCGTGCGCGCCGTCGGCGTCCGGTGCCCGGCCCACCTCCACCGCGCGGCCGTCCACCGTCGCGGCGACCCCTCGTCCCGGGGTCGCCGTGAAGTCCCGCGCCGGGGCGATCCGCAGCCCGCGGGCGCGTGCCGCTCCCACGACCGCCCGTGCCAGCGGGTGTTCGCCGGCGTGCTCGGCGGCCGCGGCCAGGGCGAGGAGGGCGTCGGCGTCGAGGCCGGAGCCCGGCAGCGGGCGGACGTCGGTGACCTCGGGCGCGCCTTCGGTGAGGGTGCCCGTCTTGTCGAGGGCGGCGGTGTCGATCTCGCCGAGGCGTTCCATGGCGACGGCGGACTTGACCAGGACGCCGTGCCGGCCGGCGGTGGCGATGGCGGACAGCAGCGGCGGCATGGTGGCGAGGACCACCGCGCACGGCGACGCGACGATCATGAAGGTCATCGCGCGCAGCAGGGCGTCCCTGAGGTCCGCGCCGAAGGCGAGCGGCAGCGCGAAGACGGCGAGGGTGGCGGCCACGACGGCGACGGCGTAGCGCTGCTCGATCTTCTCGATGAACAGCTGGGTCGGCGCCTTGGTGCGGGAGGCCTCCTCGACGAGGGTGACGATGCGGGCGACGACGGAGTCGGCGGGGTCGCGTTCGACGCGGACGCGCAGGACGCCGGTGCCGTTGAGGGTGCCGGCGAAGACGTCGTCGCCGGGACGCTTGACCACCGGCAGCGGTTCGCCGGTGACGGTCGCCTGGTCGGCCTCGCTGACCCCGTCGACGACGCGGCCGTCGCCGCCGATCCGTTCGCCGGGGCGGACCAGCAGCAGGTCGCCGACGCGCAGTGCGGCGGCCGGGACGGTCTCCTCCCCGTCGTCGGTGAGGCGGGTGGCGGTGTCCGGGGCCAGGTCGAGGAGGCCGCGCACGGAGTCGGCGGTGCGGGCGGTGGCCAGTGCCTCCAGGGCGCCGGAGGTGGCGAAGATGACGATCAGCAGGGCTCCGTCGAGGACCTGTCCGATCGCGGCCGCGCCGAGCGCGGCGACGATCATCAGCAGGTCGACGTCGAGGGTCCTCTCGCGCAGGGCCCGCAGGCCTTCGCGTGCCGGTTCCCAGCCGCCGGCCGCGTAGGCGACCGCGTACAGGGTTCCGTACAGCCACGACGGTGCGCCGCCGGCGTCGGCCCCCAGGCCGGCCAGGAAGGCGACCGTGGCCGTGAGGGCCCAGCGGACCTCCGCGAGGGCGAGGAGGCGGGTGCGGCGGCGGGGTGCCGCCGGGCCCGTGGTGGCGGCGGGAGGGGCGAAGGTGTTCGACGACGTGGACACCCGCCTCACCATACAGGAACACATGAAGACTCGTTCATTCGTTCATGACGCGTGGGTAGGATGTCCGCATGGGTCATGGAGCCGTCACCACCACAGCCACCGAGCGCGTGCGCCTGGACGCGGACAACGTGGCGAAGGTGGCCACCACCCTCCAGGCCCTCTCCACCCCCTCCCGGCTGCTGATCCTCGCCCGCCTGCGCGAAGGCCCGCTCCCCGCGACGGAGTTGGCCGCCGCGGTGGGCATGGAGCAGTCCGCGTGCTCGCACCAGCTGCGGTTGCTGCGCAACCTCGGTCTCGTGATGGGCGAGCGGCGCGGCCGTTCGGTGGTCTACGCGCTGCACGACCACCACGTCGCCGAACTCCTCGACCAGGCCGTCTACCACGTGGAGCACCTGCGCCTGGGCATCAGCGACACCTCCGAGTGACCCGGGGCCCCTCCCGCCGCCGGGTCCCGGACCGGGCGGTGCCGGTCTCGCCCTCCGCGGTGCCCGGGAGGCGCCCTCGCGGAGGCCCTTCGCGGTCCACGTCCCCCGAGGGGGTGCCACCGCCCCGCCCGCCACGGTGTCCTCCCTGGCCCGCCGGAGCGGTCCGCCGGGGCGGGCCGGCTGCTCGGTCCGCCGGTCGCCGGGACACCGTGGGTCCGCGGCGGGGGCGAGCGCGGCGGGGCCGTCCGGGTGAACGGACCCGCCGCTCCCGTCACATGTTGATCATGTGTCCGGCCAGGCCGTGCACGGCCTCCTTGACGGCCTCGCTCAGGGTGGGGTGGGCGTGGACGTTGCGGGCGACCTCGTGGACGGTGAGGTCCCACTGCTGGGCCAGGGTCAGCTCGGGCAGCAGTTCGGTGACGTCGGGTCCGATGAGGTGGCCGCCGAGCAGTTCGCCGTACCGGGCGTCGCTGATCAGTTTCACGAAACCGGTGCTGTCGCCCAGTCCGTGCGACTTGCCGTTGGCGGTGAAGGGGAACTTGGCGACCTTGACGTCGTACCCGAGGTCGCGGGCCTGGGCCTCGGTGTGGCCGAAGCTGGCGATCTGGGGCTGGCAGAAGGTGGCGCGGGGGATCATCGCGTAGTCGAGTTCCATGGTCTCCGCGCCGGCGATGGTCTCGGCGGCGACGACGCCCATCGCCTCGGCGGCGTGCGCGAGCATCAGCTTGGCGGTGACGTCGCCGATGGCGTAGATGTGCGGGACCGAGGTGCGGCAGCGGCCGTCCACGTCGACGGCGCCGCGCTCGGTGACCCGCACGCCGGTGTTCTCCAGGCCGTAGCCGGTCACGTTCGGGGCGAAGCCGATGGCCTGGAGGACCTTGTCGGCCTCCAGGACCTGCTCGGCGCCGTCCTTGCCGGTGACGGTGACCCGGACCCGCGGGCCGGACTCGTCGATCGCGTCGACGCGCGTCGAGGTGAGCACGTCGATGCCCAGCCGGCGGTACTGCTTCGCCAGTTCGGCGGAGACCTCGGCGTCCTCCAGCGGTGCCATCCGGTCCAGGAACTCGACGATCGTGACCTTCACGCCGTAGTGGTGCAGGACGTAGGCGAACTCGATGCCGATGGCGCCGGCTCCCGCGACGACGATCGACCCCGGCAGGTCCTCCGCGAGGATCTGCTCCTCGTACGTCACCACCCGGGCGCTGCGCTTGGTGCCGGGCAGCAGCTTCGGGGTGGCGCCGGTGGCGATGACGCAGTGCGTGAACCCGATGGTGCGGGTCTCGCCGTCGTAACCGGCCACCTGGAGCGTGTGCGGGTCGAGGAAGGTGCCGCGGCCGTCGTACTCGGTGATCTTGTTCTTCTTCATGAGGTAGTGGACGCCCTTGACGCGGCCGTCGGCGACCTTGCGGCTGCGGCGGTAGGCCTCGCCGTAGTCGAAGGAGACCTCCCCGTCGACCTTGATCCCGAACGTCTTCGCCTCACGGGTGAAGATGTGCGCGAGTTCGGCGTTGCGCAGGAGGGCCTTGGTGGGGATGCAGCCCACGTTCAGACAGACGCCGCCCCAGTACTTCTCCTCCACGACGGCGACGCGTCTGCCCAGCTGGGCGGCGCGCACCGCGGCGACGTAGCCGCCGGGCCCGGCGCCGAGTACGACGACATCGAAGTGCTCGTCCTGTTCCACCATGGGACGTTCCTCTTCCTTGCTCGGCGTCATCCCTTCCGTGGTGGATTGTTCCGCTCCCCCGCGCCCACCGCCACAGAGATCGTCGCGGTGTGTCCGAGATCGCCCGGGGTCCGCCGGCGGGCCCCGGGCGGTGGGCGCGGGCTCCGCGCCTACTCCGTCGCCGTCGGCCGGCGGGACAGTGCCGTGGCGCGCGCGGGGTGGCTCAGCGGGCGCAGCCGGTAGGTGTAGGCGTAGTCGCGGTCGGCGAACAGCTTGTACTCGTCGTGGGTGTGCGCGCCCCAGCTGTTGTCACCGCCGACGCCCATCTGCCGGTGGCTCAGCCGCAGGACGACCTCGGGACGCGGGGTGAGCTGGTAGTCGTGGCGGGCGCCGACCGACAGGTCCTCGGGCGTGAAGCGGGAGGCGTTGGCCTCCAGCAGGGGTTCGCCGGTGGCGAGCAGGCCGGCGCCGTCGCGGTCGGTGAGGGCGATCCAGCGCACGTCGGTCCGGTTGCCGTTCTCCTGCGGGCGGATGTACGGCGTCCACTGGCCGCTCACCGTCCCGGAGTACAGGCCCACGTCGGTGCCGTCGTTGCGGTCCCAGTGGTTCTCCTCGGGGCCGCGGCCGTAGTGGTGCACGTGCTCCAGGCGGGCCGGCAGGAACAGGATGCTCCCGACCTCCGGGATGTACGGCAGGTCCGCGGCGCCCGGGCGCAGGGTGTGGTCGACCTTGATCTCGGCGTTCCCGAACACGGTGTAGAAGGTGGTGTACGCCGACGGGGTCGTGGTCGGCAGGGTGCCGGTGACCTCGATCCGCACGGCCCGGTCGCGCAGGGCCCGCACCCGCACCCCGGTGACCGTGCGGAGGGTGCCCGCGTCGCGCCAGGTCCGGTTGCGGGTGTGCTGGCCGTTGCCGTGGTCGTTGTCGGTGGGTGCCCGCCAGAAGTTGGGCGCCGGTCCCGAGACGAGGAGGGGGACGCCGTCCGCCTCGTAGGAGGTGATGACGCCGGTGCGCTTGTCGACGGTGACGCAGAAGTCCCGGCCGGTGACGGTGACCGTCGTGTCGCCGTCCTCGTGGGTGAGGGCGGGCACGTCCCGGAGGGGGACGGGGGTGACGGCCGGGCTGCCCGCGTCGAGGGGGATCTGCTGCCGCGCCACCTCGAAGCCCGCTTCGGCCCAGGGGGTGGACTCCCGCAGGGTGAAGGACAGTTCGAGGAAGTGCTCGCTGCCGGGCGCCGGGGCGGTGGGCAGTCTCAGGGGGACGGTGACGTCCTTGCTGGTCAGCGGCGGGACGTCGAGCTGGTCGCGCGTCAGCCGGCCTCCGCGGACGACCTTCCCGTCGGTGACGAGCGACCAGTTCCCTTCGAACGCGCGGAGGTCGGTGAAGAGGTGCTCGTTGGTCAGGGTGACCGCGCCGGGGGCGCCGCCGGGCGTGGGGGCGGCCCGGACGGCCTGGTAGACGCGCTTGACCTGGGCGGCCTTGCCGGTGTGGCCGCGGTCGGCGGTGACGATGCCGTCGGCGACGAAGGCGCCGTCGTTGGGCAGGTCGCCCCAGTCGCCGCCGTAGGCGAGGAAGGTCTTCTCGCGCGGCTGCTCCTCCTCGACGTCGACGGTCGCCGCGTCGAACCAGAACCGCACGCCGTCGTCGCCGGGACCGCGGCCGTCGTCGGCGAGTTCGGCCGCGGTCAGCGCGCGGGCGTGGACGCGGGCGCGGCGGACGGCGCCGCTGAACTCGCGGGTGGGATTGTCGGTGTCGTTGCCGAGGGCGAGGGGCGCGGTGTTGACGTCCGGACGGCGGGTGGTGGTGCGGGTGGCCCGCACCACGCCGTCGACGTACAGGGTGAGGGTGCCGGCGTCCGCGTCGAAGACGCCCGCGACGTGGTGTTCGCGGCCGGTCCAGTCGTCGGGGACGGTCCAGTTCGCGGCGACCCACCGGCCGCCGCCGTGGATGAAGAACTCCAGGGTCCGGTCGCTCTGCTTCAGGGCGTACTGGGTGTCGCCCTTGGCGATGATCGGCTGGTGGTATCCGGTGAAGCGGGGGGTGACCCAGGCCTCCAGGGTGAGGGAGCCGGTGAGGTCGAGCCCGGGGTCGCGGGCGAAGACGGTGGCGCCGACGACGCCCCGGGCGCGGTCGAAGGTGCCGCCGGCCGCCATGAGTTCACCGCGGAGCCGGGCCGGGCCGGTCTCGGTGAACAGCGTGCGCGCCGGTGTGGGCCAGGTGAGGGACTGGTCGGCGAAGTCCCAGATCCAGCCGCCCTGGAGGACGTCGTGGCGGCGGACGAGGTCCCAGTACTTCGTGAGGTTGCCGGTGGAGTTCCCCATCGAGTGGCTATACTCGATCATGACGTAGGGCCGGGTGTCGGCGGTGTCCTTCGCGCGCTGCTCGACGCGTTGGGGGGTGTCGTACATCTCGGAGCGGATGTCGCTGACGCCGGGCCGGTCGTCGCCCTCGTACTGGATGACGCGGGTGGGGTCGTAGGAGCGGATCCAGTCGTGCATGGCGGTGAAGGTGCTGCCGCCGCCGGCCTCGTTGCCGAGGGACCAGAGGACGACCGAGGCGTGGTTCTTGTCGCGGTGGACCATGTTCTGGGCGCGGGCCACGCAGGCGGCCGTCCACTCGGGGTGGTCGCCGGGGTACCGGTCGCGGATGCCGTGGGTCTCGAGGTTGGTCTCGTCGACGAGGTAGAGGCCGTACGCGTCGGCCAGCTCGTACCACCGCGGGTCGTTCGGGTAGTGCGAGGTGCGGACGGAGTTGATGTTCAGCCGCTTGATGATCTTGATGTCCTCGATCATGTCGGCGCGGGTGAGGGCGGTGCCGCGGGCGGGGTGCATCTCGTGCCGGTTGACGCCGCGGAAGGAGACGGGCCGGCCGTTGATGCGCATCAGTCCGTCCCGGAGGACGAACTCGCGCAGTCCGACCCGGTGGGAGAGGGTCTCGACGACCTTTCCGGCGGGGTCGCGCAGGCGCAGGACGGCGGTGTGGAGGTAGGGGTCCTCGGCGGACCAGAGGCGGGGTGAGGGGACGGCCCTGGCGGCCCGTACGGTGGTCGCCTCGCCGCCGGAGTCGAGGTCGACGGTCTGCCGCAGGGGGCGGGACCACACGGGGTGCCCGTCGGCGTCGTACAGGAGGGTCTCGACGGTGTACCGTCCGCCGGATCCGCCCGCGTAGTCGCGCACGCTCGCCGTCACCGCCAGCTCCGCGGTGGTGTGGTCGGCGCCGAGCGGGGTGTCCAGCTTGAAGTCGCGCAGGTGGACGGCCGGGGTGGAGAACAGGTGGACCGAGCGGAAGATGCCGCTCAGCCGGATCATGTCCTGGTCCTCCAGCCAGTCGCCGTCGGAGTAGCGGTACACCTCGACGGCGATCTGGTTGGTGCCGGGCTCGAGGTGGTCGGTGACGTCGTACTCGGCGGGGGTGCGGGAGTCCTCGTGGTAGCCGACGAGACGGCCGTTGATCCACACGTAGTGGGCGGACTTGACGCCCTCGAAGTGCAGGAACGTCCGCCGTCCGGCCCAGGCCGCCGGGACGGTGAAGGTGCGCCGGTACTGGCCGACGGGGTTGTAGCGGGTGGGCGCGGCGGGCGGCTGCGGGTCCTCGCCGTGGCCGTTGGGCCCCCAGTACGGGTAGGTGATGTTGAGGTAGATCGGGCGGTCGTACCCGTGCAGCTGCCAGACCGACGGCACGGGGACGGTGTCCCAGGCGCTGTCGTCGAGGTCGGTGCGGTGGAAGTCGGGGTCACGGTCGTCGGGGCGCTCGGCGTACGCGAACCTCCAGGTCCCGTCGAGGTCGAGCCGGTAGGGGGAGCGGGTGCGGTCGGCGGCGAGGGCCTGGGCGAGGTCCGCGTACGGCATGAGGGTGGTGTGGGGCGGTTCGGTACCGAGCCGGAAGACGTCGAGCCGGCCGTTCCACTCCGGGGGCGTCCCCGGAGCCGCCTCCGCGGCGGTGGCGCGGCGGCCGGCGGGGGCGGAGAGGGCGAGCGCGCCGAGTACGGCGGCCGATCCCTCGAGGAGACGACGACGGCTGACGACCGCCCGCCGGGGGCGGTCCGACCGGTCCATGGACGACACGTGCGGGTGCGACATGACCATGACCTTCCTCAAGGCGAACCGTGCGGCTGCACGGGACGGAGGGTGCGTCAGATCTTGTCCAGTGGTGTTGACAAACCGAACAGAGACGCGCCGATATTGACCTAATATCAACTCAACTCGACGCAATACGACTTGACGGAGATCACCGTGGGTGACCGTCCGTCAGTAGACGTCGCGGACGTACCGTTTGTCGGCCGCCAGCTGCTTGACGTACGCCGCCGCCTCGGACTCGTCCAGACCGCCGTGGACGACGGCGATGTCGCGCAGGGCCTTCTCGACGTCCCCGGCCATGCGGGAGGCGTCCCCGCAGACGTAGAAGTGGGCGCCGTCCCGCAGCCAGGACCACAGCTGGGAGCCGTGCTCGCGCATCCGGTCCTGCACGTAGACCTTGGCGCGCTGGTCGCGCGAGAACGCGGTGTCCAGGCGCTCCAGGGCGCCCTCGGCGAGCAGGGCGGCCAGTTCCTCCTCGTAGTAGAAGTCGGTGGCCCGGCGCTGCTCGCCGAAGAACAGCCAGTTGGGGGCCCGGTGGCCGCGCGCGCGGCGTTCCTGGAGGAAGCCCACGAACGGCGCCACGCCGGTGCCGGGCCCCACCATCACCATCGGGGTCGCCGGATCGGCGGGCGGCCGGAAGTGCGGCGAGCGCTGCACGTGCACCGGCACCCCGGTGCCCGGCGCGGCGTCCGCCAGGAAGGGCGAGCAGACACCCTGGCGGGGCCGGCCGGCCAGGTTCTCGTACCGCACGACGGAGACGGTGAGCGAGACGAGGTGGGGGTCGGTGAGCGGACTCGACGAGATGGAGTACAGGCGCGGCTGGAGCCGGCCCAGCACCTCGGCCCAGTCCTGCGCCCCGGCCCGCGCCCCGGACTCGGCGGCCACGTCGACGGCCTGCCTCCCCCAGCTCCACTTCGCCAGCTCGCCCTTGTTGTCCGGGCGCAGCAGCTTGCGCAGCTCACGGGGGTCGCGGACGCGGTCGGCGGTGAACCGCAGCAGGGCGGGGGTGATCCGGGTGATGTCGAGGTGGCGCAGCAGGGCCTCGTCGAGGGCGACCTCGCCCACACCGTTCAGCCGTACCCGCGCGTGCCCGTCGAGACCGGTGACCGCCAGCCATTCCGCGACCAGGGCGGGCGAGTTGAGGGGGCGCACGCCGAGGGCGTCACCGGCCTCGTAGCCGAGGGGGGTCCCGCCGTCCCGGGTGTCGAAGGTGAAACGGCGCACCTCCTTGCCGGAACCCGGCAGGCTCAGCAGCCGGTTGCCGACCAGCCGGGCGGTCACGGGCGCGGGACGCCCGGAGCGGCGCGCGGCGGTGACGGTGACGGGCGGGGAGAGCACGGCCGACGGGGCCGTCGTGGCTGGTGGTGAGGCCGGTGGGGCCTGGGTGAGGAGCCCGGCCGCCGGTGCGTGCCGTGCCGGCTCCCCGGGTTCCGCCGCTCCCACGGGTCCCCCCTCCTCCAGGGCGACGAGCACCTGGTCCAGCCAGGCGTCGGCCTGCGGCTCGTAGTCCGGTTCGCAGTCGGTGCGGGGTGCCAGCCGTACGGCGCCCAGCTCGTCCATGCGGTGGTCGAGCCGGCGTCCGTGTCCGCAGAAGTCGTCGTAGGAGGAGTCGCCGAGGGCGAGGACGGCGTAGCGGCGGCCGGTCAGGCGCCCCGCGTCCAGGCCGGCCAGGCCGTCCCAGAAGCCGGCGCCGTTGTCGGGGGCGTCGCCGTCGCCGAAGGTGCTGGTGATCAGCAGGAGGTCGGCGTCGGAGGGCAGCGCGGCGGGGTCGGCCTCGTCCATGGCGACGAGGGCGGGGGTGTGGCCGCCGGCGGCGAGCCGGTCGGCGGTGGCCGCGGCCGCCTCCTCGGCGTTGCCGGTCTGCGAGGCCCACAGGACCACCACCCGGCGCCCCGCGGGCCGCTGCGGCGCGGTGCCGGTGACCGGGTGGACGCCGGGGCCCGCGCCGGTGCGGGAGTACATCCCGGCCAGCGTGCCGTTGACCCAGAGGGCGTGGTCCGGGCTGAAGGGCGCGTCCGGCGGCAGCACCGGCACGCCGGGGGCGCCGGCCGGGATCCCCGCGAGGAAGCCGACCAGGTACCGCCGCTCCGGCTCGGTCAGGACCGGTGGCGGGACGGGCTCCAGACCGAACGCGGCGGCCGCGGGGCCGGACGGGGAGAGGGCGGGCGCGGTGAGGGCCGCCACCGCGGGGAACGTGGTGGCGGGGGCTGCGGGGTCAAGGGCCGCGGTGGCGGGGGCCGTGGTCGTCCCGGTGGCCGACGGCCGTGCCGGGAGGCCGTCGGGCGCCCGCACGCTCACCGGCGTCGACACCCGGCTCAGCGAGACCGCGCACACCTTCAGCTCCGGCTGGAAGGAGAGCGGGTCGACGGCGTCGCCGGTCACGGCGTTGACGCTGAGGTACTCGCCGAACAGGTCGTTCCAGTGGAAGGGCGCGAAGCAGGAGCCGGGCAGCACCCGGTCGGTGACGACGGCGGGCAGTACGGCCCGGCCGCGGCGCGAGGCGACCTCCACCGAGTCGCCGTCGGCCACCCCGAGCCCGGCCGCGTCCTCGGGGTGCACCTCGACGAACGGGCCCGGATCGAGCTTGTTGAGCCTGGCCACCTTCGCCGTCTTGGTCAGGGTGTGCCACTGGTGCTGGAGGCGGCCGGTGTTGAGGACGAACGGGTAGTCGTCGTCCGGCATCTCGGCGGGCGGGACGTGCGGGCGGGCGTGGAAGACGGCGCGGCCGCTGGGGGTGGGGAAGGTGAGCGAACCGTCCTCGCCGACGTACCGGACGGGGTTGCGGTGGGGGCCGTCGGCGGTGGCGGCCGGCCACTGCACGGGGGTGGCGCGCAGCCGCGCGTAGGTCACTCCGCGCAGGTCGTAGCCGGTCCGCGGGTTGTGGAAGCGCTTGATCTCCTCGAAGACCTGCTCCGCGCTGTCGTAGGAGAAGCCGCTCTCGTAGCCCATCGCGCGGGCCACGGCCGCGATCAGCCGCCAGTCGGCGGTGGCCTCGCCGGGCGGGTCGGCGGCGGAGCGGGCGAGGGTGAGGTTGCGTTCGCTGTTGACGAGGACGCCCTCGGACTCGGTCCACAGTGCGCCGGGCAGGACGACGTCGGCGTAGGCGTTGGTCTCCGTCTCGGAGAAGACGTCCTGCGCGACGACGAACTCGGCGGCCTCCAGTCCCTCGATGACCGTGCGGCGGTTGGCGACGGAGGCGACGGGGTTGGTGCAGATGATCCAGCAGGCCTTGATGTCGCCCGCGGCCATCTTCCGGAACATCTCGACGGTGCCCTTGCCGACGCCGTCGGCGCGGATCGTGCCGGGTTCCAGCCCCCACACGTCCTCGGTGAAGGCCCGGTCGGCGTCGACGAGCACGGACCGCTGTCCGGGCAGGCCGGGGCCCATGTACCCCATCTCCCGGCCGCCCATGGCGTTGGGCTGGCCGGTGAGGGAGAACGGGCCGCTGCCGGGACGGCAGATCCTGCCGGTGGCGAGGTGGAGGTTGACCAGGGCGTTGGTGTTCCAGGTGCCGTGCGTGGACTGGTTGAGGCCCATCGTCCAGCAGCTGGTCCACTCCCCCGCCTCGCCGATCAGCCGGGCCGCCTCGCGCAGGTCTGCCTCGGGGATGCCGGTGATGCCGGAGACGGCGGCGGGCGGGTGGCCGGCGAGGAACTCCGGCATCGCCTCCCAGCCCTCGGTGTGCGCGGCGATGAAGGCGGGGTCGGTGTGCCCGTTCTCGTGCAGGAGGTGCAGCAGGCCGTTGAGCAGGGCGAGGTCGGTGCCCGGCCGGATCTGGAGGAACAGGTCGGCCTTGGCGGCGGTGGCGGTGCGACGCGGGTCGACGACGATCAGTTTCGCGCCCGCCTTGACCCGGTCCATCATCCGCAGGAAGAGGATCGGGTGGCAGTCGGCCGTGTTGGAGCCGATGACGAGGAAGACGTCCGCCCGGTCGAGGTCCTCGTAGGAGCCCGGGGGGCCGTCCGCCCCGAGGGACAGCTGGTAACCGGTTCCCGCGCTGGCCATGCACAGCCGCGAGTTGGACTCGATCCGGTTGCTGCGCAGATACCCCTTGACCAGCTTGTTCGCGAGGTACTGCGCCTCGAGGCTCATCTGGCCGGAGACGTACAGGGCGACCGCGTCGGAGCCGTGCTCGTCGACGACCGCGCGCAGCCGGCGGGCCGTCTCGGCGACGGCCGCGTCGACGGGCGTCGGCTCGAGTTCCTCGCCCCGGTCCCGGCGGACCAGGGCGGTGGTGAGCCGGCCCGGCGCCGCGAGCAGGTCGGCGGTGGTGGCGCCCTTGGTGCACAGCCGGCCGAGGTTCGCCGGGTGCTCCTTGTCGCCGGACGTCTTCAGGACCGTACGGCGTCCGTCCGGCCCGCGGCCCACGTCGAGGACCAGGCCGCAGCCGACGCCGCAGTACGAGCAGACCGTGGGCACCTTGGTCGTGCTGTCGGTCCGCGGGTCCGGCACGGCCACGGGCTCCCCCTTCTTTGTGGCGATCGGCCTGGTGAGAGCCGCTCTTTCTGGCGTTCGGCCTGGTGAGAGCCACCGCGAGCCTTCCGTGACGGTACGAACCGCGCATTACACAGGTGTCTCCCGGACCGGCCGCCGGGGGTTAATCCCGGCGCACAGCGCAGGGCGGCCGGATGTGAGCGGGTCTCGCGCACGGCGGGCGGCCGGCCTCGGGCCCGCCACCGGGGCAGTGGCCGCCGCGGCGATCCGGTCCGTGCCGGAGCGCGGCCGACACCGGCCGAGGACACGGGGGTCCGGGCCGTGCCCGGACCCGGCCGACACCGGTCGGGGACGCGGCGGTCCCGTCCGTACCGGGGTGTCACCGGGCGGTCCGGTCCGGTCCGGGCCACCGGGCAGTCCGGTTCCGTCCAGGCCACCGGGGGTCCTGTGGGGTGGTCGCCAGGGGCCCTGTGGGGTGGTGGCCGGCTCGGGCGCCGCCGTCCGCGCGGGAACGCCCGGACGGGACGGACGGTACGGACGGTACGGACGGTACGGACGGTACGGACGGGACCGGGCGCGGTCCGCGCGGACGGCGGCGCGTCAGCCCGGTCGCGAGCCCGGTCTCACGGTCGTGCCCGTCAGCCCAGTCGCGCGGCGAACGCCGCGTACGCCTGTTCGTCGAAGAGGACGAACCTGACCTCCTCCACCGCCGTCGGCGTCGCCCGTACGGTCTCCACCGCGATCCGCGCGGCGTCGTCCAGGGGCCAGCCGTAGATGCCGGCGGAGACGGCCGGGAAGGCGACGGTGCGGGCGCCGAGCTCGTCGGCGACGCGCAGGGACTCGCGGTAGCAGGAGGCCAGCAGCTCCGAGCGGTCCTCCTCGGCGCTGTGGCGGGGGCCGACCGTGTGGATCACCCAGCGGGCGGGAAGCCGGCCGGCGGTGGTGGCGACGGCCCGGCCGGTGGGCAGGCCCTTGCCCAGGTGTCCGGCGCGCAGCTTGCGGCACTCCTCCAGGATCGCGGGACCGCCGCGGCGGTGGACGGCGCCGTCGACCCCGCCGCCGCCCAGCAGCGAGGAGTTGGCGGCGTTCACGACGGCGTCCACGGACTGCGTGGTGATGTCGCCCCGGACGAAGGTGACGGCGGTCATGGCGGATCTGCCTCTCTCCGCGAAGGCGGGGTCTGCGGTGACGGCGGTACGCGGGGGCGGCGCGGCGACGGCGGTGCTACGGCTGTTGCCGCAGCCTGCGCCAGACCGCCTTGGCCGCGTTGTGGCCCGACATGCCGTGGACGCCGGGGCCCGGCGGGGTCGCCGAGGAGCAGATGAAGACGGCCGGGTGCGGGGTGGTGTACGGGAACAGGGAGAGTCTGGGGCGCAGCAGGAGCTGGAGGCCGGACGCCGCGCCGGTGCCGATGTCACCGCCGACGTAGTTGGCGTTGCGGGCGGCGAGTTCGGCGGGGCCGGCGATCGCGCGGGCCAGCACGCGGTCGCGGAATCCCGGCGCGAAGCGCTCCAGTTGGCGTTCCATCGTGTCGGTGAGGTCACCGGACCAGCCGTTGGGCACATGGGCGTAGGCCCAGAAGACCTGCTTGCCGGCCGGGGCCCGGCCGGGGTCCACGACACCGGGCTGCACCGTGATCAGGAAGGGCTTCCGCGAGGGGCGGTCCCCCCGGGAGGCGGCCTGCAGGGCGGCGCCGATCTCCGCGCTGTCCGCGCCGATCTGGACCGTGGTGGCGCGGCGGGCCTCCTCGGCGGTCCAGGGGACCGGGCCGTCGAGCGCGTAGTCGATCTTGTAGACGCCGGCGCCGTACCGGTAGCGCTCGTAGAAGCGGCCGAGGCCGGCGATGCGGGCCAGGGCGGTGGGCGAGGTGTCGAAGACGTAGGCGCGGGCCGGCGGCAGGTCGTCGAGGCGCTTGACCTCGTAGTCGGTGTGGATGACGCCGCCGAGGTCCTCCAGGTAGGCGGCCAGGGCGTCCGAGACGGCCTGGGAACCGCCGCGGGCCACCGGCCAGCCCCGGGCGTGCGCGGCGAGCGCGAAGGCCAGACCGACCGCGCCGGTGGCGAAGCCGCCGAGGGGGGCCATGACGTGGGCGACGAGCCCGGCGAAGAGGGTCCTGGCCTTCTCGTCGCGGAAGCGGCGCGTCAGCCAGGTGGACGGGGCCAGGCCGGCCAGGCCGAAACGGGCGAGGGTGACGGGGTCGCGGGGCAGTGCCGTCAGTGGCAGCGACATGAAGTCCCGCACCAGGACGTCCCACTTGGGCAGGAACGGCTCCACCAGCCTGCGGTACGCGCCCGCGTCACGGGGGCCGAAGGAGGCGGCCGTCTCGGCGACCGAGCGGGACAGCACGGCCGCGCTGCCGTCGGGGAAGGGGTGCGCCATGGCCAGCTCGGAGTGGAGCCATTCGAGGCCGTACCGCTCCAGGGGCAGGGCGCGGAAGGCGGGCGAGTTGATACCGAGGGGGTGTGCGGCGGAGCACGGGTCGTGGCGGAAGCCGGGGAGGGTGAGTTCCTCGGTGCGGGCGCCGCCGCCCACCGTGTCCTTCGCCTCGAAGAGGGCGACGGAGAAGCCGCGGCGGGCCAGCTCCACGGCGGCCGTCAGGCCGTTCGGCCCCGCTCCCACCACCACGACATCGAGCATCGACGACACTTGGACCCCTTCGTCAGCCTGCGGCCTCCGGCATCAGGATATGCCGGGGACACCACGGCGTCGGCGGCACGGTGGAACGCGGTCGTGGACCGCCGCCGGCACGGACGCGGGTGTGGGCGTGAGCCGCCGCCGGGGCGGACGCCGGCACGGCCCGGGCCGAAGACCGGGGCGGAAGGCCGGGGACGAGGACGCCCGGAGGGGGCGGGGACGGGTGCGCCGGGAGGTCAGGGGCGGGTTCCGGCCAGCAGGCCGGTCACCCGGCGGGCCGTGGCCGCGTCCCGGGCGGCCGTGAACGGCAGGGAGTTGCCGCCCGTGATCCTGAACGGCTCACCGCCGAGGGTCAGATGGGCACCGCCCGCCTCCTCGACCAGCAGCAGTCCGGCCGCGTGGTCCCAGGCCGCCTCCCAGGAGAAGGCCGTGGCGTCCAGCTCGCCGCGGGCCACGGCGAGGTACTCCAGGCCCGCCGAGCCGCAGGCGCGCGGGGCGACGCCGTCCGTCCACAGACCGAGCAGGGCGCGCTTCTGGTCGTCGGTGGTGTAGTCGGGGTGCGAGGTCGCCACCGTGAGGTCGCGGCCGGGTGCGGGCGGACCGGCGAACAGCCGCTCGCCGTCCAGGAAGGCACCGCCGCCGCGCACGGCGGTGGCCAGCTGGTCACGGGCGGCGGCGTACGTCCAGGAGGCGTGCACGACGCCGTGCCGGGCGAGGGCGACCAGGGTGCAGAAGCCGTCGTCGCCGTGCACGAACTGCCGGGTGCCGTCGACCGGGTCGACGATCCACACCGGGGCGTCGCCCCGTATCGCCTCGTAGACCGCCGGGTTGGCGTGCACCGCCTCCTCGCCGACGACGACCGAGCCGGGCAGCAGGGCGCCGAGGGCCTCGGTGAGATACAGCTCGGCGTTGCGGTCGGCGTCCGTGACCAGGTCGTGCGGCCCGGTCTTCTGGTCCACCTCGTGCGCGGCGAGCCGCCGGAAGCGCGGCAGGATCTCCGTGGCGGCGGCCTTGCGGACCGCGGCCTCCACGTCACCGGCGTGGCGGGCGAGAAACTCGTCGATGGTTTCCGTGTACTCGATCATGCCTCCATGAGAACACGCCCCACTGACAATCCCCGCCGCTCCGGTGCACACCCGGTGGAATCGGGATGAAGACGAAGGGCGGACGCGAGGCGGGAGAGAGGAGGAGGGGAGGCGGGCGACGCGACGCGGGAGGCCGGCCCGGCCCTGGTCCCGGCCATCGCCACCGCCACCGCCATCGCCACCGCGTCGGCGTCCCCCCGCGTCAGCGCCCCACCGCGTACCCCTGCATCCCCCGCGGGTTCGCCGCCGCCGACAGGATTCCCGTCTCCGGGTCCCGGGCGACGGCGCACAGCCGGCCCTCGGACCACGGATCGCCGACGGTCACGTCGTGGCCGCGTGCGCGGAGGTCCTCGACGACGGACCGCGGCATGCGGGACTCCACCGTCAGGCTGCCCGGCCGCATGCCGCGGGGGTAGAAGGAGCCGGGGAAGGCGTCGGTGTGCCAGTTCGGGGCGTCGATCGCACCCTGGAGGTCCAGGCCGCCGCGCACCCGCGCGCGCAGGGCCACGGCCAGGAAGAAGTGCAGCTGCCACTGGTCCTGCTGGTCGCCGCCCGGGGTGCCGAAGGCCAGGACCGGGACGCCGTCGCGCAGGGCGACCGAGGGCGTGAGGGTGGTGCGGGGACGGCGGCCGGGGGTGAGGGAGTTCGGCAGGCCCTCCTCCAGCCAGGCCATCTGCAGCCGGGTGCCGAGCGGGAAGCCCAGTTCGGGCACGACCGGGTTGGACTGGAGCCAGCCGCCGCTGGGAGTGGCGGCGACCATGTTGCCCCAGCGGTCGACGACGTCGAGGTGGCAGGTGTCGCCGCGGACGGCCCCGTCCGCGGCGGTCTCGGGCTCCCCCGGCACCGGGGAGGTCGAAGGCTTCGCGACGGTCGGCTCGCCGGCGCCCAGGGGGCCGGCCCCGGGCTCCCCCGTGGTCACCACGCGCGCGTGGGCGCTCAGCCGGGGCTCACGTCCGCCGGGTCCGCCCGGCCGCAGCTCGTACGAGGCCCTGTCGCCGATCAGCGCGCGCCGGCCGGCGTTGTACGGCGCCGAGAGCAGCTCGTCCAGCGGGACCTCGGCCGCGTCGCCGTACCAGGCCTCGCGGTCGGCCATGGCGAGCTTGCAGCCCTCCACGAGGAGGTGGACGTAGTCGGCGGAGCCGGGGGCGGGCAGCTCCGGCGGGAGGAGGGCGAGCTGCTGGAGGAAGGCGGGGCCCTGGCTCCAGGGGCCCGCCTTGCAGACGGTCCAGCCGTTCCAGTCGTACGTCGCCGGCGCCTCGTAGGACGCGGACCAGCCGGCGAGGTCGGCGGCCGTGAGCGTGCCGGTGCGGCGCTCGCCGCTGGTGTCCAGGGTGGGGCGCCCGGCCTGCCGCACGAGGGCCTCGGCGATGAATCCGCTGCGCCAGACCTCCCGCGCGGCGTCGATGCGGGCCTCCCGGTCCCCGGCGCCGGCCGTCTCGGCGAGCAGGCGCTTCCAGGTGGCGGCGAGCGCGGGGTTGCGCAGCAGCCGGCCGGGGCGGGGCGCCCGGCCGCCGGGCAGGTAGACCTCCGCGGAGGACGTCCACTCGGTCGCGAACAGTTCGCGCACGGTCTCGACGGTCGCGCCGACGTTCTCCACGGGCGCGTGCCCGTGCTCGGCGTATCCGACGGCGTGTTTCAGGACGTCGTCGAGGGACTTGGTGCCGTGGTCGCGCAGCAGGAGCATCCAGGCGTCGAAGGCGCCGGGCACGGCTGCCGCGAGGGGGCCCGTGCCGGGGACGAGGTCGAGCCCGAGGCCGCGGTAGTGGGCGACGGTCGCGCCGGCCGGGGCAACGCCCTGCCCGCACAGCACCCGCACCTCGCCGCCCGCGGGGGCCAGGAGGATCGGCACCTCTCCGGCGGGGCCGTTGAGGTGGGGTTCGACGACGTGCAGCACGAAGGCACCGGCCACGGCGGCGTCGTAGGCGTTGCCGCCGTCCTCCAGGACGGCCATCGCCGACTGGGAGGCCAGCCAGTGGGTGGAGGACACCATGCCGAAGGTGCCCTGGAGGGTGGGACGGGTGGTGAACGGCACTTCTCACCTCTTCGTCGGCTCTTCGTCACGTCCGCCGGCTCTTCGCCATGTCCGCCGGCTCTTCGCCACGCGACCGCCGGTGGACCGGCGCCCGGATGGTACCCCCGGCCCCCCGCGGGCGTGACGGGCGGCGTGTACGCGTGGCCGGTTCCCCCTCCTGCCCGCCCCCTCCTCCCTCTCCCCCCGCCCCCGCCCGCCCGTCCGCCCGTCGTGGCGGGAATCCCACGTTCCGCTGTCACCGCGCCACCACGGAGCGAGTTCGCCCTTCCGCGTCACAGGGAGTCGTGTGAAACTGACGTCCCCGTCCGCGTCGTGGACCCCGTCCGCACCGTCCCCCACGAAAGTGCGCCGTGCGTTCTCTCCCTCTGCCGCTCGCCCTCGCCGCGCGGCTGACCCCGGTGGTCGTGCTCGCCTGCGCGGGCTGGGCGCTGTCGTCCGGTCCGTCCGACTCCGGGAAGGCCACCGCGGCCAAGGACACGCAGAAGCCCCGCTCCGAGTCGTCCGCGCCGTCCTCGACCACGGTCACCAAGACCTACGGCGCCGCTCCCGCGCCCTGCACGAGCGTGTCCGCGAAGACGGTGAGCTCGCTGGTGCCGGCCGCCAGGACGGCGGGCAAGGAGATCCCGTCGACGGACACCTCCCTGCGCCGCACCTGCTCCTGGAACGCGCTCAAGGGCTACGACTACCGGTGGCTCGACGTCTCCTTCGAGCTGCTGGAGTCCGACGAGTCCGCCGCGAGGTCGTACGAGGACCGCACCACGGAGAAGAACGGCGGCGGGGCCGTTCCGGGACTCGGGGACGAGGGCTACTCGGTGGTGAACCTGACCACGGAGGACAAGCAGCAGACCCGTGAGGGCACCGTCGTCGCGCGGGTGGCGAACGCGCTCGTCGTCGTCACCTACAACGGCAGCGACTTCGAGTCGAAGAAGGCTCCGAGCACGGACGAGATCAACAAGGGCGCGATCAAGGCGGCGAAGGAAGCGGTCGCCTCGCTGAAGGCCGCCGCGGTGAACTGAGCCCGGCCCGAACGGGGCGCCGGAGGGTCCCGTGACCCGCCGGCCGCCCCGCCCGTCGTGCGTGACACGTCACACGCCACGCCTCCGCGCCACGTCTCGCACGTGGCGCGTCACGCCGCCTCACGTCGCGTCAGGCGTCACACGGTGGTCCTCCCCCGTCCCCTCGCCGACATCAGCACCACGTAGAGCGCCATCGAGGTGCCCAGGCCCACGGCCCAGCCGTAGTCGGCCAGCGGCTCCAGCGCCGGGACGGGCCGCCCGTCGACCAGCGGATCGAAGTTCGCGCCGCCGACGGCGAGGACACCGCCCACCACGAAGGCCGCCACGGCCCGCCAGTTCCAGCCGGCGTCGTACCAGTACCGGCCTCCGGCGCGGTAGAGGTCGGTCAGGTCGAGCTTGCCGCGGCGCAGGATCCAGTAGTCGGCGATGAGGATGCCGGCGACCGTGCCGAGCAGGCCGCCGACCAGGCCGAGCCAGGTGAAGATGTAGCCCTGCGGGTCGGAGTACAGCTTCCACGGGAAGATCAGCACACCGAGCACGCAGGTGGCGAGCGCGCCGGTGCGGAAACTCACCTTCCGGGGCGCGACGTTGGAGAAGTCGAAGGCCGGCGAGACCAGGTTGGCCGCGATGTTCACGGACAGCGTCGCCACCAGCACCGTCACCAGCGCGAACAGCAGGCCCACGGCGTTGTCCGTCTTGGCGGCGAGCTGTACCGGGTCCCAGATCGTCTCGCCGTACACGGCCTGCGAACCGGAGGTGACCATCACCGACAGCAGGGCGAAGAGGGTCATGGTCGTGGGCAGGCCGAGGGCCTGCCCCCAGGTCTGCGCCCTCTGCGACTTCCCGTAGCGCGTGAAGTCGGGGATGTTCAGCGACAGCGTCGACCAGAAGCCGATCATGCCCATGAGGGACGGCCAGAACAGCTTCCAGAAGTCGCCGCCCCAGCCCAGCCGGGAGGGCTGGTCGAGCAGCGGGCCGAACCCGCCGGCCTTGTCGCTCATCCAGACCAGCATCACGAGCGCGCCGACGAGGACGAAGGGCGCAGCCCAGTTCTCGAAGCGGCGGATGGTCTCCATGCCGCGGAGGATGATCACGACCTGGAGCGCCCAGAAGATCGCGAACGACAGCCACATCGTCCAGGGGTGGCCGCCGAACGCCCCGGCCTCGCTCCAGCCGTTGCCGATCAGTTTCCCGGCCAGGAAGAAGATCGCCTCGCCGCCGATCCAGGTCTGGATGCCGAACCAGCCGCACGCCACCAACGCCCGTACGACGGCGGGGAGGTTGGCGCCTCGAACACCGAAGGAGGCGCGGGCGAAGACCGGGAAGGGGATGCCGTACTTCGGTCCCGCGTGCCCGGTGAGCAGCATCGGCACCAGCACGATCAGGTTGGCGAGGGCGATGGTGAGCACCGCCTGTTTCCAGTCCATGCCGACGGCGATCAGACCGGAGGCGAGGGTCCACGAGGCCGTGTTGTGGGCCATGCCGATCCACAGCGCGGAGAAGTTGTACGTGGTCCAGGTGCGCTTCTCGACGGGGACCGGCAGCAGGTCCTCGTTGGCGTAGGGGCCGCTGGGCGGCGGCGAGCCGGGGGCGATCTCCACCCGGCCGTCGGCGAGGGTGGTTTGGGAGGTCGGCGGTATGGCCGTGGGAGCGGTGTCGGTCATGGGCAGGCCAATCGGACGAGGTGGGACGGGAGAGGCCGTGCGGGCGGTACCGGAGGGCTGCGCGGGAAGGCGCCCCGGCCCCCTCCCCCGGACGGCGGGGAGGGGGAGTTCCTGAGGGGGGTCGGCGGGCCGGCGACCGGTCCGGCGTTCAGCCGTTGACGGCGGGGATCACCCGGGAGCCGTAGGCGTCGATGGTGGCCTCCTGCGCGTCGTGCATGTCGTAGACGGCGAACTGGTCGACGCCCAGCTCCCGCAGCGCGTTCAGCTTCTCGATGTGCTTCTCCACCGGTCCGACGAGGCAGAAGCGGTCGACGATCTCGTCGGGCACGAACCGGGTGTCGGGGTTGTCGGCGCGGCCGTGGTGGGAGTAGTCGTAGCCCTCACGGGCCTTGATGTAGTCGGTGAGTTCGTCGGGCACGGCGGCGGAGTGCTCGCCGTACTTGGAGACCAGGTCGGCCACGTGGTTGCCGACCATCCCGCCGAACCAGCGGCACTGCTCGCGGGCGTGGGCGAGCGCCTCGGGCGAGTCGTCGTCGGTGACGTACGCCGGGGCGGCGACGCAGATCCTCACCTCGGCGGGATCACGGCCGACGGCGACGGCGGCGTCCTTCACCGCCTTGACCATGTACTCGGTGAGGTACAGGTCGGCGAGCTGGAGGATGAAGCCGTCGGCCTCCTCGCCGGTCATCTTCAGCGCCTTGGGACCGTACGCGGCCATCCAGACGGGGAGTTCGGCGCCCGGCCCGATCCACGGGAACCTGATCACCGTGCCGCCGAGGTCGGCCTCGTCGCCGCGGCCGAGGGCGCGGATGACCTTCATGGCCTCGCTGATGCGGGCGAGGGTGTTGGGCCTGCGGCCCGCGACGCGCATCGCGGAGTCGCCGCGGCCGATGCCGCACACCGTGCGGTTGCCGAACATGTCGTTGAGGGTGGCGAAGGTGGAGGCGGTCACCTCCCAGGTGCGGGTGCCCGGGTTGGTGACCATCGGGCCGACCGTCAGACGGCTGGTGTTGGCCAGGATCTGGCTGTAGATGACGAACGGCTCCTGCCAGAGCACGGCCGAGTCGAAGGTCCATCCGTAGGTGAAGCCGTTGCGCTCGGCCCGCTGCATCAGGCTGATGACCTTCGAGGCGGGCGGGTCGGTCTGCAGGACGAGTCCGAAGTCCATGGCACCACTCCTAGTTGAGGTACTGACAGGTGGAGCGCGGGATGTAGGCGCCGTGACCGGCGCGCCCGGTGTACTCCCGCTCGGTGACGACGGGCTCACCCCGGGAGAGGACCGTCTCGACGCGGCCGGTGATCCGCCTGCCCTCGTACGCCGAGTAGTCGACGTTCATGTGGTGGGTCACGGCGGAGACGGTCTGCTCCGCGTGCGGGTCGTAGATCACGACGTCCGCGTCGGCGCCCGGGGCGATGGTGCCCTTCTTCGGGTACATGCCGAACATGCGCGCCGGGGCGGCGCAGGCGATCTCGATCCAGCGGCGGCGGCTGATGTGCCCGTCGACGACGGCCTGGTGGAGCAGGTCCATGCGGTTCTCGACGCCCGGCAGACCGTTGGGGATCTTGGAGAAGTCGCCCCGGCCCAGCTCCTTCTGGCCCGTGAAGCAGAAGGGGCAGTGGTCGGTGGAGACCACCTGGAGGTCGTCGGTGCGCAGGCCCTGCCACAGCTTGGCCTGGTGCGCCTTGGGCCGCAGCGGGGTGCTGCACACGTACTTCGAGCCCTCGAAGTCCGGTTCGGCGAGGTTGTCCGTCGACAGGAACAGGTACTGCGGACAGGTCTCGCCGAAGACGTCGAGCCCCTCGTCGCGCGCCCGGGCCAGTTCCGCGACCGCCTCCATCGCCGAGACGTGCACCACGTACAGCGGCGCGCCGGCGACCTGCGCGAGCCTGATGGCCCGGTGGGTCGCCTCGGCCTCCAGCAGCGCCTTGCGCACCTCGCCGTGGTGGCGGGGGTCGGTCTCGCCGCGCGCGAGGGCCTGCTCGACCAGGACGTCGATGGCGATGCCGTTCTCCGCGTGCATCATGATCAGGCCGCCGTTCTCGGCGGAGCGCTGCATGGCGCGCAGGATCTGGCCGTCGTCGCTGTAGAAGACGCCCGGGTACGCCATGAACTGCTTGAAGGAGGTCACGCCCTCCTCCACCAGCAGGTCCATCTCCTTGAGCGTCTCCTGGTTCACGTCGGAGACGATCATGTGGAAGCCGTAGTCGATCGCGCAGTTGCCCTCGGCCTTGGCGTGCCAGGTGTCCAGGCCCTCGCGCAGGGTGCGGCCGACGCTCTGCACCGCGAAGTCGACGATCGTCGTGGTGCCGCCCCAGGCGGCCGCGCGGGTGCCGGTCTCGAAGGTGTCGGAGGCGAAGGTGCCGCCGAACGGCAGCTCCATGTGGGTGTGGACGTCGACCCCGCCCGGGATGACGTACTTCCCGGTGGCGTCGATGACCCGCTCGGCCGTCCAGGCCTCGGCGGCCGGGGTGCCGGAGGCGGCGAGGGCGGCGATACGGCCGTCCTCGATCAGGACGTCGGCGTGGATCTCGTCGGACGCGGTGACGACGAGGCCACCCCGGATGACGGTTCGGCTGCTCATGCTCCCTCTCCTGCCGTGTTCAACACGTGTGTCGTGCCCGAAGGCCGCCGCCGGTCCGGGCCCGTGCACCGGACCGGCGGCGGCCGGCTACGGGGCGGTCAGCGGGCCGTACGCCTCCGGGCGGCGGTCCCGGTAGAACTGCCAGCGGTCGCGGACCTCGCGCAGTGTGGCCATGTCCAGGTCGCGGACGACGAGTTCGCTCTCCTTGTCGCTCGCCACCTCGCCGACGAACTGCGCCTCGGGGTCCACGAAGTACGAGGTCCCGTAGAAGTCGTTGTCGCCCAGTTCCTCGACGCCGACCCGGTTGATCGCGCCGACGAAGTACTCGTTGGCCACGGCCGCGGCCGGCTGCTCCAGCTGCCACAGGTAGGCGGACAGGCCGCGCGAGGTGGCGGACGGGTTGAAGACGATCTCGGCGCCCTCCAGGCCGAGGGCGCGCCAGCCCTCGGGGAAGTGGCGGTCGTAGCAGATGTAGACGCCGATCCTGCCGGCGGCGGTGTCGAAGACCGGCCAGCCGGCGTTGCCGGGACGGAAGTAGAACTTCTCCCAGAAGCCCTTCACCTGCGGGATGTGGTGCTTGCGGTACTTGCCGAGGTAGGAGCCGTCGGCGTCGATCACCGCGGCGGTGTTGTAGAGGACGCCGGGCTGCTCCTCCTCGTACATCGGCAGCACCAGGACGATGCCGTGCTCGCGGGCCAGGGCCCGGAACCTCTCGACGATCGGGCCCTCGGGGATCCGCTCGGCGTACTCGTAGAACGCCGGATCCTGGACCTGGCAGAAGTAGGGGCCGTAGAACAGCTCCTGGAAGCAGAGGACCTGGGCGCCCTGGGCGGCCGCGTCGCGCACCGCCTGCTCGTGCACCCGGATCATCGACTCCTTGTCGCCGGTCCACGCGGTCTGGAAGACGGCGGCTCGGACCACTTGGCTCATCGGGACCTCCGGTCGCTCGGTGTGCGAGGAGCCTAGGAAGTCCGCGAGCGGGCTTTGAGGTGCACCGTGTCACGTCCGGGGGCGTCCGGCGTGCCACCGTGTCACGACCTCGCCGGCACATGTTTCACCACCGTTCTCCCAGGTCGTCGGATGTTCCACTCCTGTTGCGCGCCGGGCGGGCCGGCCTTTCCCGTCAGTGGTGCGCCGCGCCGTCCGGCCCGCCGCGGGTGCGGCGGGGACCGGCCGCCGCGGCCCGGCTCACGCCTGCTGCGCGTCGTGCGCGAGGAGGGCGATGTGCACCGACGCGGCCTGCTCGAAGTCGTCGAGGTCCACGCCGAGCCGCACCTGGATCGCCTCCAGCCGCCGGTACAGAGCGGGCCGTGAGACGTGGTGGAGCAGGGCGGTGCGGGACTTGTTGCGGCCGGTGGCGAGGTAGGTGCGCAGGACGGCGAGCAGGTCGTCGCCGGCCGCGCACAGCAGCCCGTCCAGTTCCCTCTCGGCGAAGGCCTGGACGTGCGGGTCGTCCCGCAACAGCCGTATCAGTCCCCGCAGACGGACGTCCTTGAGGCGGACGACGGCCGGCAGGTCGAGGACGTCGGAGGAGTCGGCGACGGCGTCGGCGACGTGCCGGGCCTCGCGCAGCCCGGCGGGTACGTCGTCCCAGGCGGTGCGGGGGGCCGCGGCGGCCACGACGGTGCCGCCCTCCCCGGACTCGGTGCGCAGCCGGGCCGCGAAGTGCGCGGTGAGCGCCTGGGCGTCCTGGTCCCGGGCCAGGCTGAGCAGGACGGCGGTGGCCCCGTCGGCGAGTTCGGCGACCAGGCCGGCCATGCCCAGCAGGCGCAGCATCCGCTCCAGCCGGGCGCGGTCGCCGTCGCGGACCACCAGCGGGACGAAGGTGCGCCGGTTGACCGGCAGGCCTGCCGCCCGGGCCCGGGGCAGCAGGTGGCGGGCCGCCACGACGCCGGAGACCAGGTCGGTGACGAGGCCCTGCGCGGACTGTTCCTCCCAGGAGCGGGCGGAGGTGCCGCCGAGCATGCGGTGCAGGACGAGGGCCTCGGCGGCCCGGTCGGCGAGCAGCCGCCCGCCGGCGGTGTCGCCGCGGTAGCCGCAGAGCACGATCCGGCCCCAGCGTTCGCCGCGTCCGCCCAGTTCGGCGCGGATCCAGCCGTCGCCCTCGCTGCCGCCGGCCTGCCGGGCGATGCGTTCCCAGTCGCGCAGCACGTCGTCGACCGCGGACCGCTCCCCCGCGGTGGCGAGGACCCGGTGGGCGAGGTTGGTGACGACGACGGGACAGCCGGTGTGGTGGGCGATCTCGTCGAGCAGGTGCTGCAGCGGCGCACCGGCGGTGATGAGCGCGGTGAGCGCGGTGCGCACGGCCTCGGAGAGGCTGACGGCGGCGAACTTCCGCCGCACCAGCCGCGCCTGGACCTCCTCGGTGAGTTCCGCGAAGGGGAAGGGGCGGTGCAGGACGACCATGGGCAGGCCGCACCGTTCGGCGGCGCGCCGCATCCTGTCCGGCGCGGCGGGGAAGGCCCGGCCGAGACCGAGCACGACGGCGGCTGCCTCCGCCCGGTGCAGTGAGCGGATGTACTCGGCCTGCGCGTCCTCGTCGCCGGCGAGGAGCACTCCGGTGGTGAGGACCATCTCGCCGCCGCTGAGCATCACGCCGACGTCGGCGGCCTCGGCGACGTGCACCCAGCGCACGGGCCGGTCGAGCTGGGCCGCGCCGGCCACCACCTCGGGCTCCCCGGCCAGTACGCGTTCCAGCGCGAGGACCTGACGGACCGACAGGAGGGGTTCCAGGGGCTCGGCGGGCCCCGGGTGCTCCCGGGTGGTGGTGGTCATGGCGTGGTTCCCTCGGCTCAGGCGCCGCTGTGCGCGCTCGGGTGCCACCGCGTGCTTCTCAGCGCGCCGTCGAGGATCGCGGCGCCCTCCTCGGCCTCCGCGACGGTCAGGGACAGGGGCGGGGCGATGCGCAGGGCGCTGGTGCCGTGGCCGCCGCCCTTGCCGATCAGCAGGCCCCCGGCGCGGGCGGCCTCCAGGACGGCGGCGGCCCGGTCGGGGTCGGCGAGGTCGGTGCCGGGCCGGGTCAGCTCGATGCCGATCATCAGCCCGCGCCCGCGCACCTCCCGTACGCCCGGGTCCTGGGCGGCGGCGGCCCGCAGCCGCTCGATGAGCAGTCCGCCGACCCGCCGGGCGTTGCCCTGGAGGTCGTGCTCCAGCAGGTGGGTGAGGTTGGCGAGACCGGCGGCCATGGTGACCTGGGTGCCGCCGAAGGTGGAGATGCTGTTGGCGTCGAGGCAGTTCATGATCTCGGAGCGGGCGATCACCCCGCCGACGGACATGCCGTTGCCGATGCCCTTGGCGAAGGTCACGATGTCGGGCGGGCCGTTGCGGTCGTGCGCCTGCCAGCCCCAGAAGTGGTCGCCGGTGCGGCCCCAGCCGGTCTGCACCTCGTCGGCGATCCACAGGATCCCGTGCGCGTCCAGGACCTCCCGGAACGCCGCGTACAGCCCGTCGGGCGGGGACGTGAAGCCGCCGACGCCCTGGATCGGCTCGGCGATCAGGGCGGCGGGCGGGCGGGTGTGGCCGAGCAGGTCCTTCAGGTCCTCGACGCAGGCCGCGACGAAGGCGTCGTCGTCGAGCGCGGCGTACGGGCCGCGGGTGCGCACGCCGCCGTGGACGTACAGCGTCTGCAGCGGGGACAGCGAGGTGGGCGACCAGCCGCGGTTCCCGGTGATGCCGACGGCGCTGAAGGAACGGCCGTGGTAGCTGTTGCGCATGGCCAGGACCGTGTTGCTGCGCCGGTGGGTGGTGGCGAGCAGCAGGGCGGTGTCGTTGGCCTCGGTGCCGGAGGTGGTGAAGAAGACGCGGGCGTCCGGGACGCCGCTCAGCCGGGCGACGCGCTCGGCGAGTTCGACCATCGGGCGGTCGAGGTAGAGCGTGGAGGAGTGGATGATCCGTCCGGCCTGCTCGCTCACCGCCTTGGTGACCTCGGGCAGCGCGTGCGCGGTCATGGTCGTGAGGATGCCGCCGAAGAAGTCGAGGTACCGGTTCCCCTCGGCGTCCCACACGTGGCGGCCCTCGCCGTGGGTGATCTCCAGCGGCCGGTCGTAGTAGAGCGCGAGCCAGTCCGGCAGGACCCGGCGGTGGCGGGCGTACAGGTCGTTCACGGCCGCACCAGCCCTTCGTAGGCGTCGGGGCGGCGGTCGCGGTAGAAGGCCCAGGTCCGCCGCACCTCCTCGACGAGGTCGAGGTCGAGGTCGCGGACGAGGAGTTCCTCGTCCTTGTCGCCGGCGGTCCCGCCGACGAACTGTCCGCGCGGGTCGACGAAGTAGGACGTGCCGTAGAAGTCGTTGTCGCCGTACTCCTCGACGCCGACCCGGTTGATGGCGGCGACGAAGTACTCGTTGGCCACGGCGGCCGCGGGCTGTTCGAGCCGCCACAGGTGGGCGGAGAGCCCGCGGTGGGTGGCGGACGGGTTGTAGACCAGCTGGGCGCCGCCGAGGCCGAGCTGGCGCCAGCCCTCGGGGAAGTGGCGGTCGTAGCAGATGTAGACGCCGACCTTGCCGGCGGCGGTGTCGAAGACCGGCCAGCCGAGGTTGCCGGGCCGGAAGTAGTACTTCTCCCAGAAGCCCTTCACCTGCGGGATGTGGTGCTTGCGGTACTTGCCGAGGTAGGAGCCGTCGGCGTCGATCACGGCCGCGGTGTTGTAGTAGAAGCCGGACTGCTCGACCTCGAAGACCGGGACGACGATCACCATGCCCGTCTCGCGGGCCAGCTCCCGCATGCGGCGCACGGTCGGCCCGTCGGGGACCCGCTCGGCCCAGCGGTAGTGCTCCGGCTCCTGGACCTGGCAGAAGTAGGGGGCGTTGAAGACCTCCTGGAAACCGATGATCCGCGCGCCCTGCCGGGCCGCCTCGCGGGCGTGCTCCTCGTGTTTCGCCACCATGGACTCGGTGTCGCCGGTCCAGGTGGCCTGGACCAGGGCGGCACGTACGACGTTGGCCATGAGCTGCTCCTTCGACGGAAGACGTCAGAGCCCTCTACGCCCGTAGAAGCGGGCCGTAGAGGGACGAACGTAAGCCTCCGGGACGGGCTTGCCAAGACCATCGTCGTTAACCCGCGGAGTCGATCGCGTTTCACACTCCGGTGGGTGAGTCCCGGGGCGTACGGCGTACCGGCGGGGCCGCGGCTCAGGCCGTGAAGCCGGCGACCCGCAGGGCGTGCACCAGGTCCCAGTGCCGCTCCTCCGACACGCCGCGGGCCGCCTCCAGCAGCAGCGGGACCAGGAGCGGCGGGTCGGGGGCGACGACGCGGGCCGCCTCCTCGGGGGTGCGGACGCGGACGCAGGCGTCCAGCAGCGCCCGGGCCTCACGGCGGCGGCCCTCGGCCACCAGGACGCCGACGGCCTCTCCCGTCTCGCCGGCCGGGCGGGCGACGCCCTGTCGCAGGATCTGCTCGCCGTCGGCCGTACGGCCCGCCCCCACCAGGGCGTCCGCCGCGGCGACGAGCCGGTCGGCGGGCAGCGAGGCCGCCTCCCACATCAGGGTCGTCCAGTCGGCGGTGAGCCCGGACCGCTGAAGGTCCTCGGCGAGCAGCGGGATGCGGGCGGCGGGCCAGTGCGCCAGCTCGACGAGCAGCACGTGCGCCTCGCCGCTGCGGCCCTCGGCGCGCAGCCGGATCAGCCGTCGCACCGCCTCGGCGGTCTCCGCGCGGGCCGTCGCGTCCACCGGTCCGGCCGACGGACCGGGCAGGCCGCGCGGCTCCTCGGCGGCGGCCCCGGCGAACCGGGCACCGCGCGGGGTGCGGCGGGCACGCGGCGCGGGCACCGGTGCCGGTGCCCCCGCGGCGGGCGGTACGGCGACGGGGGCGGCCTCCTCCTCGGCCGCCCCGGCGAACCGCGCACCGCCCCGGCGGCGCTTGCGCCGGCCGGGGACGAGGGCGGGGACGGTGCCGTCCGGGCCGGGCTCGCGGGCGGCGGAGGCGGCGGGAGCCCGCTGCGCGGGCGGTGCCTCGTGAAGGCCGCCGGCCGCGGAGGCGGCCGGGACGGGCTCGGGGTGCGCGGCCGGCTCGGAGTACGGGGCGGGCTCGGGGTGCGGGAGTCGGGGGTCCTCGGCGCGGGCGCCGGCGTCGGTGCCCGCGCGTCGGTCGACGTCGGCCATGCGGCGGCGGAGTTCGGCGCAGCGGGCGGTGGCCCGTTCGTGGTCGTCGTGGGCCCAGGCGAGGTCGAGGCGGGCGGCCTCGGCCTCCTCGCGGGTGGCCGCGGCGGTGAGGAGACGGCTCAGCCCGGCCTGCCGGTCCGCGGCGTGGCGCTGTTCGCGGAGCATGACGTCGAGCCGGTCCCGGAGGGCGTCGCGGGCGCCGGGGCGGGCGTCCTGGGCGGCCAGGGCGGCGGCGTGCAGGGGCCGGGCCCGTTCCGCCTCCCGGGCGGCGGCGGTGGCGCCGTAGTGCGCGGCGAGGTCCTGCAGGAGGGCCTCCACGACGTCCCAGGGCGGCACCTCACGGCCGTCGAGGCAGGCCCGCATACCGTCCGGGTCGCGCTGCCAGAAGACCGCGCACCAGCCGGCTCCCTGGTCCAGGCGCGCCAGCAGTGCGTCCAGGTGGTTCGCGAACTCCCTCATTCGCCCTGGGAGTTGATCCAAAGTCATCGTCCAGCTCCCGCCCGACCGGAACACTCCGGTCCGTAGGGAACACCATGCGTGTTACGGCGCGGCTACGGGGAGTTTTCGGAGAAGACGCGGGAATCCCCCGCCGTTCCGGCCGGCCGGCGCGGTCGGCGGAGCGGCCCCCCGGGGCGACGGACGGCCCCTCAGGCGACCCGGCCGACCCGGCCGACCGGGTCCGCCGCGCCTCCCGCACCGGCCGCGTCTCCCCGCGGGACCGCCACGAGGGCGCACCGCGCCGCCAGTTCGTCCATGGACAGGCCGAGCGCACGGGCGAGGGCGGCGACGGTGAAGAAGGCCGGCGTCGGCGCCCGCCCGGTCTCGATCTTGCGGAGCGTCTCGGCGGAGATGCCGGCGCCCGCGGCGATCACGGCCATGCTGCGGCCGCCGCGGGCCTCGCGGAGCAGGGCGCCGAGCCGCTCGCCGCGCTCGCGCTCTTCGGGGGTCAGCGGGGTGCGTACCATGCGTCCATTCTAATACCGGTATAGTAATTGGAGGGGTGGAACCGAGGACGGGCCCGCCGGCCGACGCCGTGCACGAGGCGGGCCGGGCCGTCGCGCGGGCCCGACGGCCGTGCGGCCCCCGACGGCCGTGCGGCAGGCCACCTCCGAAGCCGTCCCGGACCACCCCGGAGCCACCCCGAGCCGTCCCGGAGCCACCCCGAGCCGTCCCGGAGCCGCCCCCGGCCCCCGGACCGGACGAGGGGCGAGGCAGGACATGCCGCCCCAAAGGGAACGTGTCATCGTGGTATGGCCCGGCACGGACAGGAGACTCGTCGGCACCGGCAACGCAGTCGATGGAAACGGAACGCCATGACCAGCGGCTACATCGGCCCGGAGGGGGACCCCTTCGGCGAATTCCTGGCCCGCTTCTTCGGCGGGCCCCGCCCCGGCCCCCGCCAGATCAACATCGGCCAGCTCCTCAGTCAGCCGGCCAGGGAACTGGTCCGCGGCGCCGCCCAGTACGCCGCCGAGCACGGCAGCCGCGACCTGGACACCGAGCACCTGTTGCGCGCCGCCCTCGCGGCGGAGCCGACGCGCAGTCTGCTCAGCCGCGCCGGGGCGGACCCCGACTCCCTCGCGACGGAGATCGACGAGCGCTCGGGCCCCGTGCAGCACCCGCCGGGCGAGGTGCCGCCGCCCACCTCGCTGTCGCTGACGCCGGCCGCCAAACGGGCCCTGCTGGACGCCCACGACCTGGCGCGCTCGCGCGGCACCGGCTACATCGGCCCCGAGCACGTGCTGAGCGCGCTCGCCGCGAACCCGGACTCCGCCGCCGGGCACATCCTCAACGCGGCCCGCTTCGCGCCCTCCCCCGGCCCGTCCGAGCCCGCGGACACCATGCCCCCGCAGTCCCGCCAGGAACGGCAGCGGTCCACCTCGACGCCCACCCTGGACAAGTACGGCCGGGATCTCACCGACCTGGCGCGCCAGGGCCGTATCGACCCGGTGATCGGCCGGGACGACGAGATCGAGCAGACGATCGAGGTGCTGTCCCGGCGCGGCAAGAACAATCCCGTGCTGATCGGTGACGCGGGGGTCGGCAAGACCGCCGTCGTGGAGGGGCTCGCCCAGCGCATCACCGACGGCGACGTGCCGGACGTGCTGGCCGAGCGCCGGGTCGTCGCCCTGGACCTGACCGGCGTGGTGGCGGGCACCCGTTACCGGGGCGACTTCGAGGAGCGCCTCAACGCCATCGTGAACGAGATCCGCGAGCACTCCGACCGGCTCATCGTGTTCATCGACGAGCTGCACACGGTCGTGGGCGCGGGCGGCGGCGGTGAGGGCGGCTCGATGGACGCGGGCAACATCCTCAAGCCGGCCCTGGCCCGCGGTGAGCTGCACGTCGTGGGCGCCACGACGCTGGAGGAGTACCGGCGGATCGAGAAGGACGCGGCGCTGGCCCGCCGGTTCCAGCCGATCCTGGTGCCGGAGCCGTCGGCCGCGGACGCGATCGAGATCCTGCGCGGTCTGCGCGACCGGTACGAGGCCCACCACCAGGTCCGCTACGCCGACGAGGCGCTGGTGGCGGCCGTGGAGCTGTCGGACCGCTACCTCACCGACCGGCGGCTGCCCGACAAGGCCATCGACCTCATCGACCAGGCGGGCGCCCGGGTCCGGCTGGGGGCCCGCACGAAGGGCACGGACGTGCGCGCCATGGAGCGCGAGGTCGATCAGCTCGTCCGTGACAAGGACCAGGCGGCGGCCGACGAGCAGTACGAGCAGGCCACCCGGCTGCGGGACCGCATCGTCGAGCTGAGGCAGCGGATGGCGGAGGCGGCCGGGGGCGACGAGGTCGACGAGGGCCAGCACCTGGAGGTCACCGCGGAGGCCGTCGCCGAGGTCGTCTCCCGGCAGACCGGCATCCCCGTCGCCAGTCTCACCCAGGAGGAGAAGGACCGGCTGCTCGGCCTGGAGCAGCACCTGCACGAGCGGGTCGTCGGCCAGGACGAGGCCGTACGGGTCGTCGCGGACGCGGTGCTGCGCTCGCGGGCCGGGCTGTCGAGCCCGCACCGGCCGATCGGCAGCTTCCTGTTCCTCGGCCCGACCGGCGTCGGCAAGACCGAGCTGGCCCGGGCGCTCGCCGAGGCGCTGTTCGGCAGCGAGGAGCGGATGGTCCGCCTGGACATGAGCGAGTACCAGGAGCGGCACACCGTGAGCCGTCTGGTGGGCGCCCCGCCCGGTTACGTCGGCCACGAGGAGGCGGGCCAGCTGACCGAGGCGGTGCGGCGGCACCCGTACTCGCTGCTGCTGCTCGACGAGGTGGAGAAGGCCCACCCGGACGTCTTCAACATCCTGCTCCAGGTCCTCGACGACGGGCGGCTGACCGACGCGCAGGGCCGCACGGTCGACTTCACCAACACGGTGATCGTGATGACCAGCAACCTGGGTTCGGAGGCGATCACGCGGCGCGGTGCCGGCATCGGCTTCGGGTCCGGCGGCGCGGACGCGGACGAGGAGGCGCGCCGGGAGCAGATCCTGCGCCCGCTGCGTGAGCACTTCCGGCCGGAGTTCCTCAACCGCATCGACGAGATCGTCGTCTTCCGCCAGCTCAGCACCGACCAGCTGCGGCGCATCACCGACCTGTTGCTGGAGGGGACCCGCCGGCTGGTGCAGTCGCAGGGCATCACCGTGCGGTTCTCCGACGCCGCCGTCGACTGGCTCGCCGAGCGCGGTTACCAGCCCGAGTACGGCGCCCGCCCGCTGCGCCGCACCATCCAGCGCGAGGTCGACAACCGGTTGTCGCGGCTGCTGCTCGACGGACGGGTCCGGGAGGGCGCCGCCCTGACGGTCGACGTCGAGGACGGGCGGCTCGCGTTCCGCACGAGCCGCCCGCTCCCGGACGGTGACGAGCCACCCGTTCCCGGCCAGTGAGGCAGCCGCCCGCCGACTCCGGACGGTGAGGCCGCCGCCCGGAGTCGGCGGGCGGCGGCTCACGGCACGAGGCGCACGACCGGCACGAGGCGCACGGCGCGGTGCCGTCGGCGTCCTACGGCGCCGGCCGCACCACCTGCGCCGAACCGCCGCCCCGCCGCACGGTCTCGGCCGCCGCCAGCCACTTGCCGTTCGGCAGCCGCTGCACGCCGGTCGTGGCGCCGATCTCCGGGTTGAGCCTGAACGAGTGCCCGAGTGCCTCCAGCCGGCCGGCCAGGTCGCTGCCGTAGAGGCCGGGTTCGAGTTCCGTCTGGGCGGCGTTGCGCTGGCTGGCGCGGGGGGCCGCGATGGCGTCCACGAGCGGGAGCCCGCGGTCGAGGAACCCGGTGAGGGTCTGGAGCACGGTGGTGATGATGGTCGCGCCGCCGGGTGAACCGAGGGCGACCACCGGGCGGTGGTACCGGTCGAGGACGATGGTCGGCGAGATCGACGAGCGCGGCCGCTTCCCCGGACCGGGCAGGTTCGGGTCGTGCACGGCCGGGTTCGCCGGGGCGAAGGAGAAGTCCGTCAGCTCGTTGTTGAGGAGGAACCCGCGGCCGGGGACGGTGATGCCGCTGCCGCCGGTCTGTTCGATGGTGAGCGTGTAGGAGACGACGTTCCCCCACTTGTCGGCGACCGTCAGGTGGGTGGTGTTCTCGCCCTCGTACGTCGTCGGTGCCGCCGTGCCGCCGCCCGCGCAGCCCGCCGGGTGGCGCGGGTCGCCCGGCGCGAGGGGGCTGGTCAGCACCGCGTCGTCCTCGATCAGGCACTCCCGCGAGTCGGCGTACCGCTGCGACAGCAGCTCCTTCGCCGGTACGTCCTCGAAGGCGGGGTCGCCGACCCAGCGGCCGCGGTCGGCGAAGGCGATGCGGCTGGCCTCGATGAACCGGTGCAGGTACCTGTCCTGGCTCGCCGCGGACAGGTCGGTGCGCTCCAGGATGTTGAGTGCCTCGCCGACGGTGGTGCCGCCGGAGGAGGAGGGCGCGATGGAGTACACGCCGAGGCCGCGGTAGGTGGTCTCGCTGGGTGCCTGGAGCTTGGCGCGGTAGGCGGCGAGGTCCTTCGCGGACAGGTCGCCGGGCCGGGCGTTCCAGCCCGAAGCCGGGTCCACGGGAGGCTTGTCGACGGTGTCGACGATGTCCTCGGCGATGTCGCCCCGGTAGAGCGCGCCGACTCCCTCGCGTCCCAGCTGGGCGTAGGTGCGGGCGAGGTCGGGGTTCTTGAAGGTCGAGCCCACGACCGGGAGTCGCCCGCCGGGCAGGAACAGCTCGGCGGTGTCGGGGAAGTGGCGGAAGCGGGTCTCGTTGGCGGCGGTCTGGCTGCGGAAGGTGGCGTCGACGGTGAAGCCGTCGCGGGCGAGGCGTTCGGCGGGCTTCAGGACGGTGCCGAGCTTCCTGCTGCCCCACCGGTCGAGGGCCGTCGCCCAGGTGGCGGGCGTGCCCGGGGTGCCGACGGCGAGGCCGCTGCTGACGGCGTCGGCGAAGGCGAGGGGTTTGCCGTTCTCGACGAAGAGGTCCGCGTCGGCGGTCAGCGGCGCGGTCTCCCGGCCGTCGATCGTGCGCACGGTGCGGGACCCGGCGTCGTAGTAGACGAAGTAGCCGCCTCCGCCGATGCCGGAGGAGTAGGGCTCGGTGACGCCGAGGGCGGCGGCGGTGGCGACGGCCGCGTCGACCGCGTTGCCGCCCTTGCGCAGCACCTCGATACCGGCCGCGGAGGCGTCCGCGTCGACGCTGGCCACGGCGCCGCCGTAGCCCACGGCGACGGGCACCTTCTCGGCCGGCGCCTTCTCGGCGGCCGGCTTCCCGGCGGCGGGCGGCGCCGCCGCCCCCACCGAGACCATCGCGGCCGAGACCGCCAGGACCGACAGTCTCCGCACGGCCGACAGTCTCCGCACGGCCGACGGTTCACGCGTGACAGGGCGACGCATCCGTACCTCCAGTCCGGGAACGTCCGCGCAGCGTAACCACAACGCCCGGGCCCCGACAGCCCCTTCCGGGCAGTGTCGTACGACTGCCACACGAAGGACACGGGTACGTTCCGGCCATGGGACCCCACTACTATGCGCGCCCATGAATGACGACGTGCGCAACATCGTTCTGGGTGTGGTCGCGGCCGGTGTCAGTGCCGCGCTCGGCTGGGTGGCCCGCACCTACCTCTGGCGGCGCAGACTCCGGCGCAAACAGGCCTTCTTCGGGCTGCCGGACAACTCGGAGTGCCTGCTCGTCGTCAACCGCGACCCGGCGACCTCGGAGCCGGCGGTCCACCGCTTCGACGTCTTCGCGCTCCTGGAGCTGTCCGCGCTGATCAAGGACTGCGGCGCCAACGTCCAGATGGTCATGCAGGACGCGGCCCAGCAGGGCTTCGGCGAGCGCACCGAGTTCTGCGTCGGCGGCCCCGCCTCCAACCGGCGCATGCTGGCGCACATGTCGGCCATGCTGCCCGGTGTACGGGTCAACGTCGATGCCGAACCGGGCCCGGACCGGGGCGCGTTCCAGATAGGCACCGAACGCCACCGGCTGGAGGCGGGCGTCACCGAGTACGTGCTGCTGGCCCGACTCACCGGCGCCCAACGCCGGGACGCCCGGCCGGTGTTCCTCTTCTGCGGCCAGCGCGCGATCACCAACCAGGCCGCCACCCGCTATCTGGCCCGCAACCACGAGCGCCTGCACCGCAAGCACGGGAACAACTCCTTCGTGCTGCTGCTGAAGGTCGTCAACTCCCAGGCGTACGGCCCCGACGTGGTGGAACTGGTCGCCGACGTGACGCGGGCGGCCCAGACGCCGCTGCCCGCGCAGTCCCTCTCCCCCCGCACCTCGCACCGCGCCACCTGAAGTCCCGTGTGCGGGCGGGCCGTTCGGCGTGGTCCGGGGGCCGTTGCGCACGGCGCCCCGGCGGGGCGCCGGCCGGCCGCGGGCCGTCGGACCCGCTCGGCCCGCTCCCCGACGAGCACAACCCGTCCGGCGCGCGGCTGACCTTCTCCTCACCGGCGGACGGCCCGTCGTACGGGTCGCTTCCGCCGTGCGAACAGTGATCTCCGGCCGGCGCCGGGCGGGTATGGCTCCTCGAGTGCTGCCCCTGCGGCCCGGACGAACGGCCCATCCTAGACGAGGTCCGTCCGGGGGTCATGGTGGGCGGGCACGGGCCCTAGTGCTTGAGGATCTTGGAGAGGAACTCCCTGGCCCGGTCGCTGCGCGGATCGGTGAAGAATCCCTCGGGGTCGCGGTCCTCGACGATGCGGCCGTCGGCCATGAACACCACGCGGTTCGCGGCCGACCGGGCGAATCCCATCTCATGGGTGACGACGATCATGGTCATGCCGTCCCGGGCGAGCTGCTGCATGACCTCCAGCACCTCGTTGATCATCTCCGGGTCCAGGGCGGAGGTCGGCTCGTCGAACAGCAGCGCCTTGGGTTCCATGGCGAGGGCCCGGGCGATGGCCACGCGCTGCTGCTGGCCGCCGGAGAGCTGGGCGGGGTACTTGTCGGCCTGGCCGGCCACGCCGACGCGGTCGAGCAGGGCACGGGCTTTCTCCTCGGCCTTCTCCTTGTCGGCCTTGCGGACCTTGATCTGGCCCAGCATCACGTTCTGCAGCACGGTCCTGTGCGCGAACAGGTTGAACGACTGGAAGACCATGCCGACGTCGGCGCGCAGCCGGGCCAGCTCCCTCCCCTCCGCCGGCAGCGGTCTGCCGTCCAGCAGGATCGTGCCGGACCGGATGGGCTCCAGCCGGTTGATCACCCGGCAGAGCGTCGACTTGCCCGATCCCGACGGGCCGATGACCACGACCACCTCCCCCTTGTCGACCGTGAGGTCGATGTCCTGGAGGACATGCAGCTCCCCGAAGTACTTGTTGACGTCACGCAGCTCGATCAACGGATCGACGGCCATGCGCAGTCCCACTCACTCTCGGCTGTCCGTGCTGCCGCAAACTATCCAGACAAAACGGACCAAAAGCCGCGACACGCATCTTCCTTGGATTAGCCGTATTTACTCTCCATGCGAAATATCACCCACATCGGTCCCGCCCCTCCACCCCGGCCCCCTCCTCCGGCCTCCGCCGGGCGCCTCAGACCTCGGCCACCTCGCCGTAGTGCTGGGACAGTTCCGGGACGCCGTTCACGGCCCACTCCTGTCCGGCCGTCACCACGTCGAACTCCCGGCCCGAGGCCAGTCGTACGACGGGCTGACCGCCGGGCCAGACCTCCCAGGCTGCGCCGGGGACGGTGCGCACGATGACCGTGCCGAGGTAGAGGCCCGCGTCGTTGCCGAGCCAGGACAGGATCTCCTCGTCGTCGCGCCAGCGCGGCAGCAGCTGGTCGAGCGCCTCCAACGAGGCCGGTGTGTCGTCGAGCCGGATGCCCTCCCGCTCCGCCAGGGTGCGCAGCAGCTCGCACTCGGAGAGGAGTTCGGCGACCCCTTCGGGGTCCACGGCGGTCAGCGTCGCCTCGGCGTGCTTCTTGCGCCTGATGCCCAGGAAAGGGATGTTCATAAGCCCAGCGTGACATTCACACCGAGGTGCGCACCACAGGCGCGCGGACGGCCGGGAGCGGCCGGGGCGGCCGCGGACGGCCGGCCCCCTCCCCCGCGTCCGCGGCGTGATCCGGTCCGGCCCCGGCGAGAGAGCCTAGAGGTCGAGGTCGACGACGACCGGTGCGTGGTCCGAGGCGCCCTTGCCCTTGCGCTCCTCGCGGTCGACGTAGGAGTCCTTCACGGCCTTGGCGAAGGGTGCGTTGCCGTAGACCAGGTCGATGCGCATGCCGCGGTTCTTGGGGAAGCCGAGCTGGCGGTAGTCCCAGTAGGTGAACGGGTGGTCGTACTTCAGGGGGCGCGGGACGACGTCGGAGAGGCCCGTCCCGCGCAGGGAGGCGAGGGCGGCGCGCTCGGCGGGGGTGACGTGGGTGGAGCCCTCGAAGACGGCCGTGTCGAACACGTCGTCGTCGGTCGGTGCCACGTTGTAGTCGCCCAGCACGGCGAAGGGGCGGCCGCCTCCCGCGTCGCCGGCGACGGCGGCCCTGAGGGCCTCGAACCACCGCAGCTTGTAGGCGTAGTGCGGGTGGTCCACCTCCCGGCCGTTGGGGACGTAGACCGACCAGACGCGGACCGGACCACAGGTCGCGGAGACCGCGCGGGGCTCGACGGCGCCCTCGTACCCCGGATCGTCGGGCAGGCCCTTGACCACGTCCGCGAGGCCGACCCGGGAGAGCACCGCCACCCCGTTCCACCGCCCGGTGGCGTTGACCGCCGCCTCGTAGCCCAGCTCGCGCAGCTGGTCGAACGGGAACTGGGCCTCGGCGACCTTCGCCTCCTGGAGGCAGAGCACGTCGGTGCCGCTGCTCTCCAGCCAGGCCAGGAGCCTCGGCAGGCGGGCGGTGATCGAGTTCACGTTCCACGTCGCGATGCGCATGGACGACAACTTACCCGCAGGGTCCGACAACGGCGTCGCTCAGATCAGCGCCGACGCCCCCGGCGCCAGCCGCTGGTGGTCCGCGCCGCCGAGATTGCCCAGATGGGTGTCGTAGATCGGGCGGGCGAGGTCGGTGAGGAGGGCGTCGTGGATGTCGTAGACCCGCCGCGGCCTCACCTCCCTGACGTACTCGATGACCTCGGAGATCTTGTTCCAGGGGGCCATGACCGGGGCGAGGAGCGTCTCCACCGGCCGGTCGGGGACGGTGAGGGCGTCGCCGGGGTGGAAGACGCGGCCGCCGTCGACCAGGAAGCCGACGTTGGTGACGCGCGGCAGGTCCGGGTGGATCACGGCGTGCAGCTCGCCGTGCACCTGGACGTCGAAGCCCGCCGCCGTGAACGCGTCCCCGTGACCGACGGTGTGGACGCGTCCCGGGAAGGCGCTCGCGATCTTCTCCGCGACCGACCGGAGGGTCCAGATCTCGGTGGCCGGGTCGGCCTCCAGGGCCGCCCGCAGCCGCTCCTCGCTGAAGTGGTCGGGATGCTCGTGCGTGACCAGGATCGCGTCCGCGCCCAGCGCGGCGTCCGCCTCGGTGAACCCGCCCGGGTCGAGGACGAGCGTGCGGCCGTCCTTCTCCAGGCGGACGCAGGCGTGCGACTTCTTCGTGAGCCTCAAGGGAGCCGGGGGCGTCGTGGAGGTCCCGGGGGACCCGGGCGTCTCGGGGGTGGTGGGCGTCATGGGTCCATCCTGCCTCCGCCGGGCGGCCCGCTCACTCGGTGGGTGTCGTCTCCTCCCGGATGACCTGCTGCGCCACGCGGAACGCGCTGTTCGCGGCGGGCACACCGCAGTAGACCGCCGTCTGGAGCAGCACCTCCTTGATCTCGTCCGGGGTGAGGCCGTTGCGCAGGGCGGCGCGGGTGTGGGCGGCCAGTTCGTCGAGGTGCCCGCCGGCCACCAGCGCCGTCAGGGTGATGCAGGAGCGCGAACGCCGGTCGAGACCGGGGCGGTCCCAGATCTCGCCCCAGGAGTAACGGGTGATCAGCTCCTGGAAGTCGGCCGAGAAGTCGTCGGCCTGCGCCAGCACCCGGTCGACGTGGGCGTCGCCGAGGACCTCGCGCCGCACCTTCAGCCCGGCGTCGTACCGGTCGGGGCGGCCCGTGGCCTGCGGGGGCACGGCCACGGGGGCGGGCGCGATCTCGGCGATCGGTGCGGCCTGCGGCGGCACGGGCTGCACCGGACGGAGGGAGACGCCGGGAGCGGCGGTCTGGCCCGTGGTGTGCTCGTACACCGGCTGCCAGGCGGTGGAGAAGTGCCGGACCAGCAGGTCGGTGACGGCGGCGGGCTGTTCGACCGGCACCAGGTGGGAGGCGCCGGGGACGACGGCGAGCCGGGCGTCCGGGATGCCCGCGACGAGCGTGCGGGCCTCGGCGGGACCGGTGACCTGGTCGTCCGAGCCGACGAGGACCAGCGTGGGCACGCCGACCATGCCGAGTTCGGCCCGTACGTCGAACGAGGCGAGCGCCTCGCAGGCCGCGATGTAGCAGCCGGGGTCGGTGGTGCGCACCATCTGTACGGCCCACTCGGTGATCGCGGGCTGGGCGGCGGCGAAGCCGCTGGTGAACCAGCGGTCGGGCGAGGTGCGGGCGATGGGGTCGAGGCCGTTGGTCCGCACGATCACCCCCCGCTGCCGGAACTCGTCCGCCGTGCCGAACCGCGGCGAGGCCGCGATCAGCGCGAGCGAGGCGACCCGCTCGGGGTGACGCAGCGCCAGCTCCACACCGACCGCGCCGCCGAGCGCGCAGCCCGCGTAGCCGAAGCGCTGCACGCCGAGCGCGTCGAGCGTGGCGAGCAGCCGCTCGGCGAGGTCGCTCACGGAACCCGCCGGATAGGCCGGCGCACCGCCGTGACCGGGCAGGTCGAACCGGAAGATCCGCCATTGCTGCGCCAGTTCGGGAACCTGCCGGTCCCACATGTGCCAGGTGGTGCCCAGAGAGGGCCCCAGGATCAGAACCGGAGCGTCTTCTGGCCCGTCGAAGCGGTATTGCAGGGTGTTCGGTGGTGTCTCGCTCACGCCCCAGACCTTCTCACGTCTCACGACCGCCCCTATAACGAGGGTTGCGGCCGCACAGGTCTGACCAGGTGGAAGACCTCCCGGGCGGTGCAGCGCTTGAGGCTTCGGCCCATCTCGCGTCGGGTCTTGCCCTCCTTGCTGCGGCGTTCGTCGTGGTCCTGGGTGCGCGGGGCGACACGCAGGCGGGTCTGCACGATCCGGCGCAGGGCCGCGTTCGCTTGCCGGTCACCGCCGCGGTCGAGGCGACGGTACCGCCGACTGCCCGAGGAACGCTCGACCGGGCTGACCCCGCACAGCGCCGCGGACGACTCCTCACTGCCCACGCGTTCCAGGCTGTCCCCGATCGTGATCAGCAAAGTGACGGCTGTGTCCCGACCGATGCCCACCACCTCGAGCAGCTGCGGAGCGTGGCGCTCCACCAGCCGGGTCAGGCGGCCTTGCAGGTTCTGGATCTCTTCGCCGAGCTGCCCGATGCACCGGGCCAGGAGTCCCGGGGTGACGCGGGTGGCATGGAGCACCGCCCCCCTCGCCGGCCTCGTGGTTCAGGCTGTCGTCGACGAGCCCGGCGCAGGTGCGGAAGAGTTCTGCGTTGACCAGCCCGGCGAGTTCCTCCCTCAGCTACGGATCTGCACGGATGAGGACAGGGAAACCGGTGGCGCGACGGATACGAGATCAAGCTCGTCGACATCTCCGCCCGGCGTCTTGCCGTCCTCGAACCCGTCCCCGTGCCCGCCCGGCTCACTCGGCCGCACACCGTCATCCGGGCCATGCAGAACGAACGCCGGCCGCTCGGCCTGACTGACCAAGCCCGTCCAAGGACGCGCTCTCCGGCTCATCCAGGCACCGATCACCGCCGCCGAGGCCGAAGGACACACCTGCTCGGCCGGGCAGACCGGCCACGCGTCCCCGGCTCATCGCCGCCGCACGGCACATCCTCACTTCACCATCACCGCACAGGGCCGGACCGTGGGGTTCCTCGTCCTCCAGGAGCAGGACCGGACCGAGCACGTCGCCACCGAGAAGGAGCTCGCCGACGCCAAGAAGCACTCATGGATCAGGATCCCCCGCTTCGACCACACCCCATCCGGACGCCTCCGCTTCATCCTCAGCGGCGGCCAACCACACCGGGCGAGCGAATGGGCCGGCCTTCCCGGCCCCCGAAGAGCAGCTCGGATCGCACAGGAGGCAACCCTTCGCGGCCAAGCCGCCGAGCGCGGCCACCAGGACGAGGCCGAAGCGGCACGCCAGAAGCGCATGCGTGGGGAAGCCGCCATGGAACAAGCCCGCATCCGGTACGCGGAGGCGTACCGCGTCAAGCACCTTGAGGACCAGGAAGCGGGGGGGGGGGGCCCCGCCCCCCCCCCCCCGGGGACGCCCTACGCAAACCCCGCGGGGCCAAGCCCCCCCGCCCCCCCCCCGCCCGCCCCAACTACACGACTGGGGGAGCTGGGGCGCCCC
>NZ_JBVIKX010000002.1:0-430983 GCF_055580685.1 Streptomyces sp. NPDC031554 | reverse complement strand
GCGGCACGCCAGAGGGGTTGGGGGGGGGACGCGGCCTTGCACCCCGCCGGCTGGGGGGGGGGGGGGGGGGGCGGCGGGGGGGGCGGGGGGGCGCGGGGGGGGGGGGCCCCCCCCCCCCCCCGACCGAGTACGTGAGCGCGGTACGCACACGCGTCGATGCCATGCCACCGGGCCAGGCCAGGCCAGGACCGAAGTCGAAGCATGGGTGAGCTGGGCAGCAGCCACCGTGAAGCGCCTCGACCCGTTGAGTACACCGCCCGGCTGCCCGACATGCCCAACCTGCGGGCCGACACCCTGAAACCCTTCCTCGGGCACTGGAGCGTTCACGGACCCACCTGCTGAACGCCCGCCCCACAAGGGCGTCCGGGCTGCCGGGGCCAGAGCGTCAGATGAGCGTCACGCCGTACAGCGCCGGCGCAGCGCGGTTGCGGATCACCTTTTGCCGCTCGTTCCCCCGGAGGATCGACGCCTGCACGACCCACCCGACCCGCGTGACGGTGTCACCGGCTGGATCGCCGACCCGGACCTGGACGACGTCGGCCACGTCGTCGTCAGCCTTGCGTCGTGCAAGCGATCTTTCCCCCGGCGGCCGACACGCAACTGTGCGCCGACGACAGGAAGGCTCCCGCGAGTCACGTCCTCGCGGGAGCCTTCCGTTGTGCCGCCTGCCGACGTGAAGGGTGAGAAGACGATCACGAGGCAGGACGTCTGGGGTGTGTCACGGCGTCACGGCTTGAGCAGCAGGCTGTCGCCGCGCTCCTTGGCGGCGGCGTAGCGCTTGGCCACGTCCTGCCAGTTGACGACGGCCCACATGGCGTCGATGAAGTCGACCTTCTGGTTCTTGTACTGGAGGTAGAAGGCGTGCTCCCAGGCGTCGAAGACGAGGATCGGGGTGGAGCCCTGGCCGACGTTGCCCTGGTGGTCGTAGACCTGCTCGACGATGAGGCGGCCGCTCAGCGGCTCGTAGGCGAGCACACCCCAGCCGGAGCCCTGGGTGGTGGCGGCGGCCTTGGTCAGCTGGGCCTTGAAGCCGGCGAAGGAGCCGAAGGACTCGGTGATCGCATCGGCCAGGTCACCGACGCCGTCCTGGGCGAGGGGCTCGCCGCCGCCGTCCTTCGGGCCGGTCATGTTCTGCCAGTAGATCGAGTGCAGGATGTGGCCGGAGAGGTGGAAGGCCAGGTTCTTCTCCAGGCCGTTGATCGAGCCCCACGACTCCTTGTCCCGCGCCTCGGCCAGCTGCTCCAGCGTGTCGTTCGCACCCTTCACGTACGCCGCGTGGTGCTTGTCGTGGTGCAGCTCGATGATCTCCGGGCTGATGACCGGGGCGAGCGCCGAGTAGTCGTACGGAAGTTCCGGGAGCGTGTAAAGCGCCATGTCCAACGTCCTCCGACGTTATTGCGAGTCGTATGCAGGTGCACGCTAGCAGTAAGAACGGTACATTGCGATCAGGCGTTGGACCTAGGACCCATCCCCCATGTCGCGCCGGTCTGGTGACGGCAGTTCGCGACCTGGACTCGCCCACGACGGCAGGAAAGGCAAGCACGTGACCATGACCCCGCCGTCGGCACACCCTGGCGAGGCGACGGTGCCAGACCACTCGGTGCTGCTACGACGCCACGGCCTCCGCTGCACCCCGGCCCGGCTGTGCGCCCTGAGGCTGCTGTCCGCTTCCGGGGAACATCTCTCTTGCACCGACGTCTGCACTGAACTGCGCCGACTCGGCCTGCCGTTCGATCAGGCGACCGTCTACCGGACTCTGGAGACCCTCACGGACGTGGGTCTCGCGCACGCCGTGCACGGCCCAGGCCCCAAGCGCTACGGCGTCAGCCCCGAACCGCACCACCACACCGTGTGTGAGGAGTGCGGTCGCGTACAGGATCTGGCGATCGCCGACATGAGGGAGGCCGTGGAACGGATCACCGAGCTGACGGGACTGCGCGCCGGCGCCGGTGGCTCGCTGCTGCTGTACGGCCGATGCGCGCGGTGCAGCGAGTAAGCAAGTTGCTGCCACAGGTGCGGGACGCCGCCTCGGAACGGACGCTGTCAAGGCATGGCGGCGCCCCGCACCCAGCCGACGGCGGGAGTACCGCTTCAGCACCCCCGACCGGCCGGCCTTCCTCGAATCTAGTCGTTATTGCGAGTCGTTCGCAATAAGTGGATCCGTCACCCGTCGTCCTCGAGGTTGCCCTCGGTCTCCAGGTACACCTGCCGCAGCTCTGCCAGCAGCGCCGGATCGGGCTTCGCCCACATCCCGCGCGACTCCGCCTCCAGCAGCCGCTCGGCGATGCCGTGCAGCGCCCATGGATTGGCCTGCTGGAGGAATTCACGGTTCGTCGGGTCTAGGACATATGTCTCGGTGAGCTTGTCGTACATCCAGTCGGCGACCACGCCGGTCGTGGCGTCGTAGCCGAACAGGTAGTCCACGGTGGCGGCGAGTTCGAAGGCGCCCTTGTAACCGTGGCGGCGCATCGCCTCGATCCACTTCGGGTTGACCACGCGCGCCCGGAAGACGCGTGAGGTCTCCTCGACGAGTGTGCGGGTGCGGACCGTTTCCGGGCGGGTGGAGTCGCCGATGTACGCCTCGGGTGCGGTCCCGCGCAGGGCGCGGACGGTGGCCACCATGCCGCCGTGGTACTGGAAGTAGTCGTCGGAGTCGGCGATGTCGTGCTCACGGGTGTCCGTGTTCTTCGCGGCCACGGCGATCCGCTTGTAGGCCGTCTCCATCTCCTCACGGGCGGGGCGGCCTTCGAGCTCGCGGCCGTAGGCGTAGCCGCCCCAGACGGTGTAGACCTCGGCGAGGTCGGCGTCGGTGCGCCAGTCGCGCGAGTCGATGAGCTGGAGCAGTCCGGCGCCGTACGTTCCGGGGCGGGAGCCGAAGATGCGCGTGGTGGCTCGGCGCTCGTCGCCGTGGGCCGCCAGGTCGGCCTGCACGTGGGTCCGGACGTGGTTGATCTCGGCCGGTTCCTCCAGGGAGGCCGCCAGGCGTACGGCGTCGTCCAGGAGGCCGATGGTGTGGGGGAAGGCGTCCCGGAAGAAGCCCGAGATGCGCAGGGTGACGTCGATGCGCGGGCGGCCCAACTCGTCGTAGGGGACGGGTTCGAGGCCGGTGACGCGGCGGGAGGCGTCGTCCCAGACGGGGCGGATGCCGAGCAGGGCGAGGGCCTCGGCGACGTCGTCGCCGGCGGTGCGCATGGCGCTGGTGCCCCACAGGGACAGTCCGACGGAGGTGGGCCAGTCGCCGTTGTCCGTGCGGTAGCGCTCCAGCAGGGAGTCGGCGAGGGCCTGGCCGGTCTCCCAGGCGAGGCGTGAGGGGACGGCCTTGGGGTCGACGGAGTAGAAGTTGCGGCCGGTCGGCAGGACGTTGACCAGGCCACGGAGCGGCGAGCCGGAGGGCCCTGCCGGGACGAACCCGCCGGCCAGGGCGTGGACCGTGTGGTCGAGTTCTGCGGTGGTCGCCGCCAGGCGCGGGACGACTTCGCGGGCGGCGAAGTCGAGGACGGCGCGGACCTGTTCGCCGTGTTCGGTGGGTACGGCGGCCGGGTCCCAGCCGGCGTCCTCCATGGCTTGGACCAGGGCGCGGGCCTTCTCCTCCGCCTCGTCGGCCGTCGTGCGGGTCGCGGACGACTCGTCCAGGCCGAGGGCTTCCCGCAGACCGGGGAGAGCCTTGACGCCGCCCCAGATCTGGCGGGCGCGGAGGATGGCGAGGACGAGGTTGACGCGGTCGGCGCCGGCGGGCGGGGTGCCGAGGACGTGGAGGCCGTCGCGGATCTGGGCGTCCTTGACCTCGCAGAGCCAGCCGTCGACGTGGAGGAGGAAGTCGTCGAAGCCGTCGTCGTCGGGCCGGTCCTCCAGGCCGAGGTCGTGGTCCAGCTTCGCCGCCTGGATGAGGGTCCAGATCTGGGCGCGGATGGCGGGCAGCTTGGCCGGGTCCATGGCGGAGATCTGCGCGTACTCGTCGAGGAGTTGCTCCAGGCGGGCGATGTCGCCGTAGGAGTCGGCGCGGGCCATGGGCGGGACGAGGTGGTCGACGAGGGTGGCGTGGACGCGGCGCTTGGCCTGGGTGCCCTCACCGGGGTCGTTGACGAGGAAGGGGTAGATCAGCGGGAGGTCGCCGAGGGCGGCGTCGGGGCCGCAGGCGGCGGACAGGCCGGCGTTCTTGCCCGGCAGCCACTCCAGGTTGCCGTGCTTGCCGAGGTGGATCATCGCGTCCGCCCCGAAGCCGCCCTCCGCCTGTGGGGCGGCGATCCAGCGGTAGGCGGCCAGGTAGTGGTGGGAGGGCGGGAGGTCCGGGTCGTGGTAGATGGCGATCGGGTTCTCGCCGAAGCCGCGCGGGGGCTGGATGAGGACGAGCAGGTTGCCGTAGCAGAGGGCCGCGAGGACGATGTCGCCCTCCTTGTTGCGGCTGTGGTCGACGAACATCTCGCCGGGCGCCGGGCCCCAGTGTTCCTCCACCGCCTCGCGCAGTTCCTTCGGGAGGGTGGCGAACCAGCGTCGGTAGTCGGCCGCCGGGACGCGTACCGGGTTGCGGGCGAGCTGTTCCTCGGTGAGCCAGTCCTGGTCGTGGCCGCCCGCCTCGATGAGCGCGCGGATCAGCTCGTCGCCGTCGCCGGAGGCCAGGCCGGGGATGTCCGTGCCGGAGCCGAAGTCGTAGCCCTCGTCGCGCAGACGCCTGAGCAGGGCGACGGCGCTGGCGGGAGTGTCCAGGCCGACCGCGTTGCCGATTCGGGAGTGCTTGGTGGGGTACGCCGACAGAACCAGAGCCAGCCGCTTCCGGGCCGGTGGGATGTGGCGGAGGCGGGCGTGGCGTACGGCGATTCCGGCGACCCTGGCCGCCCGCTCGGGGTCGGCGACGTAGGCCGGGAGGCCGTCGGCGTCGATCTCCTTGAAGGAGAACGGCACCGTGATCAGACGGCCGTCGAACTCGGGGACCGCGATCTGACTGGCCGCGTCCAGCGGGGAGACGCCCTCGTCGTTCTCCGCCCAGGCCGTGCGGGAGCCGGTCAGGCAGAGGGCCTGGAGGATGGGGACGTCGAGGGTGGTGAGCGCGCCCGCGTCCCAGGACTCGTCGTCGCCGCCGGCCGATGCCTCGGCGGGCTTGGTGCCTCCGGCCGCCAGGACCGTGGTGACGATGGCGTCGGCGGACCGGAGTTCGGCGATCAGCTCTGCCTCGGGCGCCCGCAGGGAGGCGACGTACAGGGGCAGCGGCCGGCCACCCGCTTCCTCGACGGCGTCGCACAGGGCATGGACGAAAGCCGTGTTGCCGCTCATGTGGTGGGCGCGGTAGTAGAGCACCGCGATGGTCGGCCCGCCGGCCGGCCGGTCCGGGCGCTCCAGTGGGCCCCAGGTCGGAGCCGACGTCGGCGCGTCGAAGCCGTGACCGGTGAGCAGCACGGTGTCCGACAGGAACCGGGCGAGCTGTTCGAGGTTGGCGGGGCCGCCGTGGGCGAGGTAGGCGTGGGCCTCGGCGGCGATGCCGACGGGGACGGTGGAGGCGGCCATCAGCTGGGCGTCGGGGGCCTGTTCACCGGTGAGGACGACGACCGGGCGCCCGTCCGCCAGCAGCAGGTCGATGCCGTCCTGCCAGGCGCGGATGCCGCCCAGCAGGCGTACGACCACCAGGGCGACGCCGTCGAGGAGGGCGGGGAGGTCGTCCACGGCGAGGCGGGCGGGGTTGGCGAAGCGGTAGCCGACCGGGCCGCCGGCCGCGCGGGCGCTGAGCAGGTCGGTGTCGGACGTCGACAGGAGCAGGATCTCGTGGGCGTGCGGGGCTCGCTCCCCGATCGAAGTGGGCATGCGTCGCCTGGCCTTCCTCGGGGTCCGCGCCCCGGGCAGTGTCGGAATGGTCTCCCCCTCGGACGAAGCCGAAGGCGAGGGGAGGGAGTTCCTGGCTCATCCGGCCCGGTGAGGCCGAATTCACAGTGGCGGGACCGCGCCGGATTCACACCGGCTTCCTCTCCTGTCGCCGTGGTGGCGGTTCGTGGACCGGGTGATCCACCGTGGAGCATAGTAAGGGTCACAGGATGAGCGCGGGGCATACATCGTTCATGATCGTGGGTATGCTCACCGCCATGCCCACGGCAGCCCTTCCTCCATGGCCCCAGGCCACCCCGGCCCCACGGGACGGCGGTGACGCCTGCCCCGGAGCGCTGCGCCTGCACACGGCGGACGACGGGGCCCTCGCCCGCGTCCGCCTCCCCGGCGGAGTTCTGACCACGCATCAGGCACGGGCGCTCGGTCGTGCCTCCCGACGGCTGGGCGACGGCGACCTGCACCTGACATCGCGTGGCAACGTGCAGCTGCGCGGCTTGGCAGCCGGGTGCGGCGCGGAGCTGGCGGAGGCGTTGGACGCGGCCGGCCTGCTCCCCTCGCCGGAGCACGAGCGGGTGCGCAACATCGTCGCCTCCCCCCTGTCCGGCCTCGACGGCGGCGGGTTGCAGGACGTACGGCCCTGGCTGACGGCCCTGGACGCCGCGTTGTGCGCGAGCGAAGCCGCCAGGGGCCTGTCGGGTCGGTTCCTGTTCGCCCTGGACGACGGACGCGGTGATGTGGTCGGCCTCGGCGCCGACGTCACGGTGTGTGCGACCGGGGACGGCGGAGCGTGGCTCGCCCCCGGGTCGGTTCGTGTGGCCGCCGGTGACGCGCCGCTCGCTGCGTTGGTGGCGGCCGAGACCTTCCTGGAGGCCGCACGGTCGCACGGGACACGAACCTGGAGAGTGTCCGAACTTGCCTTGTCGGAAGCCGAGTTGGGTTGGCTCGTGCGTGACCGGCTGACGGCCGAGGGCGTCGAGCACGAAGACCGTGCCGAGCCGGTCGGTACGGCCGGGGGACCGTCGCCGGGAGTCGTCGGCGACGCTCTGTCCGTGCACGTGCCCCTGGGGCGGCTCTCGCCCGTCCAGTGGGAGGCGTTGACGGGTGCCGCGGACTCGGAGCTGCGGTTGACCCCTTGGCGTGGCGTGGTCGTCCCCACCGTGGGCGCCACCGCTGCGCGCATCGCCGGGTCGCTCGAACGTCTCCGTGCGGTCGGCCTGGTCACCGACCCTGCGTCCCCGTGGCTGCACGTGGGCGCCTGCATCGGCCGCCCCGGATGCGCCAAGGCGCACGCCGACGTACGGGCGGACGCGGCGCGGGCACTCGAAGTGACGGGCCGCCCTGTCCTCCCCCTGTACTGGTCCGGGTGTGAACGGCGCTGCGGGCACCCCAGTGGCGACCACGTCGATGTGCTCGCGGCCCCGGACGGCGGGTACCGCCTCTCAGCCGCCACGACGGGCCGGAGCATGCGAACCGCAGCCGTAGCAGGTCCTTCCCAGATAGGCGCCGCCCTGGCGGCGATCACCTCATGATCCGCAAGACGACCGAGAGCAGCGAGAAGAGCACCGTGACCACCCACGTCTACGAGAAGGACGGGGCGTCGATCTACCGCCAGTCCTTCGCCACCATCCGCGCGGAAGCGGACCTCGCGGGACTGCCCGCCGACATCAGCCAGGTCGCGGTGCGCATGATCCACGCCTGCGGGATGGTCGACCTCGTCCAGGACCTGTCCTACACGCCAGCGGTGGTGGCTCACGCCCGAGAGGCCCTGCGTTCCGGTGCCCCGATCCTCTGCGACGTGCAGATGGTGGCCAGCGGCGTCACCCGCAAGCGGCTGCCGGCCGGCAACGACGTGCTCTGCACCCTGTCCGACCCGGCCGTCCCGGAGCTGGCCGCGAAGATGGGCACCACGCGCAGCGCCGCCGCGCTGGAGCTGTGGCGCGACCGGCTGGAAGGGGCGGTCGTCGCCGTCGGCAACGCGCCCACCGCCCTCTTCCGGCTCCTGGAGATGATCGAGGAGGGCTCTCCCCGGCCCGCCGCCGTCATCGGAGTCCCGGTCGGCTTCGTCGGCGCCGCCGAGTCCAAGGACGCCCTGGCCGCACATCCCTCCGGCCTGGAACACCTGGTGGTACGCGGCCGCCGCGGTGGCAGCGCCATCGCGGCCGCCGCGCTCAACGCGATCGCGAGCGAGGAAGAGTGAGCGGCAAGCTGTACGGGGTCGGCCTCGGCCCCGGTGACCCCTCCCTGATGACCGTACGGGCCGTCGAGGTCATCGCCGAAGCGGACGTGATCGCCTACCACAGCGCCCGGCACGGGCGGTCCATCGCCCGCTCGATCGCGGCGCGGCACATCCGTGAGGACCACATCGAGGAAGCGCTGGTCTATCCGGTCACGACGGAGACCACCGACCATCCCGGCGGCTACAAGGGCGCCATGGAGGAGTTCTACGCCGAGGCGTCGGCCAGGCTCGCCTCCCATCTCGACGCCGGCCGCACCGTGGCCGTGCTCGCCGAGGGCGATCCGCTCTTCTACGGCTCCTACATGCACATGCACAAGCGGCTCACCGACCGCTACGACACCGAGGTCGTCCCCGGTGTCACCTCCGTGTCGGCCGCCGCGGCGCGTCTGGGCGCACCGCTCGCCGAGGGCGAGGAGGTGCTGACGATCCTGCCGGGCACCCTGCCCGAAGAAGAGCTGACCGCCCGCCTCGCCACGACGGACGCCGCGGTGGTGATGAAGCTCGGCCGGACCTTCCCCAAGGTGCGCCGTGCGCTGGAGAGCGCGGGACGGCTGGAGGAGGCCCGGTACGTGGAGCGGGCCACCATGAGCAAGGAGCGCGTGGCCGAACTGGCGGACGTGGACGCGGAATCGGTGCCGTATTTCTCGGTGGCCGTGCTGCCGAGCCAGGTGGATGCCGAGCGGCCCGTGCGGGAGCGGGGCGAGGTGGTCGTGGTCGGTACGGGTCCGGCCGGTCCGCTGTGGCTGACGCCCGAGACGCGGGGCGCACTGTCCGCCGCCGACGACCTGGTCGGCTACGCCACCTACCTGGACCGGGTGCCCGAGCGGCCGGGCCAGGCCCGGCACGGGTCGGACAACCGGGTGGAGGCCGAGCGCGCCGAGTTCGCGCTGCAACTGGCCCGGAAGGGGCGCCGGGTGGCCGTGGTCTCCGGCGGCGACCCGGGTGTGTTCGCCATGGCGACCGCGGTCCTGGAAGTCGCGTCCCGGCCCGAGTACCTGGATGTGCCGGTGCGCGTGCTGCCGGGCGTGACCGCCGCCAACGCGGCCGCGGCACGGGCCGGCGCCCCGCTCGGACACGACTACGCCACCATCTCGCTGTCCGACCGGCTCAAACCGTGGGAGGTCATCGCCGAGCGACTGCGCGCAGCGGCTTCGGCGGACCTGGTGCTGGCCCTGTACAACCCCGGCTCGCGCAGCCGTACCTGGCAGGTGGGCAAGGCGCTGGAGCTGCTGCTGGAGCACCGGGCGCCGCAGACTCCGGTGGTGGTCGCCCGCGACGTCGGCGGCCCGGGCGAGCGGGTGCGGATCGTGCCGCTGGGCGAGCTGGATCCGGCCGAGGTCGACATGCGCACGATCCTGCTGGTCGGTTCCTCGCAGACCCGGGTGGTACGGCGGGCCGACGGCGAGGAGATCGTCTGGACGCCGCGCCGGTATCCGGAGGCGTGAGGTGGGCGGTGCCGCGTCGCGCGCGGCACCGTCTCCGGCTCTACTCGCCGTGCTCCTGAGCGGTGGCCGGCCGGGCGAGTCCCGCCGTCCACTTCTCCTCGATACGGCCGACCTTCCACACCAGCAGGGCGACGGCCCAGGTGGCGAAGAACAGACCGACGATGACGTAGCCGATGATGTTGAGGTCGAGTCCGGCGATCCAGTCCCAGAAGGCGCCGTGCAGGTCCGCCTTCTCGGCGACCAGGCCGAGGAGTTCGACGGTGCCGATGATGAGGGCGACGGCGACGGACAGGCCGGTGATGGTGAGGTTGTAGTAGACCTTGCGTACCGGCTTGGAGAGCGCCCAGCCGTAGGCGAAGTTCATGAACGAGCCGTCGATGGTGTCCAGCAGCGACATGCCGGCCGCGAACAGGACCGGCAGGCACAGGATCGCGTACCAGGGCAGTCCGGAGGCGGCGCCCGAGCCGGCGAGGACGAGGAGCGCGATCTCGGTGGCGGTGTCGAAGCCGAGGCCGAAGAGGACGCCCAGGGGGTACATCTGCCACGGCTTGGTGATCGACTTCATGAGGCGGCCGAGGAGGCGGTTCATGAAGCCGCGGTTGTTGAGCTGCTCCTCCAGCGCCGCCTCGTCGAAGTGGCCGGTGCGCATCTGCCGGAACACCTTCCAGATGCCCACCATGATCATCAGGTTGATGACCGCGATGACGCAGAGGAAGGTCCCGGAGACGGTCGTGCCGATCCACCCCGTGACGCTGTGCAGCTCGGAGTCGTCGTTCTCGACGGGTCCGGCCAGCGCCTTCACGCCCAGGGAGAGCAGGAGGGCGAGGGCGAAGACGATCGTGGAGTGGCCGAGGGAGAACCAGAAGCCGACGGACAGGGGACGCCGCCCCTCGTTCATCAGCTTGCGGGTGGTGTTGTCGATGGCGGCGATGTGGTCGGCGTCGAAGGCGTGACGCATGCCGAGGGTGTACGCGGTGACTCCGATGCCTATGCCGAAGGTCTTGGTGCCGAGGCTGTGGTGCTGGGGGGCGACGATCGCGACCAGCGTGAACCAGCCGATGACGTGCAGGGCCAGGATGAAGGCGGCCATGCCGCCGGCACTGGCCCATTCCTTCCGGGTCATCGAGGTGCGGATGCGGTGCCACGAGATGCCGCGGCCGGTGGCCGGAGCGGTCGGCCCGGCGGAAGCGGAATCAGGAGCGGTGGTCATGGGGCGTGACCCTTACGTTCGGCGAGCGGCTGTTCTCAGCCCCTCCTTCCAGATTTCTGCGAACGTGTTGCAACGACAACATGACCGCAGCAAAGCCCACGCCAGGTTTCGGTCAACGGACCGGAAAGGGGCCTTGTTCAAGGCTTTCGCGGACCCACTGTGCCGCGCTCCCGGCGTCGGCCACGAGGGACACGCCCTGCGGAACCGGTGGTCTGCGGACGACGACGACGGGCAGCCCGGCCTCTCTCGCGGCGGTCAGTTTCGGCGCGGTCGCCGCCCCACCGCTGTCCTTCGTGACAAGAACGTCGATGCGGTGGCGACGGAGCAGCTCGCGCTCCCCGTCGAGGGTGAAGGGGCCGCGATCGAGCAGCACCTCCAGGTGGGCGGGATGCGGCGACTCGGGTGCGTCCACGGACCGTACGAGGAACCACAGGTCGTCGAGGTCCGCGAAGGCGTCCAGCCCCATCCGCCCGGTGGTGAGGAACACCCGTCGGCCGAGTGCGGGCAGCGACCGGGCCGCTTCCCCGAGTGACCCCACCTCGTGCCACCGGTCGCCCGCTACGGGGACCCAGCCGGGCCGGCGCAGGGCGAGCAGGGGAACATGGCTGGTGGCAGCGGCCTGTGCCGCGTTGAAGCTGATCGTGCCGGCGAAGGGGTGGGTGGCGTCGACGACCGCGTCGACCGCGTGGTCACGCAGCCACGCGGCCAGTCCGTCAGCCCCTCCGAAGCCGCCGACGCGGGTTTCGCCGGGGGGCAGCCGGGGACTGGCGACGCGCCCCGCGAGGGAGCTGGTCAGCTTGAGGCCGGGGGTGTCGTGGAGCAGTTCGGCAAGGCGGCGGGCCTCCGTGGTGCCGCCGAGGATCAGTACGTGCATGGGAGTCCGGGTCCGTTCATGAGGAGTAGTGAGGGTCGAGACGTGGGTGACGACGGAGGGGGCGGGCCGCAGGGTTCCGGTCAGGTGAAGGGCGGGCGTCGCGCCCAGTTGGAGCACACGGGGCTGCGGCACGGCTGGACCACGGGGGCCTGCGCGACGGCGGCCACGACGGCCGCGTACACCGCCCTGCTGACCGGTGAGTTTCCCGACCCGGTGACGATCACGCTGCCCAAGGGGCAGACGCCGTCCTTCGCGCTGGCCGTCGAGCAGCTGACCGAAGGTTCCGCCATGGCGGGGATCGTGAAGGACGCCGGCGACGACCCCGACGTCACGCACGGCGCGCTGGTCCGGGCCACGGTCCGGCGGCTGCCCGCGGGCAGCGGCATCGTCTTCAAGGCCGGCCCCGGCGTGGGGACCATCACCCGGCCCGGCCTTCCGCTGCCCGTCGGTGAGGCGGCCGTCAATCCCGTGCCCCGGCGGATGATGAGCGAGCACGTCGCCGAGGTGGCCGCGCGACACGGCGGCAGCGGCGACGTGGAGATCACCGTCTCCGTCGACCACGGCGAGGAGATCGCCCGTTCCACCTGGAACCCACGGCTCGGCATCCTCGGCGGCCTGTCCATCCTCGGCACCACGGGCATCGTCGTGCCGTACTCCTGCTCGGCCTGGATCGACTCCATCCGCCGGGGCGTGGATGTGGCCCGGGCGGCCGGACGGACCCATGTCGCCGGATGCACCGGGTCGACGTCCGAGAAGACGGTCGTCGCCGAGTACAACCTGCCCGAGGACGCCCTGCTCGACATGGGTGACTTCGCGGGCGCCGTGCTGAAGTACATCCGCCGCCACCCGGTGGACCGCCTCACCATCTGCGGCGGCTTCGCCAAGCTCTCCAAGCTCGCGGCGGGCCATCTGGACCTGCACTCCGGCCGCTCCCAGGTCGACAAGGGCTTCCTGGCGGAACTGGCCCGCGGCGGCGGCGCGGACGAGCCGCTGGCCGCCGAGGTGGGTGCCGCGAACACCGGCCTCGCCGCGTTGCAGCTGTGCCAGGCAGCCGGCGTACCGCTCGGGGACCTGGTGGCGCAGGCCGCCCGGGACGAGGCGCTCGCCGTGCTGCGCGGAGCGCCGGTCGCGGTGGACGTCATCTGCATCGACCGGGCAGGCACGGTCGTGGGCCGCAGCACGATCCGCTGAGCCCCCGTCACCGGGCGGCCGGTACGGTCCGCAGATAGGCGCCGAGCCGGGTGATCGCCGACGGGTTGCGAGGGCTTTCGACCAGGTCGGCGTAGTCCAGGGAGATGACCCGCCGGTGCTTGACAGCCGAGACGTCGCGCAGCGGGGCGTGGGAGAGCAGGAACTTCTCCTTCTGCTCGGCGCTGACGTCGCCGTAGTCGCAGATGACGATGACGTCCGGGTCGCGCTGTACGACGCTCTCCCAGCCGACCGTGGTCCAGGAGTCCGCCACGTCGTGCATCACGTTGACGCCGCCCGCCTCGGTGATGATCTGCTCCGGAGCCGCGTAGCGGCCGGAGGTGAAGGGGGTGTCCTGGCCGCTGTCGTAGAGGAAGACGGAAGGACGGTCGGCACCCTTGGGCGCCTTGGCCCGTACGTCGGCGATCTGCTGCTTGAAGTTGGCGATCAGCGTGGCCGCACGCTTCTCGACGCCGAAGAGATGGCCGAGGTTGGTGAGGTCGGCGTACAGGGCGTCCAGGGGCGGCATGATGCCGCGGGAGGACTTGGTGCGGCCGTTGCGGCAGGACTCGGTGAGGACGTACGAGGGGATACCGAGCTTCTCCAGGGCGTCGGGGGTGAAGCCGCTGTCCTCACGGAAACCGTAGTTCCAGCCCGCGAAGACGAGGTCGGCACGGGCGTCGAGGACGTTCTCCTTGGTGAGCTGGTCCTTCGACAGCCACTTCACCTTGCCGTAGCCGTCCTTCCAGGGCACACCGCGCAGGTCGCCCTTGTCGTCGGGCATGGCGAAGCCGGCCATGCGGTCCTCCAGCCCGAGGGCGAACATCAGCTCCGTGATGCCGACGTCGTTGGTGACGACCCGCTCGGGGACCTTGTCGTACGTCACCTGGCGACCGCAGTTGGTCAGGGTGACCGAGGAGGAGGGTTTCGCGTCCTGGGCCGGCTCCACCGTGGCGCCGCACCCGGTGGCGGTCGCGGCCAGACAGAGGGCGGCGGCTAGAAGCTGCTTACGCATGGGCATCCTTCAGGCAGTGGGTGGAAGCAGGTCGAACAGGAGCTGGACGGCATCCGTCTCGGGGTGCCGGACGGTGTGGGCCCGGACGCCGAACACCTTCGCGAGCAGCGGGGGTTCGAGGACGTCCTGGGGCGGTCCGGAGGCGACGATCCGGCCGCCGTCGAGGACGTACAGCACGTCGCAGTGGGCCGCCGCCAGGTTGAGGTCGTGCAGCGCGGCCAGCACGGTCAGGCCGCTGTCGCGGACCAGGGACAGCACGTCCAGCTGGTGAGCGATGTCGAGGTGGTTGGTGGGTTCGTCGAGGACCAGGATCTTCGGTTGCTGGGCCAGCGCCCGGGCGATGAGGACCCGTTGCTTCTCGCCTCCGGACAGGCCCAGGAATCCGCGGTCGGCCAGGTGGGCGACGCCGGTGCGTGCCATCGCCCGTGCGCAGATCTCCCGGTCCGAGGCGGCCGTACGGCCCTGGTGCGGCAGCCGGCCCATGGCGACCACCTCGGCGACGGTGAAGTCGAACTCGGCCGAGGACTCCTGCGGCAGTGCGGCCAGGACCCGGGCGGCGGCCCGTGCGGCCATGGCGTGCAGGTCGTCCCCGTCCAGCCGCACCACTCCCCCGGCCGGCCGCAGCGCCCGGTAGAGGGAGCGCAGCAGGGTCGACTTGCCGCTGCCGTTGGGACCGACGAGTCCGACGAACGCCCCGCTGCCCACGGTGAGGTCGATGTGCTCGACCAGCCGGATTCCGGCCGCCTCGATCGTGACGTCATCGATGTCGAGTCGCATGCTCAGCGCCCTCCGAACGTGTAAGCGCCCCGCCGCATCAGCAGCAGGAACGCGGGAACACCGACCACCGCGGTGATCACTCCGACCGGCAGCTCGGCGGGCGCGAACAGCAGCCGGGACAGTACGTCCGCCCATACCAGCAGCACGGCCCCGGCGAGCGGGGCGACCGCCAGCACTCGCCGGTGGTCGGCGCCGACGAGCATCCGGACGACGTGCGGAACCATGAGGCCGACGAACCCGATGGCCCCGCTGACCGCCACCACCGTCCCGGTCACCGCCGCGGTGACGAGGAACAGCTCCCGGCGCAGCCGGGCCGGTCCGACGCCGAGCGCGGCCGCTGTCTCGTCGCCCATGGCGAGTGCGTTGAGCGGCTCGGCCCGCAACCTCAGCAAGGTCCATCCGGCCGCCACCGTGACGGCGGCGAGCGGCAGTCGGGCCCAGGTGGCGCCGCCCAGGCTGCCCAGCAGCCACATCATCGCGGACCGGGCCGCCTCGCCCCGTGCAGCACCGAACACCATGACCGTGGTGACGGCCTCGAAGCCGTACGCCAGTGCCGTGCCGGTCAGGATCAGCCGCAGGGGCGTCAGTCCGTGCGGTGAGCGGGCCACGGCGTACACGAGCGCCATCGCCGCGAGCGCGGAGACGAACGCCGACGCGGACAGCGCCCACACGCCGAGCCCGGCGAACGCGCCGAGGAGGATGACGGCGTTGGCGCCCACCGCCGCGCCGGAGGAGATACCGAGGACGAACGGGTCGGCCAGCGCGTTGCGCACCATGGCCTGCACCGCCACCCCGACGGCCGCGAGGCCCGCTCCGGCCACGGCACCGAGCAGCACCCGCGGCAGCCGGATCTCCCAGACGATGGTGTACGCGGCCGCGTCCCGCGCGTGCACGGTCCCACCGGTGAGTCCGGCCCACAGGAAGCGCAGTACGTCCGCCCAGCCGACGCCGGCGGCACCGAGCCCCACCCCGCCGACGAGGGACAACAGGAGCAGCAGCACCAGAGCCAGGCTGAGCGGCAACACGGGTATGCGACGGGGGGCCGTGCTTCGGCGCACCTGAGGGCCTTTCGAACGGGCCGCCTGCTGGACGTCGAGCAGGAGCAGCCCGTGTGGCCGTGGTCGGCCGTACGGTCCCCCTCTCGCAGTCCACGGCGAGCAGTCAACGGGTCGATATGCCCCCGCAGGCGATCGGGCTCGCACGACAACCGTCGGATCAGGTGCCGTGCACACCGTTGCGGGTCAGCGCCGGACTCTCACCGGACTTCCCCCGCGGGAGGCGAGGGGCCTGATGAACAGGCCCCGACGTCTGGTTCAGCAGAGATGGCGCTCCCGCTCCGGCGAGTACAGGTGGCTGTCGCGGAACTGCTCCGCCCCCAGCGTCCGCCCCACCATGATCACCGCTGTGCGCAGGACGCCCGCCTCCTTCACCTTCTGGGCGATCTCGTCGAGCGTGCCGCGGATGATCAGCTCGTCGGGGCGGGAGGCGTAGGCGACGACCGCGGCAGGGCAGTCGGCGCCGTAGTGCGGGAGGAGCTCCTCGACCACGCGGTCCGCGTACTTGGCGGCGAGGTGCAGCACGATCAGTGCACCGCTGCGGCCCAGAGTGACCAGGTCCTCGCCTTCCGGCATGGGGGTGGCACGGTTGGCGACGCGGGTGAGGATGACGGTCTGGCCGACGGTGGGCACGGTCAGCTCCCGCTTGAGGGAGGCGGCAGCGGCGGCGAAGGCGGGAACACCGGGGACGACCTCGTAGGGCACGCCGGCCGCGTCCAGTCGACGCATCTGTTCGGCGACCGCGCTGAACACGGAAGGGTCGCCCGAGTGCAGCCGGGCCACGTCGTGCCCCTCCTCGTGGGCACGGAGCAACTCGGCGGTGATCTCGTCCAGGGTGAGCTGGGCGGTGTCCACCAGGCGTGCGTCCGGCGGGCATTCCGCCAGTAGTTCGCGCGGGACGAGGCTGCCCGCGTACAGGCAGACCTGGCAGGTGGCGAGCGTCCGGGCGCCGCGCACCGTGATCAGGTCGGCGGCGCCGGGGCCGGCGCCGATGAAGTACACGGTCATCTGTCAGCTCCTGGTGAGGGGTGGTCGGTCTTCTGTACGGCCCACTGGGTGACCGGCATGGCCTGCCGCCATCCGGTGAAGCCGCCCACGGGCACGGCGTGCGCCACCGCGAGCCGCACCAGCTCGCCACCGTGCCGGCGGTGGGCGTCGGCGAGCAGTGCCTCGGATTCCAGCGTGACGGTGTTGGCGACCAGCCTCCCGCCGCGGGGCAGAGCCGCCCAGCAGGCGTCGAGCAGGCCGGGGGCGGTGAGCCCGCCGCCGACGAACACCGCGTCCGGCGTCGGCAGTTCGCCCAGTGCGGCGGGAGCGGCGCCGGTGACGACCCGCAGTCCGGGGACACCGAGGCGTTCCGCGTTGCGGAGGATGCGTTCGGCTCGAACGCGGTCGCGTTCGACGGTGACGGCCCGGCACGACGGGTGGGTGCGCATCCACTCGATGGCGATGGAGCCCGACCCTCCGCCGATGTCCCACAGGAGTTCGCCCGGAGCCGGGGCGAGCGCGCCGAGGGTGGCGGCGCGGACGTGTCTCTTGGTGAGCTGCCCGTCGTGTTCGTACGCCGCGTCCGGCAGCCCCGGCACGGCACCCAGTCGCAGGGCGTCCGGTGCCCGGCGGCATTCGACGGCCACGATGTTGAGCGGATCGCCGGGCCGCGCTGTCCGTGCCCAGTCGTCGGCGGTGGTCTCGGCGGTCGTACGCTCCCGGTCGCCGCCGAGCTGTTCCAGGACCCGCATCCGGCTTGGCCCGAAGCCACGGTCGCTCAGGAGCTCGGCGACCTCCCCGGGAGTGGTCGCGTCGGCGCTGAGGACGAGGAGCCGCCGGCCGTCGTGGAGGGCGGAGGCGAGGCGGGCGGTGGGGCGGCCCACCAGTGTGACGACCTCGACGTCCTCCAGCGGCCAGCCCAGCCGGGCGGCGGCGTGGGACACGGACGACGGGTGGGGAAGGACACGCACCGCGTCGGCCTCTTCGGCGAGCGCGCGTCCGATGCCGTAGAACATCGGGTCACCGCTGGCCAGTACGGCGATGCGGCGGCCGGCATGAGCGGCGAGCAGGCGCGGGACGGCGGGGCGCAGGGGTGAGGGCCAGGCGACGCGTTCGCCGGCGCACTCGGCGGGCAGCAGGTCCAGCTGGCGCGGACCTCCGACGAGGACCTCGGCGCGACGCAGTTCCGCGCGTGAGGGCTCGGCCAGGCCACTCCAGCCGTCGGCTCCGATCCCGACGACGGTGACGACGGAGGGCGGGCCTGGTCGGGCGGGGGTCACTGCTGGCTACCTCGGAGTTCAGGGGGTGACAGGGGCGCACTCTACTAAGCGATCACCCGTGCGACCGAGTCCGGGTTCACATCCCGAGCGATCTTATTGCACACTGTTCGCAATAACCATTGCGTCGCAGGAAGGGGAGGGCATGGGCTCTCCGATCGTGCTCGGGATCGAGTCGTCGTGTGACGAGACCGGTGCGGGGCTCGTGCGGGACGGACGACTGCTCGGGCACGCCGTGGCGTCGAGCATGGACGAGCACGCCCGCTTCGGTGGAGTGGTGCCCGAGATCGCGTCCCGCGCCCACCTGCACGCCCTGCGCCCGGTGGTGCGTCAGGCACTGGACCAGGCCGGGCTGCGGCTCTCCGACATCGGGGCGGTCGCCGTGACCACGGGCCCGGGCCTGTCCGGCGCGCTGCAGGTGGGCCTCGCGGGGGCGAAGGGCATCGCCTACGCGCTGGGCGTCCCGCTCCACGGCGTGCACCACCTGGCCGGTCATGTCGCCGCCGACACCCTGGAGCACGGCCCCCTGCCCGACCCGTGCATGGTGCTGATCGTCTCCGGCGGCCACACCTCGCTGCTCCTCGTGCGCGACCTGGCCCGCGATCCGATCGCCCACCTCGGCGACACCCTCGACGACGCCGCCGGCGAGTGCTTCGACAAGGTCGCGCGGGTCTTCGGCCTGCCGTATCCCGGCGGTCCGGCCATCGACCGGGCCGCCCGCGACGGCGATCCTCGCGCCGTCGACTTCCCCCGCCCCCTCCCCGGCTCCTACGACTTCTCCTTCTCCGGGTTGAAGACGGCGGCGGCCCGCTGGGCCGAATCCCACTCCGGGCGCGAGCTGCCCGTCCACGACGGCGCCGCGTCGCTGCAGGAGGCCGTCGCCGACGTCCTGACCCGCAAGGCGGTCGCCGCGTGCAGGGAGCACGGCGTCGGCACGCTGGTCGTCGTCGGCGGGGTCGCCGCGAACTCGCGGGTGCGGTCACTGGCCGAGGAGCGCTGCCGGGCGGCCGGAATCGCACTGCGGGTACCGCCGTTGAGGTTGTGCACGGACAACGGCGCGATGATCGCCGCCGTCGGCGACCTCCTCGTACGGGCCGGTGCCGAGCCGGCGCCGTGGGACGTGTCGATCGACCCGTCGGCACCGCTGGATTACGCGGCCCTGCATCCGGTGGCGGCCGGAGCGGTGGCCGCGTGATGGACGTCCGTGTCGTCGCGTACGAAGCTCTCCTGGAGCACAGCGCCGCCCTGCGTTCCGTCTACGCCGACGCGTTCTGCGCGCCGCCCTGGAACGAGGATGAGGAGAGGGCGGACGCCTTCGTCGCGCGGCTCGGCTCGGACGTACGGCGTCCGGGGTTCAGCGCCGCACTCGCCTTCGACGGACGAAACGTCGTGGGTTTCGCAACCGCCTGGGCCACGCCCGCCCCCTTCCCGGTCGGCCGTTGCTATCCACAGGCGGCCGCCGGTCTCGGCCCGAGCCGTACCGAGGAGTGGTTGTGCGGTGCCCGCGAGATCGACGAGCTCGCCGTCCGCTCCGCCGTCCGCGGCACCGGGATCGCGGCCGGCCTCCTGCGGGCGGTGACCGAGGACGCCCCCGACGGCCGCGCCTGGCTGCTCACTTCCCTCCGGTCGCCCCGGGCCATGGCCTTCTACCGCGACCAGGGCTGGACGCAGGCCACCCACCCCTCCCCCGGCGGCCACGGCATCGCGGTCTTCCTCGGCCCTCACCATCCCGCCCGAACCCTGGCCGCCCAGCCCCTGTAGCCACCCGGAGCCCACCGTGCGCACCGCCGAGATCCGCCGCCGTTTCCTCGACTTCTTCGCCGAGCGCGGCCACACCGTCGTCCCCAGCGCCCCGCTGCCCACACCGGACCCGACGCTGCTCTTCGTCAACGCCGGCATGGTCCCTTTCAAGCCGTACCTGACAGGCGAGGCGGCGGCGCCGTGGCCGCGGGCGACGAGCGTGCAGAAGTGCGTGCGCACCCTGGACATCGAGGAGGTCGGCCGCACCACCCGGCACGGCTCCTTCTTCCAGATGAACGGCAACTTCTCGCTCGGCGACTACTTCAAGGAGGAGGCCATCGCCTTCGCCTGGGAGCTGTCCACCTCGCCGGTGCCGGCCGGCGGCTACGGCCTGGACCCGGACAGGATCTGGGTGACCGTGCACCACAGCGACGACGAATCCCGCGCTCTGTGGCGGCGCATCGCCGACCTCCCCGACGAGCGGATCGTGGCCCGGGGCGACGAGGACAACTTCTGGTCGATGGGCGTGCCCGGTCCGTGCGGTCCCTGCTCGGAGCTGTACTACGACCGCGGTCCGGCGCTCGGCCGCGCGGGCGGCCCGGCGGTCGACGAGGACCGGTACATGGAGTTCTGGAACCTCGTCTTCATGCAGTACGAGCGCGGCGAAGGCCCCGGCAAGTCGGGCTACCCCATCCTCGGCGAACTCCCCCGCCGCAACATCGACACCGGCATGGGCCTGGAACGCATGGCCACCCTGCTCCAGGGTGTCGACAACCTCTACGAGACCGACGAGACCCGCCCGGTCCTCGACCGGGCCGCCGCGCTGGCCGGTGTCCGCTACGGCGCGGACGCCGAGGCCGACGTACGCCTGCGGGTGGTCGCCGACCACGTCCGCACCGCCCTGATGCTGCTCGCCGACGACACCTCTCCCGGCAACGAGGGCCGCGGCTACGTCCTGCGCCGCATCCTGCGCCGGGCCGTGCGCTCGATGCGTCAACTCGGCTACCGGGACCCCGCGCTGCCCGAGCTGCTGGCCGTGGCCCGCGACTGCATGGCGCCCGGCTACCCGGAGGTCGCAGACACCTACGACCGGATCGTCGACCGGGCGGCAGGTGAGGAGGACGCCTTCCGCGCGACCCTGCGCCAGGGAACGACGGTCCTGGACACGGCCGTGGCCGAGGTCAAGTCGAACGGCGGTCGCCGGCTTCCCGGCGCGCAGGCGTTCCTGCTGCACGACACGTACGGCTTCCCCATCGACCTCACCCTGGAGATGGCGGCCGAACAGGGCGTGGAGGTCGACCGGGAGGGCTTCACCGCGCTGATGCGCGAGCAACGCGAACGCGCACGAGCCGACGCGCGCGCCCGTAAGTCAGGCGGCACGGACACGGCCGCACTGCGTGGTGTCCTGGGCGAGCACGGTCCTACCGACTGGCGCGCGTGGGACGCCCTGACCACCCGGTCCCGCGTCCTCGCCTTGCTGACCGCTGCCGGCCCGGCCCCGGTGGCGAGCGAGGGAGAGATCGTGACCGCGGTCCTGGACCGCACCCCGTTCTACGCCGAGTCCGGTGGCCAGGACAGCGACGCCGGCCACCTCTCCGGCACGTCGGTGGAGGCCGAAGTCCTGGACGTGCAGCGCCCGCTGGCCGGGCTCGTGGTTCACCAGGTGCGCGTCACGGCAGGTGAACTCGCCGTCGGTGACGAGGTCACGGCGGCCGTGGATCCCGAATGGCGGCTCGGCGCCCGCCAGGCCCATTCCGGCACCCACGTGCTGCACGCGGCCCTGCGCCAGGTACTCGGCCCCACCGCCCTGCAGTCCGGCTCCTACAACCGTCCCGGCTACCTCCGCCTCGACTTCCCCTGGCGGGGCGCCCTGTCCCCGACTGTGCGGAGCGAGATCGAGGAGGCCGCCAGCCAGGCGCTACGTCGTGACCTACCGGTCGGCGTCCGCTGGATGACCCTGCCGGAGGCGAAGGAGCTGGGCGCTCTCGCTCTCTTCGACGAGACCTACGGCGAGAAGGTCCGCGTGGTCGAGATCGGCGGTGCCTGGTCACGGGAGCTGTGCGGCGGCACGCACGTCGAGCACGCCTCGCAGATCGGCGTCGTCGCGTTGACGTCGGAGTCCTCGGTCGGTGCGGGCATGCGCCGTCTGGAGGCCGCCGTCGGCGTCGAAGGCTTCGGCTACCTGGCCCGCGAACGCGACCTGGTCGCCCGCATCGCCGAGCAGGTCCAGGCACCGCGCGCCGAACTCCCCGACCGCATCGCAGGGCTGCTGGAGCGGCTGAAGTCGGCCGACCGGGAGAACCAGCGGCTGCGGCAGGCCGCCACGCGCACACGCGCCGCCGAACTGGCGGGCAAGGCACAGGACGCGCACGGAGTCCTGGTGGTCACCGCGACCACGGACGGCGACACGGACGACGCCAGGACCCTGGCCACCACCGTGCGCGACCTGCTCCCCGCTGAGCGCCCTGGAGTCGTGGTGATCGGAACAACCTCCGGCCACAAGTCGATCCTCGTGGCCGCCGTCAATGCGGCCGCCGAGGCGTCGGGACTGTACGCCGCGCGACTGATCAAGCGACTCCTGCACGGCAAGGGTGGCGGATCGGCGCAACTGGCCCAGGGCGGCGGCCTGTCCGCGGACCGTCTGTGGCACGTCCTGGAGTCGGTATCGACAGCTCTCCACCAACACTGAGGTCTCGCGGCTCGCCTCCGTTCGAGCGAACGCGCGGCCTAATGCGACAACGTCTCCTAAGGTAAGGGGAGATATGACTGCATGACTGTTACCGTTCAGGTCGACACGACCCGCCCGGTGGCCACCCTCATCAACGTGTTCACGGTCTCCCCCGACCGTCAGGACGAGCTGATCGAACTGCTCGCCCGTGCGACCGAGGAGACCATGAAGCACCAGCCCGGCTTCGTCTGCGCCAACTTCCACGCCTCACTCGACGGCGAACGGGTGATCAACTACGCCCAGTGGGAGACCGAGGAGCACTACAGGGCGATGCTCGACAACCCCGAGGCCCGCGTCCATATGGACCAGGCAGCCAAGATCGCGACGGACGTGCAGCCACGGCTCTTCTCGGTGAAGTCTGTCCATCCGCGCTAGTGGCAGGTCCCTGCTGCCCTCTCCGGCGCGACGCGTGCGCCAGCGCCTCAGAACGACGCTGCCGTGGTACCACCGGGCGGCACCGCATCTGGCACACCCCCGGGAAGCGGCAGGTTGGTCACCACGAACTGGTTCAGGATGTCGTCGCGATCCATAAACATGATCTGGCTCCGCTTCGCCGCGTCCAACGCGTTGCCCAGCCAGTTGCGTGCAGCCTTGGTGATCTCCCCGCCGGCCACGATGAACGCATGGTCGACGAGGACGCGCCGGTTGGTCTCGGGGTCGAAGATCTCGTGCGCCAACATCATCAGAGCTTGATTGTGGATCTCAGCGATGTTGGCATTGCCCGCCCTGGACCTACCGGTGGTATCCAGCTTTCCGCGCTTCACCTGGATGCCGAAGTACAGAAAGTGCCGAGTCGGCAGGGTGTACCGCATCCGGATGTCCTTGCCGTACTCCAGCGCCTTGTCCCGGTGCCCGGCCGCCGTGATCCGGTGAAAACCCAGCTGCCGGAACAACGGCAGCAGCACTTGTTCAATGAGCGCATCCTCACTGCACGTGTCCAGGAACGCGGCAAGTGCTGTACGCCGCTGCATCTCGGCGGCGCTCAGAGGACGATGCGGGTTCTTGGCCGGCATCGAGACAGTGCTCGTTCCGATGTGCCGCAGATAGCAATGCTTGTCCTCCTCGTAGAAGGCTTCGAACCCTTCCCGGGCGAGCGCATTGTTCAGCAAGCGCAGGGCATTGGGCCGGTCGAGCCCTTCATTGAGGGCATCCGCCGGATTCATCAGGTGGTCGATCACCCTGCAGAAGGACTCCGGCGGGTGTGAAGGCCCCTCGTGCGGCTCTGCCAACAGTTGTTCCAGCACCCCTGCGACCCAGCGGTGCCGCGTCGAACCGTCGTGCTCCCAATCCATGTCGAGTTCGGCGAAGAACTCGGTGATGTAGCTGCTTGATCGATACGGGAAATATGCAGGCTCGGCACCAGCCTGAGGATCAGCCACACCGAGGTTCCCGCAAATGAGGTCGCCAAGCATTTCCAGCGTTCGCTTTCTGAACTTCACGACGCCCTCCCCAGAGCCGCCCCCCCCCAGCCACCGCGTGCGGACCATTGTGCCCTGTCACCGCAGAACGTCCGCACACGCACGACCAGGTCCGGTTTCGTCACGGGTGCCGTGTCAATGGTGGCCACGACGTCACGCATCCACCGACAGTCGGCATACCGCTGAGCCCGTCCCGAGCAGGCACACCACATCAACCCACAACACGACAGAACCCGCCCGGTTTCCCGCAGGGCGCGTCTCCTCACGGATCCCCGTCTTGCTGGCTGCGATCGCAAATTCAGCGTCCCGAGGCGCATCGCAGGAACACGAACTGCATGCGGAGCCGAGGGCGTCATGCGCGCGAGCACGGTCGATCTCGTGACGAAGCCCCACCGGACGTGTTCCGGTGGGGCTTCGTCGAGTGGCTCCGGCCAGAGGCCCCGCCAGCGTGCCCCCCGGCGGGCTCGCGCTGTCACCGGGCTGTCGCGGGCGCTGTCACATCTCTGTCACCGACTACACCGACTCCCCCGGACTGCGAGGCCCTGACCTGCTCTTACGCTCCAACTCTGGACTGACGTGGACGCCTCTGGACGGTCTTTACAACCTGTGCCAGGTGGTGCCCAGAGAGGGCCCCAGGATCAGAACCGGAGCGTCTTCTGGCCCGTCGAAGCGGTATTGCAGGGTGTTCGGTGGTGTCTCGCTCACGCCCCAGACCTTCTCACGTCTCACGGACGCCCCTATAACGAGGGTTGCGGCCGCACAGGTCTGACCAGGTGGAAGACCTCCCGGGTGGTGTGGCGCTTGAGGCTTCGGCCATCTCGCGTCGGGTCTTGCCCTCCTTGCTGCGGCGTTCGTGCGGGCCAGGGCCGCCCCGATGGAGCCGGCTTCCGACCCGACGGCTCATCGCGTAGGTGGCACCAACCGCACGGATGGCCAGAACAGTGACGGCGCCTGGTCGGGCACGCCCCTGTCGAGACAGACCCCTCGGCATCAGCAGCGGACCATCACCGGCCGGCGGTCGGCGAGCGGCAGTACGTCGTCGGCGGCGGTTCGTATCGAGCGCTCAGGTCCCGCAGGCAGTGGATCATCCTGTCCCGCTCTCCGGGTACCGTCAGGGTATGAGTCATCCGCACCCCGAGCTGAAAGCCGCCCCGCCCCTTTCTGAAGGAGGGCTGCGGGTCATCGCCCTGGGCGGCCTGGGCGAGATCGGCCGCAACATGACCGTCTTCGAGCACGCGGGCAAGCTGCTCATCGTCGACTGCGGCGTGCTGTTCCCCGAGGAGACCCAGCCCGGCGTGGACGTGATCCTGCCGGACTTCACCTCCATCCGTGACCGGCTGGACGACATCGTGGGCATCGTCCTCACCCATGGCCACGAGGACCACATCGGCGGCGTGCCGTACCTCCTGCGCGAGCGGTCCGACATTCCCGTCGTCGGCTCCAAGCTGACGCTGGCGTTCCTGGAGGCCAAGCTCAAGGAACACGGCATCCGACCGCGCACGGTGCGGGTGCGCGAGGGCGACCGACGCCGCTTCGGACCCTTCGACTGCGAGTTCGTGGCGGTCAACCACTCCATCCCCGACAGCCTCGCGGTCGCGATCCGCACCCGGGCCGGGATGGTGCTGCACACCGGCGACTTCAAGATGGACCAGTTCCCCCTCGACGACCGCATCACCGATCTGCGCGCCTTCGCCCGCCTCGGCGAGGAGGGCGTGGACCTGTTCCTCACCGACTCCACCAACGCCGAGGTACCCGGCTTCACCACCTCCGAGCGGGAGCTGAACCCGGCGATCGAGCAGGTGATGCGCACCGCGCCGCGCCGCGTCATCGTCTCCAGCTTCGCCAGCCACGTGCACCGCATCCAGCAGGTCCTGGACGCCGCCCACCAGCACGGCCGCAAGGTCGCCTTCGTCGGCCGGTCGATGGTCCGCAACATGGGCATCGCCCGCGACCTGGGCTATCTGAAGGTCCCGTCCGGTCTGGTCGTGAGCACGAAGGAGCTGGAGAAGCTCCCCGACCACAAGATCACTCTGGTGTGCACCGGCTCCCAGGGCGAACCGATGGCCGCGCTGTCACGGATGGCCAACCGCGACCACATGATCCGCATCGGCGAGGGCGACACCGTCCTGCTCGCCAGCTCCCTCATCCCCGGCAACGAGAACGCCATCTACCGGGTGATCAACGGACTCACCCGGTGGGGCGCCCACGTGGTCCACAAGGGCAACGCCAAGGTGCACGTCTCCGGCCACGCCAGCGCCGGCGAACTCGTCTACTGCTACAACATCGTCAAACCCCGCAACGTCATGCCCGTGCACGGCGAATGGCGCCACCTGCGGGCCAACGGCGACCTCGCCATCCGTACCGGCGTCGACCCCGACCGGGTCGTCATCGCCGAGGACGGCGTCGTCGTCGACCTCGTCGACGGGCGCGCGTCCATCACCGGCAAGGTCCCCGCCGGCAACGTCTACGTGGACGGCATGGAAGTCGGCGGCGCCACCGAAGCGTCCCTCAAGGACCGCCTCACCCTCGCCGCCGAAGGCGTGGTCACGGTGGTGGCGATCGTCGACGCGGACACCGGCGCCCTCGCCGAGGCCCCCGACTTCCTGGCCCGCGGCTTCGTCCACGACGACGCCACCTTCGAGCCGGTCGTCCCCGTCATCGAGAAGACCCTCGCCACGGCGGCCGAGGAAGGCGTCGGGGACGCACGCCAACTCGAACAGCTCATCGCCCGCGCCGTGGCGAACTGGGCGTTCCGCACCCACCGCCGCAAGCCCCTCATCATCCCCGTCATCATCGACGCCTGAGACACAGCCCGGCAGCACGGTCCCCGGTTCCGGTCGCGGTCTCGCAGGCATCGCGGCCGGGCACGGGAGTCAGCAGCCACCCCAGGAAGCCGGGGCGGCAAGACCGTCCACATGATGAGTCACGGGCTGGTCCGCGGTCGTGTCGGCGTAGACCGCTTCCGGGACACCGACCGTGTGCCGCGGAAGGTCCGTGTCCTGGCCTCAGCGTTCCCGCACGCCTTCCACCTCGGACTTGAGGCTCCTCCGTCGCGGGTCAGCTACGGACCAATGCCTCGGCCACCGCCCGGCCCGTTCGCGGCGCAGCACGCGGCAACGCATGTGACCAGCGGCGCAGGCCCGGACGCTGTCGCGGTCAGTAGGTGGCCAGGGAGATGGCGATGTAGTGCGCGGTGAAGGCTGCCACGGTCAGGGCGTGGAAGACCTCGTGGTAGCCGAACCAGCGGGGTGAGGGGTCGGGCCGCTGCAGGGCGTAGACGACCGCGCCCGCGCTGTAGAGGAGACCGCCGACATTGCTCCGAACTGCGCGCGCAGAGGCACAGGGCGTGCGGCGCCCGCACCGGACGACGCTCGAAGCAACTGAGGTCAGGAAGTTCGGCCGAGGTCACACCCGTCTCAACAGATCAGGGGCCGCACAGCGATGGCTGCGCGGCCCCTGATCCTGTGCACGCCCTGCCCGAGAGCAGGCGCTTCGCCCGGTATGGCGGCAAAGCCCGCACGGGCGGCGCTCACCGGACGCGGTGTGCGTGATCCCTCGGGCGGGTCTGTGAGGTCAGGCCGGGGTGATGTTCTCGGCCTGCGGGCCCTTCTGGCCCTGGGTGACGTCGAACGTCACGGTCTGGCCCTCCTGGAGCTCGCGGAAGCCCGTGGAGTTGATCGCGGAGTAGTGCGCGAAGACATCCGGGCCGCCGCCGTCCTGGGCGATGAAACCGAAACCCTTCTCCGCGTTGAACCACTTCACAGTTCCCGTTGCCATGTCTGATGCCTTCCAGTCGATGAACGCCTCCCACTCCATGGGGAAGGCGGAGGTGATCGCCCTGGTTCCTGCGGCACAGCACAGCAAAAAGCCCACACCAAAGGCGCGGGCGGGGGAAATTCCGAACCACGACAGCTGACACAGAACGCTACACGCCCACACGCCACGTCACCATAGGAAACGATCACGCCGCATGCCGCGACCTTGCGCGCGGTGCCCGCCGACGCGGACGGGCACGCTCATCTCATGCTGCTGCGGTCGGTTTCGCTGATTCGATGGCGCGGCGGTATTCGGCGTTGATGCGCTGGGCTTCCTCGAGCTGGTCTTCGAGGATGATGATGCGGCACGCGGCCTCGATGGGGGTGCCGTGGTCGACGAGTTCCCGGGCGCGGGCGGCGATGCGCAGCTGGTAACGGGAGTAGCGGCGGTGGCCGCCTGCGGAGCGCAGCGGGGTGATGAGGCGGGCTTCGCCGATGGCACGGAGGAAGCCCTGTGTGGTGCCGAGCATCTCGGCGGCCCGGCCCATGGTGTAGGCGGGGTAGTCGTCGTCATCGAGACGGCCGAACGTGTCGTCTGCTGTCATTGCACCTCTCTGTGGAACGCGTGGAGGGGCCCTGGCGCCGTAGTGGCACCAGGGCCCCGAAGGAACTGCTACACCATCGACCGGCCCTGATACTGCACCGGCCCTCTGTTTCCGCAGACCCGACCGAGATGCTGTCGGGGGCGCGGGGATCGCGGTTGCTCGACCGGAGACCACCTCACTATCGATGTCCTGCGGTACCCGGGTCCAAGACTTCCGCCCGGGCGATCCTGATGGCGCTCGGCTCCTCCGTTCTTCCCTCTTGATCAACTACTCACTAACGGGAACTGCGTACTACTGGTACTGCGAACTGCTGGTGGCCTCGAACAGCGCCACTCTTCGGCAGCCAGCCCCGTCGCCCGTCCTGCGTCTGCCCTGGCTCAGAACCCCACTGCCGAACCTCCCGATGCGCGCGCCCGCAGCCGACGCCTTCACCGAGGTACTGCTCACTGACTTCACTGCTGGGTACTGCGAACCTTCACTTACTGGTACCGCCACTGCGGTACTGCTCATGGCGGCCCCTGATCACTGCGGGCCACCCGGTCCGGTCGTCAGTCCCGTCGCCGTCCTGCAACCGCTCTGGCTTCGGAACTCCACCACCGCACCGTCCTGCGAACTGCAACTGCGTACTGCTGCCCGGCAGTTCATCTCTGCCGGGCCTCTCTTGATCTCGGCTACGACAGAAACCTTAACCACACCGTCGGCCAATGTCTACTCCAGCGGGTATAGATTTCCGCGCGCTGGAAGATGAGGTACTCCGCCTCGACCAGGCTGCCTCGACCGGTCCCCATGGATGGTTCAAGCAGCCGCGAGGCTCTGGCCGGCGCTCACAGTGACCCACCACCGCGTGGCATGTCGGGTTGGGCGTGACGTCGCCGCCTGCGCCGCGGCTGCCGTCGGCGGCACCGGCCGACACTGCGTCCAGTGAGGACACCATCGACCGGCACGGACGTTTCCAGCCGTGACGCCCCCAGGTCGGCCCTTGACGAGCGTGGCAAAAGGCCCTGCGCCGCCTTCGACGATCCCGGGATGATCGAGCAGCTGGTGGCGAACCAGCACGGCCCCTGACTCGAACAGTCCGCGGGCTGCGGAGACACGGACTCACGGCAGCGGATGGCGTCATTTGCCGGCTGTGGTTTTCCGCCCCTTTCAGGCAAGCACTGGGGCTCTGCGGGGTTGGCAGGCGGAGGACGGGCACAGGGGTCGGGTACCCAGGGCGGGAGGCATGGACGATTCAGAGATCAGGGTGACCCTGGTGATCACGATGGTTGCCGGCGCCGCAGCCGACCGTGGCTCCTGACGCGGCGGACACTGTGGTCCTGGTCGTCTCCGAGCTCGTCACCGATGCCCTGCGCCACGGTGGGGGCCGCTGCACACTGGAACCGACTGCGCACCCCGACACCGTCGAGGTCGCCGTTCACGATCCCAGCCGGCATGTGCCGCGCGTGCGCACCCCTGACCTGAACGGCGGTACCGGGGCTTCGGCCGGCCCACGGTCACCGGCCTCGCCCACGCCACGGCGCCCACCCGTCGGGCCTCCGGCGGCAAGACCGTGAGCGCCCTCCTTGCCCAGTAGCGTCACCGCTCAAGCAGCCGGATGGCCGACGAAGATGGTCCGCCTCATACCGCAACCCGACGAGTTGCCGGGTGACGTTGCCGCCCTGTTGGAGCCCGGCCAGAGCCACCAGAGGTCCCTGGCCGCGGCCACCGGTGGCGCTGCCGCCACCGGTCGGCCGACTGCCGAAGCGCTGTGGGGCAGAGGGTGTCGGCTGTGCTGGGGGATTGCGCTCACTTGGGCGAGTGCCCGCCGTCTTCGACGCCCTTGTGAAGGAGGACGGGCCGCCCACGCGTCTGTAGTTCCCTGTCGCCCGGATCCCGCAGGGCAACGGTGACGGGAACCCGCCGCACGCGGTGTGGGCCCGACCGGCGTACCGGTCGGGCCCACAGTGCTGCTCAGGTGTCGGCCCGTGTCTGTTTACCCGATCAGGCCGTGACAGGGGTGCCGAGCATCGCGGAAGCGTGCTGCATCGGGCTGAGAATGCCCAGGGGCGCTTCCTTGGGAACGGCGCGGCAGGTGAAGCCGAGCTGAGCCATGGCCCGCAGGACTTCGGCGGCGCTGAAGTCACGGCGGTCCTGGCGCGTGATGACCTGGCCGACCTGCTTGACGGGGTAGTGGCGGCGGCCGATGATCACCGATTCGCCGGTGACCGGTTCGGGCTTGATGCCCTTCATCGATTCCAGCACGCCGGCCTTGGTGAGCTCGAAGGGGAAGCGGGCGATGACGCAGCGCATGTGGCCTCACAGAGAGAAGGGAACAACGGTCCGACCAGGGGCCAGGTGTTTCAGCGGGAAAGGGCGAGGATGCCCAGGGCGCTGCCTTGCTCGTCGACCACCGGCAGGACACCCAGCCGGCGGGCGCGCATCGCGTGCTCGGCTTCGGCCATCGTGGTCACGGGTGAGGCGAACGAACCGTGGTCGCCGAGGATGTCGCGCAGGCGGACACGGTCCGTGTAGTCGGAGCTGTCGCGGACGGCGGCGAGTTCGGCATGGGTGACCAGGCCGGTGCACTGGCTGTCCTGGTCGCAGACGACCAGCCGGACCGTGCGTGCGGCGGCCATGACGGCCAGCGCCACCTCGACGCTCATGTCGTCACAGACCTGCGGTCCGGCCGCGTCCATGACCTCCACCGCTGTCCTGTGCGCGGGGTCGGCGTCCGCCGGGCGGGACTCTGTCTGAACCAGCGTCAAAGCGTGCCTCCTGCAGAGATGGGTCGGCTTCCTGATCACTGAAGATCTAGGCCACCGCGCCGAAGCCGGACTGGCGTCCGGGGGTGCGCCTGGTCGCCGAGGCGGGGCGGCGGCGACCTCGGGAGGTGGCGCTGCGCTTGGGGCGTTCGACCACCGGTGCGGTGATGACGACCGGGATGCCGGACGGGGCCTGGGCGCCGGTGATCCGGCTCAGGGCCTCGTCGCCCGAGCGGACCTGGGTGGTCTGCGGCCGGATTCCGGCGTCCGACATCAGACGGACCATGCCACGGCGCTGGTTCGGCGTGACCAGGGTGACGACGCTGCCGGACTCGCCGGCGCGGGCGGTACGGCCGCCGCGGTGGAGGTAGTCCTTGTGGTCGGTCGGCGGATCGACGTTGACGACGAGGTCAAGGTTGTCGACGTGGATGCCGCGCGCCGCGACGTTGGTCGCCACCAGCACGGTGACGTGCCCCGTCTTGAACTGCGTCAGCGTGCGGGTGCGCTGGGGCTGCGACTTGCCGCCGTGCAGCGCGGCGGCCCGCACCCCGCTGTCGAGCAGGTCCTGGGTCAGCCGGTCGACGGCGTGCTTGGTGTCCAGGAACATGATCACGCGGCCGTCGCGGGCGGCGATCTCGATCGTGGCGGCGTGCTTGTCGGCGCCGTGGACGTGCAGGACGTGGTGCTCCATCGTCGTGACCGCGCCGGCCGAGGGGTCGACGGAGTGCACGACGGGGTCGGTCAGGTAGCGGCGTACCAACAGGTCGACGTTGCGGTCCAGGGTGGCGGAGAACAGCATGCGCTGCCCCTTCGGGCGCACTTGGTCGAGCAGCGCGGTGACCTGGGGCATGAAGCCCATGTCGGCCATCTGGTCGGCCTCGTCCAGCACGGTGACGTCCACGTGGTTCAGCCGACAGTCGCCGCGGTCGATGAGGTCCTTGAGCCGTCCCGGTGTCGCGACGACGATCTCGCTGCCGGTGCGCAGTGCGCCGGCCTGTCGGCCGATGGACATGCCGCCCACCACCGTGGCCAGCCGCAGCCGCACGGAGCGGGCGTACGGGGTCAGCGCGTCGGTCACCTGCTGTGCCAGCTCACGCGTGGGTACGAGGATCAGCCCCAGCGGCTGGCGGGGCTCGGCACGCTGTCCGGCGGTGCGGGCGAGCAGGGCGAGGCCGAAGGCGAGGGTCTTGCCGGAACCGGTGCGGCCGCGGCCCAGGACGTCACGGCCCGCCAGGGAGTTCGGCAGCGTCGCTCCCTGGATGGGGAACGGTGCGGTCACACCCTGCCGGCCGAGTTCGGCCAGGAGCTGCTCGGGCATGTCGAGATCGGCGAAGTCCTCGACGGCGGGCAGCGCGGGGGTGATCGTCCTGGGCAGCGCGAACTCACCTTGGACCGCGGCGGGCCGACGGCCGTAACCGCCGGAGCGGACGGGCCCGCCGGTACGGCGCGGTGCCTGCGAGCCGTAGCCGCTGCCGCCCCTTCCGCCATCGGCACGGCCGTCACGGGTGCGGGCGGGGCGGTCGTTCGTGTACGTGCGGTTCATGCGGAACCTTCCTCGATGTGGCGCATATCAAGGAATTCCCGCCGCAATGAATGGCACGGAGAATTACAAGTATGGACCGGTGGCAAAAGAAAGCAGATCTGGCCGACCGAAACCTCCGGGGGCGCAGGTGCTGAGATGGGTGACGCCCTGGGGACCTTGCGATCCGGGCGCCCACTGCGATGCAGCACTTCAGGACGCGCCTGCGCCCTGGGGGAGGAACCGCTTGTGGTGGTCTGCGGGTTCCTACGGGGCGTCCCGCGGGTGAAAACCGCTGCGGGATACGCGTGCAGCTGGGGCCCGCACCCCGGAGGATGCGGGCCCCAGCTGCAGATGGTGCGTGAGCGTCAGGCCGGAACGATGTTCTCGGCCGTCGGGCCCTTCTGGCCCTGGGCGATGTCGAAGGTCACCTTCTGGCCCTCGAGCAGCTCACGGAAGCCCTGCGCGGCGATGTTCGAGTAGTGGGCGAACACGTCGGCGCCGCCACCGTCCTGCTCGATGAAGCCGAAGCCCTTTTCCGCGTTGAACCACTTCACGGTACCGGCAGCCATGTCATATCTCCTTCGGGGCAGTGCATCGGCGTCCGCACTGCGCGGACGCCGTGTCGCCGCGATGATTACCCCGCCCGGAAATGACCGGAAATACAAAAGTGCTCCCGGCAAAAGCGCGGCGGGGGCACTTGAAGTTTTTGGGAACCACAACTGCAACTGGGATCGACAGTAGCACGCCGGAACGTTCCGTGTGCGTTGCACAATTCCGCTCTGCTCGTCGCGGCAAAAACTCGTACTGCGTGGTCCGTAAAACTCTGACCTCTCGGGCACAGATATTGATTCACTCGGAGTGCAACGTCTCATGAAGAGTCGCCGACGACACCAGGGCTCCCAGGGGCGCGACGACGTACGCGGCCATCCGTAAAACGGCGCTCGCCTCCCGTCCTCGCTTGCCTGCCATGGGGGGGTGATCGCTCGTCGGGACGGCGGTCATCGGATCCATCTCACCGTGGCCGTCCCGGCACCCGCATCGGACCGGACCAGCCCGAGGACCGCGGCGGCTGATCGCTCTCACATCTCCGGCGCTGCCCGGTCGGTGCCGGTGTCGATGAGGATCTGATCGGCCTGCGTCACGTTGCCGGCGCGGACGGCCTCGGCCACCGCGGCGCGCGCGGCGTCGGGCGTCGCGTGCGGCGTCGGGCGTCGCGTGCGGCGGGACCACGAGCAGGAAGAAGAGATCCCGCTCGCCACGGGTGATGAGGACGGTGTCGTCGCCGACCGGGAAGGAGTCGATGTGCACGACTCGGTCATCGATAACCAGCCTCGTCGGCAGTGCTTCCCAGGCACCGGCGTCCAGGCCGGCACGTGTGACCGGTTCGAGGTACTCGGCCAGGGCGGGGAGCTCCGCGGCGATGTCCCGGGACCGCGGCCACCATGCTCCGTCGGGAACACCCCGACGGTCGTGCGGTCTCCAGCCGTACGACAGCCGTCGCGGGTTTCAGGGCCTGGTGGACGGCGTCCGGCAGGAGCCTGGTCACCCCCGGGGAGCCGGAGTCGGACATCGCACTCGCCTGCCTGTAAGGAAAGTAGAGTGAGAGATCGGTCCGCTCTTCTGTGCCCGAACAACGAGGTCGCCATGCAGCCCACGGAAACACCCCCGGACGGGCACGCCGAGGTACGTATCGTCGCGGCCTCCCCCGAGGTCGCCCGTCGCGTCGCGGAGGTTCTCCGCCAGTGCTTCGCCGCCTCCGAGCAGCGCAGCTATCCCGCGGACAGCCAGGGAGGGACCCGCCTCCAGCTCACCGTGGACACCACCCGCCCGGCAGAACCGGCACGGTCCTGGCTGGAGACGAGCCGCTCCTCGGAGGACGACCGCCGACAAAAGTGAGCCTACGTCCAGGAGCGGTCCGTTCGGCCTCTTCGGGGAATAGCGTGAACTCATCACCGGGCGGCTGACCCCGCGCAGAGGTGCAGAGATCCGGAGACAGGTTTCGCGCGATGCCCGCTACCGCCCCTCATCCCCCGCTACGGGCCGTTCCCTTCAGGGTAGATGCGTAGGCGAGTGCCATCGCAAAGTAGGCGCACCCCGAAAACGTCACAGGGACACGGGCCGCATGAGGCGCCGACCGCATCGTGCCCGACAGCGCAGCCGGTCTCATGACGAAGCCGCGCCGGAGCTCTCCGGTGCGGCTTCGTCGTCTCACGGCTCCGCGCAGAGGTCCTGTCAGGATGGACGCCGGCGGGGCCGCACCGTGTCACCCGTCTGTCGCACAGCCATCACCAACTGGGCGGCCCCTCACGGACCAGGAGGCCCTGAACTGGGATTTCACGCCCGTACTGGACTGGCGTAGACGTCCCTGGACGGTCTCTGCAACCTGTGCCATGTGGTGCCCAGTGAGGGACCCAGGATCAGGACCGGAGCGTCTTCTGGCCCGTCGAAGCGGTATTGCAGGGTGTTCGGTGGTGTCTCGCCCACGCCCCAGACCTTCTCACGTATCGCAAAGGCCCCTGGCACGGGGGCTCGTGGGAGGGCGGACCGCACAAAGGCACGAAGGACGGGAAGCAGGGGTCACCTCACCGCTCGGGGACATGCCCACCGACGGGCGACGTGGAGCGCCGCGGTCGGCCGTCGGGCCGGCGAGGCGAGCCGGGCCGGGCTGCCGGGCGAGGCGGCGGCGAGTCCTGCTGACGCGCGCCGGCACGACGGCGGCGACGGGCCGGGCGTCGTCGTAGGCCGGGGCGTCGTCGTAGGCCGGGGCCGCGCGGGTGGTCGCGGCGCTCGCCGACGGGCTCGCACCGGGAGGCGGGCGCGGGCCGGAGTCGGCGGTCGCGCCGGCCGACGCACCGTCCCGCTCCCGGCCTCCCGGTCACCCCGAGGCCAGCTGTTCCGCTATCTCCTTGATCCAACCGGCGCTCTTCGCGGGATCGTCGAGGGTCTCCGCCCACGCCTCCGGCTCCAGCCTGTGGTCGGCGGGGCCTGACTTGAGGGCGATGAGGAGGGCCCTCGCGGACTGCCTCATCTCGGCCGTCGTGTTGCCGCTGCCGGGGATCCCGGGGCCTGCCGCCAGGGCGTAGATCTCGCGCGCCATGGCCTGGCGTTCGCCCGCCGACACCTTCTTCCAGAACTTCAGGGCGTGCTTCAGCGACTCACCGCGGGACGCGGCCTCCGCGGAGGTCTCGCCCTCCGGCGCCCAGCGCTCGGGGTGGCGGACCTCCTCGTAGCGCTTCGTGGCGGCGCGGAGCGCCTTGTACAGGGTGACGCCGAGGACGAGGCCGGCCCCGGCCCCGGCCAGGCCCCAGCCGACCGGGTTGGTCGCCAGCCCGGCCGTTCCCGCCGCGACCGCCGTCACGACGCCGGCCGCGGCCTTGGTGGATTCGCCCACCGCGCCGCCGACCGCCTCCTTGCCGATCTTGGTGAGCTGCTTCTTCTTCGCGTACCCCTGCGCCGTGTTCAGCTTCTCCACGTCGTTCTCCGCGCGCCGGAGGGTCTCGGCGGCGTCACGGGCCTCACCCATCGCCTCCCAGGCGGCGTCGACGGCCTCGGAGACGAGCTCCAGCCGTCCCTCGCCCTCGTGGTTCCAGTAGGCGTCCAGCGCGACGTACGCCTCCGCCGCGGCCCAGTTGGCCTGCTCCCGCGACTCGTTCAGCCGGGCCAGCGAACCCGCGTGGACGAGGTGGGGGTCCCCGAGCTCCTTGACCTTCTTGTACTTGCGGGCAGCTCCCCCGACGCGGAAGGCCGCCCGTACGCCCTTGATCGCGCCGACGGAGGCGCTGGCGATGCCGCTCGCCTCGGACGCCACCGCGGCGTCCGCCGCCTTCTGGACCTTGGTCACCTCCTTGGCGATGGCGGCGCTGTAGCTTCCCGAACTGGCGGCGCCGACGACCGTGTCGGTCCCCTTGGTCCTGGCCTTCTTCTTCGCCGTGTGGTGGGCGGCCCCGGTCTCGTGCTTGGTGGCGTCCTTCATGTTCTTGTACGCGTCCATGCCGCTGACCACGGTGCCGGCGGCCTCCGTGAGGAGGTTCCCCGAGGCGGCGGAGGCCCCCGAGGCGGCGGCGGAGTGCTTGAGGCCCTCGTTGGCCGCGGCGGCGGCCTGCTGGGTGAAGCCCGCGTTGGTGGGGGTCTGGACGCCCTTGACGAAGGTGTCGATGGGTTCGAGGTTCTTCTTGAACCTCTCCAGGAGCCCGGCGATCCGGTCGCGGTAGTTCTTCTTCCTCGCTCCGGCGGACGCGCCGCCGTTCTCCGGCGCCTTCCCCTTGTCCGCGGCCCTGGCCCGTTGCACCGCCGCGGTCGTGGCCCGGTTGCCGGCGCTGGACTGCATCCGGAGGAGGGCGTGCTCCACCGAGTTCCCGGACGGGCTCCCGGTCCGGCTCCCTTCCCGGCGCTGCCGGGCCGACGTCAGGACGGCCGCGGACTGTCGCGGGGAGGTGCGGTGGACCGGGGTGCTCATGGGCATGCCTCTCCTGCTGCCGGACCGGGCGAGGCGAAGGTAGCCGGGCACGGCCAACGGCAGGGGTGCGGTGGGGAAACTCTTCGGGACGCCTCGGAACACGTCGCGGGAGGACGGGTCCGGGGCTCGGGGCGGTGTCCGACGGGGCGGCGTCCGACGGGGCGCCCGCGGATGTCACGGCCAGTGGAGGCGTCCGCGCCGTCCCGGCCGCGCGCGGTGGCTCACAGGTCGTCGGCCCACGTGGCCAGGCCGGTCAGGGCGCCCACCGGGTCGATGTCGGGGGTGCCGCGCGGCCACCAGTCGTCCCGGCCCGGCTCCGATTCGTACGGGTACCACAGACCGTCGCGGCCGAGGCGGAGCTGGACGTGGCCGCCGGGGTGGGTGAGGTGGTTGCGCCAGGGGCGGAAGGCGGGGAGGTCTGCGGCGCGCAGGAGGGGCCGGGCCCGGTCGAAGCGGCCGGCGGGCGGGTCCCAGTGCTCCTCCAGGACGGCGAGTCCGTCCGGGCCGCCCTGCCTCCAGGCGGCGACCGCGCGGGCCAGCTCGCCCGGGGTGCGGCCGGCGGCGGAGGCGAGGGAGGCGTAGAGCGTGCGGCCGGCGGCGGTCAGCCCGGAGCCGGGACGCGCCGCGGCGAGGCGTACGGCGTCCTGCCAGAGGGTCAGCCCGCCGATCTCGTCGTGACCGGTGGTCAGCAGCGCGTGGGCGCGCAGGGCCGCGTCGGTGGCGAGCTGGTCGAGGGCGAAGGAGTCGGGGCCGTCCGGCACGGCGGGGTAGGCGGGCGGCTGTCCGGGGTGCGGCGGCGGGGGCGGGGGCGCCGGCAGCGGCGGGAGCAGGCGGGCGGCGAGGGCTTCGGTCGCACGCACGCCCGGCACGGGTTCCCGCTCCTGCTCCTGGGCGGCGCGGGCCGCCCGCGCGGCGTTGCGGCGGGACAGCGTGTCGAGCAGCTCGCGCTCGCCCCGGCCGCGCAGCAGGAGCAGGACGAACGGGTCGGCGTCGAGCAGCCGCGCGGTCTGGTAGCAGAGGGCGGCCGCGTGCTTGCAGGGGTGTCCGCGGTCGGGGCAGCTGCACTGGGGGGCGAGGTCACCGGGGCCGGGGAGCAGGGGCACGCCGCAGTCGGCGAGGGACTCGGGCATCTCCCTGTCGAGCAGCGCGGCGATGTGCCCCGGCCGTTCGACCGCGGCGTCCAGGAACCGCTCCCAGTCGTCGTCGCCGAGGGTGCGCAGCCGCACCTGGACGCGGTAGGGGCGGGCCCGGCTGCCCCGCACGTACGCCAGGACCAGGCCGGGTGTGACGGTGATGGCGTCCACGTGCCCCTGCTCGGCGTAACCCCGCCCGCGCGCCAGGCGCTCGGCGTCGAGGGCGCCCTCCTCCAGCGCGGCGGTCCAGGCACCGCCCCACCAGGTCTCGGCGAACCCGCCGCCCGCCTCGCCCGCCCCGGCCGGCCGGGGCGGGAAGGCGGGGAAGGTGCGGCGGTGATCGCCGTCGCGGCCGGGGGCGGCCATGGAGCGGGGCGTGAGAGGGCCGGGGGTGGCCGTGGAGGGGGCGGCGGGGGCCGGGGCGGGCAGGGGACGGACGGCGGGATCGGGGTCCGTCACCGGATGAGGGATCGGATCGTGGTCCGTCACCGGGCGGAGGACCGCATCGGGGTCAGCCACCGGATGGAGGACCGCGTCGGGTGTCGTCGCCGAGCCAAGGGCCGCATCGGGGTCACCCGCCGGGCGGAGGGCCGCATCGGATGCCGTCGCCGAGCCAAGGGCCGCATCGAGGTCACCCGCCGGGCGGAGGACCACATCGGGTGCCATCGCCGAGCCAAGGGCCGCATCGGGGTCACCCACCGGGCGGAGGACCGGATCGGGGTCAGCCACCGGGTGGAGGGGCGCGTCGGACGTCGGGGAGGGCGGAGCGGCTTCCCGGGACGCGGGTCCGCTCGGCCCGGGGGTTTCGGCCGCTGCACCGGGGACGGTCTCCGACGGCATCCGGAAGGCGTCCTCGGCGAAGGCCCGTACGTCCCGCGCGCGGGACGCGGCGGCACGGTCGCCGGGGCGGCGGGCGCTCGCGGACACGCCGGGGCGGGCGGCACGGCGTGCGCCCGCCCCGTCTCCCGGTTCCCCGGTTCCGGGCGGCGTCCGCCGGGCCTGTGTGCGGGCGGCGCGCAGGGCCTCCCGGGCCGCGTCGCCGGGCCGCGGACCGGACCCGCCCCGCGGCCCGTGGGGGGCCGGGGGCACGTCCGCCGTCGGGGGGACGTCGGTCCGCGGGGCCTCCTCGCGGGCCCGGGGCGCGTCGGCCGCGCGCCGCAGGGCCGCGCGTGCGGCGTCCCCGGGGCGGGACGGGGTCCCTGCGGGCCGCCGAGCGCCGGAGTCCGCGGGCGCGGTCTCCGGCCGGGGCCGGCCCCCGGGCACCTCGGCGGGTTCCGCGGACGCCGGTGCCGGCTCCGGTGCCGGTGCCGGCTCCGACGCCGCGTCGTCCGCGCGCTCCCGTGCCGCCCGCAGGGCCCGGCGGACCGCCTCGGCCGGGCCGCTCCCCCCGACCGGGCCGCCGGCCCCGGCCGGGCCGCTCGCGCCCGTCCCCGCCATCACGCCTCCCTCCGCAGCCTGACCAGGTCGGACAGTTCACGGTCCGTCAGCTCGGTGAGGGCGGACTCGCCGGAGCCGAGGATCGCGTCGGCGAGGGCGCGCTTGGCCTGGAGCATCTCCGCTATGCGGTCCTCGACGGTGCCCTCGGTGATGAGGCGGTGGACCTGGACCGGCTGGGTCTGGCCGATGCGGTAGGCGCGGTCGGTGGCCTGCTCCTCCACGGCCGGGTTCCACCAGCGGTCGAAGTGGACGACGTGGCCCGCGCGGGTGAGGTTCAGGCCGGTGCCGGCCGCCTTCAGCGACAGGACCAGGACGGGGGTCGCGCCGTCCTGGAAACGGTCCACCATGCGCTCGCGCTCGGGCACCGGCGTACCGCCGTGCAGAAGGTCCACCGGGACGGCGCGGCCGGCCAGGTGGGCGGTGATCAGCCGGGCCATGCCGACGTACTGGGTGAAGACCAGGGCCGAGCCGTCCTCGGCCAGCAGGGTGTCCAGCAACTCGTCCAGCAGGGCGAGCTTGCCGGAACGGGCGGCGAGGGCGTCGCCGGTGGCGGGGGCCTGCTCCTTGAGGTAGAGCGCCGGATGGTCGCAGATCTGCTTGAGCGCGCCGAGCAGCTTGAGGACCAGGCCCCGGCGGGCGATGCCGTTCGCCGTCTCGATGGCGTGCAGCGACTCGCGCACCACCGCCTCGTACAGCGCGGCCTGTTCGCGGGTGAGCGGGACGGGGTGGTCGGTCTCGGTCTTGGGCGGCAGCTCGGGGACGATGCCGGGGTCGGACTTCCTGCGCCGCAGCAGGAACGGGCGGACCAGGCGGGCGAGGCGCTCGACGGCCTCCTCGTCCTCGCCGTTCTCCACCGCGCGCGCGTGGCGGGCCCGGAAGGCCTTCAGGGGGCCGAGCAGGCCCGGTGTCGTCCAGTCCAGGAGGGCCCACAGTTCGGAGAGGTTGTTCTCGACGGGGGTGCCGGTGAGGGCCACGCGGGCGGGGGCGGGGAGGGTGCGCAGGGCCTTCGCGGTGGCCGAGAAGGGGTTCTTCACGTGCTGTGCCTCGTCGGCGACGACCAGGCCCCACGGCTGCCCGGCCAGGGTCTCGGCGGCCGAGCGCATGGTGCCGTAGGTGGTGAGGACGAAGCCGCCGGTGAGGTCGTCCAGGGTGCGGTCGGAGCCGTGGAAGCGGCGGACGGGGACGCCGGGGGCGAACCGGGTGATCTCCCGCTGCCAGTTGCCGAGGAGGGAGGCGGGGCAGACCACGAGCGTGGGTTCGGGGCGGGCCCGGCGCAGGTGGAGGGCGATGAGGGTGATCGTCTTGCCGAGGCCCATGTCGTCGGCGAGGCAGCCGCCGAGGCCGAGGGAGGTCATGAGGTCGAGCCAGGCCAGGCCGCGCAGCTGGTAGTCGCGGAGGGTGGCGTCGAGGCCGGGGGGCGGCTCGGCGGGCCGGACGCCGGCGGTGAGGCGGTCGCGCAGGGCGGCGAGCGCGCCGACGGGGACCGCCTCCACGGTCTCGCCGTCGACCTCGGCGGTGCCGGTGAGGGCGACGGAGAGGGCGTCCACCGGGTCCAGCAGGCCCAGCTCGCGCCTGCGGGCCTTGCGGACGAGGACGGGGTCGACGAGGACCCACTGGTCGCGCAGCCGCACGACGGGGCGGTGGGCCTCGGCGAGGACGTCCATCTCGGCCTCGCTGAGGGGGTCGCCGCCGAGGGCGAGCTGCCAGCGGAACCGGAGCAGCTCCTCGCTCTCGAAGAAGCCGGTGCCGTCCGTCGCGGAGCCCGGCGCGGGCCGGACCACCGCCGTCGCGGTGAGGTCCTGGGCGAGGTCGCGCGGCCAGTGCACGGCGACCCCGGCGGCCGCGAGGCGGGTCGCGGCCACGCCGAGGAGGTCGCCGAGCTCGTCCTCGGACAGGGCCAGGACGTCCGACGTCTGCGCGTCCTGGTCGGCGAGGCGGGCCAGGGGCGCCCAGACGCGGGCGGCGCGCCGCAGGGCCAGGGCGGCGTCCACGTGGGCGCGCGGCCCGAAGTCGGCGTCGGCCCGGCCCGACCACAGGGCCGCCGCGTCGGTCACCAGGGTCGGGTCGGCGAGGCTGTGCACCTGGACGACGGCGGCCCCGGCGCGCCGGGCCCCCTCGCCGTCGTCGAACAGGTCGTACGCCGACAGGTCGAGGCGCAGGGAGATCCGCACGCCCGCGTCCATGCCGGCGGCGACCTCGGCGGCCCAGTCCCGGGCGCCGGGCAGCCGCTGCGGCCGGCGGTCGGCGAAGGGCCTCCCGCAGGCGTGGGGCGCTGCGGGGGTGCGGGGCAGGGTGTCGGCGACGGCGTCCAGGAAGGAGCGCATCAGGGCCTCCGGCTGCGGCAGCCGGAGAGGGCCGGGGCCGGGCAGCGGGACGGCGTGGCCCTCGTACGGCAGGGCGGCGGCGACGGCGCGCAGGTGGGCGACGTCCTCCGGTTCGAGCGGGCCGGCCCGCCAGGCGTCGTGGCCGTCCGGGGTGAGGCCCGGCAGCAGCCGGCCGCGGGCGGTGAGCCGCAGCGCGTGCAGGGCCGCGGCGCCCCAGCAGGCGGTCGCGGGGTGGGCGGCGGGGTCGTGCCGGGCGCGCACCAGGAGCGGGAGGGCGGCCTCGACGGGCAGGGCGAGGGCGGGGGCCTGCCGGCGGCGGACCGAGGTCCCGCGGCGGTGGACGACGGTCAGCTCGGTGCGCTCGGCGTGCGCCGGGCCGGGCAGCGGGCCGTCGTCCGGGTCCCAGAAGGCGACCCGGCCCTCGCGCGGGAGGGCCGCGGGCAGGAAGACGGCGGCGAGGCGCGCGCCGACGGGTTCCGCCGGGTGTCCGGCGGCCACGGTCGTGTCGCTCATACGCGGTGTCCACCTCCCGTCCGCGTGTCGGATCATTCGTCCACGACTCTACGGGCGGGGTCTGACAACCGGTCCGGAGGAGGGGCCCCGGGGGGTCCCTCCGGCCCCGGGGTCCCTAGGGGACGGTGCGCGAGACGACGTACACCATGGGGAATATCGGGTTGCCGGTGTTCACCACCACGTCCTGGGTGGGCTGGGGGTCCTTCTGCCTGCGGACGAAGCCGTAGTAGTCGCCGGGCCGGGAGCCGGATCCGGAGAACTTCCAGCCGGTGACGTCCCGGTCGCGCTCGCCGATCGTGATGTCGTCCTTCTCCAGGTCGGACCGGCTGTAGCCGAGTTCGGCGAGGAAGGCGTCCAGGCCCGCGTGCGTGGTCTGGAACTGGACGTAGAGACGGCTGGTCCGCCAGTTGTTCGTCTCGTAGTAGGCGACCTTGTTCGACGGGTGCGGGACCGGCACCTGGTAGAGACGCTGCTGGACCTTGGACGGCCAGGCCTCGGTGAGTCCGGTCGCCGAGTACTTGGCCTCCTTGTCCTTGCCGCTGTCGCGGCTCTGGTTGGCGGAGATCACCAGGTAGCCGGCCGGGACGCCGATGAGCAGCCCGATGATGAGCAGGGTGAGCGCGCGGCGGCGGATCACGTGGCCGCGGGTCTCGGGCGGGCGGGACGGCTCGTCCGGGGAGGCGGGACGGTGGGACAGGGCGGCCGTCACGCGGTGTCCCCGGTGGTGCGGCGGGCGGCCTCCGCGAACCGCTCGTAGCGTTCGTGGCGCTCGACGCGGCGGCGCTTGGCGCGCCGGAAGCGGCGGGCGACGAGGCGGGCCAGGTCGGCGGCGCCGACCATGCCGGCCTCGGGGCCGAGCTGGGCGCGGACGATCCGGGCCTCCGGACGGTAGCCGCGTCCGGTGAGCTGCCGTTTGAAGGCGTCGCGCGCGGGGCCGATGAGGAGGTCGTCGGCGGCGGAGACGCCGCCGCCGATCACGAAGCAGGACGGGTCGAGGGCGGCGGCGAGGTTGGCGATGCCGACGCCGAGCCACTGGCCGATGTCCTGGAGCAGCTCGATGCACATCGCGTCGCCCTCGCGGGCCAGCTCGGTGATCATCGGGCCGGTGATGTCACCGATCTGCCCCTTGACGTGCTCGATGATCCCGTACGCCACCGGGGAGTCGGCGGCGGCCAGTTCCTTGGCCTCCCTGACCAGCGCGTTGCCGCTGCTGTACTGCTCCCAGCAGCCGCGGTTGCCGCACGGGCAGCGGTGGCCGCCGGGCACCACCTGCATGTGGCCGAACTCACCCGCGACGCCGTACTTGCCGCGCTTGACCTGGCCGTCCTCCAGGATGGCGCCGCCGATGCCGGTCCCGAGAGTGATCATGACGAGGTGGTCCTCGCCGCGGCCCGCGCCGAAGCGCCATTCCGCCCAGGCGGCGGTGTTGGCGTCGTTGTCGACGAGGACGGGCACGGCGAGGCGGTCGGCGATGCGGTCGCGCAGCGGCTCGTTGCGCCAGGACAGGTGGGGGGCGAACAGGACGCGGTTGCGGTCGGCGTCGACCCAGCCGGCGGCGCCGATGCCGACCGCGTGCACGTCGTGCCGGTCGGACAGGTCCAGGACCAGTTCCACGATCGTGTCCTCGACGACCTTGGGGCTCTTGGACTTGTCCGGGGTCTCCGTGCGGACCTTCTCCAGGATGTTGCCGTCCGCGTCGACGACGCCCGCCATCACCTTGGTGCCGCCGATGTCGATCCCGACCGTGGGCACCCGGGGTGCGGTCAGGTGGGAGCGGCGCTCGCGGGTGCCGACCGTGCGCAGCGCGGCGGCCCGGCGGGAACCGATGGGGGCGGTGAGGTCGCGGTAGGTGCTCATCGTGGCCGATTCTGCCTCACGCTCACGTCTCGCGGGGGCGGGGAGGGGGGAAGCGGCACGTGACGTGCGGCGCCTTCGCGGCGTGGCGCGGCCCGTGCGGCGGGGCCGCGCGCCGGCACCGTCACGCGCCCCTCAGGGACGCTGCAGCTCGTGGCGGAGGGCGTCCAGGTCGCTGCCGCCCGCCATCTGCTCGGTCAGCTCCTCCAGGGTGATCTCGTCCCGCGTGTGGCTTCCCGCCATGGTCCCCCGCCGCAGCAGCACGAACCGGTCGCCCACCAGGTAGGCGTGGTGGGGGTTGTGGGTGATCAGTACGACCCCCAGGCCCTGGTCGCGGGCGGCGGCCACGTACTTCAGGACCACGCCGGACTGCTTGACGCCCAGGGCGGCGGTCGGCTCGTCGAGGATCAGGACCTTCGCGCCGAAGTACACCGCGCGGGCGATGGCGACGCACTGGCGTTCGCCGCCGGAGAGGGTGCCGATGGGCTGGTCCACGTCGCGCAGGTCGATGCCCATGCGCAGGAGTTCGGCGTGGGTGGTGCGGCGCATGAGGTCGACGTCCATGCGCTTGAAGGGGCCGACGCCCTTGCGGGGTTCCGAGCCGAGGAAGAAGTTGCGCCAGACCGGCATCAGCGGGACGACGGCCAGGTCCTGGTGGACGGTGGCGATGCCGCGGTCCAGGGCCTCGCGCGGGGAGGACAGCCGCGTCTCCTCGCCGTCGAGGCTCAGGGTGCCGCCGTCGTGGCCGTGCAGACCGGCGATGATCTTGATGAGGGTGGACTTGCCCGCGCCGTTGTCGCCGAGGACACAGGTGATGCGGCCGGCGTGGACCTGCAGGGAGACGCCCTCGAGGGCGCGGACGTTGCCGTAGTGCTTGCCGACGTCGGACAGCTCGACGAGCGGTGTGCGGTCGTCGGTCGGCGTCGGTGTCGGTGTCGGTGTCACTTGGCGGCCTCCGCGCGCTTGCGGACCCAGGCGTTGAGCAGGGTCGCGAGGAGCAGCATCGCTCCGAGGAAGAACTTGAACCAGTCGGGGTTCCACTCGGCGAAGACGATGCCCTTGCTGGTCATGCCGAAGATGAGCGCGCCGACCGCCGACCCGGCCGCGCTGCCGTAGCCGCCGGTGATCAGGCAGCCGCCGATGACGGCGGCGATGATGTAGATCAGCTCGTTGCCGACGCCCTCGCCGGACTGGACCACGTCGTACGAGAACAGCAGGTGCTGGCCGGAGATCCAGGCGCCGAGGGCGACGCCCATGTACAGGCCGATCTTGGTCTTCCCGACGGGCACGCCGACCGCGCGGGCGGCGTCCTGGTTGCCGCCGACGGCGAGGATCCAGTTGCCGGCGCGGGTGCGCAGCATGATCCAGGTGGCCACCGCGACCAGGGCGAACCACCACAGGATCGTGATCTTGAAGTTGACGCCGCCGACGGTCAGGGTGGACGCGAAGACGTCGTGGGCGCTGGGGAAGCCCTCCATGTCGGCGATGGTCTTCGTCGAGACGGTGTCGTCGATCAGCTTGGTGAAGCCGAGGTTCATGCCGGTCAGCATCAGGAAGGTGCCGAGCGTGATGATGAAGCTGGGCAGCCGGGTGCGGGTGAGCATGAAGCCGTTGAAGGCGCCGACGGCCAGGGTGACCAGCAGGGAGACGCCGACGCCGACCCAGACGTTGGCCGTCATCTGGTAACTGAACATCGACGACACCAGCGCCGAGGACGTGACCATCACGCCGGCCGAGAGGTCGAACTCGCCGCCGATCATCAGCAGGGCGACCGGGACGGCCATGATGCCGATGGTCGAGGACGCGTACAGGACCGTGCTGAGGCTGCTCGCGCGCAGGAAGCTGTCGGCGGCGAGGGCGAAGAAGACGAACACCGCGAGCGCGCCGACCACCGAGCCCAGTTCCGGGCGGCCGAGGAGCCTGCGCAGCGGGGAGACCCGCAGCAGCCGTTCGTCCGGCGCGACCGCGCTCATCGGGTGCCCCGCTCGGTGTACGCGGCCAGCTCGTCCGCCTGGTCCTTCGTGATGATCTGCGGCCCGGTCAGGACGGGCCTGCCGCCGCCGAGGACGTCGCCGTTGTACCTGTACAGCCACAGCAGGTCGACGGCCTGGTAGCCCTGGAGGTACGGCTGCTGGTCGACGGCGAAGCCGAGGGTGTCGTCCGCCAGGCCGGCGGCCACCTTGGCGTTGAGGTCGAAGGTGTCGATCTCGGCCTTGCTGCCGGCGCCCTGCCGGGCCTTGACCGCGGTGTCGGCGAACGGCGCGCCGAGGGTGACGACGGCGTCGACCGACGGGTCGGCCTGGAGCTTGGCCTCGATGGCCGACTGCACGTCGGGCATGTTGGTGCCGGTGACGTAGAGGTCGGTCACCGTGCCGGTGAAGGTCTTGGCGACGCCGTCGCAGCGCTGCTCGTGGCCGACGTTGCCCTGCTCGTGCAGGACGCAGACCGCCTTCTTCTTCCCGCGCCGGTTCAGCTCCTCGCCGACGGCCTCGCCGGCGATCGTCTCGTCCTGGCCGATGTGGGTGAGCGCGCCGAACGCCTTCGACTCCGCCGAGCCGGAGTTCACCGTGATCACGGGGATGCCGGCCGCGCGGGCGCGGGCGAGGGCCGCCTTCATCGCGTCGGGCTTGGCGAGGGTGACGATGATGCCGTCGACCTTCTTGTCGACCGCCGCGTCGACGAGCTGCGCCTGCTGCTGGGCCTCGTCGTCGTGGGAGTACAGGAAGTTGATGTTGTCCTTGAGCGCGGCCTGCTTCGCGCCGCTCTGGACGATGTCCCAGAAGGTGTCGCCGTCGCCCGAGTGCGTGATCATCGCGAAGGTCCAGCGGGGGGTGTCGACCGCCGCCCGGCCCTGCGCGGCCGCGGCCTTGCGGGCATCCTCGGCACGCTTCCCCCCGGTGCTGCTGCACCCCGCGAGGGAGACGCAGAGCACCCCCGCCAACGCGATCCCTGTCCAGGTCCCAAACCGTGCCACGAGGCCGTGCCCTTCTTGCCGTGTGCCGCCGTACGCGCGCCTTTGGCGTTCTCTCCCACCGGACGCAAACGCCCCAGTATCGAACACGGGGACCACACGTCTCATGACCGGGGACCGCGAGTCCGCCGCATTGTCCGGACAATGCGACGAGGACGGCTCCTGGAGAGGGCGCCACGGCCGCACGGACGAGGGGCGCCACGGCCGTACGGATGAGGGGCGCTACGGCCGTACGAGCAGCTGGAACTCGAAGGAGTAACGGGCGGGACGGTAGATGTGGTCACCGAACTCGACGGCGCGGCCCGTGTCGTCGAAGGTGGTGCGCCGCATGGTGAGCAGCGGGGCGCCCTCCGGCTCGGTGAGGCGCTCGGCCTCGGCGGCGGTGGCGGCGCGGGCGCCGATGGACTGGCGGGCGCTGTGCAGGGTGATCCCGGCCGCCCGCATCATCCGGTACAGGCCCGTGGTCTCCAGCTGGGCGGTGTCCAGGTCCAGCAGGCCGGGCGGGAGGTGGTTGGACAGGTACGCCATCGGCTCCCCGTGCGCGAGCCGCAGCCGTTCCACGCGGTGCACCTCGCTGCCCTCGGTCACCGCGAGCGCGGCGGCGACCTCGGGGGAGGCGGGGACGACGGTGTTGACCAGGACCGTCGTCGTGGGGCGCTGGCCGGCCGCCTCCAGGTCGTCGTAGAGGCTGCTGAGCTCCAGGGGGCGCTTGACCTGGCTGTGCACGACCTGGGTGCCGACGCCCCGGCGGCGGACCAGCAGGCCCTTGTCGACGAGGGACTGGATGGCCTGGCGGACGGTCGGGCGGGACAGGCCGAGCCGGGCGGCCAGCTCGATCTCGTTGCCCAGCAGGCTGCCCGGGGTGAGCTCTCCGTGCTCGATCGCCGCCTCCAGCTGCTGGGACAGCTGGAAGTACAACGGCACCGGAGAGCTTCGGTCCACACGGAGTTCGAGCTGCACGGTAGGGTCCACCTCTGGTCTGGGCACGGACTCGAGCGTAACTCCGTGGCCGGTTGACGGGAAGTCGTGTAGTCCGGTTGTCCGGACAAATGCATTGACAGGTACGGGGCTCCGACGTCACCTTGATTCCATGCGCATCGGGGTCATCGGGACGGGCCGCATCGGCACCATTCATGCGAACACACTCAGCCGTCACCGCGAGGTGGGATCCCTCATCCTGACGGACACGGAACCCGCGCGGGCGGCGGAGCTCGCGCTGCGGCTGGGCGAGACGGCCGCGCCCGGGGTCGAGGAGATCTTCCGGTGGGGCGTGGACGCGGTGGTGATCACCACCGCGACCTCCGCCCACGCCGAACTGATCGGCCGGGCGGCACGCTCCGGGCTGCCGGTGTTCTGCGAGAAGCCGATCGCCCTGGACCTGGCCGGCACCCTGGCGGCGATCGCCGAGGTGGAGGCCGCCGGAACGATCCTCCAGATGGGGTTCCAGCGCCGCTTCGACGCCGGGTACACGGGCGCCCGCGAGGCGGTCCGCTCGGGCCGGCTCGGGCGGCTGCACACCGTGCGCGCGGTGACCTCCGACCAGGCACCGCCGCCCGCCGCGTGGCTGCCGGTGTCCGGCGGTCTGTTCCGGGACGCGCTGATCCACGACTTCGACGTCCTGCGCTGGGTGACCGGGCGGGAGGTGACCGACGTGTACGCCGCCGGATCGGACGCCGGGCCCGCGATGTTCCGCGCCGCGGGAGACGTCGACACCGCGGCCGCGGTCCTCACCCTCGACGACGGCACCCTCGCCACGGCCACGGCGACACGGCTGAACGGCGCGGGGTACGACGTCCGCATGGAGCTGGCCGGGGAACTCGACCAGGTCGTGGTGGGACTCGACGACCGCACGCCGATCGCCTCCACCGAGCCGACCGGGCCGCCGGCGGCCGACAAGCCGTGGACCGGGTTCCTGGAGCGCTTCGGGCCCGCGTACGAGGCGGAGCTGATCGCCTTCGTCGATGTCGTGCGGGGCGGGCGGGTCAACCCCTGCGACGGCCGCGAGGCCCTGCAGGCCCTGCGGATCGCCGAGGCCTGCGAGGTGTCCCGCCGCGAGCGCAGGGCGGTGTCGCTGACGGAGATCCCGGGCGCACCGGAAACGACGGGGGCGTAGCGGGCGGCGCTCGCGTCGTGCGCCGACGGCGCGTGCGGGTGCGGGTGCGCGAAGTCGTGCGCCGGCGGCACGTGCGCGGGGTGCGAACGGGACGGCCCCCGGGTGCCCTCCCCCGCCGACGGGTTCGTCGTCATTCGTCGTCCTCCAGCAGTCCCGCGTCGTACGCCGGCAGGGCGATCTGCACCCGGTTGTCGAGGTCGAGCCCGGCCAGGACGCGGGAGACGTGGGTCTTGACGGTGGCGACGCTCATGAACAGCGCGGGGGCGAGGCCGACGGGCAGGCGGCGGCGCAGCCACACCGCGCAACAGTGCCACCCCGCCCCGGCCGGGCCGGCGTCCGTCCGCCGGCCGAGGTCGACGTCCGTCCGGGGCCGAGGTCGACGTCCGTCCGCCGCCAGCGGGGGCGGGGCGTCCGGCGCTGGAATGGACCCATGACCACTTCGGACAAGACACTGAACGGCAAGGTGGCCCTGGTGACCGGGGGCGGCCGCGGCATCGGCGCGGCGACGGCGGTACGGCTGGCGCGCGAGGGCGCGGACGTGGCGCTGACGTACGTGAACGGCAAGGAGGCCGCCGACGGCGTCGTACGGGCCGTCGAGGCGCTGGGGCGCCGGGCGGTGGCCCTGCGGGCGGACGCGGCGGACGCCGCGGAGTCCGCGGGCGCGGTCGGGGCGGCGGCCGAGGCGCTGGGCGGGCTCGACGTGCTGGTGAACAACGCGGGGATCGGGGTGCTCGGTCCGCTGGAGGACCTGTCGCTCGCCGACGTGGACCGGGTGCTCGCGGTGAACGTGCGGGGCGTCTTCCTGACCTCGCGGGAGGCCGCGGGGCGGATGACGGCGGGAGGGCGGATCATCACGATCGGGAGCTGCATGGTCCAGCGGGTGCCGGGGCCCGGGGCGACGCTGTACGCCCTGAGCAAGTCGGCGCTGGTCGGGCTGACGAAGGGCCTCGCCAGGGAGCTGGGGCCGCGGGGGATCACCGCGAACCTCGTCCATCCCGGGCCCGTCGACACGGACATGAATCCGGCGGACGGGCCGTACGCCGCGGGCCAGGCGGCGTTGACGGCGCTGGGGCGGTTCGGGACGGGGGCGGAGGTGGCGTCGACGGTGGCCCACCTGGCGGGCGCCGCCTATGTGACGGGGGCGGAGTTCGCGGTGGACGGCGGCCACGCGGCGTGAGCCGCCCGCGGCGGGGACTCGCCACGGGCGGACCGGCGGGATCCCGCCGCGGGCGGACGGACGGGATCCCGCCGGGTGACCGGTGAGATCCCGCCGGCGGGGACCGGCGGGGTGTCGCCCCGCCGCCCCTTCCTCCCTCCGGGGCCGGAGGCCGCCGCCCCCCTTCCCCGGACGGGCCGGACGCCCGTCCGCTCAGCCGCCCAGTTCCCGGTGCCTGGTCCGAAGGGCCGCCGCGCCGTCCTCGGTCAGGGAGCCGATGAGGCGCAGGCGCGAGATGCCTCCGTCCGGGTAGATGTCCACGCGCGCGTGCGTGCCCGCCACCGGGGCGGGGAGCACGAAGCGGTGGTTGGTGTCCGGCTGGAGGCGGGTGCGCGCCAGCACCTCCCGCCACTCCCCGCACTCGCCGTCGCGCACGGACACCGCCGCCCAGCCGGCGCTGTTGCCCTTGAGGTACGCCGTGTCGATCTCCAGCGCCCGGATCTCCGCCCGCGCCGCCAGCCGGTACCGGATCCAGTCGTTGCCCCGGTCCCGGCGCCGCCGCGTCTCCCAGCCGTCGTCCATCCTGCGGGAGCGTCCCGGCCGGATGCTGTTGGCGGCCGGTGAGTAGAAGCGGTCGGAGGCGTCCTCGGCCTGCCCGCCGTTCTCGAGGGCGACGACGTCGAAGGTGCCGAGGACGGCGAGCCACTCGGGGTCCGGGACGACCTCGCCGTACACCCGGAGGCGGGCGATGCCCCCGTCGGGGTGCTGGTTGACCCGCAGGTGCGTGAAGCGCCGTTCGACCGACACGGCGAAGCCGTTCGCCGCGTGGCCGCCGACGGGGGTGCGCGGGACCAGCGTCGTCCACTTCACGTCGTCCCCGAGGAGTTCCTCGGGCGACGGCGAGCCCGGTACCGAGGCGCCCTCGACCGACACCGCCTGCGGGTGGTTGCCGCGGAAGTGGGCGGTGTCGACGACGATCCCGTGGATCACGCCGGGCGCGCCGAGCCGGACCAGCGCCCAGTCGTGGTCGTCGTCCGCCGGCCACGGGTGCTCGGCGCCGGCACCGCGGCGCCGGCGGGTCTCCCAGCCGTCCATGACCTTGCCCTTGTGCCCGAAGTGCCCGGGGTCGAACTCGGCGGGACCGGGCAGCAGCAGGTTCTCCCGCTGGGCGAAGAACTCGTCGCCGGCGGCGACGACGGCGGCGCCGAGCCGCCGGTCGGCGAGGTCGGCGTACCGGGTGAAGGGGAAGTCGGCGGTGCGGTAGTCCGCGTAGGGGTCGCCGCCGCCGTAGGGGTTCGCGTCGCCGGTGAAGCGGGGGATCGCCGTCACGGTGATCAGGGGTTCCTTTCGGGGGTCGGCCGCGCGCGGGCGGGTGCGGGGGGCGTCAGTGGCCGCGGGTGAGGAGGCGGCCCCTCGGGGCGGTGAACTCTCCGTCGGAGAGGATGCGTTCGCCGCGCAGCCAGGTGGACCTCACGACGCCGTACAGGGTCTTGCCGGCGTAGGCGGTGACGCGGTTGCGGTGCTGGAGGGTCGCCGGGTCGACGGTGAACGTCTCGTCGGGCGCGAGGACCGCGAAGTCGGCGTCCCGGCCGGCCTCGACGGCGCCCTTGCGGTCGAGGCCGGCGAGGGCCGCCGTGCGCGTCGACATCCAGCGGACCACGTCCTCCAGACCGTGGCCGCGCCGCCTCGCCTCCGTCCAGACGGCGGCGAGGCTGAGCTGCAGGCCGGAGATGCCGCCCCAGGCGGTGGCGAAGTCGCCGGTCTTGAGGTCGGCGGTGCACGGGGAGTGGTCGGTGACCACGCAGTCGATGGTGCCGTCGGCCAGGGCCTGCCACAGGAGGTCCTGGTTGGCGGCCTCGCGGATGGGCGGGCAGCACTTGAACTCGCTGGCGCCGTCGGGCACTTCCTCGGCGGTGAGGGTGAGGTAGTGCGGGCAGGTCTCGACCGTGACGCGCACGCCCCCGGCCTTCGCGGCGGCGATCAGCGGCAGCGCGTCGCCGGAGGACAGGTGCAGGACATGCACGCGCGCGTGGAGGCGTTCCGCCTGTGCGACGAGGTGCGCGACGGCGCTGTCCTCGGCGTCGCGCGGACGGCCGGCGAGGAAGTCGGCGTACCTGGGCCCGCCCCGCCGGGGGGCGGCGTCGAGGTGCTGCGGGTCCTCGGCGTGCACGACGAGCAGGCCGTCGAACCCGGCGATCTCGGCCAGCGAGCGGGCCAGCCGGTCCTGGTCGAGGTGGGGGAACTCCTCCACGCCGGACGGGGAGAGGAAGGCCTTGAAGCCGAAGACACCGGCGTCGTGCAGGGGGCGCAGGTCCTCGACGTTGTCGGGCAGGGCGCCGCCCCAGAAGCCGACGTCGACGTGCGCCCTGTCGGCGGCCGCCCGCTGTTTGGCGCGCAGGTGGCCGACCGTCGTGGTCGGCGGGAGGGAGTTGAGGGGCATGTCGACGAGGGTGGTGACGCCGCCGGCCGCCGCCGCGCGCGTGGCGGTCCAGAAGCCCTCCCATTCGGTGCGGCCCGGGTCGTTGACGTGGACGTGCGTGTCGACGAGGCCGGGCAGCAGGACGTCGTCGCCGAGGTCCTCCAGCCGGGCGCCGGACGGCGTGGCGGCGTCGTACGGGAGTACGGCCGTGATCGTGCCGGCGGACACCGCGACCGAGGCGGCGCGGGTGCCCTCCGGGGTGATGACGCGTGTCGAGCGCAGTACCAGTTCGGCGTCGGGCACCCGGGCCCCTCTCTGCCGGCGTTCCCTTCTGCCGGCGTTCGCTTCCGGGAAACGGAAGGAGGCCGGGGACGCGCTCGGGGGCGGGCCCCGCGCAACCTCCCCGAAACAAAATTCAACGTTCTGTTGAAGGAGTCTTCACTCCCGGCCGTCGCGCCGTCAAGAGTCCCTTCCCCACCACGCTTCCACCGCCGCCGTCCTGGACTTTTCCGCGGAGCGAAATCAACGTTCCGGCCTCCGGGGGGATCGTCCCGCGCCAGCGAGGGGTCGGCCGGCCGCCGGGTAGGCTTCAGCCCCTCCCGCCGGTTTCGAAAGGAACGCGCCGTGCCGACGTCCAGGGCCAGCACCACCGACTCCGCCAAGTCCAGCAGCGGCGGGGTCCAGTCCCTCGAGCGCGCCTTCGACCTGCTGGAGCGGATGGCGGACGCGGGCGGGGAGGTCGGCCTCAGCGAGCTGTCCGCGAGCAGCGGGCTCCCGCTGCCGACGATCCACCGGCTGATGCGCACCCTGGTCGCCTGCGGATACGTCCGCCAGCAGTCGAACCGCCGCTACGCGCTCGGTCCGCGGCTGATCCGTCTCGGCGAGTCCTCCGCCCGGCTGCTCGGCACCTGGGCCCGCCCCCACCTGGCCCGCCTGGTCGAGGAGACCGGCGAGACGGCCAACATGGCGCTGCTGGACGGCGACGAGGTCGTGTACGTCGCGCAGGTGCCCTCGAAGCACTCGATGCGGATGTTCACCGAGGTCGGCCGTCGTGTCCTGCCGCACTCCACGGGTGTGGGGAAGGTCCTGCTCGCGGGCCTGCCGGACGCCGAGGTGCGCGCGCTGCTCGCCCGCACCGGCATGCCGGCCGCGACGGACCGGACGATCACCACCCCGGAGGGCTTCCTGGCGGCCCTGGAGGAGGTCCGCCGCACCGGTTACGCGGTGGACGACAACGAGCAGGAGATCGGCGTGCGCTGCCTGGCGGTGCCGGTGCCCGGCTCCCCCACCGCGGCGGCCGTCTCGGTCTCCGGCCCGGCGGGCCGCGTCACCGAGGCCGCCACCGGCACGATCGTGCCGGTGCTCCAGCAGGCGGCCCGGGAACTGTCCGAGGCGCTGTCGAAACCGGGCGGCGCGGCGACCTGAGGCCCGGCCACGACGCCGGGCCGGCCACCGCACCGGCACAGGCACCGGCACCGACACCGGCCGTCGCTTCGGCCCGGTCACCGCACCGAGCCCGTCGCCCCACCGGCGTCGGCCGTCACCTCGGTCCGGTCGCCGCAAACGCCCTCTCGAGACGGCAGGCCGCTACGTGTGACGTGCTGTCAGTCACGGGCGCGATCAGCCGGGAGGAGAACCGTGCGCCGGGAGAAGTCCCCTGCGGCAGGAACGTCGTGGTGGCGGACGAGCCGGATGCACGTCGGCTCCAGGGGGCCGTGTCCGCCGTGGAGATGCCCACCACGGTCTCCCCCTGGCCATCGCTGGGCGCCGCCTTTCCCATCGACGCCGGGGCAACCCTCACGAAGTCCCCGGCGACCGCTCTGCCGACTCCGCGAAGGCGCTGGGAGCGATCACGGGACTGAACCGTCCGGCCCCGCCCGCACCACTGCTCCCCGTCCCGGTTCCACAGGGACGCCGTCGTCGCCCGAGATGCCGCTCGGGCACCTCGGTGCGGCCGCCATCGACACGTCGTCGAGCAGGCGGTGGGTGAAAACGACCCGCCGACGCGCTTTGCTGGCCACCCTGGTCGCGGTGGCCCTGCCTACGGCGGCGGGGTCGGCGCACGTCCTTGGGCGGGACGAGAGCGACGGCCCGCAGGCGGCGTCGGTCGAACTCGCGCGGGAACTCTTCGCCGCCGCCGAGGCATTCGACCAGGAGGGGAGGGCACGTGACGCGCGGGCGACCGTCGTGGACGCGGTGCGGCTGTGGGGCGAGCTCGTCGGGCTGGACCCGGACCGCAACGGGCCGCCTCTCGCTCCCGCCGTCCTGCGGGCGTTGGGCAGGGCCGGTGTGGACTTCAGTGTCCTGCGGCCCGCGCTCCTCGGCTGGCTGGGCGATCCGGTCCACACGCCCTATCCGGCGATCTCCCAGGTGATCCTGCTGCGGGGATGGCGGTTCACGGCACCGGTCCTCCTTGACGCCGTCGTCTGGAACTACGAGCACACGCCCGAGGTCACCTCTCCCCGCGACGTCGCCGACGTGCACACCGATGTCCTTAAGGCGGCCGTCCTGGAGAACACGAGAACGCGCCACGGCACGCAGGTGACGGAGTTCGATCGACTCCTCAGGCCCTGAGTGCGTGGGCGCCCGCGTCCGAGGCCCTCTCGGCACCCGACTCCGATCGGCCGGGCGGCCGGACCGGATTTCGGTTTCACTCGCCGTCGCGCCGGCGCCGCTGGGCCCCGTGCGTCAAAGGAGCGTCACCTTCGCAGGCGTACGGCGGACGCCCTCCCCCACCCCGAAGGAGACCTGGCCCGGCGGCTCCTCACCCGCGCTCCGGCGGCTCCCCGAACAGCTCCACCGCGTCCCGTACGTCCGACAGCCCCCGCGCCAGCGCGCTCACCGAGCCGATCGCGCCCGCGACCAGCAGCAGGGAGCGGCGCAGCCGGGGCGCCTCCGGGATGCCGTGGGCCGCCATCGCGGCGAGCGCGGCGAGTTCGTCCTCGGCGACGATCCGGTCCGGGAACTCGACCGGATGCGCGGCGAGTTCGCGGCGCAGCCGGGACACCGCGGTCCGCAGTTCCGCCACCCTCGGATCCTCGTCGCCGCCGGTCACCGGCCTCTGTCCCGATCTCCGCACCGCGGTTCCCCCCACGCGCGTTCCCGCGCGTCCGTACATGGCGTCCTCGTGACGGCGGTCAGGCTCACCGAAGACGCCGGCCAGTAAACGCCACACGGCGCCCGCTCCGCCACACCGGGGGCCTGAATCCAGCCCCGCGACAGCACGCGGTCGGCGCTCCGTCGGGTATCCAGGACTCATGACGCACACGGAAGACCGGGTCGCCGGGGTCCTCCTCGCCGCGGGCGGGGGGCGGCGCCTCGGCGGACGCCCGAAGGCCCTGCTGACGCACCGGGGGCGCCCGCTCGTCGAACACGCGGCGGAGGCGCTGCGCGCGGCCGGCTGCACGCGCGTGCACGTGGTCCTGGGGGCCGCCGCCGACGCCGTACGCGAGCGGGCGCGGCTCGACGGGTGCGCGGTGGTGGTGAATCCGGACTGGGAGCGGGGCATGGGCGGTTCGCTGCGGGCGGGTCTGGACTCGCTGGCCGGGACGGGGGCGCGGGCCGCGCTGGTCTGCCTGGTGGACCAGCCGGGCATCGGGGAGCGGGCGCTGGCGCGGGTGCTCGCCTCCTACGAGGACGAGACGTCGCTGGTCTCCGCCGCCTACGACGGGAGGCGGGGGCATCCCGTCCTGCTCGGCGCCGCCCACTGGGCCGGCGTCGCGGCCGGCGCGACCGGCGACCGCGGGGCACGCGGCTACCTGGCGGCCCACGAGGAGGAGATCCGGCTGGTGGAGTGCGGGGACGTGGCACGGCCGTACGACGTCGACACCGTCGAGGACCTGGTCCACCTCGAATGAGCGGGGCGGCGCGGAGAGCCGCCCCTGCCCCGGTCCGAGGAGTCCCGGCATCAACAAATCATTGAAGTTCCACGATGGGGAAACTAGTATCCGTCAGCCAAAAGCGTTCGTCCGCTCTCCGAGCGCTCCCCGCCCCACCAGGGTCTCCTGGCGCCCGGTGCCAGGCTCGCCGAAGGAAGTGACCGCTCATGTCCGCACCCGTGCCGTCCCCGGCGGCCGTCGTCGACGCCGGACCCCTGCCCCGACAGGAGGAGGTCCTCACCGACGCGGCCCTGGCCTTCGTGGCCGAACTGCACCGCCGGTTCACGCCGCGCCGTGACGAGCTCCTCGCCCGCCGTGCGGAGCGCCGCGCCGAGATCGCCCGCACCTGCACGCTCGACTTCCTCCCGGAGACCGCCGCGATCCGCGCCGACGACTCCTGGAGGGTGGCCCCCGCACCCGCCGCGCTGGAGGACCGCCGCGTCGAGATCACCGGCCCCGTCGACCGCCGGATGACCGTCAACGCCCTCAACTCGGGCGCGCGGGTCTGGCTCGCGGACTTCGAGGACGCCTCCGCGCCCACCTGGGAGAACGTCGTCGGCGGCCAGCTCAACCTGATCGACGCGTACCGCGGGAACATCGACTTCACCGACCCGCGGTCCGGCAGGTCGTACGCCCTGCGGCCCGAGGAGGAGCTGGCGACCGTCGTCGTGCGCCCGCGCGGCTGGCACCTCGACGAGCGGCACCTGCGGGTCGACGGCCGGGCGGTCCCCGGCGCCCTCGTCGACTTCGGCCTGTACTTCTTCCACAACGCCCGGCGGCTGCTCGACCTCGGCAAGGGACCGTACTTCTACCTCCCGAAGACCGAGTCGCATCTCGAAGCCCGGCTGTGGAACGACGTGTTCGTGTTCGCGCAGGACCACGTCGGCGTCCCGCGGGGCACCGTGCGCGCCACCGTCCTCATCGAGACGATCACCGCCGCCTACGAGATGGAGGAGATCCTCTACGAACTCCGCGAGCACGCCTCCGGGTTGAACGCGGGCCGCTGGGACTACCTGTTCTCCCTCGTGAAGAACTTCCGGGACGGCGGCGCGAGGTTCGTGCTGCCGGACCGCAACGCCGTCACGATGACCGCCCCGTTCATGCGGGCCTACACCGAACTCCTGGTCCGCACCTGCCACCGGCGCGGTGCGCACGCGATCGGCGGGATGGCCGCCTTCATCCCCTCGCGCCGGGACCCCGAGGTCAACAAGGTCGCCTTCGAGAAGGTCCGGGCCGACAAGGACCGGGAGGCCGACGACGGTTTCGACGGTTCCTGGGTCGCCCACCCCGACCTGGTGCCGATCGCCATGGAGTCCTTCGACCGGGTGCTCGGGGACCGGCCCCACCAGAAGGACCGGCTGCGCGAGGACGTCCACGTCGAGGCGGCCGACCTGATCGCCGTCGACTCCCTGGAGGCCCGCCCGACGTACGCCGGTCTCGTCAACGCCGTGCAGGTCGGCATCCGTTACATCGAGGCGTGGCTGCGCGGGCTGGGCGCGGTCGCCATCTTCGGCCTGATGGAGGACGCGGCCACGGCCGAGATCTCCCGCTCGCAGATCTGGCAGTGGATCAACGCGGGTGTCGAGGTCGAGCGCGACGGCGCGACGGTGCGGGTGACGCCGGAGCTGACGCGCGAGGTCGCCGCCGCCGAACTGGCCGCGATCCGCGCGGAGACCGGCGAGGAGGCCTTCGCGGCCGGCCACTGGCGGCAGGCCCACGACCTGCTGCTGTCGGTCGCCCTCGACGAGGACTACGCCGACTTCCTCACCCTGCCGGCCTACGAGCAGCTGGAGGGCTGACGCCCCCGGCGCGCCCCCGGCGACTCGTTCCGGCCCGTCCGGGTGGCCCAGGGACCGTCCCCGGGGCCGCCCGGTCGCGGACGAGCCGCTTGACCGCGGTCGGCTCCGGGAAACCCTGCTCGCGGCGGTCCCGGACGACCTCGCCGCCGACCCGGACCACCAGGACCCCGCCCGTGCCGGGCCTGAGGGCCGGCTCGGCCGGCTCCGCCTCGAACGGGGTGAGCGGCTCCTGCGCCGGCCAGGCCGCGCGGGGCAGCCGGCGGCACCGGGTGCCGTACTCGTTCCCGCCCCGCCGCGCGTCCGGCCCGCCGGGCCGGGTCCCCGTCCCGTCGGACCGGGCTTACGGCCTGGTGGACGGTGCGTCCGCCGTCGGGGGTTCCGTCCTCACGGGGTCCTCCGTCGGGGGTCGCGTCATCCGAGGTGCACCGACCAGTCCTGTTCCGCGGCCGGCTTGCCGTGCAGGTCGGGGACCCGCTTGAGCCAGTCCGGCCGTCCCTGTCGTGTCCTCGCCGCCCGCCGGGCCTCCTCGGCGGCGAGTTCGTCCCCGGTGGGGAAGTCGGTGGGCAGCCAGGCCGCGGAGGCCCGCACGCGCGCGTGGAGGTGGTCCACGTACGCCGCCCTGGCCTCGTCGGCACCGGCGAAGGCGGGCTCGTCCAGGAGCCAGGCGTCCGGGACCTCGGCCATGATCCGCCGCAGGAGTTCCCCGGTGACCCTGGGCGCCAGTTCGGCGTCGGCGGCGCGGACGTCGGGGGCGTAGCGGCCGAGTGCGTGGTGGCGGAAGTCGTACCTCTTCGCCGGGTCGGAGCCGTCCCAGCGGTGGTGGAAGACGAGGGCGGCCCCGTGGTCGATCAGCCACAGGCGCGGCGGCACGGTGCCGAGCGTGGGCCACACCATCAGGTTGGAGCTGTGGACGGTGCGGTCGACGTTGACCGTGAGGGCGTCGAGCCAGACGATCCGGCCGGCCTCCAGGGGGTCCACGGGGAACACCTCGGCGACCTCCGGGGTGAAGTCCCGCGCGCCCGGCAGGTGGTCCATGCCGAGGTTGACGCCGTGGCTCGCGGCGTGCAGGTCGCGCACCTCCTGGTGCGGCTCGGCGTCGGCGATCGCCGGGTCGAAGCGGACCAGGACCAGTTCCGGGAAGCGCAGCCCGAGCGCCCGCGCCAGCTCGCCCACGACCACCTCGGCGACCAGCGCCTTGCGGCCCTGCGCGGAGCCGGTGAACTTCACGACGTACGTCCCCAGGTCGTCGGCCTCGACGACGGCCGGGACGGAGCCGCCGGAGCGAAGGGGCTCGACGTAGCGGGTCGCGGTGACCTCTCTCAGCATGTTCGCAGGCCCCAAAGTTCGTGTGCCTCGTCCTCCAGGGTGTGCTCCCTCGTGCCGGAACCCGGAGAACCCGTGACGACCAAGCGTGGCACAGACTCCTCCCCGCCGAGCCCCGCACCCGTGCCCGGGCACGACCGGCGCCCGGTGCCGCGGGCCGATCGCGTCGGGACGGTCGACGGCCACCACCTGAGCGTCCTCATCGGTCGTGGGCACGACCCGCACGAAAGGCGCGACTCGTCCTGCCGGGACGCCCAGGGCTTCCTGCGCGTCCGCTCCCGCCCTGCCGGGCGATGAGCGCGTCCACCTCGGCGAACTGTTCCTCCATGGCGTCGCTCTCCGCCGTCTGGCGCGTCGCGGCATGCACCAGATGGGCCGAGACGTCCATGCCCGCCCGTTCCGCGTGCCGTCTGATGCGTTCGGCCCGGCCCTGCTCCAAGCTGATGGTGATGCGCGTCTTCGTCACGAAGGCACCGCAATACGCGTATGACGGCAGTGTGGGCGCGGTCGCCGCGGACGGCGGGGCACGCTCCTCGTGGTGCGGGTCAGTCACCCGCCAGCGGGTTGGGCAGGGGCAGGTAGCGGGCGTCGGCGCCGTCCGCGTCCGTCCAGCGCAGCAGGAGGTTGGTCTTGCCGGGGAGGGTGGGCGCCGTGAGGAGGGCGTGGGCCTCGGGGAGGTCGTGGCGGGCCAGTTCGCGGCGGGCGGCGGGCCAGGGGTCGAGGCCGGGGTGGTGTTCGGCCAGGGCGGCGGCGATCTCGGTGAGGTGGTTGACGACCAGGCAGTACACGAGCCGCTCCCAGCCGGCGGCCCGCCCGACGTCGGTCAGCAGCTTGACGCCCTCGGCGTCCCGGAACAGGGCCTGGACGGGCAGTCCGGCGGCGTCGACGGCGACGAGGGTGTTCTGGAGGTGGGCCTCCAGCACCACGCCGTGGTCGGCGAAGGCGGCGAGCACAGGGGGGACGACCGCGCGCAGGTAGGCCTCCCACCAGGACGCCGGGTCGGCCGCGCCGACGAGCGGGCTGCCCTCGAAGCCCTCCACGAGGCCGGCGGCGAGCAGCGGGGTCGCGCCGGGCGTCACGTGCGCGCGCAGCCCGTCGCGGACCACCACGGCGAGCTCCTCGAAGGCGAAGCCGGCGGTGCGGTACCCGCGGTCGCCGAGCCAGGCCGCGGGGACCGCACCGCCGGCCGCCCCGAAGGCCCCGAAGGTCTCGAAGGCCCCGGTGACGGCCGCGTCGGTCCGGCGGAGCCCGAGCAGGTCGTGCCGCCAGAGCCGGCGGATGTCGTTGGTGATGCGCACGTCCAGGCTGACCTTCAGGAACAGGTCCCGTCCGGGTGCGTACAGGGTGCGTACGGCGGCCGTCGGCCAGACGTCGAAGGCGGTGGTGCCGAGCCGGACCAGGCGGCCGTCGGCGAAGGCGGGGGCGAGCGCGGTGCGGGCCAGGTCGAGCTGCCAGGGGTGGGCGGGCAGCAGCCGGTAGCCGGGCGGGGCCTCGCCGAGGGCGTCCAGCGCGGCGGTGTCGCCGTCCTCCGCCACCGTGTCCTCGCGCAGCCCCAGCAGCACCAGCGGGAAGTGCGCGTGCGCCTCGGGCGCGTACGGCAGCCAGTCGCCGGGCGGGCCGCCGCCGCGCGTCTTGGGGGCGGGGTGGTGGGGATGGCCGGTGAGGAGGGACTGCTCGGAGCGCAGGTAGGGGTCCTCGGGCGGGACGGCACGCGCGCGTGCGGCGAGGAGCGCGGCGACGGCGTCCCTGCTGTCCAGCATCTCGGCGGACAGCCCGGGACGGGTCAGGCCGGTGTGACGCTGCAGCTCCGTGCCGACCAGGCCGACGAGGCCGTGGTGGTCGAGCCGGTGCCAGGCGCCGTCCGCGCGCACCTCGGGTTCGGCGGGCCGCCGGGTGCCGCGCACCCGCAGCAGGCGGCCGGAGGGCAGCCGGTACACCCGCCGCGGGCCGTCCCCGGAGTGCGGTTCGGCGACCTCCCGCAGCAGGCAGTTCAGCAGCGGAGCGGCCGCGAGGGCGTCGGCGCGCGCGGCGAGGCCGTCGACCGGGGGGATGAGGTCCACGCGTTCCACTGGTTCCTTACGGTTCTTCCGGACGGAGAAGATCAGTATCGCCGGGGTCGCGGCCCGTCCGTGCCGTCCCGCCCGCGCCCGGCCGGTACTCGACCGCACGACGCCGTGCCCGACCCGCATCCGCCCCGCCCGACCCGTACCCGAGGAGCCCGCCCGTGCACCGTCCCTCCACCGCCGAGGCCGAGCTGGCCGCCGGTCTCGCCGCCGTGCGTCCCGCGCTCGGCGCGCGGTTCGCGGCCGAGCTGCCCGGCGCCCGTGCGGCCGTGCTGACCCGCCTGTGGCGGGCGCTCGCGCACGAGCCGCTGCCGTGGATCGTGCGCCGGGAGCCGTCCCGGGACGGCCTGACGCTGCGCCTCGCCGACGGCCGCCGCCTGCACGGCCCGCGCTGCGACCCGTACGCGACCGCCGACCGGGTGCGGGCCGTCGACCTGGACGGGACGGCGTACGACGATCCCGCGCGGCTGACGGCGGCCCTCGCCGTGCCGCACGGTGAGGGCCTCGCCGCCGAACTGGCGGACAGCACGGCGTCGTTGGCGCTGTCGCGGGCCGACCAGGAGCCCGCCGTCCCGGAATCCCCCGTCCCGGAATCCGTCGGCCAAGGATCCGTCGGCCAAGGATCCGTCGGCCGGGAAAGCGCCGGTCAGGACGTCGGGGAGCGTCGTCCGCGGGAACGGCCCGTGCACGACTGGGAATGGGAGCAGCGGGTGGTCGACGGGCATCCGTACCACCCCAACTGCCGTTCGCGACCCGGCTTCTCGGTGGCCGAGCAGCTGGCGTACGGGCCGGAGCACCGGCCGCCGCCGGTGCGGCTGGGCCTGCTGCCGGTCCCGGCCGGCGACTGTCTCGTGTCGGGCGGGTGGCCCGCCGGACTGCGCGACGGCGGACGGCTGATGATCCCCGTGCATCCCTGGCAGGCGGCGCACGTGCTGAAGCGGTCGGGCGCGGAACACCTCGCCGCGCATCCGCTGATGTCGCTGCGCACGCTCGCGGTGCCGGGCGGGCCGCACGTGAAGACGGCGTTGAGCACCCGGCTCACGTCGTCGGTGCGGGACATCTCGGTGGGTTCGGTCGCCGCCTCGGCGGCCCTGTCGGCGTTCGCGCAGAGCCTGGCGGAACGCACGGACGGCCTGCTGCACACGACCCGCTCGCTCGGGGCGGTCACCGCGAACTCCCCGGACCTGGCGGCCGTGCTGCGGGAGTCGCCCGCCGTGTACGCGGGGCCGGGCGAGCAGGTCGTCCCGGTGGCCGCCCTCGCCGCCACCGGGCTGCCGTCCTCGCCCGCCTGGTCGGCGCGGTTCGCCCGGCTCGCCCTGACCGTGGGGCTGCGGCTGCTGGAGCAGGGCGTGGCGCTGGAGGCGCACGGGCAGAACCTGCTGGTCGTGCTGTCGGCGTCGGGGGCGCCGGTGCGGCTGGTCTACCGCGACCTGGCCGACATCCGGGTCAGCCCGGCACGGCTGGCCCGGCACGGCGTGGCGGTACCGGAGCTGCCGGCCAGGATCCTGACGGACGACGTGCCGGCCCTGCGCCGCAAGCTGTTCGGCTCGCTGGTCGCGGGCTCGCTGGCGGCCGCCGTGGGCGGCGGGGAGGCGCTGGGCGCGGCGCTGGCGGCGGCCGTGGCGGAGGTGCCGGACACGCCGGACCTGCGGGCGCTGCGCGAGGAGCCGGTGCCGGTGAAGGCGCTGACGCTGATGCGGCTGTCGCCGGAGGTGTCCGGGGACCGGTGGGCGCGGCTGCCCAACCCGCTCGCGGGCCACGCGTTCTGAGTCCGCCGGTCCCGGTCCGTTTTGAAGCGGGACACCTCTGATCAATAGGATCCGCCGATGATCAGAACACAACGGCTGGCGGCGGGCGTCTGCGCCCTGCTCGCCGCGCTCGCGGCCGGGCTCGCGTTCCCGGCCGGGGCGGTCGCCGACGAGACCACAGCCAATGCGCCCAAGGTCGACCTGGTCCTCGACGTCAGCGGTTCGATGCGGACCAAGGACATGGACGGCGGGACGCGGATGGCCGCGGCCAAGCAGGCGTTCAACGAGGTACTGGACGCGACCCCGGAGAACGTCCTTCTCGGCATCCGCACCCTGGGCGCCAACTACCCCGGCGACGACCAGAAGACGGGCTGCAAGGACACCGCGCAGCTCTACCCGGTGGGACCGCTGGACCGCACCGAGGCCAAGACCGCGGTGGCCACCCTGTCCCCCACCGGCTGGACGCCGATCGGCCCCGCGCTGCTGAAGGCGGCCGGCGACCTCGACGGGGGCACCGGCTCCAAGCGGATCGTGCTGATCAGCGACGGCGAGGACACCTGCGCCCCGCTCGACCCGTGCGAGGTGGCCCGCGAGATAGCGGCCAAGGGCATCGGCCTGACCATCGACACCCTCGGCCTGGTGCCGAACGTGAAGATGCGGCAGCAGCTCAGCTGCATCGCCGAGGCCACCGGAGGCAGCTACACCTCGGTCGAGCACACCGACGAACTCACCGACCGGGTGAGCCAGTTGGTGGACCGGGCGGCCGACCCGGTGGTGACGCCGGTCGCCGTGCAGGGCGCGGAGTCCTGCGCGAAGGCGCCGACGCTGAAGTCGGGCCTGTACACGGACCGCGAGGAGTTCGGCCAGGAGCGCTGGTACCGCGTGGACCTGGAGCCGGGCAAGGAGCTGCGGGCCTCGGTGAGCGTCTCCGCGGACCGGGCGATGAACCCCGACTACGGGGTGCTGCTGCGGGCGGTCACGGTGCACGGCCGGGAGATCGTGCGCGGTGAGGCGGCGGGCAACGGCCGTACCGACGTCATCTCGACCGGTCTGCGCCATCCGAAGGCGGAGAGCGACGACGACGGGGCGCCGGCCGAGACGGTGTGCGTGCAGGTGACCAACTCCTACTCGGCGGCCGCCGGTGTGAAGACCACGCCGGGCATGCCGCTGGAGCTGACCGTGGACGTGGTCGACGGGCCGTCGCAGGCGAGCGACGTGGCCTCGTTCGGTCTCGGCCGCGGCTGGTGGCTGCTCGGCGCCCTGATCCTGACCGGCTTCCTGGCGGGTCTGCTGTGGGGCTGGCTGTCACGCTGGCGTGTCGCGGTCTGGAGGACCAACTGATGCGGATCGAGAAGGCATTGAGCAGCGGGGTGCGGGACGGCCGGGCGGGGACCGGCCGGACGCGGTTCACCCGCGCGCTGGGCACGGCCCTGCTGGCGCTCGGTCTCGCGGCCGCTCCGGCCGCCGCCGACTCCACCCCGTCCGCGAGCCCTTCGGAGGACGGCTCGGCACCCACGACCGCCGGTACGTCGTTCCGTACGGCGACAGAGGTCGACCAGGGGGAGACGGCGACCGCGAGCGGTTCCGCGGGCGACTACCTGTACTGGTCGTTCCCGGCCGACGCGGAGCAACGGCCCACGGTGAAGGCGAAGGTGAAGCTCCCCGCGGAGCACGCCGGCCAGACCTGGCAGGTCGACGTCTACGACGGTCTGCGACGCCGCCAGGCCTGCCAGTACGGCGCGCAGACCCGCACCGCCGCCCCCGGCGCCACGTCGGTGGAGCTGGCCTGCGTGCTGCGCACGGTCCGCGCCTGGTCGGAGCCGTGGGCCGACGACCCGCTGCCCGGCACGTACTACGTCCGGCTGACCGTCGTCGGCCTGAAGACGGCCGACCTCGGTCTGCCGGTGAACGCCGAACTGCGGGTCGAGTCGAAGGACATCGGCGGCGCGGCGGCGGTGGACGGCTCCCTGGCCGAGCCCCTGGTGCCGGGCATCGCCGTGACGTCGGCGGCGGAGGACGACGAGGAATCGTCGGCCTCCGCCGTGCTGTCGAGCATCGAACCGGACGACGGCTGGTCGTCCGGCTGGTGGTCGGACCGCTGGGTGTGGACCGCGATCGGCGGTGTGCTGGCCGCCCTCGCCGGGATCGGCGGGTACGTCCTGACCCGCGGTCCGGGACGGCCGAGGCAGGTACCGCCGGGCGTCTGACGCCCGCTACTCCCCCGGAAGGCCCGCCGCGCGCGGGCCTTCCGGCTTTCCCGGGCCCGTCGCGGCTCCTTCCCGGGCCCGCCGCGGCTCCTTCCCGGGCCCGCCGCGGTCCCGTCCGGGCCCGCCGCCGTTCCTCTCAGGCCTCCCGCGGTTCCCCTCAGGCCTCCCGCAGCTCCTTGGCGAGGGTGCCGTCGCCGCCCACCTCGACGCGGCCGGCGCGCACGGCCTCGGCCAGGCTCAACTCGCCCCGGGCCACGGCCGTGCAGGTGCCGGTGTCCATGACGAGCAGGGCGTCGGGTTCGCCGGGGGCCGCCCCGTGGCCGTAGACGGGACCCCGCGTCGCGCCGGCGAAGAGGTGGAAGCTGCCCTCCTCCAGCCGGACTTCCACGAGTCCCTCGCCCTCCAGCGCGCGCAGCAGCGGCAGCGCGAACCAGTGCGCGCGGATCGCGTCGGTGGGCCCGCGTCCACCGAGCTCCGCCTGCCCCCACGCACCGAGGGCCTGGAGCACGGGCAGCAACGCGCTCCCCCGGTAGGTGAGTTCGTAGACGTACGCCGCGCCGGGCGGCGGCAGCCGGCGCCGGGTCGCCAGCCCGTCGCGCTCCATGTCCCGCAGCCGCGACGCGAGGACGTCCGTGCTCACACCGGGCAGGTCGGCGTGCAGGTCGGTGTAGCGGCGCGGGCCGGCGAGCAACTCCCGGACGATCAGCAGGGTCCAGCGGTCGCCGACGGCGTCGAGGGCGCGGGCGGCGGAACAGTACTGGTCGTAGCTTCGGCGAGGTGGCATGCGACGCAGTCTAGACATGTCGTTGGACTTTCCAAGCTCGAACTTGGTAAAACCAAGCAACACCAGATACCGGAGGGGCGCATGGAGTTCCGGCAGTCGAACAAGCTCAGCGAGGTCTGTTACGAGATCCGCGGCCCGGTCATCGAGCACGCCGACGCACTGGAGGCGGCGGGGCACAGCGTGCTGCGCCTCAACACCGGCAATCCGGCGGTCTTCGGGTTCGAGGCGCCGGAGGAGATCCTCCAGGACATGATCCGGATGCTCCCGCAGGCCCACGGCTACACCGACTCGCGCGGCATCCTCCCGGCCCGCCGGGCGGTCGCCCAGCGTTACCAGGACCGGGGCCTGGACGTCGACGTCGACGACGTGTGGCTCGGCAACGGCGTCTCGGAGCTGGTCTCCATGGCCGTGCAGGCGCTGGTCGAGGACGGCGACGAGGTCCTGATCCCGGCCCCCGACTTCCCGCTGTGGACGGCCGTCACCACGCTCGCGGGCGGCAAGGCCGTCCACTACCTGTGCGACGAACAGGCCGACTGGTACCCGGACCTGGACGACATGGCGTCGAAGATCACGGACCGCACCAAGGCCGTGGTCGTCATCAACCCGAACAACCCCACCGGCGCGGTCTACCCGAAGGAGATCATCGAGGGCATCCTCGACCTGGCCCGCCGGCACGGCCTGATGGTCTTCGCCGACGAGATCTACGACCAGATCCTCTACGACGACGCCGTGCACCACTCGGCCGCGGCCCTCGCCCCCGACCTGGTCGTCCTCACCTTCTGCGGGCTGTCGAAGACGTACCGGGTGGCGGGATTCCGCTCCGGCTGGCTGGTCGTGACCGGCCCGAAGCAGCACGCGAAGGACTACCTGGAGGGCCTCACCATGCTGGCCTCCATGCGCCTGTGCGCCAACGCGCCCGCCCAGTACGCCATCCAGGCCGCGCTCGGCGGCCGGCAGTCCATCCGCGAGCTGACCGCGCCGGGCGGCAGACTGCGCGAACAGCGCGACATCGCCTGGGAGAAGCTCAACGAGATCCCCGGCGTCTCCTGCGTGAAGCCCCAGGGCGCGCTGTACGCGTTCCCGCGCATCGACCCCAAGGTGCACCCGATCCACGACGACGAGAAGTTCGTCCTGGACCTGCTGCTGCGCGAGAAGATCCAGGTCGTCCAGGGAACCGGTTTCAACTGGCCGGCCCCGGACCACTTCCGCATCCTCACCCTCCCGCACGCGGAGGACCTGGAGGCGGCCGTCGGGCGGATCGGGCGCTTCCTGAGCGGGTACCGGCAGTAGGGGCCGCGGGCGGCGCGGGACGGCGTCCGCGGGGCATCGGCCCTCGACGGCCGGCGGCGGCCCCGACAGTCCGTCGCCCCGCGGTGCGGGGCGTCGGCGCACGCCTGTGCGACTCTGTGCGGCATGGGTGATCTTTTCCTGGTCCGGCACGGCGAGACCGCGTGGTCGCGCTCCGGCCGGCACACCGGACTGACGGACGTCCCGCTCACCGAGCACGGCCGGGAGGAGGCGCGGCGGCTGGTGCCGCTCATCCGGTCGCACCGGATCGGCGCCGCGTTCTCCAGTCCGCTCCAGCGGGCGCGGGAGACCGCGGAGCTGATCGGGCTGCACGAGGTGCAGGTCGACGCGGACCTGAAGGAGTGGGACTACGGCGGGTACGAGGGCGTCACGACCGTCGAGATCCAGCGGGAGCGGCCGGGCTGGTTCCTGTTCACGGACGGTGTCGCGCCCGGCCCGGCGGCGCATCCCGGTGAGACGGCCGAGCAGGTCGGGGAGCGCGCCGACCGGGTGCTGGCGATGGCGGACGCGGCGCTCGCCAACACGGAGGGGTGCGTGGTGCTGGTGGCGCACGGGCACTTCCTGCGGGTGCTCACGGCCCGCCGGCTCGGCCTCCCGCCGTCGGCGGGAGCCCTGTTCCAGCTGGCGACCGGGGCGCTGTGCCGACTGGGCACGGAACACCGTCGGCATGTGATCTCGGGGTGGAACATCCGGCCGGGGGTCTGAGGGCCGGGGTCCGAGGATCAGGGGACCCGGGCCGGGAGCCGAGGGCCGGGCCGGGGGCCGAGGAGCAGAGGGCCGGGGGCCGAGGGCTGGGCTGGGGTCCGAGGGCCGAGGAACGGGGCCCGGGGCCCGAGGGCCGAGGCCCGGACCGCCGACGACCGGGCGGAGTGCCCGTGGCCGGCCGTGACGTCCGCAGCGGATTGTCAGTGCCCGGCCGTAACCTTCGCGGTGGGGGACAGCCGTACCGAAGCCCGGGAGGGGACACGCCGTGACACGACCGCCGACCGCCGCCCAGCGGCGCGTCGTCGACGCCGCCGATCCCGTCACCGGACGCCTGCGGGGCACGGCGGCCCAGCTCGCCGCGCTGGTCGGACGGGGACTCGCCTTCCGGCACCCGCGCCCGCCGCACGACCACTTCCTCACCCCGGCCGGGCACCGGCTGCGGGAGACGGGGTCCGGGTCCGGGCCGGAGTCCGTCTCCGGGCCCGCCCCGGCGGCCGCCGACCCGCGCGCGGAGTCCGGCGTGTTCGCCGCGCGGGTCGGCGGGGAGGAACGGCCGCCGGACGCCGGCCCGGCCAGGCTGCGGGAGGTGCGCAGCGCCTGGCAGGGACTGCTGGAGCTGCGCCGGATGACCCGTCCGGACGGGGCGGTGGACCGGCCATGCGGATGGGAGCGCACGCATCTGGTGCAGGCCGCCGCGCTCGTCCTGGAGGCGGCCGGGCACCGGCCCGCCGGGCCGGACGCCGACGGCTACCGGGTGCGCGCCACCCCGCAGCCGGACGCCGTCGCCGTGCGCGGGCCGGCCGACGGGACGCTGCGGGACTGCGCGGCGACCCTGGAGAAGGCCGGCTGGCAGACGAGCGAGCACACCGACCCCCGGAGCAGGAAGCGCTATCTGCTGGCTTCCCCGCGCCGGGTGTGAGGGACGTGCCAAGATCGGCGGGCAGGGCATCGACCGTGCTCGTCGACGAGAAGGGGAAGCCGTGAGCGAGCCGTTTTCCGTGCGGGTCACCGTCCGCGGATACGAGACCGACGTGCAGGGCCATCTCAACCAGAGCGTGTACATCAACTACGCGGAGCACGCCCGCTGGTCGCTGCTCCAGGCCGCCGGCATCACCCAGGCCGGCCTGATCGGCCGGGGCGTCGGTCCCGTCGCCCTGGAGACGACCGTCCGCTACCGGCGCGAACTGCTGGCGGGCGACGAGGTCGACGTGACCTGCGCCTTCGAGTGGAGCGGCGGCAGGACGTTCCGCGTCGAGCAGACCATCAGCAAGGCGGACGGCACGGTCGCGGCCGAACTCTCCGGCGTCGGCGGCCTGCTGGACCTGAAGACCCGCCGGATGGTCGCCGACCCCCGGGCCCACTTCAGGGAACTGGCCTCCGACCCGGGCCTGTTCGGACTCTGACCGGCGGACGGCGGACGGGCGCACGGCCGCCCGCGCGCGGCGGGACCCGGGTGCCCGGCCCGCCGCAAAGCAGGTGCGCGGACCACCGCCGGCCTGCGAAACTCCGGTCCCATGGCCGTTCGACGCAGCAGACCCAGCCTCTACGTCTCCGTGGACATCGAGGCCGACGGCCCGATCCCCGGCCCCTACTCGATGCTGAGCCTCGGCGCCGCCGTCGCCGGGGTGCAGGACGCCGACGGGTTCACCGCGGCCGACCCCGAGGCACGGACCTTCTACCGTGAACTGCGTCCCATCAGCGACGACTTCGTCCCCGAGGCGCTCGCCGTCAGCGGCCTCGACCGTGGGCGCCTGCGCGTGGAGGGACACGACCCGGCCCTGGCGCTGGGCCAGTTCACCCGCTGGGTGCGCGAGGTGAGCGAGGGCGCGCAGCCGGTGATGTGCGGCTACCCGGCGTCGTACGACTGGACCTTCCTGTACTGGTACCTGATCCGCTTCACCGGGGGGAGTCCCTTCGGGCACTCCGGATGCCTGGACATGAAGACGCTGTACGCCGCGAAGGCCGGGGTGCCGTTGCGGGCGGTGGCCAAGCGGTCCATGCCGGCGGAACTGCTGCCGAGGCGCCGTCACACGCATCACGCCCTCGACGACGCCGTGGAGCAGGCCGAGTTGTTCGCTCACCTCATGGCGTGGCAGGGCCCCGGGCCGTCCCGCTGATCTCCTCGTCCGCCCCCCTGCGGCCGCCCCCCTTCGGCCGTCTCCCCGCACGCGTCACGTCCCGGGCGTCGGAGGCGCCGCCGGGGCGGCCGCAGGCGAGGGCGAGCAGGACGGCCGCCACGGGCCCTCGCGGGTACGGGGTCGCCGGCCGGGAGCCGTGCCCCTCCCGGCCGGCGTCCCCGACGGGTCAGTCCCGGGCGGCGATCCGGGCCAGCCGCCGGGCCTCCTCGCGGGTGGCGCGGGCGATCGCGTCCTCGTCGGCGGTGAGCAGCCGGCCGTCCTCGACGATCTGGCGGCCGTTCACGAAGGAGGCGGTGACCGGGGCCGCCGCACCGAGGACCAGCGCGGCCACCGGGTCGGCGATGGAGGCGTGGGCGAGGGTGTCCATCCTCCACAGCACCAGGTCGGCGAGCTTGCCCGGCTCCAGCGAGCCGATCTGGCTCGCCCGGCCGAGGACCCGGGCGCCGCCGAAGGTGCCGAGGCGCAGTGCCTGACGGGCGTTCAGGGCGGCCTCGCGGTGGGCGCCGAGGCGGTTGACCAGGAGGGCGTTGCGCAGCTCGGTGTGGAGTTCGCCGGACTCGTTGGACGCCGTGCCGTCGACGCCGAGACCGACCGGGACACCGGCGGCGAGCATGTCCGGCACCCGTGCGATCCCGGCCGCCAGGCGGGCGTTGGAGGACGGACAGTGCGCGACACCGGTCCCCGTCCGGGCGAAGGCGTCGATGTCGGAGTCGTTCATGTGGACGCAGTGCGCCATCCACACGTCCTCGCCGAGCCAGCCCGTGGACTCGAAGTAGTCGGTGGGGCCCATGCCGAACAGTTCGTGGCAGAACTTCTCCTCCTCGACCGTCTCGGAACCGTGGGTGTGCAGCCGCACGCCGAGCCGGCGCGCCAGTTCGGCGCCGTCCCGCATGAGTTCGGTGGAGACGGAGAAGGGCGAGCAGGGCGCGACGGCGACCTGGGTCATCGCGTCGAAGGAGGGGTCGTGGTGCCGCCGTACGGTCTCCTCGGTGGCGACGAGCGCGCCGTCCAGGGTCTCGACGGCGAAGTCCGGGGGCAGGCCGCCGTCCTGCTCGCCGCGGTCCATGGAGCCGCGGGCGAGGGTGAAGCGCACCCCCATGTCGCGGGCGGCGCCGATGATCGCGCCGGACAGGTCGCCGGAGCCGTGCGGGAAGACGTAGTGGTGGTCCATGGCGGTGGTGACGCCGCCGCGGGCCATCATCGCGAGGGAGCCCTGCGCGGCGGCGCGGACCATCGGCTCGTCGATGCGGGCCCAGGTGGGGTAGAGCGCGACCAGCCAGTCGAACAGGTTGTGGTCCGTGGCCAGGCCGCGGGTGATCCACTGGTAGAAGTGGTGGTGGGTGTTGACCAGGCCGGGGGTGACCAGGTGCCCGGTGGCGTCGATGCGGCGGGCGACGTCCTCCAGGCCTTCCGGGGCCGGGCCCGCGCCGACGCTCTCGATGCGGTTGCCGGCGATGACGACGTGCCCGTCCGCGTGCTCGGTGTCGTGGGCGTCGACGGTCGCGATCGCGCAGTTCTCGATGACGATGCGCCGGTCTGCTGCCATGGTTCGTCCTTCGGGCTGAGAGGGAGCGGGCACGGCGGGACCCCGGGGGGAGACGAGTGCCGTGGTCGGGGCGGGACGGGACGGGACGGGACGGGACGGGACGGGGTGAGCCTTCCCCGCCGGTGCCCGTTCACCGCCTCGGGTGCCGCGGTGAAAACGTCGGAGGTGCCGGAGGTGCCGGAGGTGCCGGAGCTGTCAGAGGTTGGTGAGGTCCACCGGGATGCGGGCCTCGCAGCCGTCCCGCAGGACGGTCGCCTCGATGAGGCCGTAGGGCCGGTCGGCGGCGAGGTAGACGGCACCGTCCGCGGTGTCGTTCTTCAGCCCGAACGGCTCCAGGTCCACGAGGAAGTGGTGCTTGTTCGGGAGGGAGAAGCGCACCTCGTCGATCTCGTCGCGGTGTTCGATGATCCGCGAACCCATCCGGTACAGGGTCTGCTGGAGCGAGCGGGAGTAGGTCTCGGCGAACGCCTGGAGCAGGTGCTCCCTCGTCCGCCCGTACGACTCCTCCCAGTCCGGCATCCGCTGTCCGTCGTCGGTCCAGCCGAACCGCCAGCGGGCGGACACCTCGGTGGCGAGGACGCGGTCGGCGGTCTCGGGGAGCGTCGTGTACTTGTCCTTGACGTAGCCCCGGAACTCGGAGTCGGTGGAGTTCATGACCACCAGGTCCTTCAGGCCGGAGACGACCTCCCAGGACGAACCGTCGAACGTCGTCTGGGCGAGGCGGGTCTCCTGGCCCCGGCGGACGAAGGAGTGCTTGCCGCCGGGCGTCCCGATCCGCGTCCAGGCGTACTCCTCGATACGTATGCGGGCCCGGTGGACGGCCTCCTGCGAGGTGACGAAGTGGCGGGCGAGGTGGATGCCGAACTGCTCGGCGGACTCGACGCCGTGCTCCTTGGCGAACGCGTACACCGTGTTCTTCATGGTGTCGGTCGGCAGCACGTGGGCGTTGGAGCCGGAACGGTGGACCTCGTCCATGTCACCGCTCAGCGACACCGACACGCCGAGGTCCTTGACGTGGTGGGTGTCGCCGTCCCGCGTGATCTTGACGACCCGGTTCTCGGCCTTGCCGTACTGGTTCTGTCCCAGGATGGTGGGCATGTAGCTAGCTCCCTCGGTAAACGGAGTAGCCGAACGGGTTGAGCAGCAGCGGTACGTGGTAGTGCTCGCCCGGCACGACGGCGAACGTGATCGCCACCTCCGGGAAGAACACGCCCGGTCCGCCGTCCCCGTTCGCGGGGGCTTCCTGCTGCGCATCGGCTCGTGTCTTCGCGGTCGTCTCCAGGTACGGCTCCACGGCGAAGTCGAGCCGTACGTGGGTGGTTCCCTCCGGCAGGGGCGGGAGGTCCTTGCACCGGCCGTCCGCGTCGGTCGCCGAACCGCCGAGCGCCCGCCAGTCGGCGTGCCGGCCCGGGCGGGCCGAGAGGTGGACGGCGACGCCCCGCGCGGGGCGGCCGGCGCTGGTGTCCAGGACGTGCGTGGACACGGAGGCGGTGGTGCCGGTGTCGGTGTCGGCGTCGGCGTCGGTGCTCATGATGTCGGGCCTCCTCCTGAATCGTCCCGGTCGCCCCGGTCGTCCCCGACGAGCCGGGCCAGGCGGATGCGGTTGATCCTGCCCAGCTCGACGCGGACGATCTCCCGTTCGCGTTCCGGCGTGTTGCCGAGCCGGTCCCGCACCGCGTCCCTCATCTGCTCGCCGGTGCGGCCGGTCGCGCAGATCAGGAAGACGTGACCGAACCTCTCCTGGTAGGCCAGGTTCAGTTCCAGCATCTGCGCCCTCAGCGCCTCGGAGGCGCCGGCCATGCCGCGCTGCTCGCGGGCGGAGACCGGGTCGCCGGGCCGGGGCCGGCCGATGGGCGGGTGGCCGGCCACCGCCTCGTCCAGGTCCGCGGCGCTCAGGCGCTCCATGGCGGCGTCGCCGGCCGCGTACAGGTCCTCCGCCGTGGCGTAGGGGCGGGCCGCCACCAGGTGCTCGGCCCAGGTGGTGGAGGCGCAGGCCTCGTGGAGCGCGGCAAGGGCCGCGGACTCCTCCAGGGTGTTGAACCGGGCCAGCCCCGGAAGCGGGCGGGTCGACGTCACGGGAGCCTCCGTGGCCGTGAACGGCCGTCGTGCTGAACGGACTGCCGTCAGCTAACGCCCACCCGCCATCAGCCGTCAACACTTTGTTGAAAATTCCGGGTTAACGAAACCCGGGGTCCCGCGGGGGTCGCCGGCCTCCGCTCAGCTCCCCTTCTCGCGGTTGAGGTAGTTGTAGACGGTGAAGCGGCTCACGCCGAGCGCGCCGGCCACGGTCTCCACGCCGTGCCGCACGGAGAAGGCGCCGCGCGCCTCCAGTGTCCGGACGACCTCCTGCTTGGCCTTGCGGTCCAGATCGGCGAGGGGCCTGCCCTTCTTGCGCTCCATCGCGGCCAGGATGTGGTCGAGGGAGTCGGCGAGCTGCGGCAGCCGTACGGCGACGGCGTCCACGCCCTCCCAGGACAGCACGACGTCGTCGCGTCCGGCCTCGTCCGGCGGGACCAGCTCCCCGCCCATGGCGTCGACCAGCGGTTTCACGGCGGCGATGAAGGACTCCTGCCCGGTCCCGGTCACTCGCCCTCCCCGAGCACGTTGACCTGGAAGGAGATCCGGGTGGCGCCGGCGTCCAGGGTCCTGCGCAGCAGGGCGTCGACCGCGCCCAGCACGGAGTCCGCGCGGCCCTCCACCGTGTTGCCGAAGGGGCCGACGTCCACGGCGTCCAGGTCGGCGGCCTCGACGACCTCGCGGGCGACCAGCGCGTGCGCGGGCGCCTCGTCGAGATCGAAGGGCTCGGTGGTGAACTCAACTCTCAGCCGCACGCGCCCCACACCTCTCCGACCTGCCCGATCTGCGCTCTTCCCGACGTCCGGCGCCCTGGAAGGCGGTCCGGGCGCGGCCTGCCGGCACCCGGACGCATCACCCGCACGGCCCCCGACCTTAACCGACCGGCGCGTCGGCCGTGCCGACGCGCGGGAAGGACCGCTTCCCGCACCGTTTCCCGCATCGTTTCCCGCGCCACGGCACGAGGGCCGGCCGGCAGCGGGCGGCCGGCCCCGGCGTGCGGGCGGGCCGTGCCCGCAGGAGCCTGAGGGCATGGGCAATCCGACGCAGCATCCGCACATCGTGGTCCATCCGCCGGCCCTGGACGGCTCCCGCCGGGTCACCGAGGGCGACGCCACCCTCGGGATCGCCACGCACCTCGACGACGTCGTCGAGATCCTCCGCCTCGCCGACCTCGACCGCGTCGAGGTGGAGGAGACCGACCTGGTCGAATGGCAGGGCGGCGGTCCCGACGACTGGCCCGGGCTGTCGGAGCACCACGGACAGCAGCAGGCGTAGGCCGGGTACGACGGCCTCACGTCGGCCTCCGCACCCGGCCCGACGGGCTTCGACGACCGGGCAGGGGCACGGGCACCGGCCCGGGTACGGGCGCGTCGTGGCCACGCGGGGCCGCCGGGACGGTGCGGCGGACCGCCGCACCGCGCGTCCCACGACACGGGAAGTCCCTTCCGCCTCCCGGAAGTGGTCCGGGAGGCGGGGAACATCGTCCAGACCGTCAAAACCGTCGAGACCGTCAAGCCACGGACAAGCGGGGGCGACCCGGAGGACGATGGGTGCCATGTCCGAGAGCGTGCCGGTGCGCTGCCCGGCCTGCCGGTGCGAGCACCTCTACGCCGCGGCCTCCTACCCCTGCGCGTGCGGCACCCCCGTGGCGCCCCGCCTCGATCCCCGCACGGCCCCGTCCGCCCGACGGCGTCACCGACCGCCGTGCTCCCGCCGCAGTTCCACCTTGCGCACCTTCCCCGAGACCGTCATCGGGAAGGCGTCCAGCACCTGGAGCCGGCTGGGCACCTTGTAGTGCGCCAGCCTCCCCTCGCAGTGGGCGCGCACCTCCTCCAGGGTGGGCGGCGCGGCGGCGTCGTGCGGGATCACGCAGGCCAGCACCTCCTCGCCGTACTTCTCGTGCGGTACGCCGACGACCTGGACGTCCCTGATCTTCGGGTGTCCGTGGAGGAACTCCTCGACCTCGCGCGGGTAGACGTTCTCGCCGCCGCGGATGATCATGTCCTTGATGCGTCCGACGATCTCGACGTACCCGTCCTCCCGCATGCGCGCCAGGTCGCCGGTGTGCATCCAGCGGCCGGGATCGACGGCCTCCGCGGTCCTCTCGGGCTCGTTCCAGTACCCGAGCATCACGCTGTACCCGCGGGTGCACAGCTCACCGGTGGTGCCGCGCGGCCGGGTCACGCCGGTGACCGGGTCGACGACCTTGACCTCGATGTGCGGGAGCACGCGGCCGACGGTGCCGGTGCGGTGCTCCAGGTCGTCGTCGCGGCGGGTCTGGAGGGAGACGGGGGAGGTCTCGGTCATGCCGTAGCAGATGGAGACCTCCGCCATGTGCATCTCGGCGACCACCCGTTTCATCACCTCGACCGGACAGGGCGAGCCCGCCATGATGCCGGTGCGCAGGGAGGAGAGGTCGTAGGAGGCGAAGTCGGGCAGGTTCAGTTCCGCGATGAACATCGTCGGGACGCCGTACAGCGAGGTGCACCTCTCCCGCTGGACGGCGTCCAGGGTCGCCTTCGGGTCGAAGGACGGCGCCGGGATCACCACGCAGGCGCCGTGCGAGGTGGCCGCAAGGTTTCCCAGGACCATGCCGAAGCAGTGGTAGAACGGCACCGGGACACAGACCCGGTCCTGCTCGCCGTACGCGAGCAACTCTCCTACGAAATAACCGTTGTTGAGGATGTTGTGGTGGGAGAGGGTCGCCCCTTTGGGGAAACCCGTGGTGCCCGAGGTGTACTGAATGTTGATCGGGTCGTCGCACGACAACTCGTCCGCTCTGGCGCGCAGTTCCTCGGGCCGGACCGCGGAGGCGCGGCCGAGCAGGGCGTCCCAGCCCGGCTCCCCGAAGAACACCGCCTCCCGCAACCGCGGGCACGTGCCGCGCACTTCGTCGACCATGGCCCGGTAGTCGCTCGCCTTGTGGCGGGCGGAGGCGAACAGCAGGCGGACGCCGGCCTGGCCGAGGACGTACTCGGCCTCGTGCGTGCGGTAGGCCGGGTTGATGTTCACCATGATCGCGCCGACGCGGGCGGTGGCGTACTGGACGAGCACCCACTCGGGGCAGTTGACCGCCCAGACGCCCACCCGGTCCCCCTTGGCGATCCCGCTCGCCAGCAGCGCGCACGCCAGCCGGTCGACGTCCGCCGAGAACGCGGCGTAGGTCCAGCGCCGGCCGGACTCCACGTCGACCAGCGCCTCGCGCTCCGGCCAGGCGGCGACGGTCCGCGCCAGGTTGCCGCCGATCGTGTCGCCGAGCAGCGCCGTGGCGCTCGTGCCGTGGCCGTACGACGCCGCGGTCACCGGAAGTCCTCCTCGCGGTACTCGTCCGCCGACCCCCCGGCCGTCGCCTCGCGCAGCTCGATGCGGCGGATCTTGCCGGAGACGGTCTTGGGCAGCGGCGCGAACTCCAGGCGGCGGACGCGCTTGTAGGGCGCGAGGGTCTCGCGGGAGTGCTCGAAGAGGGCCTTCGCGGTGTCGGGGCCGGGCTCCCAGCCCTCGGCCAGGACGACGTACGCCTTGGGCACGGCCAGCCGCAGCTCGTCCGGGGCGGGGACCACGGCCGCCTCGGCGACGGCCTCGTGCTCCAGCAGCGCGCTCTCCAGCTCGAAGGGGCTGATCTTGTAGTCGGACGCCTTGAAGACGTCGTCCCCGCGTCCGACGTAGACGAGGTGGCCGTCCTCGTCGCGTCGTCCGATGTCGCCGGTGCGGTAGTAGCCGCCGGCCATCGCCTCCGCGGTGCGGTCGGGGTCGCCGTGGTAACCGGCCATCAGGCCGACCGGCCGGGCCGACAGGTCGAGCGCGATCTCGCCCTCGGTGACGCCGGGTGCGCCGGACACCGGGTCGAGCAGTTCGACGCGGTAGCCGGGGCTCGGGCGGCCCATCGAGCCGGCCTTCAGCGCCTGGCCGGGGCTGTTGGCGATCTGCACGGCCGTCTCCGTCTGGCCGAAGCCGTCCCGGACGGTCACGCCCCAGGCCCGCCGGACCTGCTCGACGACCTCGGGGTTCAGCGGCTCGCCCGCCGCCACGGCCTCGCGCGGCGGGGTGCGCAGCTGGGTGAGGTCGGCCTGGATGAGCATGCGCCACACGGTGGGCGGGGCGCAGAAGGTCGTCACCCCGGCGCGGTCCATCTCCGCCATCAGCCGGGCCGGGTCGAAGCGCGTGTAGTTGTGGACGAAGACGGTGGCCTCGGCGTTCCACGGCGCGAAGAGGTTCGACCAGGCGTGCTTGGCCCAGCCGGGTGAGGAGATGTTGAGGTGCACGTCGCCGGGCCGCAGGCCGATCCAGTACATGGTCGCCAGGTGCCCGACCGGGTACGACACGTGGGTGTGCTCGACCAGCTTGGGGCGGGCCGTCGTGCCGGAGGTGAAGTAGAGCATCAGCGGGTCGCCGGCGAGGGTCGGCCCGTCGGGCAGGAACTCGGCGGAGGCGCTGTGGGCGTCCTCGTACCGCTGCCAGCCCTCGGGCACGCCGCCGACGGCGATGCGGGTGTAGCCGCCGGGCACGTCGTCGAACTTGCCGGCGTCCTCGGCGCGCACCACGACGTGGCGGATCCGGCCGCGTTCGACGCGGTCGCGCAGGTCGGCGGGGCCGAGCAGCGGGGTGGCCGGGACGACCACCGCGCGCAGCTTGATCGCGGCGAGCGCCGTCTCCCACAGTTCGGCCTGGTTGCCGAGCATGACGAGGACGCGGTCCTCGGCGCCGACGCCGCGCTCGCGCAGCAGGTTGGCGACGCGGTCGGAGCGCTCGGACAGCTCGGCGAAGGAGAGGCGGACCTCGGAGCCGTCCTCCTCGACGATGTGCAGGGCGGTGCGGTCGTTGCCGTCCGCGACGACGTCGAACCAGTCCAGGGCCCAGTTGAAGTGCTCGGGCCGGGGCCAGTCGAAGCCCTCGTACGCGGTCTCGTAGTCCTGTCGGTGTTCCAGCAGGAAGTCCCGTGCCCTGCGGAACTGCTCCGTCGCCGTCGTCATCTGTCCTCCTGGTTGCCGGACCATTGCCGGGCGGCTCTCTGCCATCGTGTAATCCGTGATACAGGTCTCACCACCCCCGAACGGGGGGTACCGCGGCTCACCGCCGCGGAGAAGGGCGGGCGGGTGACGGCGTCGGACACGGCCGGAGCGGTGGAGATGCGCGGCGCGCTGGCGCGGCTGCGGCGGGCGACGGGGCTGCCGGTCGCCTTCGGCGGGCTCGTCGAGCCGGGGCGCCGGCGGATGCGCATCAGCGAGCTGAGCGGTGCGGCCACCCCGGCGCTGGGCGGGCTCGCGGTGACCTCGGGCAGCGGCCTCGGCGGAAAGGCGGTCGCCCTGGGCCGTCCGTGTGCCGTGACCGACTACTCCCTCTCCCGGCAGATCAGCCACGAGTACGACACGGCGGTCGCCGAGGAGGGACTGCGCTCGGTCCTCGCGGTCCCGGTGGTCGTGCGCCGCCGGGTGCGCGGTGTCCTGTACGGCGCGCTGCGCACGGCCCAGCCGCTGGGCGACCGCACGCTGAACGCGGCCGTCGACGTGGCGCGGGACGTCGAGCAGACCCTGGTGGCCGGGGACGAGGTCCGGGACCTGCTGGCGGCGGCCCGTCCGGAGCCCGGGGGCGGGTCGGCGGCGGTCCGGGAGCAGGTGCGGGAGGCCCACGCCTGTCTGCGCGCGCTCGCCCCGCGCATCGCCGACGCGGCGCTGCGCGCGGAGCTCCTGCGGGCCTGCGGTCTGCTCACGCGGGGCGCGCCGCCGCCGGCCGTCGCCCTGGCGCCCCGCGAGCTGGACGTGCTGGCGTGCGTGGCGGCGGGCGCGACCAACCGGGCGGCCGCCGAACGGCTGGGGCTGCGTCCGGAGACGGTCAAGGGCTACCTCGGGTCCGCGATGCGGAAGCTGGGCGCCCACACCCGCGGGGAGGCGGTGGTCGCGGCGCGCAGGGCCGGGGTGCTGCCGTAGCGGTGCGGAGGTGCTGCCGTAGCGGCGCGGGGCCGGGCGGGAGCGTAAGGATCAAGCCAGGGAGGGGTCGGGACGATGAGTGTTCATTCAAGTGTCACCTCCATGAATTTCTGTATGCTCCCGGTGTTGTCTCCCTCACGACGCCGTCCTTCCGGATTTCAAAGAGACGTTGCCTAGAATTCGGTCGGACACGACACTCGGAGGGAGCGGTGACCGTGCGACGGGACTTCAAGGAGCCTGCCAGATGCCGCCCCGACCTGGTCATCGGCAGGGACGAGCTGTTCACCTCCGCCCGTGAGCAGCTGACCCGCGGCGGCAGTGTGCTGCTGCACGGCCCGGCCGGAATAGGAAAGTCGACCGTGCTGCGGGCATTGGCCGCGGATTACGGCGACGCGGCCCGCACCGTCCTGCGCTGCTCGGCCACCGAGTCCGAAAGCCACCTCCCCTTCCTGGCCCTGGCCGATCTGTTCGGCCTGGTGCTGGACGAGGTGGCCGACAAGCTGCCCTCCGCGCAGCGCACCGCCCTGGAGTCGGCGCTGACCGGCCGGGGCGAGTCGACGCTGCAGCGCGACGGGCTCGCCCTGCGGCTGGCCGTGCTCTCGGCGCTGCGCGTCCTGTCCGCCGCCGGGCCCGTGCTGCTCGTCGCCGACGACATGCAGTGGCTGGACTCGGCGAGTGCCGAACTCCTCGGCTTCGCCGCCCGGCGCCTCGGCGACACCCCCGTCCAGCTGCTCTGCGCCGTCCGGACCGAGGGACAGGAGTACGACCGCCATCTGCGCGCGTCCCCGCCCGACACCCTCGCCGTCCGGCTGAACGCCCTCTCGCGCGCCCAGGTCTCCGCGCTGCTCGACCACCGCGGCTACACCGACCTGCCCCGCTCGACGGTCCGCGAGATCCACCGCACCAGCGGCGGCAACCCCCTGTTCGCCCTGGAGCTGGGCCGCGCCCTCGGCGAGAACCCGACCCCGCCGCGCCCCGGCGAGCCGCTGCCCGTGCCGACCTCGCTGCGCGCCCTGGTGCTCAGCCGGCTCGACATGCTCTCCGACGAGGCGCGCCGCACCCTGCTGGTGGCCAGCGCGGGTGCCCGTCCCACGCTGGCGCTGCTGCACGCGGCCGGCCGCGAGAACGCCGAGGCGGAGACCGCGCAGGCCGCCGCGCTCGGCCTGCTCGCCACGGAGCCGGAGGGGCCGGCCGTGCGCTTCGCGCATCCGCTGATCTCGGCGGCGCTGTACGCGGAGGCGCCCGCGCAGGAGCGGCGGGCCGCGCACACCGCGCTGTCCACGGCCGCCTCCGACCCGATCGAGCGGGCCCGGCACCTGGCGCTGTCGACCACCGGTACGGACCCGGAGGTGGCCGCCCGGCTCTCGGAGGCGGCCGCGCTGGCCCGGGACCGGGGGGCGCCCTCGGTGGCGGCCTCGCTCGGGCTGCTCGCGGCCCGACACACCCCCGCGGACGGCGGGCCGGCCCCGGACGAGCGGCGGCTGGAGGCCGCCGAGGACGCGATCATGGCCGGCGAGGTGGACCTCGCCCGGGACATCGCCCACGAGGTGCTGACGCGGGCGACGGCGCCCGCCGAGCGGGTGCGGGCCTGGATGGTGGTGATCGAGGCGGCCGGGCAGGCGCTCGGCGACGTCGACGCCGTCTATCCGCAGGTGCTCGCCGACGCGGGCGACGACCCCGTGCTGCTCGCGCAGGTCCACTACCAGCTGGCCTGGCGCGGACTGGTGGTGCAGGGGGACTTCGCGGAGGCCCGTGAGCAGGCGGCGCACGCCGCGGAGCTGGCGGCGCGCGGCGCGGACCGGCGCAGCGAGCTGATGGCGCTGTCGCTCCAGGCGTCGACGGAGACGCTCATGGGGCATCCGGACGCGCCCGTGACGATCAAGCGGGCGCTGAAGGAGCCCCAGGACCCGTACGTGGCGTGCCATCACAACGGGCCGGGCACGGCCAGGTTCCGCTGGCTGCTGATGAGCGACCAGCTGTCCGAGGCCCGCTCGACGATCACGGCGCTGCTGCGCGAGGCGCGCCGGCGCGGCATGGTCGAGAGCGAGGTGCACTTCCAGCGTTTCCTCGCGGAGACCGAACTGCGGTCCGGGCACTGCGGGCGCGCCCTGGACCTGGCCCGCGAGAGCCTGCGGCTGGCCCGCGACTCGGGGATCGGCCTGGGCGCCTCCGCGATGCTCGCCTCCCTCGCCGAGGCGTCCGGCGGCGAGGTCGGCCGCGCGCTGGAGCTGGCCCGGGAGGCCGCGGGACGCGCCGAGGAGGACGGCGACCAGATGTACCTGTCGCGGGCCCTGGCCGCCCTGGGCCACGCCCAGTCGGTCGCCGGGGACTCCGCGGGCGCGGTGGCCTCGCTGCGCCGGGTGCGGGAGCTGGAGGTGGGCCTCGGCATCACCGACCCGGCCCGCGGCCGCTGGCAGGGCGACCTCGCCGAGGCGCTGGTGCGGGTCGGCGAGCCGGGTGAGGCGCAGGAACTCATCGACGTCACGCGCGAGCACGCGCTGCGGCTGGGCCGCGAGAGCATCCTGGCGCTGCTGGACCGGGCGGAGGCGCTGGTGCGGGCCGCGCGCGGCGACCAGGAGGGCGCGCTGGCCCGTCTGACGTCGGTTCAGGACCGGTTCGCCAAGCTCGGGTACGGGCTGGAGGAGGCGCGGGCGGCGTTCGCCGTGGCCCGGCTGCGCACCCGGCGGCCGGGGCCGACGTCGTACGACGAGGCGGCGCGGCTGTTCCGGCGGTGCCGGGCGCTGCCGTGGCTGCGGCAGGTGGAGGCGGCGGCCGAGGAGCCGGCCGGGCCGGGCGTCGCGCCGGCGCCGGCGCCCGCGGTCGACGCGCTGGAGGGGCTGGCGTCGATGGAGCGTCAGGTGGCCGCGCTGGTGATGGAGGGCGCCACCAACCGGGAGATAGCCGGGCGGCTGTTCATCAGCGTGAAGACGGTGGAGGCGACCCTGACCCGGGTCTACCGCAAGCTGGGGATCCGCTCGCGGGTGGACATCGTGCGGCTGGCGGCGGGGCACCAGGCGAAGTGAGGGCCGGGCGGGCGCACCGCCCCCGCGGGGCCGGGGTGCCCGCCCCCCGGAGCGCGCGCCCCGGTGCGACCGAGGGTTTTCCCTCCCCGACTCCCTTAGGGGGTTCCCTCATTGGGGTCAGGACGCACCCGGTCCTAGCGTAAGGGACGTGCCGCTCGCCGGGCACACGGGGGTCGGTCCCACGACTCCCGTGCCATCCCCCCACACACCCGCGCGACCCCCCACCGGCAGCTCCAAGGAGATCGATGTTCGGGCCCACTGGTGCCAAGAAGGCCGCGGCGGCTTCGGCCGCCGCGGCCGCACTGCCCGGCGCCCCCACCGCCGTCGCGGCACACCGGCCGATCGTCGGCGGCACCACGGCGTCGTACGTCACCTCCTCCCGGACCGGTGTGTACGCGGCCGGCACCACGACCCGCGTCCTCGACCGGGGCACGACCTCGGCGAACGGCGGCTCCTCCCACCCGCCGCGCACCGCGACCGTGCCGATCGCGTCCGACTCCGGCTGCGCGAGCAGCCACGGCTCCGACCTCGTCGCGAGCGACATGGCGTACGCCGGACACACCTCCGGCGGCATAGACACCTGCCAGGGCGACAGCGGCGGTCCCCTGCTCATCGGGGGCGTCCTGGCAGGCATCACTTCATGGGGCGAGGGCTGCGCGGAAGCGGGTCACCCGGGTGTCCACACCCGGCTGACCGCCTTCTCCGGCCTCGTGACCGCGCAGGTGGACCCGTAAGTCACCGCGCGACCCGGAAGAACCCCTGAGCATCCCTCAGGTGAATGACCGGGGGGCGCTGCGAGCCTCCACGAGCGGCCCGCAGCGCCCCCTCTCCACGTCCGCGCCCCCCGGGGTCCCGGGCCTTGGGCGCCCCGGTCCTCCCGGCATCCCGGTACTACCGGAGCACCTTGCCGAACCGGACCCCGCGGGACGACGACTCCCCGTACATCACCCGCAGCAGCCGCTCCCCCTCCGCCGTCACCTCCCGCCGTCGCCCCGCGTCGAGCCGGCCGAACGGCTCGACGACGAGGGCGTCCGCCGTCGGCTTCCACACCCCGGCGAGGAAACCGTCGACGAGGAGGGTGGCGTGCGCCTGGTTGCCCTGCCAGGAACGGCCCCGGTACTCGGGCGGGACGACCCGGCTGCGGTCGGCGTGGGACAGCAGCAGGTTGTCGAACTCGGGCAGGAAACGCGGCGGGGCCGGGGTGTCCGGGTCGGGGCGCGGGGCGTCGGGAAGGTCGAAGAGCTCGACGCCCTCACGGTCGCGGAAGGTGAGGAGCCGCGGGCGGAGCCGTTCGAAGACCTCGCGCAGCCGGGTCAGTCCGGCCCAGGTCTGCGTGTCCTTGACCGAGGCCGGGCCGAACGCGGCGAGGTGGCGCAGGACGACGGCCTCCGGTGCCGGGGCCGGCCCGGCGGGGCGGCCCAGCCAGTGCTCGGCGGTGGTGAGCGCGACCCGCCCGCTCCTCCCCCACAGCCCGCGCGGGGTGACCTGGACCAGGGGGAGCTTGCAGCGGGCGGCGATCGCGAGGGCCTGCGGATCGGCGTCCGGCCACGTCGCGGAGAGCTCCTCCCGCAGTTGTCCCATGGTGCGCGGCTCGGCCTCGACGAGGTCACGGGCGAGGGCCGCCAGCCGGTCGAGGTCGACTCCCGGCAGCTTCGCGCGGAAGGCCGTCAGCTCGCGGTCGCGGGCGGGCTGCACCAGCGGCCGCAGGGTGAGGCAGTCGTCCGCGGTGTGCGTGTGGAGGGTGGAGCGCAGGGTCACGATGCGGACGACCTCGCGATCGGCCATGAGCGCCGACAGCTGCTCCGGTGCGAACCCGTCGAGGCGGGCGGCGAGGGCGAAGTAGGGCGGCTTCACGTTCTGGGCCTGGAGGCCGACGAGGTGTCCGATCGCGGCCTTCGCCGACAACCGGGAGCGGCGCAGGAGGAGTTGGCGGTCGAGGGTGGCCCGGTTGAGGGCACGCGGACCGAGCAGGGGCGCCGGGGCGGTGGACGTCGTCTTCCTCATGCGGGGACGGTAGCGGGAGACGCGGACCGGCGGGACCTCCCGGGTCCTCCGCGCCCCCTGTGTCCCCTTCCGTTATCCTGACCCGTGATCCTCGGCCGGTGACCCGGCCGACCACCGGCCGGCCACCGGCAGGTCACGCAGACGTCGCCTCGACCCGAGAGGCCCCGCGATGCCCCAGCGACGCGTCCGACCCTCCGCGAAGAACCTCCGGAAGTCCGTCTGGCGCCGCGGCGTGGCGATGCCGCCGGTGCCGCCGGCCGACAGCCCGCGGGTCCCGGCCGGTCCGGACTCCGGGGAGGCCGCCGAGATCGACAAGGTGGTGCGGGCGGTGCTCTACCGGGACGGTGTGCGCGTCCTGGCGCCCGCCACCCTCGCCGACACCTTCCTGGAGCTGCGCAAGGCCCATCCGAAGAGCATGGCGTGGATCGGCCTGACCCGTCCCACGGAAGCCGAACTGCACGCCCTGGCAGCCGAGTTCGCCTTGCATCCGCTCGCCGTGGAGGATGCGAAGGAGGCCCATCAGCGGCCCAAGCTGGAGCGTTACGGCGACACCCTGTTCGTGGTCCTGCGGGCCGCCCGCTACCTCGACGCCCCCGAGGAGATCGACTTCGGCGAACTGCACGTCTTCGTCGGCCGCGACTTCGTCATCACCGTCCGGCACGGCGCCGCCCCCGACCTCTCCGCGGTCCGCCGCCGCCTGGAGGAGACGCCCGAACTGCTGAGACTCGGACCGGAGGCGGTCCTCTACGCCATCGTCGACGCGGTGGTCGACGGATACCTGCCGGTGGTGTCGGGCGTGCAGAACGACATCGACGAGATCGAGACCGAGGTCTTCCGCGGCGATCCCGAGGCCTCCCGCCGCATCTACGAACTCTCCCGCGAGATGGTCGAGTTCCAGCGCGCCACCCGTCCCCTGGTCGGCATGCTGCACGGTCTGATGGCCGGCTTCTCCAAGTACGGCACCGACGAGGAACTCCAGCGCTACCTGCGCGACGTGGCCGACCACGTCACCCACACCAGCGAACGCGTCGACAGCTTCCGCCAGGCCCTCACCGAGATCCTCACCGTCAACGCGACGCTGGTGACGCAGCAGCAGAACGCCGAGATGCGGGCGCTGGCGGAAGCGGGGTTCCAGCAGAACGAGGAGATCAAGAAGATCTCGTCGTGGGCGGCGATCCTGTTCGCCCCGACGCTGGTCGGAACGGTCTACGGCATGAACTTCACGCACCTGCCGGAGTTGCGCTGGGTGTTCGGCTACCCGTTCGCGCTCGTCCTGATGGCGGTCGTGTGCACCGGCCTGTACGTCGTCTTCAAGCGCAAGGACTGGCTCTGAGCGGACGCCGTGCCGGTCCGGCACGGCCGTGCCGTGGGCCGGCGGTTCAGAGGGCGCCCATGCGGACGAGCCATTCGTCGTCGTTGTAGTTGTTGCGCGCCGGGTCGACGACGCTCGCCGGCTTCTCCTCGACCATCTCGGCCGGGGTGATCCGCTGCGGCAGCGCGCCGAACCGGGCGCGACGGGCCGCCTCCGCGGTGTCCGCGGTGTCCGGGGCGCTCGGGATGTTCGGGGTGTTCTCCTGGTGCGCCATCTGTTCCTCCGAAGGTCAGGCCGTGCACGGCGGATCGGTCACCCACTCGGGTACCGAGGATACTCGACACGGGGCCACCCATCACCCCTCAGAGGGGTGACGGTTCGCAGGGGGCACCCTTCGGGCCCCGCACTCCCACGGCGTCCGGCGGCGTGGCCACCGTCGGCAGGACCGGTCCGGCGAGACCGCCGGAGAACCGTTCGACTTCCCGCGCCGAAGACACCCCATCCCCACGGGTGTCCGCCGACGCCATTGACGAGGGCATGCTCAAGCCCTATCTTCTGGCCGAAGTTACGAACTGCGTTCGATATAACGGACAAGGGACGGTCCTGTATGCCTCGCATGTTCCGCCGGCGCACCCGCGCACTGCTCACGGCCGGGACGGTGGCCCTGGCGGCCGCCTGCTTCGCCGGCCCCGCCGGCACGGCCCGGGCCGCCGCGCCCGCCTCCCCCGGCGTGACCTACACGAACCCGCTCGCGGAGAGGCGCGCGGACCCGCACATCTTCAAGCACACGGACGGCTACTACTACCTCACCGCCACGGTCCCCGAGTACGACCGCATCGTGCTGCGCCGGGCGACGACCCTCCAGGGCCTGTCGACCGCCCCCGAGACCACCGTCTGGACCCGGCACACCAGCGGCGTCATGGGCGCCCACATCTGGGCCCCGGAGATCCACTTCATCGACGGCAAGTGGTACGTCTACTTCGCGGCCGGCGCCACGAACGACGTGTGGGCGATCCGCATGTACGTCCTGGAGGGCACCGGCGCCGACCCCCTCACCGCCACCTGGTCGGAGAAGGGCCGGATCAGGACCACCTGGGAGAGCTTCTCCCTGGACGCCACCACGTTCGTCGTGAACGGCGTGCGCTACCTCGCCTGGGCGCAGCGCAACCCGGCCGAGGAGAACAACACCAGCCTCTTCGTCGCGAGGATGGCGAACCCCTGGACGATCACCGGGACTCCGGCGGAGATCTCGCAGCCCACCCTGGCCTGGGAGACCGTCGGCTACAAGGTCAACGAGGGGCCGGCCGTGATCCAGCGCGGCGGCAAGGTCTTCATGAGCTACTCGGCGAGCGCGACCGACGCCAACTACTGCCTCGGCCTGCTGACCGCCTCCGCGACCGCCGACCTCACCAACCCCTCGTCCTGGACGAAGAGTTCGCAACCGGTGTTCAAGAGCAACGCCGCGACCTCGCAGTACGGGCCCGGCCACAACTCCTTCACCGTCTCCGAGGACGGGAAGTCCGACATCCTCGTCTACCACGACCGCAGCTACAAGGACATCACCGGCGACCCGCTGAACGACCCCAACCGCCGCACCCGCGTGCAGAAGCTGTACTGGAAGTCCGACGGCACCCCCGACTTCGGCATCCCGGTCGCCGACGGGGTCACCCCGCAGCGCTTCTCCTCGGCCGGCCTCCCGGACCGCTTCGTCCGGCACTGGGAGTACCGCGTCCGCGTCGACGCGGACGTGAGCCCCCTGGCGGACTCGCAGTTCCGGATCGTGCCCGGCCTCGCCGGCAGCGGCACGGTCTCGCTGGAGTCGGCCAACTTCCCCGGCCACTACCTGCGGCACAAGAACTTCGAGGTGTGGGTGGAGAAGAACGACGGCACCGCGCGGTTCGCGGCCGACGCCACGTTCCACCGGCGTGCGGGCCTGTCCGACACGGCGGGGGTCTCGTACGAGTCGTACAACTACGCGGGCCGGTACCTGCGCCACTACGACCACCTGCTGTACGTGCAGGCGCCGAGCACGGCGACGGACCGCGCGGACGCGACGTTCCACGCCCAGTGAGACACCCTCCCGGCCCCTCCCCGGGGCCCGGCGTCCGCCGCGAGGGCTTCTCGGCGGACGCCTCGGGGCAGGGGCGCGCGACCGGCGGGCCGGCGTGCCCGCCACTCCCCCGCCCCGAGGATCCGGCCGGACCAGGCGGCTTCCGGCAGCGGCACCGAGGCGGCGCGGAGGATCGGGTCGACACCCTGGACTCGCCCTCGACGTCCTGGGTCCTCGACATTCCGGGTCCTCGACATTCCAGGTCCTCGGCGTCCTGGTGCCGGTCGACACCCGCCGTACGGACGCCGCCGTCACGCGGCCGCGCGCCGACGGCTTCGACGTGCGGGACGAGGGCGTGGCCCGCCTCCCGCCCTTCGTGCGGCATCGCATCGACCTGCTCGACCGCCGCTCCCTCTCGCCGCCGGACCCGCCCCGCGGCCCGCGGCCCCCGCGTGACGCGGACGCGGGGGACGAGGGGCAGGTCAGTGGCTGCGGGGCGCGTACATGATCACGGCCATCCCGGCGAGGCAGACCAGGGCGCCGACGACGTCGAAGCGGTCGGGGCGGTAGCCGTCGACGACCATGCCCCAGACGATCGACCCGGCCACGAAGATACCGCCGTACGCGGCGAGGATGCGCCCGAAGTCGTCATCGTGCTGCCAGGTCGCCACCACACCGTAGAGGCCGAGGGCGATGACGCCGGCGCCGACCCAGGCCCAGCCCTTGTGCTCGCGGATGCCCTGCCACACCAGCCAGGCGCCGCCGATCTCGAAGAGGGCGGCGACGACGAACAGGGCGACGGAACGAGCGACGGTCATACCGGCCGACCCTACCGGCGGCCCGTGCCGCCGATCTCCAGCGGGTCGGCGGACGTCCTGCAGCCGCACCCGCCCCCACCGGCGGTCTTCGGCCCGCAGGCACAGGAGCGGCCGCGCCGGCCGAGCCACCGGGTTCCGACGGCGAGCACGGCCAGGACGGCGGCGAGGGCGGGCAGCCGGCCCACCACCGCCCCGGCCCCGGCGCCGACGACCCCTGCGGCGATCAGGACGGGCAGCGCACAGCACGCCACGCAGGCCAGCGCGGCCAGCCCCCCGAGCACCTTCGCGGCACGCCCGGGGCGGGGGTCAGCAACAGGGTCCGGCATGGCGGTTCTCCTCGGCGAGGTCGGTGAAGGGGATCGGACAGCAGGTGCTGGACGCGCAGAGGGTCAGGTCGTCGCAGCCCGCCTCCACGGCGGCGGCCAGGGCGGTGCGGATGGTCGTGAGATCGGCGATCTTCGCGTCGACCTCGGCGAGCTTGGCCGCGGCGCGGCCCTGAAGCCCGGCCACGGGGCGGCCGTGCCGGTGGCGGCCGGCCTCCAGGAGCTCGGCGACCTCCTCCAGCGTGAACCCGAGCCGCTGGGCCGCCTTGATCACCCGCAGCGCGACGACGGCGTCCTCGCCGTAGAGGCGGTGGCCGCCGGAGCTGCGTTCCGGCTCGGCCAGCAGACCGCGCCGCTCGTAGTAGCGCAGTGTCTGGACGTTCACCCCGGCCGCCTCGGCGACCTGCCCGCTGCGCAGGCCCGCGTTCACCGCTGCTCCCCGGCTGCAGCGGTCCGCGCGGCGAGGGCGTCCAGGACCGCCTCGTGCGCCCGGTCCACCGAGACGTCCAGCCGGATCAGGTCCTGGCCGGGGGTGATGGTGAAGGTGAGGAACGAGCAGCAGCCGCTCTCGCGCTCCACCAGGTCACGGACCCGGTCCTCCACTCCCTCTCCGCCCGCCAGGTCGAGGCGCAGGTGGAGCGGCTGCGGCCGTGACCGCGAGGTCAGCCGCTCCGAGAACAGCGCGTCCCACTCGGCGACCCGCAGGGGCCGCTCCTCGGTGGGCAGGGCGCAGGACCGCGGCACCCACGCAAGATCATTCATCGGGCTCACTCCCGTCGTCGTCTCTCCCTCGGCGGGGACACCTCCGACGGTAAGCCTGTACCTGGGTACCGAATGCAAGGCAGGTCGCCGACGGGCCACGGCCCGAGCGCCGGCGGAGCGGCGCCGAGTGCCGAGCGCCGAGGTCAGCTTCCGCAGCCGCACCCCGCGGCCTCGGCCTCCCCCTCGGCCTCCGCCGGGGTCTGCGCCGGGGCGGCGGCCCGCTCGTCGGGCGTGCGGCGGGCGGTGGTTCCGCAGCACGCGTCCGGAGCGCCGTCGGCGCTCTTGCCGAGGGTGTCGGCGTCGGCCTTGACGACATAGACCTCCCACGGCTCCTTGCCGGGGCCGGTGACCCACACCTTGTCCTGGAGGGCGTAGCAGCAGGAGGTGTCGTTCTCCTCGAAGGTGGCCAGGCCCGCGGCCTCGAGGCGGGTGGCCGCGGCGTCGACCTGCCCGGTGGAGGCGACCTCGACGCCGAGGTGGTCCAGGCGGGTGTCCTCACCGGCCTCGCCCTCGATGAGGACGAGCTTGAGCGGGGGCTCGGTGACGGCGAAGTTGGCGTAGCCCTCGCGACGCTTGGCCGGCTCGACGCCGAACAGCCTGGAGTAGAAGGCGACGGAGGCTTCGAGGTCGGCGACGCGCAGGGCGAGCTGGACACGGGACATGACGGTCTCCCATCGAACGGCTTGTTTCGACATCTGTCGATACAGTCGACCTTGCCACCGGGATCGACAGCTGTCAATATTGAGGAATGTCGAAACAAGCTGGTCTGCCGGTGCTCGGGCAGGACGACGTCGCGTGCTGCGCGCCGATGGTCCGCGAGCCGCTCGGCGAGGAGGCCGCGGCCGAGCTGTCGCGGACGTTCAAGGCCCTGTCGGACCCGATCCGGCTGCGCCTGCTGTCGCTGATCGCCTCCCACGAGGGCGGCGAGGCGTGCGTGTGCGACCTCGTCGGCCCCTTCGACGTGTCCCAGCCGACGATCTCCCACCACCTGAAGGTGCTGCGCGAGGCCGGGCTGGTCGGCTCCGAGCGCCGCGGGACCTGGGTGTACTACTGGGTGCTGCCCGAAGCCCTGGCGAAGCTGTCCGCCCTGCTGGAGATCCCCGCCGTGACCGCGAAGGCGCCCGCGTGAGCGCCTCCGCGCCGCTGCCGCGGCGGGCGGCGGTCGAGGGGCTGGGGACGGCCGCGCTGGTCGCGGTGGTGGTCGGCTCCGGGATCCAGGCCACCGAACTGACCCGCGACGTCGGGACGCAACTGCTGGCCGACTCCCTGGCCACCGCCTTCGGGCTCGGCGTGCTCATCGCGCTCCTGGGCCCGGTGTCGGGGGCACACTTCAACCCCGCGGTCACCCTGGCCGCCTGGTTCACCGGCCGGCGCACCGGCGACGGCCCCGGCCTGCGTGACGTCGCCGCGTACGTGCCCGCCCAGGTCGCCGGGGCGATCGGCGGCGCGGTGCTGGCCGACGCGATGTTCGGCAAGCCGCTGGTGGCCTTCTCCACGCACGAGCGGTGGGCGGGGCACCTGTGGCTGGCGGAGGTCGTGGCCACCGCCGGACTGGTCTGGCTCGTCTTCGGCCTGGCCCGCGCCGGCCGCGCGCACCTGGCGCCGCCGCTGGTCGCCTCCTACATCGGCGCCGCCTACTGGTTCACCTCCTCCACGTCCTTCGCCAACCCGGCCGTCACGATCGGCCGGGCGTTCACCGACACCTTCGCCGGCATCGCCCCCGCCTCCGTACCGCCCTTCGTCGCCGCGCAGCTGCTCGGCGCCGCCGCGGGCCTCGGCCTGGTCGCCGTCTGCTTCGGCCGCCCCGCGGGGACCGGGGCCGAGGTCGTCGCCCCGCCCGGCGGGCAGAGGTCCGCCGCCGCCGCCCGTCCCGCCGAAGAAAGCGCCCTGACCCGATGAGCACCTCCACCACCCCGTCCGTGCTGTTCGTCTGCGTGCACAACGCCGGGCGCTCCCAGATGGCCGCCGCCTTCCTCACCCACCTCGGTGGTACCCGCGTCCAGGTCCGCTCCGCCGGCTCCGCCCCCGCGAGCGCGGTGAACCCGGCCGTGGTGGCGGCCATGCGGGAGGCCGGCATCGACATCTCGGCCGAGACCCCGAAGGTCCTCACCACCGAGGCGGTGCGGTCCTCGGACGTCGTGATCACCATGGGCTGCGGCGACGCCTGCCCCTGCTTCCCCGGGAAGCGGTACCTGGACTGGCAGCTGGAGGACCCGGCCGGGCAGGGCGTCGCGGCCGTACGGCCGATCCGCGACGAGATCGAGCGCCGCGTCCGCGTCCTGCTCACCGAACTCGGCATCGAGCCCGCGGCGTGAAGGGCGGCGTACGCATCGCGCCCTTGCGGGCCGAGCACGCGGAGCAGGTTCTGGCGATCTACCGGCTGGGCATCGACGAGGGCAACGCCACCTTCGAGACCGCCGCCCCGACCTGGAAGGCGTTCGACTCCGCCAGACTGCCCGCCCACCGGCTGGTCGCCCTCGACGAGGACGGCCGGGTGCTGGGCTGGGCCGCCGTGGTGCCGGTCTCCGACCGGTGCGCGTACGCCGGCGTCGTGGAGCACTCCGTCTACGTCCACCCCGACGCCCGCGGCTGCGGCGTCGGCCTCGCGCTGCTGACCGCCCTGCTCGCCTCCACGGACGCCGCGGGCGTCTGGACGGTGCAGTCCGGCATCTTCCCGGAGAACACCGCCAGCCTCACGCTGCACCGGCGCGCCGGCTTCCGCGTCATCGGCACCCGCGAACGCATCGGCCGCCACCACGGCACGTGGCGCGACGTCGTCCTCGTCGAACGCCGCAGCCCCGTCATCGACTGACCCGCCGTCCCGCGACCGGAGGACCCGCCCGGACGGCGGCGGCCGACCAGGTCCCCTGAGGGCTTCGCGCAGGTTCTCGCCCCGAAGCCCCCGAAGCCCCGGGCAGGCGGGCAGGCGGGCAGGCGGGCAGGCGGGCAGGCGGGCAGGCGGGCAGGACGAGTGAACCGGGAAATAATCCCAGGTCAACCGCTATACGCCATGTGTATAGTCCCGGCATGCCTTCTCCGACCAAGAAGACGAGGAAAACGGGGATCCCGTTCCGTACGGCCGGGAGCGGTGTCGTCGCCGCCTGTCTGGCCCTGACCCTGGCCCTCGCCCTGACGGGCTGCGCCGGACTGGACACCACCGCGCCCAGCGCCGTGCGCGCCGAGCCCGCGCCCACCGCGCAGGCGGCCCGCTTCGGGACCGTCGACTGCCGCGAGGCCAAGTGCGTCGCGCTCACCTTCGACGCGGGCCCGAGCGAGAACTCCGCCCGCCTGCTCGACATCCTGAAGGAGAGACAGGTCCCGGCGACCTTCTTCCTCCTCGGCAGGCGGCACATCGAGAAGTACCCGCACCTCGTCACGCGCATGGCCGACGAGGGCCACGAGGTGGCCAGCCACACCTGGGACCACAGGATCCTCACGGAGCTGACACCGCGGGAGATACGCGAGGAACTGGAGCGCCCCAACGAGGAGATAGAGCGCCTCACCGGCCACCGGCCCACCCTGATGCGCCCGCCCCAGGGCCGTACCGACGACACCGTGCACGAGATCTGCCGGGAACTCGGCCTCGCGGAGGTGCTGTGGAGCGTGACCGCCAAGGACTACACGACGGAGGACCCCGAGCTGATACGGCGCCGGGTCCTCGACCGGACCGAGCGGGACGGCATCATCCTGCTGCACGACATCTACGCCGGGACCGTGCCCGCGGTGCCCGGGATCATCGACGCGCTGAAGGAGCGCGGTTACGTCTTCGTCACCGTGCCCCAACTCCTCGCGCCGGGGCGGGCGGAGGCCGGAAAGGTCTACCGCTGACCGCGCCGTTCGGGACGCGGCCGCGCACCCGTCCCGGGGCGAGGCCGATCGAGGCCGGCCGGGGTGGGTGGGCCGGACCGGGCCGGGGTGACCGGGCTGAGCCGGACCGAAGCGGGCCGGACGTGTGAGCCGTCGGCGGGCGTGCCGCCGCACCGGGGACTCCTTACGATCGCCGTGTGGCGACCTTCCAGTTCGAACGCACGGCACCGCTCCCCCTCGACGAGGCCTGGCGGCGGCTGACCGAGTGGACCCGGCACGGTGACGTGGTCCCGCTGACCCGCGTCACCGTGCTCACCCCCGGGCCGACCCGGGAGGGCACCGTGTTCGTGGCCCGCTCCGGTGTCGGACCGCTGGCCTTCGACGACCGCATGGAGGTCACCGCCTGGCGCCCGCCGGACGACGGCGGACCGGGTCGGTGCCGGCTGGAGAAACGCGGCCGTACGGTCCGGGGCTGGGCGGAGATCGAGGTCCGCCCCGGCCCCGGCGGCCGTACCCGGGTCGTCTGGCGCGAGGAGATCCGCTCGCCCCTCGCGCCGCCCTTCCTCGACCCGCTCGTGGGCCCCGTCGCCCGCGCCGTGTTCGGCCGGGCGGCCGGCCGCCTGCTGGGGCGGGCCTGACACGCCGTCACTGCGGCGGGTCTGACACGCCGTCGCCATGGCGGGCCTGACGCGCCGTCACCATAACGAGTCTGACACGCCGTCACCGCGACCGCGGCGCCCCGCCCGTCCCGTACGCCCCGCCGGGGAGCGCGCGCGGTGCGGACGGCCGCCCGCCGTGCCGCCGCGCGCCGCGAGGCCCCCTGGGCAGCCCCGGGGGGCCGTGACAGGGTGACGCCATGAGGGACGTGGACGTGCGGACGGACGAGGTCGAGGCGCTGGCGGCGGACGGGCTGCGGTGGCTGCTCGGGACCGCCCGGGAGGCCGGGGACGGGGGCCTGGCCTGGCCGGCCGTCCCGTCCGGCGCGGCGGTCGAGGCGGACCTGTACAGCGGGACGGCCGGGATCGTGCCGACGCTGCTGGAGGCACGGCGGCACTTCGGGGACGACGCCTACGGCGACGCCGCCCTGCGCGCGGCGCGCTTCCTGGTGACCGCCGCCGGGACGGGCGAGGACGACTCGCTGTACTTCGGCCGTACCGGCGTCGCCCTGGTCCTGCGCGCCGTGCACCGCGAGCTCGGCGACGGCGCGGCCGGGGCCGCCGCCGACCGGGCCCTGGCACGGGTGGGGTCGCGGTTCGACGGGACGCGCTGGGGCGAACTGTTCGAGCTGATGGGCGGCAACGCGGGCATCGGCCTCGGCGCGCTGGCGGCGGGCGACGCCGAACTGGCCGTCCGGGCGCTGGAACCGTACCTGCGGACGGCCGAGGAGACCGCGGCGGGCGTGCGGTGGGCGCACCGGCCCGGTGTGGAGGCGCGGCTGCACCACATCTCGCACGGCACGCTCGGGATCGTGTACGCGCTGGCCGCCGTCGGCCGGGCGACCGGCCGCGCGGACCTGGTGGAGCTGGCGCGGGCCGGAGCCGCGGACGTCGTGGCCCGCGACGGGACGGGCGGTACCGGTTTCCTGGTCCCGCACTCCGACCCGCAGTACCGGCCCGATCTCGTCGAGCGGTACAGCTACGGCTGGTGCCACGGCCCGGCCGGGGACGCCCAGGTCTTCCGGCTGCTGCGGGACTCCTCGGCCGAGCCCGTCTGGCGGGAGCTCGCCGACCGCTGCTGGCACACCGTCACGCGCTCCGGGCTGCCGAGCCGGCTGCGCCCCGGCTTCTGGGACAACAACGCCCGCTGCTGCGGCACGGCGGGGGTGCTGGCGCTGGCCTGCGACCGGATCGCGGAGCAGGACGACCCGCCCGGGTTCGCGCGGGTCCTGGTCGCCGACCTCGTGACCCGGGCGACCCGCGACGCCGACGGCGCCCGCTGGTCCAACGTCGAGCACCGGGCCGACCCGAGCGTCCTCGAACCGCGCACCGGCTGGGGCGCGGGCGGCGCGGGCATCGTGCGCGAGCTGCTGCGCTTCGTCCGGCTGAGCGAGTCGGGCGACCCGCACTACGCGTTCGCCTGGCCGGACCAGCCGGTGGTCCGCCGCACGGCGGCCCCGGCGGACCCTGCCCCGGCGACCACGGCCCCGGCGACCGCGGTCCCGGCGAGGACGACGGCGACGGCCCCGGCCCCGGCAGGGGCGGTGCGTCGGGCTCAGGCGACCGAGCCGATCCTCCCGGCCGGCGGCGACGGGGTGTCGTGATGGATCGGGGTGTGCGCCCCGGTCAGCGGGACGCCGCTGCCGCCGCGCCGTTCGGCGACGATCTCCGCGACGATCGACAGCGCGGTCTCCTCGGGCGTACGGGCGCCCAGGTCGAGCCCGACGGGTGAGCGCAGCCGGGCCAGCTCCAGCTCGGTGACGCCGGCCTCGCGCAGCCGCTCGTTGCGGTCGAGGTGGGTGCGGCGGGAGCCCATGGCGCCGACGTAGGCGACCGGCAGGCGCAGGGCGAGCCGCAGCAGCGGCACGTCGAACTTGGCGTCGTGGGTGAGGACGCACAGGACCGTCCGCGCGTCGACCTCCGTGCGCTCCAGGTACCGGTGCGGCCAGTCGACGACGATCTCGTCGGCCTCGGGGAAGCGGTCGCGGGTGGCGAACACCGGGCGGGCGTCGCACACCGTGACGCGGTAGCCGAGGAACCCGCCGATCCGCACCAGCGCCGAGGCGAAGTCGATCGCGCCGAAGACGATCATCCGCGGCGGCGGCACCGAGGCCTCGACGAGCACGGTGAGCGGGGCCCCGCAGCGGGAGCCCCGTTCGCCGACCTCCAGCGTGCCGGTGCGGCCCGCGTCGAGCAGGGCGCCGGCCTCGGCGGCCACCGTGCGGTCCAGTTCGGGGTGGGCGCCGAGGCCGCCGTCGTGGGAGCCGTCGGGGCGCACGAGCAGGGCGCGGCCGAGGAGTGCGGCCGGTCCGCGCACGACGCGGGCCAGCGCCACCGCCGTGCCGGACGCGGCGGCCCGCAGCCCGGCCGCGACGACCGGGCGGGCCGGGTCCTGGGCCCGCACCGGGGTGACGAGGACGTCGATGACGCCGCCGCAGGTCAGGCCGACGGCGAAGGCGTCGTCGTCGCTGTAGCCGAAGCGTTCGAGGACGGACTCGCCGTCGGCGAGGGCCTGCCGGCACAGCGCGTACACCGCGCCCTCCACACAGCCGCCGGAGACCGAGCCGATCGCCGTGCCGTCGGCGTCCACGGCGAGGGCGGCGCCCGGTCCGCGGGGTGCGCTGCCGCCGACGGCCACCACGGTGGCGACGGCGAAGTCACGGCCCTGCTCGACCCACCGGTCCAGCTCCTCGGCGATGTCCAGCATGTCTGGGTCTCCTTGACTGCGGTGGTGCGGAGGGACTGCGGTGGTGCGGGGGTCGGACCGGGTGCGGGCCGTGGCCGCCGGGCCGGCTCTCGACGTACTGAACCGGTGAGTACCCCGGGAGGGCCGCCCTCAGGCCCGGGGAGGACGGCCCGGGGAGGACGGCCCGGGACGGACGGGGCCCTGGGAGCGGACCGGGCTCCCCGGGGCCCCGCCGGTTCAGTCCGTGACGGGAGCCGCCGCGGTGAGGTGCTCGGGGCGGACCGGGGTCCGGTTCAGCTCCAGTCCGGTGGCGGCGCGGATCGCCGCGAGCACCGCCGGGGTCGAGGACAGGGTCGGGGCCTCGCCGATGCCGCGCAGCCCGTACGGGGCGTGGTCGTCGGCGAGTTCGAGGACGTCGACCGGGATGGTCGGGGTGTCGAGGATGGTCGGGATCAGGTAGTCGGTGAAGGAGGGGTTGCGCACCTTCGCGGTCCTCGGGTCGACGACGATCTCCTCCATCACCGCGATCCCCAGGCCCTGGACGGTGCCGCCCTGGATCTGGCCGAGGACGGAGAGCGGGTTGAGGGCCTTGCCGACGTCCTGGGCGCAGGCCAGTTCGACGACCTTCACCAGGCCCAGCTCGGTGTCGACCTCGACGACCGCGCGGTGGGCGGCGAAGGAGTACTGCACGTGGCCGAAGCCCTGGCCGGTGCGCGGGTCGAAGGGCTCGGTGGGCCGGTGCCGCCACTCCTCCTCGACCTCCACCGCCTCCTCGCCGAGGACGTCCACGAGGTCGGCGAGCACCTCGCCGCCGTCGGTGACGACCTTGCCGCCCTCCAGCAGGAGTCCGTCGCCGGCCCAGGCCGGGTGGTGGGAGCCGAACCTGCGGCGCCCGATCTCCAGCACCTTCTCGCGGACCCGCTCGCAGGAGTTCTTCACGGCGCCGCCGGTGACGTACGTCTGCCGTGAGGCGGAGGTCGAACCGGCGCTGCCCACCTGCGTGTCGGCGGGGTGGATGGTGACCTGCGCGACGCCCAGCTCGGTGCGGGCGATCTGCGCGTGCACGGTGACGCCGCCCTGGCCGACCTCCGCCATGGCGGTGTGCACGGTGGCCACCGGCTCCCCGCCGACGACCTCCATCCGCACCCGGGCGGTCGAGTAGTCGTCGAAGCCCTCGGAGAAACCGACGTTCTTGATGCCGACCGCGTAGCCGATGCCGCGGACGACGCCCTCGCCGTGCGTGGTGTTGGACAGTCCGCCGGGCAGCTGCCGTACGTCCGCGCCCTCGCTGGACTCCCACTGGCGTTCCGGCGGCAGCGGCATCGCCTTGACGCGGCGCAGGAGTTCGGCGACCGGGGCCGGGGAGTCGACGCGCTGGCCCGTGGGCATGACCGTGCCCTGTTCCATGGCGTTGAGCTGACGGAACTCCACCGGGTCCAGGCCCAGTTCCTCGGCCACCTTGTCCATCTGGGCCTCGTAGGCGAAGCAGGCCTGTACCGCGCCGAAGCCGCGCATCGCGCCGCACGGCGGGTTGTTGGTGTAGAGGGCGACGGCCTCGACGTCCACGTCGTCGACGGCGTAGGGGCCGACGCCGAGCGAGGCCGCGTTGCCGACGACGGCCGGGGAGGCGGAGGCGTACGCGCCGCCGTCGAGGACGATGCGGCACTTCACGTGGGTGAGCCTGCCGTCCCGGGTCGCGCCGTGCTCGTAGGACAGGCGGGCCGGGTGGCGGTGGACGTGGCCGAAGAAGGACTCGAAGCGGTTGTAGACGATCTTGACGGGTCTGCCGGTGCGCAGGGCCAGCAGGCAGGCGTGGATCTGCATGGACAGGTCCTCGCGGCCGCCGAACGCGCCGCCGACGCCGGCCAGGGTCATGCGGACCTTGTCCTCGGGCAGGCCGAGCACGGGCGCCATCTGGCGCAGGTCGGAGTGGAGCCACTGGGTGGCGATGTAGAGGTGGACGCCGCCGTCCTCCTCGGGGACGGCGAGGCCGGACTCGGGGCCGAGGAAGGCCTGGTCCTGCATGCCGAAGGTGTACTCGCCGCGGACGATCACGTCGGCCCGCGCGGCGGCCGCGGCCGCGTCGCCGCGGACGACGGGCTGGCGGTGGAGGACGTTGGGGTGGGGCACGTGGCCGAAGTGGTGGTCGGTGCGGTTCTCGTGGACGAGGACGGCGTCCGGGGCGGTCGCGGAGGCCTCGTCGGTGACGACGGGCAGCTCGCGGTACTCGACCCGGATCCTCGCGGCGGCGCGGCGGGCGGTCTCCGGGTGGTCGGCGGCGACGATCGCGACCGGTTCGCCGTGGTGGCGGACCTTGCCGTGGGCGAGGACGGGGGTGTCCTGGATCTCCAGACCGTAGTGGCGCACCCCGGTGGGCAGGTCGTCGTACGTCATGACGGCGTGGACGCCCGGTACGGCGAGGGCCTCGGCGGTGTCGATGGAGACGATCTCGGCGTGCGCGACGGTGGAGCGCAGGATCTGGCCCCAGAGCATGTCCTCGTGCCACAGGTCGGACGAGTAGGCGAACTCGCCGGTGACCTTGAGGACGCCGTCCGGGCGGAGCGTGGACTCGCCGACGCCGCCCCTGGTCCGCGCGCCCTGGGTGATCCTGGTGGGGGTGCCGCTGGGCGAGGACGTCGCGCGGTGGGAGGTGGTGGACATGGTCAGACCGCCTCCGACTGCCGGGCGGCCGCCAGGCGGACCGCGTCCATGATCTTCTCGTAGCCGGTGCAGCGGCACAGGTTGCCCGAGAGCGCCTCGCGGATGTCCGCGTCGGTCGGGTTCGGGTGGTGCTCCAGCAGCTCGTCGGCGGCGACCAGCAGTCCCGGCGTGCAGAAGCCGCACTGGACGGCGCCCGCGTCGATGAACGCCTGCTGGACCGGGGCGAGTTCACCGCTCTCGGCGGTGTGCGGGCCGGCGCCGCGGGCCTGCCGTGTCCCGGCCTCGTCGGGCTGCCGTGCGGCGGCCTCGTCGGGCGGGGTGCCGCCGCGTGCGCCGGCGGCGCGGGAGCGCTGCCCGGCGTACTCCGCGAGCCCTTCCACGGTGACGACCTCGCGGCCCTCGGCCTGGCCGGCGGCGACCAGGCAGGCACAGACCAGGAGGCCGTCCAGGCGGACGGTGCACGAGCCGCACTCGCCCTGTTCGCAGGCGTTCTTGGAGCCGGGCAGGCCGAGCCGCTCGCGCAGGACGTACAGGAGGGACTCGCCCTCCCACACGTCGTCGGCCTCCTGCAGACGTCCGTTGACGGTGAAGTTGACGCGCATCAGGCAGCGCCTCCCTTTCGGCGGGTGGTGCGGGCGGCGTCGCGGTACGACTCCCAGGTCCAGGTCAGGGTCCGGCGGGCCATGACGCCGACCGCGTGGCGGCGGTAGCCCGCGGTGCCGCGGACGTCGTCGATCGGGTTGCAGGCGGCGGCGCACAGGTCCGCGAACCGCTTGGCGAGCGACGGGGTGATGATCTTCCCGTTGTCCCAGAACCCGCCCTCCTCGAGCGCGGCGTTGAGGAACTCCTCCGCGGTCCGCGCCCGGACGGGGGTCGGGGCGGCCGAGCCGATCCCGGTGCGGACCGTACGGGTCTCGGGGTGCAGGGCCAGTCCGAAGGCGCACACGGCGATGACCATGGCGTTGCGGGTGCCGACCTTGGAGTACTGCTGGGGCCCGCCGGCCTTCTTGACGTGCACGGCGCGGATCAGCTCGTCGGGGGCGAGCGCGTTGCGCTTGACGCCGGTGTAGAAGTCGTCGACGGGGATGCGGCGGGAGCCGCGCACCGACTCGACCTCGACCTCGGCCCCGGCCGCGAGGAGGGCGGGGTGGGCGTCGCCGGCCGGGGAGGCGGTGCCGAGGTTGCCGCCGACGCCGCCGCGGTTGCGGATCTGCGGGGAGGCCACGGTGTGCGCGGCGAGGGCGAGGCCGGGCAGCTCGGACCGCAGGTTCTCCATGATCTTCGTGTAGGGGACGGAGGCTCCCAGCCGTACGGAGTCCCCGCCGGTCTCCCACTCGTACAGGTCGCCGATCCGGCCCAGGTCGAGGAGGTGGTCGGGCCGCCGGTGATCGAAGTTGATCTCGACCATCACGTCGGTGCCACCCGCGATCGGCACGGCGGCGGGATGCTCGGCCTTCGCGGCGAGCGCCTCCTGCCAGCTGGCGGGGCGAAGGAAGTCCATGACCGGCTCTCTTCGTGGTCTCGTGAATCGTGGTCTCGTGAGTTGTTCGATTCGAGCCGGATCGGATGCGGCGGTCGCGGCCCTTTCTTGTGCTGTTCACACGGATCGGGGCCAGTACACAGCGCCGTACTCCGCCCGGGTCAGTCACGGAAACCATGAAGGAGTTGGCTGGTCGGGGCGGTCATCTTGTAGATTCGTATGAACGGAGGCCATCGGTAACCTCCCGGTTTTCCCGGGGAAACGTGCGAAACGACCCGGCAATCCGAGAATGCCGCTCGTGCGGGTGCTCGGCGGGTGCTCGTGGAAGCCGGGAGCCCGTCGCCGGGACCCGCCCGGTCCCGTGCGGCCCCTCACCCTTCATCGTAGATTTCCGGACAAAGAACGGCGGCGACGAGAATGCGGCTGCGCGCACTGCTGGACACCGACGCGCTGGGCCTGCGGCTGCTCGGCGGCCAGGACGAACTGGACCGCACGGTACGCGGGGTCATGACCACCGACCTGCGCGACCCCAGCCGCTACCTCTCCGGCGGCGAGCTGGTGCTCACCGGGCTGGCCTGGCGCCGGGACGCCTCGGACTCCGAGCCGTTCGTACGGCTCCTGGTGCAGGCCCAGGTGGCCGCGCTCGCCGCCGGTGAGGCCGAGCTGGGCGACGTGCCCGAGGACCTGGTCCTGGCCTGCGCCCGGTACCGGCTGCCGCTGTTCGCGGTGCACGAGTCGGTGGCGTTCGCCACGATCACCGAGCACGTCGTGCGCCAGGTGTCCGGGGAGCGCGCCGGGGACCTCGCGGCGGTCGTCGACCGGCACCGCCGGATGATGACCTCGGGACCGGCGGGCGGCGGCCCGGACGTGGTCCTGGACCTGCTCGGCTCCGACCTGGACCTGCGCGCCTGGGTGCTGTCGCCCACGGGGCGGCTCGTCGCGGGCCCGAAGGCGGGACCGGGCCTGCCGGCCGAGGTGTGCGCGAAGCTGGCGGCGGAACACCTGGCGGCGGGCCGCACCGGCCGGCGGGGCCCGCACCGGGTGATCCTCGCCGGGACGACGTACTCGCTGTTCCCGGTGCGCGGCGGCGGACGGGCCGCGCGGGACACGCGCGGGACGGTGCTGTCGGACTGGCTGCTGGCCGTCGAGGCGGACGCCGGGGACTGGGCGGAGGAGCGGCTCGACCTGCTCCAGGGCGTCACCCAGCTCATCTCGGTCGAGCGGGACCGGCGGGAGGCGGCGCGCACGGTGCGCAGGCGGCTCGCCCAGGAGGTCCTCGAACTGGTCCGGACGGGCGCGGCACCCGCCGAGATAGCGGCCCGGCTGCGGGTGGCGGCGCCGGTGCTGCTGCCCGGCCTGGGGGCCGCGCCGCACTGGCAGGTCGTCGTGGCGCGCGTCGAGTGGGACGGCGGGGACGAGGCCGGCCCCGAGGGCGGTCCGGTCGCCCGGTCCCTCCTGGAGGAGATCCTCGTCGACCCGCACGCCACCGGCCCCGAGCCCTCCGACCGCATCGCCGTCGCCCACAGCGAGGACGAGGCCGTCGCCCTCGTCCCCCTCCCGGCGGTCGCCGGGGAGCACGACGGGCCGGAGTCCGGGGTCCTCGCCGACACCCTGCTGGCGTCCGTGCGGGAGCCGCTGGCCGCGGGCCTCGACGGGGACGGCCGGATCACGCTCGGCGTCAGCGCGGCGGTGCACTCGGCGGAGGGGCTGCGGGGCGCCCTGGAGGAAGCCCGGCACGCCCGCCGGGTGGCGGCGGCCCGCCCGGGCCGGGTGTGCGCGGCGGGCCACCAGGAGCTGGCCTCGCACGTCCTGCTGCTGCCCTTCGTCCCCGACGACGTGCGGCGGGCCTTCACCGCCCGCCTCCTGGACCCCCTGCGCGACTACGACCGGCGCCACCGCGCCGAGCTGATCCCGACGCTGGAGGCGTTCCTGGACTGCGACGGCTCCTGGACCCGCTGCGCGTCCCGGCTCCACCTGCACGTCAACACACTGCGCTACCGCGTCGGCCGTATCGAGCAGTTGACGGGCCGGGACCTCTCGCGCCTCGAGGACAAGCTGGACTTCTTCCTGGCCCTGCGGATGAGCTGAAACCCGTGGGGCGCCTGAGCCCCACGACTTTGTGAAAAGCTTCACCCGCCCCCTTGGCCCGGCCCGTCATTCGTGCTGAGATGCGCCCACCACTCGAAGCTCGACGGTGTGCTGGGCCTGCCCTTCGGATCAGGTCGTCGTGGGGGCGGCGCCTTGCCATGCCGGTGAGCGGGACCCGGTGCGCGTGCCGGGCCCCGTGGCCCCGAGCCGATCCGCAGGACAGGACCCCAGGGGAGGGCAACGTGGCGCATCCCGCCATGTCTGGCAATGGAACGACCGCTGGTGACGATCCCCTCCAGACCGCGGTGTGGCGGCTGCGCTCGCGGGCCTGCTGGGCCGACGCCGCGGCGTTACTGCCACCGGACAGCGCGGCGGGGGCGGTCCAGCGGGCCGCCCTCCTCGTGGAACGGTGCCTCTACACCGAGCAGGGCTGGCAGGACGCGGAGGACGCGCTGCGGACGGCCGAGGCCCTCGCCCACACCGACGAGGAACGGGGCGCCGCCGCTTGTGAACGAGGGCACTTGGCGTACACGGCCACGGTGCACGGGGTGCGTGACCGGGCCGACGAGGCGCGGGCCGCGCTCGGCCGGGCGGCCGCGCTGATCCCTCCGGACGCGGCGGGACGGCCCCTGCTGGACTTCCGGCGCGGGCTGCTCGCGGAGAACCTGGCCCGCTCCCCGCAGTCCGCGCGCGCCGCCTACCGGCGCGCGCACGCGGCCGCCGCGGCCCGCTCCGACGCCCTGCTGCTGTCCTTCACCTGGCGTCACCTGGCGGGCCTCGCCCTGCGCGACGGCGACACCGCCGAGGCCCGCCACGGGTTCGCCGAATCCCTGCGCATCCGCGAGGAGTTGGGCTACCTGGTGGGTACCGCCCCGGCCCTGGTCTCCCTGGCGGAGACGGAGACCGAACCGGAGGCGTCCCGGCTGCGCGAGGAGGCGCGGCGGCTGTTCCGGCTCCTGGGCGGCGTCCCGACGTGGCTGGCCCGCCACCTGACGCCCCCGGCGGCCACGGCGTAGGCGGGCCGCCTTTCCTCGGACCGGGGCCGGGAGAGGGCCGGGCCGGGCAAGGGCGTCCCGGACCGGCCGGCGAGAGGATCGGCTCCCCCGCGGCCACGGCCGGCCCGGAGCACCCCGGGCGGAGAACCACAGAGGCGTACCGCCCTGCGGAGCAGGGGAATCGGCGACGCCCCGACCTCCCGCGCGGGACCGCGACACCCCGGACACGGGGCCGCGGAGGCGAGCTGGCCGGGCCCGGCGGGAGGAGTGGCCCCCCGGCGGCCACGGGACGGTGCGGAGCACCCCGGCCCCGGAGCCACAGGGGCGTACCGCCCTGCGGAGGAAGGAGATCGGCGACGCCCCGACCTCCCGCGCGGGACCGCCACACCCCGGACACGGGGCCGCGGAGGCGGTCGGACACGGGGCCGCGGAGGCGAGCCGGGCATGGCGGGAGGAGTGGCTCCCGCCGGCCACGGGGCCGGGACAGAGGGGCCGGATCAGGTGTCAGGTGGCCCGGACCCGAGGGTCCGGACCGAGGCGTGCGCGCGACGCCGTCGCCCTCGGTCCGGACCCGGCGGGAGGCCGCGGCCGACGGGGAGGGGCGGGGCGGGTGGCCCTCAGCGCGATCCCGTGAAGTGCTCCCGCACCAGTGCCTGCACCACGTCCACGTCCCTCGCCCCCAGCGCCTCCAGCAGCGTCAGGTGCTCCGCCGCGTCGGCCACCAGGTCGGCCCGGCCGCGCGAGACGGGTCCGCCCACCAGCGGCCACTGCGAGCGGCGGTGCAGGTCGTCGGCGACGGAGACCAGCTGTTCGTTGCCGCTCAGACCGAGGACCGCCCGGTGGAAGGCGCGGTCGGACTCGGCGTACGTGGCGCGGCAGCCGGAGGCGGCGGCCCGCACGGTCGCCTCCGCGAGGGGGCGCAGCTCCGCCCAGCGCGCGGCGGGGACCGTGCGGGCGAGCCGCAGCATCACGGGGACCTCGATCAGGGCCCGCACCTCGGCCAGCTCGGCCAGTTCCCGCGTGCCGCGCACGACCACCCGGAACCCCCGGTTGGGCACGACCTCGACGGCGCCCTCCAGGGCGAGCTGCTGCATGGCCTCGCGGACCGGCGTCGCGGAGACCCCGAAGCGCTCGCCGAGGGCGGGTGCCGAGTACACCTCGCCGGGTGTCAGCTCCCCGGCGACGAGCGCGGTGCGCAGGGCGTCGAGGACCTGCCCGCGGACGGAGGACCGCTGGACGAGGGTGCGGGGACGCCCGAGGGGGGCCTCGCCGTGCGTGTGCTCACCGCGGACGGCCCCGGCGTCGCCGCCCGGTCCGGGGCCGGCGGGGCCGGACACCGGGCCGTCGCCGAAGGGGGCCGTCGCCCCCCGGTCCCGGTCCGCGGCGCGCGGCTGCGCGGGAATCCGCGGCCCCCCGTCGGGAATCCCCGTGCCGGCAAAGCCCTGCGCGCTCCGCTCCACCGGTTCTCCTCCGGGTCTGTAGGTACTTGGGGTCATTACGGCCGGTTGTTACTCGTCCGTCAAGCACCTTAGGGGGTACGGGCCGCCGGTTCACATCCCGGCCGAGTTGGGTAAGGTAAGGCTTACCTCGCCCTCGTCGCTGGATCGGTGGTACCGGTATGCCCTCACACCCGTCGGTCGTGACGGACGCGTACGCGCGTCTCACCGAGGCCTGCCCCAGCCTCGTCATCGGGGAGCTGGCGTCCGACGAGCCCGCCCCGCGCGGCGGCGGCTGGGTGTCGGCGGCCGCGCTGGCGGAGGGCGGCGCGGAGCTGGACGCCTTCCTGGCCTGGGACGACGCCCAGGTGGCGCGCGACTACGGGCAGCAGGCCCGCCCCGACGTCGTGGCGAGCTTCGGACTGCACCGGTACGCCTGGCCGGCCTGCCTGCTGATCACCGTCCCCTGGTTCCTGCACCGCCGGGTCCCCCGCCTCCCGGTGACCCACGTCTCGTACGACCGCACCGGCGCCGGGATGCGGATGGCGGTCCGCGAGCCCGTCTCGTTCGCCTGCCTGCCGGACGACCCGGCGGCGGTCCTGCCCGGCGCCCGGGTGGTCCGGGACGAGGAGGCCCTGCGCGCGGAGGTGCGGGCCGCCGTCGCCGAGCACCACGAGCCCGTGCTGGCCGGTTTCGGTCCGCGCACCCGGCGGCGCGGGCGCGCCCTGTGGGGCATGGTCACGGACGAGATCGTCGAGGGCCTCTGGTACGTCGCCGGCCTGTTCGGCGAGGCCGAGGGCGAACGGGCCCGCCACGAACTGGAGCTGCTGCTGCCGGGCGCGACCCGGCCGTACGTCGGTTCGGCGGCCTTCCGGGAACTGACCGGACCGGACGGGAAGCCGCTGCCCACCCGGGACCGGGCGAGCTGCTGCATGTTCTACACGGTGCGCCCCGAGGACACCTGCGCCACCTGCCCGCGCACCTGCGACGCGGACCGGGTCGGCAAACTCACCGCACTGGCCGCGAGTTGACCCTCCCTCAGGTCGGTCCGGCACCGCGCGTCCCTTAGGATCACTCGAACAAGACCCCCCGCCCTGCCACGGGTGCTTCACCATTCCCTCACCCGACACGGGAACTTTCCGTGGAACCACCCGTACGGGTAGTCTTATTCGAACTCAACTCCCGCCCCTCAAGCGGCAGTTCGAGCAGAACGTCGCCCTGGGCATCCCCTTGCACCTCCTTGGCGGCCTCTTGCCCCGAAACCCCCTGAGGGACGGCGGGGTTGCGCCACTATGGCGGGCGTTACGCCCTATCCCAATGCAAGGGACCCCAGATGAGACTGACCGACATATCGCTGAACTGGCTGCTTCCGGGCGCCGTGCTGCTCCTGGGCATGCTGGCGGCGGTTGCGGTGCTCGCGCGCGGAAAGCGCTCCTCGGGGGAGAACACGAGCGACGACTCGTGGGAGCGCAGCGAAGAGCGACGCAGGCGCAAGGAGGCCATCTACGGCACCGCCTCCTACGTCCTGCTGTTCTGCTGCGCGGCGGTGGCCGCCGCGCTCTCCTTCCACGGACTGGTCGGCTTCGGCCGGCAGAACCTGAACCTGACCGGCGGCTGGGAGTACCTCGTGCCGTTCGGCCTGGACGGGGCGGCGATGTTCTGCTCCGTGCTCGCCGTGCGCGAGGCCAGCCACGGTGACGCGGCCCTCGGTTCGCGGATACTCGTGTGGACGTTCGCGGGTGCCGCGGCCTGGTTCAACTGGGTGCACGCTCCCCGTGGTTTCGGCCACGACGGCGCACCGCAGTTCTTCTCCGGCATGTCCCTGTCCGCGGCCGTCCTGTTCGACCGGGCGCTGAAGCAGACCCGCCGGGCCGCACTGCGCGAGCAGGGTCTGGTGCCGCGTCCGCTGCCGCAGATCCGTGTCGTGCGCTGGCTGCGGGCCCCCCGTGAGACGTACAGGGCGTGGTCGCTGATGCTCCTCGAGAACGTGCGCAGTCTGGACGAGGCCGTCGACGAGGTGCGTGAGGACAAGCGGCAGAAGGAGACGGCGCGCCTGCGCCGCCGCGAGCAGGACCGCGTGGAGCGCGCCCAGCTCAAGGCGATCAGCCGCGGACACCGCGGCTTCCCCGGCCGTGGTGGCCGCCGGCTGGAGGCCCAGGCCTCCTTGGAGCGGGCCGGTGAGCGTGCGCCCGCGGAGCCTGCCATAGCGGCGAGCTCGCCGGAACAGCTGCCCGTGCGTACGCGTCCCTCCCTCCAGCCCGTCCGCCAGAGCACTGACCCGATCACCGTCGACCTCACCGCGGAGGACGACACGATGGCCCTGCCGCGTCTGGACTCCCTGGAGCGCAAGCTCAAGGACCTGGAGAAGCAGTTCGGCTGACACATCGTCATGGGAAGGGGGCGCGACCGTCGAGGTCGCGCCCCCTTCCCGTGTTCCCGGCCGCGTGGGCCCGGCCCGGTGTGTTCGGCCCGGCATGTCCAGCCGCGTGCGCTCGGCCCCGCGGACCCGGTCCCGGCGGTCCGTCGTCCGGTTCAGGCCGCTCCGGCGCCCAGTTCGAACCAGACCACCTTGCCGATGCCGTACGTCCGCACGCCCCACGCGTCCGCGAGGGACTGCACCAGGACCAGGCCCCGGCCGTGCGTGGCCTCGTCGGGGTCCCGCGGCCGCGGCCGCGGCCGGCCGGCCGTGAAATCGCGTACCTCCACCCGCAGGCCACCCGGTCCGACGGTCGCCGTGAACACCGCGTCCCGGTCGGTGTGGACGAGCGCGTTGGTGACGAGTTCGCTGGTGAGCAGTTCCGCGGTCTCCGACTGTCCGGGCCTCCCCCAGTGCCGCAGCAGTTCGCGCAGTGCCCGGCGCGTCTCGGGCACGGCCCGTAAGTCCGCCCGTCCGAGCCTGCGCCGGAGCTGGGACGTGCGCCCCCGCCCCGCGCTATCGGGCGCCGTGGCCTTCCCTGTCCGCTTCCTCTCCGAGGTGTCCGCGATCACGGTCGAACCGCTGCCTCGTGCCTGCCTCTTCATGACCCCCGCCCGCGTGCCGATGTCGGTTCCCCTCCTGCTCGAACACGTTCACGGGATGCTTGCCCCTGTGGACGGCGGGCCAGTCATGCCGGATCGGCGACGACCGGGTGTTCGGCCACGTCCCGGCGGGCCCGGCGCCTCCCCCGGCGGGTGGCAGGGGGACCCGCCCCGCCACCCGCGCGTGAAGTTGGCCGAAATCGCCTCTACTCGACGTGCCCGATCCGTGGCCCCGGGGGCCGTGCCGCGCGCGGTTCCCCGCCGCCGGCGCCGGGCGGCGGCCTCAGGGCCGCGGGACGTTGCGCAGGTTGGAGCGGGCCATCTGGAGCATGCGTCCGACGCCGCCGTCCAGCACCATCTTCGAGGCGGACAGGGCGAACCCGGTCACCATCTCGGCCTTGATCTTCGGCGGGATGGACAGCGCGTTGGGGTCGGTGACGATGTCGACGAGGGCCGGACCCTTGTGCCGGAAGGCGGTCTTGAGGGCGCCCGCGACGTCCTTGGGCTTCTCCACCCGCACGCCGTGGGCGCCGCAGGCGCGGGCGACGGCGGCGAAGTCCGGGTTCTTGTTGGTGGTGCCGTACGAGGGCAGCCCGGCTACCAGCATCTCCAGATCGACCATGCCGAGGGAGGAGTTGTTGAAGAGGACGACCTTCACCGGCAGGTCGTGCTGGACGAGGGTGAGGAAGTCGCCCATCAGCATGGCGAACCCGCCGTCGCCCGACATCGACACGACCTGCCGCCGCCGGTCGGTGAGCTGGGCGCCGATGGCCATGGGGAGCGCGTTGGCCATCGAGCCGTGCGAGAAGGAACCGATCACGCGACGGCGGCCGTTGGGCGTGATGTAACGGGCCGCCCAGACGTTGCACATACCGGTGTCGACGGTGAAGACGGCGTCGTCGTCGGCGAGTTCGTCGAGGACGGCCGCCACGTACTCGGGGTGGACGGGGACGTGCTTCTCCACCTTGCGGGTGTACGCCTTCACCACCCCTTCGAGCGCGTCGGCGTGCTTCTTCAGCATCTTGTCGAGGAAGCGCCGGTTCTTCTTCTCCCGCACCCGCGGGATCAGACAGCGCAGGGTCTCCCGCACGTCGCCCCACACGGCCAGGTCCAGCTTGGAGCGCCGGCCGAGGTGCTCGGGCCGCACGTCCACCTGAACGATCTTGACGTCGTCGGGCAGGAAGGCGTTGTACGGGAAGTCGGTCCCGAGCAGGATCAGCAGGTCGCACTCGTGGGTGGCTTCGTAGGCGGCGCCGTACCCGAGGAGCCCGCTCATCCCGACGTCGAACTTGTTGTCGTACTGGATCCACTCCTTTCCCCGCAGCGCGTGGCCGATCGGCGACTTGACCTTCTCCGCCAGCTCCATCACCTCGGCGTGGGCGCCCGCCGTGCCGCTGCCGCAGAACAGGGTGACCTTGTCGGCCGCGTCGATCAGCCGGACGAGCTCGTCGATCTCGGCGTCGCCCGGGCGGACCGTGGGCCGGGAGGTCACGAGCGCGGTCTCCGCCGCCTTCTCGGGCGCCGGTTCGGCGGCGATGTCACCGGGGAGGGAGACGACGCTGACGCCGCGGCGCCCGACGGCGTGCTGGATGGCCGTGTGGAGCAGCCGGGGCATCTGCTTCGGGCTGGAGATCAGCTCGCTGTAGTGGCTGCACTCCTGGAAGAGGCGGTCGGGGTGGGTCTCCTGGAAGTAGCCCAGGCCGATCTCACTGGAGGGGATCTGGGAGGCGAGCGCGAGGACCGGCGCCATGGAGCGGTGGGCGTCGTACAAGCCGTTGATCAGATGCAGGTTGCCGGGCCCGCAGGACCCGGCGCACGCGGTCAGCTTGCCCGTGATCTGCGCCTCCGCGCCGGCGGCGAACGCGGCGGTCTCCTCGTGGCGCACGTGCACCCAGTCGATGGCGGGGTTGCGGCGCACGGCGTCGACCACGGGGTTGAGGCTGTCGCCGACGACGCCGTAGAGGCGTTCCACTCCGGCGCGGACGAGGATGTCGACGAACTGTTCGGCGACGTTCTGTTTGGCCATGATGCTCATCTGCCCCTTCGGTCTCCGTCGATCCTTCGGATTCCTCCGGTTCCATCAATCCACAGCCGACCGTGTCACGCCTCCCACACGGCGGCTGCCGTGCGGTCGTCCGCGTACCCCTTGACCCTGGTCCGGACGTCGGTGAGGAACGCGGCGAGGCCCGGCGGGGTCGGCGCGGACCACCGCCGGGAGAGGTGGGCGGGGAACCGGGGCTCGCCGCGCAGCGGTTCGGCGAGGCCGTCGGAGCACATCAGGAGGGTGTCGCCCGGACGGGCGAGGGAGGCCCGGAACCGGAAGGGTTCGCGCGGCGGTCCGGGGGCCGGCTCGTACGGGCTCGGCGGGGCCGGGATGCCGAGGTCCATGGTGAGCCGGTCGCCCCCGGGGGCCTCGGCGGGCGGTGCCCCGAAGCCGACGACCGGTGCGCCGGCGACCTCGCCGACCGGCGGCTCGATGTCCTGCCACGCACCGTCCCTGAGGCGGAACAGCCCGCCGGGGCCGACGCCGAAGAAGACCCGGACCCGGCAGGCGGGGTCGGCGGGCAGCAGCAGACAGCGCAGGCTCGCCGCGTACTCGTCGGGTGCCAGCCCCCGTTCGGCGGCGCCGGCCCGCAGCCGTCCCAGGCTGCGGTCGGTGAGCCGGTGCAGTCCCGACTTCAGGTCGCCCCTGCGGGCGGCCCGCATGTCCTCGGCGAGCCGGACGTGACTGCGGCCCACGGCCTGCCCGATCCAGTGGCACGCCTCGGCGGCCGCCCGGTGCGCGCCCGGCACGGCACGGGTGCCGGTGGCCGTCGCGACCAGGATCAGCGCCTGGTCGCCGCTGCCGAAACGGGCGGTGAGCAGCGCGTCCCGGCGCGGCTCGCCCCGGAAGCGCGCGGAGTCCCCGCGCACGGAGGCGGCCCGCAGCGTGCAGGACCCGTACCGGGCCCCGTCCAGGACGGTGTCCGCGACCAGGCCGTCCAGCCCGTCCGGGTCGGCGGCCGGCAGCGCGGTCGGCTCGGCGTCGTAGGTGGGCGGCCCGGACCCGAGGTGGGACTCGGCCGGCGGAGGCGGCTCGGCGGGGGCCGGGGCGTGCGCGGAACGTGCCCGCGCGGCGGGGTGCGGGAGCGGCGGGACCCCGGGGGGCGGGGGTGTGCCGTCGGCGATCGGGTACGGCGGCGGCCCGGGCGGGACCGGCGGGGTGGGTCCGGCCGGCGGGGCCGGGGCGCGGTCGGCGGCCGTCGTCGGTGCGGGGGGCCCGGACTGCGGGGCCCCGCCGGGGTGCGCCGCCCGCGGGGACGGACGGCCGCCCGGGGCGGGCGCCCGGGACTCGCGTTCGTCGAAGCCCGCGGGCAGGGGGCCGGGCAGGAACGTCGTCGGCCCGGCGGGGCGGTCGGCCGCCCCGGCCCGCGGGGGCGGTTCGTCCGTCGGCTCCCCCGCCCACCGGCCGGCCGGTCCGCCCGGCTCCCGGCGCGGACCCGGGACCCGCGGCTCCGCGTCGGCCGGAGCGGCGTCGCCGGGGGCCGGGCCACCGAGGTCCGGGCCACCGAGGGCCGGGTCGGCGGGATCCCCCGCGCGGACGGTCCCCGCCGCCGAGGCGAACCGGTCGTCGAGCGAGTCCGGGCCGGTCGTGGGGCCGGTGTCGTCGGTGGTGTCGTCGTACAACTCTCCCCACCAGTCGTCCTCGTGACCGGTGGGCCTTCCCCCCTGTTGGCTCATGCCCCTGATTGTCCACCGCGGGGGCCGCGGGGAGACCGGGCATCGGAAAAAATGCGTCAGGGCCGCCACGGGGAACAGCCGTGCGAGCGGCGGGCGGCACGGGTCGGGCGACCCCGGGTGGAGCGGCTGACGGAGCCGGCCGGGCGCCGGTCCGCGCGCCCGGTCGGCGGGCCCGGTCGGCGGGCGGGCGTACGGGCGGGGGCGGGTGCCCCGCCCGCCCTGATCGCGGCCGCCCCGCGCCCCGCGCCCTCCCGAACTGCCCGTTCCGTCCGCTTCCGGCAGGCTGGGCAGATGGGAGCGTGGGAACTCCTGCTGGTGGGCCTGGTGATCCTGTTCGGGCTGGGCGGAGTCCTGGTGCCCGGGCTGCCGGGGTCGTGGCTGGTGTGGGCCGCGGTCCTGTGGTGGGCGCTGAAGGACCCCCGGCCGGTCTCCTGGCTGGTGCTGGTGGGCGCCACGGTCGCGCTGTTCCTGTCCCAGGTGGTGCGCTGGGCGCTGCCGCCGCGCCGCCTGAGGACGAGCGACGCCACCCGCCGGATGGCCGTGTACGCCGGAGCGGGGGGCCTCCTCGGTTTCTTCCTGGTGCCGGTGCTCGGCGCGGTCCCGGGTTTCCTGGGCGGCGTCTACCTCTCCGAACGGCTGCGCCTGGGCAGCCCGGACGCGGCCCGCGCCTCGCTGCGCACGGTGATGCGGGCGGGCGGCTCCGGCATCCTCACCGAGTTCTTCACCTGCCTGCTGATCATGGGCGCCTGGCTGGGGGCGGTGCTGTGGGGATAGGCGCGTCGATCACGAGCGGTGTCGACGCGACCGGCCGGTGGCCGGCCGCCCAGGGCGGTGCGGCGGCGGCGGTCCTCAGCGGTCCGGGAGGGCGGCCGCCGGGGTCCCGGCCGTGCGGAGCGCGCGCGGCGGGGCGGCGGCCTCGGCTCCCTCCAGCGTCAGGAGCCGGACCTTGCGCTCCAGGCCGCCCGCGTAGCCGGTCAGCGAGCCGTCGGCGCCGATGACGCGGTGGCAGGGCCGGACGATCAGCAGCGGGTTGGCGCCGATGGCCCCGCCGACGGCCCGTACGGCGGCCCGCGGGGCGCCGGCCCGGGCGGCGATCTCGCCGTACGTCGCGGTGGCACCGTAGGGCACGGAGTCCAGGGCGGCCCACACGCGCGTCCGGAACGGCGTGCCCTCGGCGCGCAGCTCCAGCCGGAACTCCCGCAGCTCGGCGGCGAAGTAGGCGGCGAGCTGCTCCTCGGCGGCCCGGAAGGGGCCCCGGTCGCGCCGCAGGTCGTCCCGCACGGTGCGGCCGCCCCGCTGACCGGGGACGGACAGGGAGGTCAGCGCGCCGTCCGGCCCGGCGGTCAGGAGCAGGGGGCCCAGCGGGCTGTCGACACTAGTGAAGTACACGGGGTTCCTCCGCTGCACGCAGGTGGTGAAGGGCGTACGTCCGCCAGGGACGCCAGCTGTCGGGGACGTCGGCGCCGGGCGGCGCGACGTCGGGGTCGCCGAGGGCGCGGGCCCGGATCGCCGCCACGACGGGCCCGTCCAGGCCGGGCAGGGCGAGCAGCGCCTCCTGGGCGTCGTCCCGGTCGACGCCGGCGTCGAGCCGCACGGTGCCGTCGGCGAGGGCGGTGGCGAGCGTGCCCAGGGGGCCGCCGGTGTCGGCGAGGGCGGCCGGTTCGGGGAAGAGGTGGGTGAGCCCGTCGCGGGGCGCGTCCAGGGTCTTGCCGTGGGCGCGGACCAGGCGCCCCGCCCCGGCGGGGCCGACCAGCGCCCGCATCGCCTGCTCCTCCGGGTCGGCGGCGCCCGGCGCGCGCAGTCCGGGCCGGGCGGCGACGAGCGGGGCGAGCCGCGGGTGCGCCGCGAGCCGCTCGTCGACGGCGTACGGGTCGGCGTCGAGGTCGAACAGCCGGCGCAGTCGCTGGACGGCGGTGGTGAGGTCGCGCAGGTCGGTGAGGTGCAGGCGCGCGTCGAGCCAGCCGCCGGGGTGGACGGCGGCGCCGGACACGCGGCCCGGCCGTTCCTCGACGGCGACGACGGCCGTGCCGTACGGCAGCCGGAGGGCCCGCCGGTAGGTCCGGGCGCCCGGCGCACCGCTCACCTCCTCGACTCCGGGCACGGCCTCCGCCTCGAGCAGGTCGAACACCGGACCCGCGCGGTACGGGCCCCGGTGGGCGAGCCGCAGCGGGATCCCCGCGCCGGGTGCGGCCGTGCGCTCCTGCCGCGGGGCGGCGGCCCGCAGCTGGGTCGGGGTGGCGGCGTACACGGCCCGGATCGTGTCGTTGAACTGGCGCACGCTGGCGAAGCCGGACGCGAACGCGATCTCGGTGACCGGCAGACCGGTCGTGCGGAGCAGGATCCGGGCGGTGTGGGCGCGCTGCGCGCGGGCGAGGGCGACGGGCCCCGCGCCGAGTTCGGCGGTGAGCTGGCGCTGCACCTGGCGGGCGCTGTAGCCGAGGCGTGCGGCGAGCCCGGCGACACCCTCCCGGTCGACGACCCCGTCGCCGATCAGCCGCATGGCGCGGCCCACCACGTCGGCGCGCACGTTCCACTCGGCGGAGCCCGGGCCGGCGTCCGGGCGGCACCGCCGGCAGGCCCGGAAGCCCGAGCCCTGCGCGGCGGCGGCCGTCGGGAAGAACCGCACGTTGCTCCGTTTCGGCGTCACGGCCGGGCAGCTGGGCCGGCAGTAGATGCCGGTCGTCCGGACGGCGAAGCAGAACGCGCCGTCGAACCGGGCGTCCCGGCTGCGGACCGCCTCGTACCTGCTCTCCTCGTCCATCACGGACCCCAGTCTTCGCCCGTCCGGAGAGCGTTGCCAGCGGGATTCGGACATGGCGGTGACGGCGGTCCGCCCCGGCCCCGCCCTCCGCCACCGGCCCCGGCCGGCCGCGGGCAGGTCAGGGCGGACGCGGGCAGGTCCGGGCGGACGGCGGGCCGGACGGGACCGGCGGGAGGCGTCCCTGCCTGGTCCCGCCGCCCGCCGCCCGCCGCCCCAGGTTCCCGTCACCGCCCGGCGGCGAGGGTTCCGGCCGTCGTTCCCGCGCGGCGGCCGGACGGCCCGGCGACCGCGCGCCGGCTCACCGGTTCCCCGCCCGCTTGGCCCGCCCGGCGGCACGTCCGGCGGCCTGCTTGTGCTTCCAGCTCTGCCGGACGTCGGCGCGGAGCCGGGCGTCGGACTTGGCGACGATCCACTGGTTCTCCCGGACGAGCTTGCGGTAGCTGTCCAGCCGCCGGACCGGCAGGTCGCCGTCCTCGACGGCCGCGAGCACCGCGCAGCCCGGCTCGCGCTCGTGGGCGCAGTCCTGGAAGCGGCAGTCGCGGGCGAACTCCTCGACCTCGGCGAACACCTGGCCGACGCCGTGCCCGGCGTCCCACAGCCCGACGCCGCGCAGTCCGGGTGTGTCGACGAGGACGCCCCCGCCGGGCAGCGGCAGCAGGTTGCGGGTGGTCGTGGTGTGCCGCCCCTTGCCGTCCATGTCGCGGGTGGCCCGCACGTCCATGACGTCCTCGCCGACGAGGGCGTTGGCGAGGGTCGACTTGCCCGCGCCGGACGCCCCGAGCAGCACGGAGGTGCCCCGGCCGAGGAGCGCCGCCAGTTCCCAGACGCCGTGCCCGGTCATGGCGCTGACGGTGAGCACGGGGACGCCGGGCGCGCTCTTGACGACGTCCTCGACGAGGTGGGCGAGCGTGTCCGGGTGGGTGACGAGGTCGGCCTTGGTGAGGACGACGACGGGCTGGGCGCCCGATTCCCAGGCCAGTGCCAGGAACCGTTCGACGCGCCCGAGGTCGAGTTCCACGGCGAGCGACAGGGCGACGACGGCGTGGTCGAGGTTGGCCGCGAGGATCTGCCCCTCGGACCGTTTGGACGAGGTGGAGCGCACGAAGGCGGTACGGCGCGGCAGGCAGGCCCGTGCGTAGCGCGGGTCGCCGTCGGCGTCGACGGCGACCCAGTCACCGGTGCACACCACGCGCAGGGGGTCGTGCGGGGTGACGAAGGCGGTGTCCGCGCGGACGACGCCGTCGCCGGTGACGACGTCGCACTGCCCGCGGTCGACGCGGACGACCCGTCCGGGCAGCAGACCGCGCTCGGCGTGGACGGCGAACTCGGCCGCCCAGCCCTCGTCCCAGCCGTAGCGGGCGAGCGGGTGGGAGGCGGCCGGGGAGGTGGAGAGGTTCAAGACGGACCCTTCACAGGGGCGGTCCCGGCGGCGCGCTCATGGGCGCGCGAAGGCTCGTGTGGTCAGCCGGAGACCGCGGGGGCGGTGTGGACGAACGTCTGGTGGCTGCGGACAGCACCCGTGTCGGCGACAGTCATCGGTCACACCTCCTGATCCGTGTCACGCGCGTCCCGCGCGTCGTCTGCGTCCGTGTCGTGCGCGTCGTCCGTGCGCCGGCGGTGGCCGCCGGACGAGGCCCCGTAAGGATAGGGGCCCGCACGCCGGGGACGCCATCCGTTTCCGGGCCCGGCGCACGGCCTACGGCGGGGCCGCACACTCGCATGGTGACGCACGTCACACCCCCCGGCCGATCATTTCGGCGTGCTCCCTTCGTCATGAGGAGTGACGGTCCCACCGCGGGACCGCGCCGGCCCGCAGGACCACACCGGACCATCAGGGCCCTCAGGACCCTCAGGACCCTCAGGAAAGGACGCGACCGCCGTGAGCGCTCCCGTGAAAGGCCCCGCCGCCTATTTCCCCTCGATCGAGAAGAAGTACGGCCGTCCGGTCGCCGAGTGGCAGGAGCTGATCCGCGCCTCGCCACTGACCCGGCACATGGAGCTGGTGGCCTGGCTCAAGTCCGAGCACGGTCTCGGGCACGGACACGCCAACGCCCTCGTGGCGCACACCCTCGCGAACGCGGAGACCTCGAAGGGCTGAGCCGCCCCGGCGCCCTCGGGTGAGGCGGGGCCGGGGCGGGGCCGGGAAGGCATGGCCGCCCGGCTCCCGGGGAATCCGCAGGGTACGGGTGGGGCGTCTCCGCCCGTGCCACCGCACGGGCGGTAGGCTGCGTGGCCGGAAAGGCGCCGTCCTTGCCGTCCGTGCCACGCCGGAACGGAAACAGACAGTCGGCGAGCGCGGAGGAGACCGAGTGTGGATGGCACGCGCGACCGGCGGGACGACGCTCCCCCGCACGGCGGTTCCGTGTTGGAGGTGAGCCCGTTGTCCGGTCGTGCCGGAATCCGTGTCAGTGGCGAGATCGGCGCGGCCACCCGCGGCTCCTGGGAGGGAGCGCTCGCCGAGCTGGCCCGGCGGCACGCGGACGTGTCCTACGTGGAACTCTCCCGCGTGGTCTTCGTCGACGTGGCCGGCGTGTCCGCGCTCGCCGTCACCGCGATGAACCTGCCGGCCGGCCGGGTCGTCGTGGAGTGCCCGCCCCCGCAGCTGTCGCGCGTGCTGGCCCTGTTCTGGCCGGCCCTGCACGGGATCGAGGTGGCGCCGCGATGACGACCGCAGCAGACGGGAAGTTCCTCCACCCGGCACTGTTCTACCGCACGGATCAGGACTACACCGACCACCTGGTGCCCTTCGTCCGGGAGGGCCTGGCCCTCGGCGAACCCGTGGCGGTGGCCGTGCCCGGCCGCCGCCTGGAGCTCATCAGGGCCGGTCTGGGCCCGGACGCCGGGGACGTCCTGCTCCTGGACATGACCGAGGCCGGCCGCAACCCCGGACGGATCATCCCGGGCGTGCTGCGGGCGTTCGCCGACGCCCGCCCGGACGCGCGGGTGCGGATCGTCGGGGAGCCGGTCTGGCCCGGCCGCGGTCCGGTCGAGTACCCGGCGTGCGCGCAGCACGAGGCGCTGATCAACGCGTCCTTCGAGGGCCGGGCGGCGACCGTCCTGTGCCCGTACGACGCGGGCGCCCTGGACGAGGACGTCCTCGCCGACGCGCGGATCACGCACCCCACCCTGATCGCCGACGGCCGTGAGCGGGCCAGCGAGGTCTACGACTGGCGGTCCGTGGTGGACCGGTACAACGAGGTGCTGGTGCCCGCACCGGACGCCGCCGCCTTCTCCTTCGGCTCCGCCGCACTGCCCGACGCGCGCCGCTTCGCCGTCGGCCGGGCCGCGGAGCTGGGGCTGGGCGGGCAGCGGCTCCAGGACACGGAACTGGCGGTCGCCGAGCTGACCACCAACAGCGTCGTCCACGGCGGTGGACAGGGCACGCTGCGGATCTGGGCCGAGGCGGGTCAGGTCGTGTGCGAGGTCAGCGACCGTGGACGGCTGATCGACCCGCTCGCCGGCCGCAGGCCGCCGGCCCGCGGCCAGATCGGCGGCCGGGGCCTGATGCTGGTGCACTACGTGGCGGACCTGGTGCGCCTGCACACGGCACCGGACGGCACGACCGTGCGGTTCTACGTCGGCCTGTAGCGGCCCCTCCCGCGCCGGCGTCCGGCCAGGACGCTCCGGGGACCGGCCCGTGGGCGTGACGGCCCGACGACGACCCGTGGGCGTGACGGCCCGAAGGGACGTCACGCCTTGCCCGGATCGTGAGGATCGTCCGCTTAGCATCTAGGGGCCCGCGCCGCGGGCTCCGGCCGCCGAGGCCGCAGACGCCCCCTGTCACGGGAGCCGAGCCCCATGCGTCCGACCGGCCGTCACCGCGTCCTGCTCCCCGGCACCGCCCGTCCGTGCCCCGCGGCCCTCCACGGGCCCGAACCGCACGCCGCCGCACGGCACTTCGGCCGCCGCCGGTTCCTGACGCTGACCGCCGCGGCGGCGGCCCTCGCCTTCGCCACCCACACCCCCGCGCGGGGCGCCGCCGCCGCCCGCCGGCTCGACCCGGCGAGGATCTCCGAGGACCCCTTCACCCTGGGTGTCGCCTCCGGTGACCCGCTGCCCGACTCCGTGGTCCTGTGGACCCGGATCGCCCCGGCGCCGTACGAGCCGGGCGGAGGGCTGGCCGGGCGGAGCGTCGCCGTGGAGTGGGAGGTGGCGCGGGACGAGCGCTTCACCGCGGTGGTGCGCGGCGGCACCGCCCTCGCGCTGCCCGAGCACAACCACACCGTGCACGTCGACGTCACCGGCCTGGAGGCGGGACGGCCGTACCACTACCGGTTCAGGACGGGGGCCTGGACCAGCGGGACGGGCCGCACCCGCACCGCGCCGGCCGCCGGCGCCGCACCCGGCGCGCTCACCTTCGCGGCCGTGTCCTGCCAGGCGTACCACGACGGGTACTTCACCGCGCACCGCCATCTCGCCCAGGAGGACCTCGACGTGGTCCTCCACCTCGGGGACTACCTGTACGAGTACCCGGTGGACTCCGTCGGCGGCGCGCGCGCCTACCGGGACCGGGTGCTGCCCGCGGTGTTCGACCGGGAGACCGTCACCCTGGAGGACTACCGGCTGCGGTACGCCCTCTACAAGAGCGATCCCAACCTGCGCGCCGCCCACGCGGCCCACCCCTTCGTCGTCGCCTGGGACGACCACGAGACCGAGAACAACTACGCCGGCGCCGTCGACGAGCACGGCGGCCCGCCGGCGGAGTTCCTGCTGCGGCGGGCCGCCGCCTACCGGGCCTACTGGGAGCACCAGCCGCTGCGCGCGAACCGGGCTCCGGTGGGTCCCGACATGCCCCTGTACCGGCGTCTGCACTGGGGCTCACTCGCGCAGTTCGACGTCCTCGACACCCGCCAGTACCGCTCCGACCAGGCCTACGGCGACGGCCGGCACGTGCCCGGTCCCGAGTCGGACGACCCGGCGCGCACCATGACCGGCGCGGCGCAGGAGAAGTGGCTGCTGAACGGCTGGCGGGCGTCCGACGCGGTGTGGAACGTGATGCCGCAGCAGGTCTGCTTCTCCCAGCGCAGGTTCTCCGCCGACGCGCGGGCGAAGATGTCGATGGACGCCTGGGACGGCTACCGCGCCTCCCGCGGCCGCGTCCTCGCCGGGGCGCGGACGGCCGGGGTGGACAACCTGCTCGTGCTGACCGGCGACGTCCACGTGGGCTACGCCTTCGACATCAAGGCCGACTTCGACGACCCCGCGTCGAGGACCGTCGGCACCGAGATCGTCGCCACGTCCGTCGCCAGCGGCGGGGACGGCACCGAGCGGCCCGCCGACTGGCAGACGTACCTGACGGCCAACCCGCACCTGCGCTTCTACGACGGCCGGCGCGGCTACGTCCAGGTGCGGCTGACCCCGGAGACGGCCCGTGCCGACTTCAGGACGCTGGCGGCCGTGACGACGCCCGGCTCCCCCGTCTCCACGGCGGCGTCCTTCGTCACGGAGGCGGGGAACCCGGGCCTGGTCCCGGTCTGACGGCCGGGCGCGGCGCCGCGGGTCCGTTCCCGGGCCGCGGGGCCGTCGCGCGGCGGGTCAGGACGGCGTGCAGGCGGCGCCGTTGAGGCTGAAGCCGTACGGGGCGGTGTTCTTGCCCTGCCAGGAGGCGAGGAAGCCGAAGGAGAGGGTGCCGTCCGCGGCGACGGCCTTGTTGTAGTCGGCGGCGGTGGCGGTGACCCGCGGGCCGTCCTGCGCGACGCTCGCGTCCCACATCTGGTCGACCCGCTGGCCGTCCCGGAAGGACCAGGCGACCTGCCAGGCGTCGAGCGGCTCGGCGGTGGTCACGGTGACGGTGGCCTGGAAGCCGTCGGGCCACTGGTTGACGAGGTCGTACGCCACCTCGCAGGCCGCCGTGTGCGCGGTGGGCGACGAGGTGCCCTGGGGCTCCGGATCGGTCCGGCCCGTCGCCGACGGCGTACCGCCCGCGGACGGCTGCGACGCACCGGAGGGGGTGCCGGAGCCGGTGCCGGGCGACCCCGGGGGCGTGCCGGGCACGGCGGAGGGCCCGGACGGGTTGCCGGGGCCGGCCACCGGCGTGCTGTCGGTGGGCAGGCCGCCGTGCGCGGAGTCGTCGCTCTCGCCGAACGGCATCAGCGAGACGGCGAGGGCCAGCGCGGAGACGAGGACGGCGGCGACGAGCAGGCCGTTGCGCAGGGTGCGGGCCTTGTCGGCGGCCGGGTCGCGCCACTCGCCGTCCGGGTCGGGCGCGGGCGGGCCGCCGCCGCTCATCCGCACCTCGGCGGCGCGGCGGCGGCGCTCCAGGTAGGCGAGTCCGCCCCAGCCGATCACGCCCTGGGCCAGCGCCGCCGGCAGTCCGCCGCCGTGCAGGCGCAGACAGGCCGCGGCCTCCGCGCAGTCCACGCAGGTGGCCAGGTGCCGGGAGAGGTCCTCCGGCGTCTCGGCGACGGGCGAGCGGGTCACGGCGTCGAGGAGGCGGACGTAGCTGCGGCACTCGGCGTCCATCGGGGTGTCCAGATGGTTGCGGTGGCAGCGGTCCCGGAACAGGCCGCGGACCTGGTTCAGCTCCTCCATCGCGGCGGCCGGGTCCAGCCCCTGCCGGCGGGCGACGGCGCGCGGCGGCAGCGCCTCCACCTCCGCCAGCCACAGCAGCGCGGCGTCCGGCTCCTGCATGTCGCGCAGTCCGCGCAGCGCGACGGGCCGGCGCAGGGGCGGTCCGGTGTACCGGGCGGCTTTGTCGGAGTTCAGCCACAGCCGCAGGTCGGGGTCGAGCCGGTGGCCCTGTCCCCGGGCCTCCCAGGCGGCCGCCGTGGTGCGTACGGCGGTCAGCAGCAGGGGTATCCGGGGCAGCCGGGACGCGCGGCGGCCGGCCGCCTGCCGGCCGCCGTCCTCGGCCGCGCGGGCCTCGCGTATGCCGAGCGCGAACGCCTCGCGGGCCAGTTGGTTGGCCGCGGTCGACCCGGAGGTGCACAGGTCGGCGTACGACAGGACGGCGTCCCAGCACTCCGTGAAGAGGGCTGCCTCGGCGGCGTCCTTGGGGGTCGGCAGGTCGGGCATGAGTCTCCTGCATCCACAAGCGAGGTCAACTCGACATGTCGGCAATGGAGTTGGGGGGAACCTCGCGGCAGTGGCAGAGCTTTTCACGAGTTGCGCACAACTGACAAGCGCCCTGTTCAGATGTCCGTACAGGGCGCTCGCGCCCTCCGGCCGGGGCCCTCGGGGCCCCGCGGACCGCCCCTCGGCCCGGTGCGGCGGCGCCCCTTCTCCCCCGCACCCGGCCACGGTACCGGCTCCGGTCGTGGCGGGGTGCGGAGCGGGGCGCGCTCAGACCGCCGAGGGTTCGTCCTCCGCGGCCGGGGACTCGTCCGCCTGCAGGCTGTCCATGAAGGAGCTGACGGAGAAGACGGCGCGACCGGGTCCGGGCGGACCGTAGCCGGGGGGCGAGGACAGGCCGAAGTCGTCCATCGTCTGCCGGTAGGCCTGGAGCAGCCGGATGTGGTACTCCAGCGGCGCGCCCTGCGGGTTGGCCTTGCCGAGCGGGGTGGTCGGCTCCGGGCACCAGGTCGTGAAGCGGGGCGTGATGCCGTGCGACATGAAGAAGCGCAGGCCCTCGGTGGTGGAGGCGATCGCCTCGTCGACCGTCTTGAAGCCGAAGGGCTCGGCCATCTCCACCCCCGCCACGAAGTTGGGGATGACGTTGCGCGCGCCGAAGATCTCGGCGGAGTCGAGGATGCGCTTGTGCCACTCGTCGCGGCCGACGTAGCGCTCCTTGCCGGGGCAGTACATCTTGAACAGGTACTCGTCCCACACCTCGTAGTTGGGGTGGTAGATCTGCACGCCGTGGTCCTTGAAGCGCTGCACGTCGTCGCGCGGGAGGGCCTGGGCGACGACCTTGCCGATCCAGCGGCCCGGGAAGCGCTCCTCGATGGCCTTGGCGTAGTGGCCGTAGAAGTCGGCCTCGTCGCGTCCGGAGACGGTCCTGGTGATCGCGCCGCCGGTGAGCGTGTAGGCGGTGGAGGCCTTCGCGGTGTCGTAGCGGTCGATGATCTCCAGGGCCTCGAGGACCTCCTCGACGTCCTTGACCCCGGTGTACGGGCGGCCCGCGGCCTTGTGCTGGCGCCAGTTGTGGTTGATGTCGCAGTACTGGCACTCCTCCTTGGCGCCGAAGTACTGGCAGACCCGGAAGACGGTCAGGTAGATCAGGTAGCCCCACTGGATGGTGGGGGCGACCTCCATGACGGACTTCCCGTTGGAGAGCTTGTGCCGGTAGTACTCGGGCATGGGCGGCACGCCGACGTCCGAGATCCGCTTCCCGTCGAGGTAGAGGCCGAGCATCCCGTGCTCGTCGGCCGCCACCCGGTACGGCGAGGCGGGGTTCACCCGGACCGAGACGACGGTGCGCCGCAGGTCGTAGGGGCCCCCGGTGAGGATGATCTCCTCCGGCGGGCGGCGCAGCGCGGCCTCGCCGAGCTCGGGGAGGGTGCCGTGGTCGAAGGAGAAGATGAAGTACGACTTCGGCTTCACCTCGCCGCCCTCGTTGTCGCTGAGCGCGGAGGGGTCGAAGGCCACGCCTCCGCGGAGCAGGTCCTCCTTGAGGACGGCCTCCCGCGGCACGTGCGGAAACCGCTCCATCAGATCCTCGACCAGCGCGGTACGGCTGTCCATCGTCTCTCCTCCCGGCTCAGGCGTACGACTCCTCACGGTATGCCCCCGCCCTCGCGGGGATGGGGGCGGGGGGCCTCGTGTTGCGGGCAGGGTAGGTTCCACCTGGGAATTCCTGGTTCTCGATCTCCTCGGGAGGGCGATCCGCATGGCCGATACCGTGACCAACTGGGCGGGCAACATCACGTACGCCGCCGGGGAGCTGCACCGCCCCGCCTCGCTCGACGCGCTGTGCTCGCTCGTCGCGGCGAGCGGACGGGTGCGGGTGCTGGGCAGCGGGCACTCCTTCAACGCGATCGCCGAGCCGGGCCCGGAGGGGGTGCTGCTGTCGCTGGACGCGCTGCCCGCCGAGGTCGAGGTGGACCCGTCGGCGCGGACGGTGCGGGTCGGCGGCGGGGTGCGGTACGCCGAGCTGGCCCGGCGGGTGCACGCGCACGGACTGGCGCTGCCGAACATGGCCTCGCTGCCGCACATCTCGGTGGCCGGCTCGGTGGCGACCGGCACCCACGGCTCGGGGGTGGGCAACGGCCCCCTCGCGGCGCCGGTGCGGGAGGTGGAGATCGTCACGGCGGACGGGTCGACGGTCGTGATCGGGCGGGGCGACGAGCGGTTCGGCGGGGCCGTGACCTCGCTGGGCGCCCTCGGTGTCGTCACCGCCCTCACCCTGGACCTGGAGCCCGCCTTCGAGGTCGAGCAGCACCTGTTCACCGAGCTTCCCCTGGAGGGGCTGGACTTCGAGACCGTCGCGGCGGCCGCGTACAGCGTCAGCCTCTTCACCGACTGGCGGGCGCCCGGGTTCCGGCAGGTGTGGCTCAAGCGGCGCACCGACCAGCCCCTGGCCGGCTTCCCGTGGGCGGCGCCGGCCGCAGAGGCGCTGCACCCGGTGCCGGGGATGCCCGCGGTCAACTGCACCGAGCAGTTCGGGGTGCCGGGGCCGTGGCACGAGCGGCTGCCGCACTTCCGCGCGGAATTCACGCCGAGCAGCGGTAACGAACTGCAGAGCGAGTACCTGCTGCCGCGTGCCCACGCCGCCGCCGCCCTGGACGCGATCGACGGTGTCCGGGAGACGGTCGCCTCCGTGCTGCAGACCTGCGAGGTGCGTACCGTCGCCGCCGACGAGCAGTGGCTGAGCCCGGCCCACGGGCGGGACTCGGTCGCCGTGCACTTCACCTGGACCGACGACACGGCCGCCGTGCTGCCGGTGGTGCGGGAGCTGGAGGCCGTGCTGGAGCCGTTCGAGCCCCGGCCGCACTGGGGCAAGGTGTACGAGATGCCCGCCGCCGCGGTGCGCGGACGGTATCCGCGGATCGACGACTTCCGGGCGCTGGTCCGGGAACTGGACCCGGCCGGGACGTTCACCAACGCCTTCGTGCGGGACGTCCTCGGCCCGTGAGCCGCCGCCTCGACCGCGACTTCGTCGACCCCCTTTCCCAACCCCTTGTCGAACCGCGGCGCACGCCATAGCCTGACGCCCCGCCGGTGCCGCCCCGCCCCGGCACCCGGCGTGCCGGCACGTCGGCACACGGGCAGGCGGGCACGCCGGCATCCCGGAGGCCGGATGCCGGCACGGAAGACAGGTGACCCTCCGGTGAAGCGCACCTCACGCGACATCCGCACCGCGAACCGCTACGAGGTGCTGCGCCAGATCATCGCCCGCTCCCCCACCTCACGGCAGGAGCTGGCCGCGGCCACCGGCCTCAGCCTGGCCACCGTCGCCACCCTGGTCGGCGAGCTGCTCGACCTGCGCATGATCACGGAGGTCGGCTTCGAGGACTCGGCGGGCGGCCGGCCCCGCGGCCTGGTGGCCGTCCACGCCGCCGGGGGTGCGCTGATCGGCGTGGACATCGCCGAGACGTACGTCCACGTCGAGCTGTTCGACCTCGCGCTGAACGTGCTGGCCCGCGCCGAGGAGGACATCCGCCCCGGGGAGAGCCGCCCGGAGCAGGTCGTCACCCACGTCGTCGCGGCCGTGGACCGGGTCGTGGCGCGGGCGGGCGTCGAGACGGCCCGGGTGCTCGGGGTCGGGGTGAGCGTGCCCGGGCAGGTGGACCGCGCCACCGGGACCGCCGAGTACGCGCCCAACTGGGACTGGCACGACGTGCCGTTGCGCGACCTGCTCTCCGCGCACATCGACCGTCCCCTGCACCTGGACAACCCGCTGCGCGCCTGCGCGGTGGCCGAGCTGTGGTTCGGCGCCGCGCGCGGTCACGGGGACGCCGTCGTCGTCAACCTCGGCACCGGGGTCGGTGCCGGGCTCGTGCTGGGCGGCGCACTGCACCGGGGGGTCAGCAACAGCGCCGGCGAGTGGGGGCACACCACGCTCGTGCTCGACGGCCGGCTGTGCCACTGCGGCAACCACGGCTGCGTGGAGACGTACGTCGGCGCGCCCGGGATCATGCAGAACCTGCGCGAGCACAGCCCGCGCAGCCCGCTGCTGCACCCGGAGGACCAGACCGCCACCGTCGACGCGCTGGCCCGCGGTGTCGCCGCGGGCGACCCGGTCGCCGTCGAGGTGGTCCGGGACACCGCCCGTTATCTGGCCGCCGGCATCGCCGACCTGGTGAACCTCCTCAACCCGGAGGTCGTCGTGCTGAGCAGCTGGGTCGCCGCCCGGCTCGGCGAACCCCTCCTCGACGAGGTCCGCGAGGCCGTCGCCCGGCACGCGCTGGGGCGTCCGCTGGCCTCGACCGGGATCGTCCTCTCGCCGATCCCCACCGACCCGGTCTGCCTGGGCGCGGCGACGTTCGCGCTCGAAGGGGCGCTGCAGGCGGTGGGACGACGGGGCGCGCACCGCGCGGCCGCCGCCCCGGCCGCGGCCGCGGTCCCGGGCTCCGCTCCGGCTGCGGCTCCGGCTCCGGCTCCGGTCGAGGGGCGTACGGCGCCCTCGGCCTGACGGGCAGGAGGGCGCGGGTCGGGCGTCGGGTCCGGCCCGCGGGCCCTCCTCCTCACGTCCGGTGTCCCGAACGTCGCGCAACGCTTCGAACAGGCTTCGTCCAACCCCTTGCCGAAGGACCGGCCGAAAGGTGACGTCCCGCACCGCAACGCCTCCTCGAGCCCTCCTTCCTGGAGACCGGGCCCGCCGAGTTCTCCCTCGTGTGCACGGCGACCGGCTGAACCCGCGCGCCGGGCGTTTCCCCGTCCGGGGTGCCGTCCGGGGTGCCGGCCGGGGAAACGACTACCGCCCGGGGCCGCCGTGATCCACGATGACCTGCATGAACGACGCTCACGACAGTCCCCGTCCCGTCCGGCCCGGCGAGTACCCGCCGTGGGAGGAGGCGCTGGCGCTCGTCGGCCGGGACCTGGACGCGCTGCTCCCCGGCCGGGGTCCCCTGCGGCTGCTGGCCCTGCCGTCCTGGGACGAGGAGGAGGCCGGGGACGGGCCGGGGCGCGAGCACGTGTACGTCGCCCTGCCCGACGGCCGCCGGCACGGCGACCACCTCTGGCACGGCTCCGTGTCCGATCCCGGCACCGCGCTCGCCGAGGTCGCCGAGGCCGCGCAGGAGACCGTGCTGGAGTGCCTGTGGCAGGTCTGGCCGGTCTGCGACGAGCACGGCCTCGGGATGCACGCGGGCCGGGAGGACGGCCGCGCGGTGTGGTGGTGTGCGGGCGGCCGCTCTCCCGGGGACCCCGCGCACGTGCGGGCGGCGGTCGGTGGGCTGGACGCACCGCACCGACCGCGCCGGGGCCGCCGTGAGCGGCACTGACCTCAGTGGTCGGCGCAGCAGGGGGTCGGGTCGGGTACCTCGAAGGGGACCAGGGTGCCGCCCGCGGCGGGCATCGCGGTGAGCACCAGCTCACCGTCCCGCCACTGCGGACGGACGTGGCCGTTCGTCACCAGCCGGGTGGCCGAGGGCGGTTCGGCCGCCGTGCCCAGGACCGTGACGCGGTCGATCGCGGATCCGGCCAGCAGCTCGCCGACCGTCAGCGTGCCGCGCAGCCGGTCCGCCCCGGGGTACAGCACCGCGCGGCCCACGGCGTCCGGGGCGCCCTCGCTCGCCTCGTACCCCCGTTCCGTCAACCGGGCCCGGACGGCGTCCCGTTCCGCCGCCGTCCCGGAAGCGAGGGAGACGGCGACGCGCGGCCGCCCGTCCCGCAGGAGGTGGGTGCAGCCGAACACCCCCTCCTTCAGGCCGATCTCCGCCGCGAGGGTGCGGAGCAGGTGATCGGCGGCGCGCAGGTCGCGCGAACCGGCGTCCACCGCGAGGACGTACGGCGTGCGGGGCGACGGTGTGCGGTGGCGGGGTGTCACGAGGGCAGGACCCAGACGGGGTTGGTGTAGAACCAGAGGTCGGCCCACGGGTCGGCGTCACCGACGACGTCGATGGCCGGGCCCGCCGGGTCGACGGCCGCGCCCATCGCGCCGACGGCGCTGCGGTTGCCGTCCGAGCCGCGCAGCCGGACGTACACCGGCCGGTCCACCCGTCCCAGGTCGTAGGTGAGCCGCACCGTGCCGGCCGTCCTGTCGATCTCGTAGGTGCGGACGACCCTGGCGGTCGGCGCGGTGAAGGTGTCCTGGTCGGCGACCGGTCCCGTGACGTCGCCCTGGACGACGTCCACACGGGCCAGTCCGGGCACGAAGCCCGCCCAGTTGGGGCCGGCGGCGAGCGCCACGTCGACCGTCAGCTTCACGCTCGTGCCCTTCTTCACGTGCAGGGCGCCGCCGAGGGTGGCCCAGCGGCCACCGCCGGCCACCCGTACGTCGAGCCCGTCGACGAGCTGCCCGTGGTCGACCCAGACGCGTCCGGCGCGGATGCCGTCCATGACGGCGGCGTAGGAGAAGCCGTCGGAGCCGACATGGGTGCGGCTGTACTGGCCGGGCCAGTAGTCGCCCTGGGAGATGTCGATCGCGCCGCCGTGGACCGGGTCCCGGTAGCGGCCGTCGGTGGCGAAGTCGCCGCCGGGGCCGCGCACGGCGGTGTCGGCGTAGACCTGGTGGGAGTCGGAGTTGGCCGTGATCCACCAGGGCTTGCCCTCGGCCAGGAGGCTGTCCCACAGTCCGCCGACGGTGGCCGTCATCCAGTCGAAGCCGCCCCAGGTGCGGTAGCTCTCCGGCGGGTAGCCGGCGAAGGAGTTGGCGCCGGGGCTGTTGTCGTAGATGCCGCGGGCGCGGCCCGGGCCGAGCGGGGCGGGCAGGCCCGCGGCCTGGTGGCCGGGGGCGCCCTCGAAGCCGACGGCGATCCGGTGGCCGTCGGGCGTCGCGTCGCGCCAGGCGCGGATCTCGTGCGGGGAGTCGACGCCGCGCCGCGCCGGATGGTTGGCGAGCATCAGCGCGTCCTTGACCTTGCGGCGGCGGACCTGCTCGCCGAGGAAGGCGAGTCCGGCGACGGCGAGGGCCTCGTTGGCGGGCGTCGAGTCGGAGGCGCCCCTGACGCTGCCGTCGTAGTCGGTCTCGAACTGCTTGAGGACGGAGACCTCGTTCTTGCCGGGGTGGACGAAGACGGTGCCGTGCTCGGCGCCCGGGATGTTCCATTCCAGGCCCTGGAAGACGAGGGTGTCCTCGTGCGCGGCCCGGGCCTCCTTGATGTCCGGGTTGACCTTCTCGACGCCGATCCTGGCGTGCGTGGTGCTGCCGTGGTCGGTGATGACCAGCCAGTCCATGCCGTGCCGGGCGCCCTGGCGGACCTGGTCGACGACGCGGTACTTGCCGTCGCTGCTGTACTGGGTGTGGATGTGGTGGTCGCCGGCCAGCCAGAGGAAGCCCGTGGAGCGGCGGCCGTCGCGGGCCGGGGCCTGCGGGGCGGCGGCGGCCGGGGTCGCGCCGGCCGTCTGGCCGAGGACGCCTCCGGCGGCGAGGCCGGCGCCGAGCAGACCGGCGCGGCGCAGCAGCGACCGGCGGGACCGCTGCTCGGGGCTGAGGGCCTCGTCGGGCACGGAGGCGTCGAAGGCGGCGGGCAGCGCGGGGGCCACCTCGTGGTCGTGGTGGTGGTGGCCGTGTGCGTGCCCGTGCCCGTGCCCGTGCCCGTGTCCCATGGTGCCCTCCCGGTTGCCGCGGTCCTCAGCGGCTGCCTTCCGCGGCACGTGCGCGCCGCGGAAGGAGGATCGGGGCGAAACGTGAACGTGGGACGACCTGGGGGCGGCCGGCGGCCGACCCGGACACGGCGGCTCGCCACCGTCTCCCGGCGTTTCCCCAACTCCCCTTTTGCATCAGACTGGTTGCCGGAGAATCCGAGCAGCGACCACCTTCTCGGCAACCCGCCCCCCACCGGGAGACATCCACATCATGAGACGACGACTCCTCGGCGCCCTCACGGCCGCCACGCTCGCCCTCACCGGCCTCGCGGCCACGGGCGCGACACCCTCCGCGGCCGCCGGTTCCGTCACGTCCGCGAGCCCGGCCGCCGGTTCCGCCGCGTCCGCCTCCGCGGCGGCCGTCACCGGTTCGTTCAACGTGCTCACCTACAACGTGGCGGGCCTGCCCGAGGGCCTGAGTTCGGGCCGGCCGGCCACCAACACCCCGCTGATCTCGCCGCGGCTGGGGGCGTACGACATCGTCAACGTCCAGGAGGACTTCAACTACCACGCGGCGCTGTACGCGGGCGACGACCATCCCCACCGCACCGCGACGAGCGGCGGCGTCCCCTTCGGCGACGGCCTCAACACCCTCTCCGACTACGCCCTCGAGGACTTCGAGCGGGTGCGCTGGAACGCCTGCACCGGCACCAACTGCCTTACTCCGAAGGGCTTTTCGCTGGCCCGGGTGCGGCTCGCCGAAGGCGTCTTCCTGGACCTGTACAACGTGCACACCAACGCCGACTCGACGGACGACGCGATGGCCGCACGGCGCGCCAACATCGCGCAGCTGTCGGACTTCGTCCGGGCGAACTCGTCCGGCAACGCGGTGATCGTGATGGGTGACACCAACACCCGCTACACCCGGACCGGGGACAACATCCGCACCCTCGTCGCCGAGAACGGGCTCACCGACCCGTGGGTGGAACTGGTCAGGGGCGGTACGCCGCCGGCCTCGGGCGCGGACGCGCTGCTGTGCCCGACGACGGCCCCGACGGACGACTGCGAGGTGGTCGACAAGGTCCTCTACCGCGGCAGCAGGCTCCTGTCGCTCGAAGCCACCCGGTACCGGAACGCGTGGGCGTCCTTCCTCGACTCCGCCGGCGGCAACCTCTCCGACCACTTCCCCCACACGGTGGACTTCTCCTACACCCTCGCGGCGGGCCTGCGGGCGGGCGACTTCTTCGGCGGCCCCCACGGCACGGCGTTCACCGACGCGGACGACCTGCCGGCCGTCCCGGCCCCCCGCACCCTCACGCTGCGCGGCGGCTCCCGCCTGGACGCCGTCTCCCTGACCCACGACGGCGGTACGGTCCTCGCCCACGGCGGCACCGGCGGCACGGCCGCCTCGCTGACCCTGGCGGCGGGTGAGCACCTCACGTCGGTCAAGCTGACGCAGGGTCAGAAGGACGGCCGCACCCGCCTGTTCTCGGCGTCCTTCACGACCGACAGGGGCCGCACCCTGTCGGCCGGCACCGCGACCGCCGACGCAAAAACCTTCACCGCCCCGCCCGGCTGGCGGATCGTCGGCTTCACGGGCCGCGCCGGGACCGAGGTCGACAAGCTGGGGATGGTGTACGCGCCGGCCGGCTGAGGGCCGCCGGCCCGGGGAGGCCGGCGACGTGCCCGACCGCGACGGCACCCCGTCGGGACAGCCCTTAGGATCCTCCCCGACCCCCTCAGGCCCCCGACGGACAAGGCGTCCCCCATGCCCCGAGCCGGCCTCACCGCGGACCTCCTGGTCGCGGCCGCCGCCGACCTCGCCGACGAGGCCGGGTTCGACAACGTCACCCTCTCCGCGCTGGCCCGCCGCTTCGGCGTCAAGGACGCGAGCCTGTACTCGCACGTCCGGAACATCCAGGACCTGCGGACCCGCCTCGCGCTGTACGCGGGCGCCGAGCTGATCGACCGGATCGCCCCGGCCGTCGCGGGCCGCTCCGGCAAGGAGGCCCTCGCGGCCTTCGCCGGCGCCTACCGCGAGTACGCGCTGCGGCATCCGGGACGGTACGCCGCCACCCAGATCCCCATGGACCAGACCCTGGTCGCCGAAGCCCCGGCGTTCCGGCGCACCGCCGACATCACCTACGGCATGCTCCGCGCGTACGGCCTCGGGGAACCCGACCTCACCGACGCCGTACGCCTGCTGCGGAGCACCTTCCACGGCTACTGCACCCTGGAGGCGGGCGGCGGCTTCGGCGCGCCCCGCGACGTCCAGCGCTCGTGGGACAAGGCGGTCGAAGCCCTGCACACGGCCCTGACGCACTGGCCCACCGACGGGTGACGGGCGCCCCCGGACGGCGGGGAGGGCCCGACGCCCCTAAACCGGGGGCGCCGGCGCGCCGGGGACCGGCAAGGAGCGCGGCAGGGGGGTCCGGGGAACCGCGCGGCGGCGGCCGGCGGACCTCAGCCCGCCCGCTCCGCCGCGCTGCGCTCCACGCAGAACTCGTTGCCCTCCGGGTCCGCGAGGAGCGCCCACCCGGTGCCGTCCGGCCGGCGGTGGTCGGCTACCAGGGTGGCGCCGAGGGCGAGCAGGCGGTCGACCTCCTCGTCGCGGGTGCGGTCCTGGGGCTGGAGGTCGAGGTGCACGCGGTTCTTCACGGTCTTCCGCTCGGGGACCGTGACGAAGAGCAGGCCGGCGCCCTCGAGGAGCGCCTCCTCGTCGCCGGGCCGGTCGTCCTCGTGGAGCGGCTCGCCGAGGGCCTCGGACCAGAACTTCGCCAGGCCGTAGGCGTCCGCGCTGTCGATCGTCACGTGACGGATGGTGGAAGTCATGCCGGGAGTCTCGTGCAGACGCCCGCGCGAGGCAACGGACCCACCCGTCGCTTCCGGCGCTCCGCGGCCCGTCCGTCCCCGCCGCGCCGGTGACCCGTACGGCGTCCGGCGAGACGGTCACACGGATTTCGGGCCCCCGCCGAAGCGGCCGTGGACGACCGCGTCCGCCCCGTCCCCGGTCCGCACCGACACCAGTTCCTCCAGCGGGACCGGGTCCGGCTCGCCGGTGAGGCGGGCGAGGGCGACGAACAGCGGGCCGGCGTCCCCGGTGACACCGGCGGGCGAGTCGTCCGGGCCGCGGCGGGCCGTCGGCCGCGGGGGCGGAGCCTGGGGGCGTCCCGGTTCCGGTCGGAACGCCCCCAGGGGCCTATCCCACCCGGACGAGGCCCTCCGGCACCAGACGCAGGGCGAGGAGTTCGTCACGGACCAGGCCGGCGTAGACGGTGGCGCCGTGCACCGAGGTGTGCGTGTTGTCCCGTTTCTCGTCGTAGAGGTACAGGGCCTTGGAGCCTTCCACGCCCAGGGACTCCACCAGGGCCTTGGTCTTCGCCGTGAGGTCGATCAGCGGGACGCCGTGCGCCGCGGCGACCGAGCGGACGACGGCGGGGTGGTCGACGCCGAGGCCGTTGACCAGCAGGGCCGTTCCGTTGTCCAGGGTGCCGTCGGCGTTGAACCAGCGGCGCACGATCGGGGTGACGAGGACCGGCTCGCCGCCCTTCGCGCGGACGCCGGCGACCAGCGTCTCCAGGTTCGCCCGGTAGGTCGCCTCGTCGGTCGTCTTGTCGTTGTGGGCGAGCTGGATCAGCACCAGGTCGCCGCGGTGGATGCGCGGCTGGACGGCGGCCCACAGCCGGGGGTCCGCCAGGTAGCTGACCGTGCTCTCGCCGGAATCCGCGTGGTTGGCGACGGAGACGCCCTTGCGCAGGTACTGCGGGAGCCGCTGGCCCCAGCCGGTGTACGGGTCGCCCGGCTGGTCGCAGACGGTGGAGTCGCCGACGAGGAGGATCTGGCGGGAGTGCCGGGCGGGGGTGACGCGGATGCCGGCCAGCGCGGGGGCCGAGCCGCCGAGGACGAGGTCCAGGCCGGGGGTTCCCTCGGCGCCGGCCGGTTCGCCCTCGGGGGTGCGGACGTCGACGGTGAAGCCGCGTGCGACGCGCCCGCCCGCCGCGACGGCGGTCTCCGGGAGCAGGGCGCGCCGGGTCTCGCCGCCGACGGCGGTGCTCGACGCCGCCTCGCCGCCGAGCAGGACCTGCACGTCGTAGGTGCCGGGCGGTACGTCGAAGTGGCAGGCGGTGGCGGTGCAGCCGGCGACGGCGGGCGGCGGACCCGCGCCGTCGTCGGCCCGGGCGGCGGGCACGGCCGTCAGGGCGGCGGCCAGGGCCAGCGCGGCCGGCACGGCGGTGGTGAAACGTCTCACTTGCGGCTCCTCGGTCGCGGCAACAGGACCTGGCGGAGGACCGTACCGCCTCCGGCAAGCGCTTTCTAGACCTCGGACCCATTTCACGGGATCGCCAACTCCCTTGAGGTGAAAGCCCTTTCGCGAAATCGATTCAACTGCCACGCTGACCAGTCACCCGCACCCCCACACCTCCCGGAGGAGGCACCCCCATGTCCGGATCCGACAGCCATCGGCCGGTCCGCCGCCGCACCTTCGTCCTCGGCACCGCGGCCGCCGCCGGCACCGCCGCGCTCGCCGGTCCCCTCGCCGCCCCCGCGTCCGCCGCCGCCTTCGGCTGGACCGACGACGGCTCGCACTACGTCGTCGACACCGGCGCGCACCTCGTCTTCAAGGTCGCCAAGTCCAACGGCGACCTGACCTCGCTCGCCTACCGCGGCGTGGAGTACCAGGGCTACGGCGGCATGAACTCGCACATCGAGTCCGGCCTCGGCGCCTCCACCGTGTCCGTGAAGCAGTCCGGTTCGACGATCCTGATCTCCGTCGCGTACGGCACGCTCAAGCACTACTACGCGGCCCGCAGCGGCGAGAACAACGTCTACCTGTGGACGAACAAGGCCGACGCGTCCGTCTCGGCCACCCGTTACATCCTGCGCGTGAAGAAGGGCCTGTTCCTCAACGACGAGCCGGACTCCTACACGTACACCGACGGCACCGTCGAGGCCTCGGACGTCTTCGTGAAGTCCGACGGCCAGACCCGCTCCAAGCACTACTCGAGGCTGCGGGTGACGGACTACACCCACATCGGCTGGACGACCGGGAGCGTCGGCCTGTGGATCGTGCGCAGCAACCACGAGAAGGCCTCCGGCGGCCCCTTCTACCGCTCCCTGCTGCGCCACCAGAGCGCGGACGGCGGCGGCCTCTACGAGATCCTGTACTACGGCCAGAACCAGACCGAGGACCAGCGCTTCGGCCTCCAGGGCCCGTACGTCATCTCCTTCACGGACGGCGGCGCCCCCTCGTCGTCGCTGTTCCCGGGCACGCTGACCACTCCCTGGGCGGACTCGCTGGGCATCGCCGGGTACGTCGGGGCGAGCGGCCGGGGCCGGGTCGCGGGCGTGGGCATCACCGGGCGGAACACGGCGCACCCGTACACGGTGGGGCTGGCCAACGCGGCCGCCCAGTACTGGGGTCCGGCGCGGGCGTCGGACGGCTACCACTCGATCGGCGGGGTGCTGCCGGGGACGTACACGCTGACCGTGTACAAGAGCGAGCTGGCGGTGTACAGCACCCTGGTGACCGTGTCCGCCGGGGCGACGACCACCCTCAACACGATCGCGATCCCAGCCACGAACGACCCTGGCAACGCGAGCGCCGTCTGGCGCATCAACGAGTGGACCGGCACACCCGCCGGCTTCAAGAACGCCGACCTGATGACGTACGCGCACCCCTCCGACGTGCGGGCCGCCTCCTGGACGGGCAACGTGGTCGTCGGCAGCGGCAGCGAGACCTCCGCCTTCCCCTGCTACGTCTGGAAGGGCGTCAACAGCGGTCTGCTGGTGTACTTCCGGCTCACCGCGGCCCAGGCCGCCGCCGCGCACACCCTGCGGATCGGTGTGACGACGGCCTACGCCAACGGCCGCCCGCAGGTCACCGTCAACGACACCTGGACCTCGGCCGTCCCCTCGCCGCCCGCCCAGCCGAACACGCGGTCCCTGACCAACGGTTCCTACCGGGGCAACAACCACGTCTTCACCTACAGCGTCCCGGCGAGCGCCTGGCGGACGGACACCGGCCAGTACAACGTGCTGAGGATCGACGTGGTGAGCGGTTCGGGGACGACCGGCTTCCTCAGTGCGGGGACCGCCTTCGACGCGATCGACCTCCTGGCCTGACCGGCCGCAGTGGCGTCAGGTGCCGCGCCTCCACTGCTGGTTGGCGCCTCCGTTGCAGGTGTACGTGATGACGGCGGCGGAGTTGGCGGTGGACGCGCCGTTCACGTCCAGGCACTCCCCGCTCGCGCGGGACCTGACGGTCACGTAGCCGCCCGACGCGGTGAGCGACCACTGCTGGGCGGTGGCGGTGGCGTCGCAGTCCTCCTGGGTGACGGTGTTCGCGTTCTCCCGCACGCACAGGGAACTGTTCCTGACGACCAACTGGTGGTAGCCGCCTGCGACCGGCTTGAACCAGTACCTCTGGTTGCCGCCGCCGTTGCAGTCGTACTGCTTGATCTGCGCGCCCTGCCAGAGGGACTGGCCGGTGACGTCGGCGCACCTGCCGGAGTGCCGGGCGATCAGCGTCTCGTACGCGGCGGCCGTGCCGGTGACCGTGCCCGCGGCGGTGTCGACCGTGACCTCCGGGGACCAGGTCAGCGACATCGAGGTCGGGGTCGGGAAGGTCACCGGCAGCCACACGTAGCGGGAGTCGTCGACGGTGCCGCCGAAGGAGTTGCCCCAGCGGTCGCCCAGGTAGAGGTAGGAGGTGCCCGAACTCCCCTGCACCGGAAGGACGTACGCCGTCTGCGAGCCGAACGCCGTCGAGTCACCGACGTTCGTCATCGCGGACCACGGGCCGGCCGGCGAGGTGGCGGTGGCGTACTGCTGCTGGTTGGGACTCCAGCCGGTCGCGCCCGAGGTCAGCATGAAGTAGACGTTCCCGCGCTTGAACAGCGCCGGGGCCTCGCGGTGCCCGCCGTGCCAGGGGTCGGCGACCAGACTCGCGACACCGGTGTAGTCGGCGGTGAGCCGGTAGATGTGGAGGTCGTAGTTCTCCCGGGCGGCGGAGACCATGTACCCGGCCCCGTCGGTGTCGACGAAGACGGTGATGTCGCGCGACATGTGCTGTCCGAGCGGGCGGAAGCTGCCCCGCCAGGCGTAGTCGCCGTCCACGGTGGCGGAGACGGCGACGGCGGCGCGGGCCTCGCCGTAGTCGGTGCCGTTCTCCTTGTGCATCCACATGACGAACATGCCGGTGGAGGCGTTGTACACGACCTTGGGCCGCTCGATGTTGGCGGTGGCCAGCTCCGGGTCGCTCGCCTCGGTCAGGACGTGGTTGCGGAACTCCCAGTTCTTCAGGTCGGTGGACCGGTAGGCGTCCACGTACCGGAACGTGTTGTCGGCGTTGCGGTTCTCGCCGAACCAGTAGTAGTAGGCGCCGACTTTGAGCACCCCGCCGCCGTGGGCGTGCACGGCGTTGCCCGAAGTGTCCGTGAACTGGACGCCGTTGGCGACGGCCTGGGGAGCGGCCTGCGCCGGACCCGCGGTGGCGAGGGTGCCGGTCAGCGCCAGGCAGAGGGCGAGCAGGACCGCGTACGCACGTCTCAAGTCACGCACTTCCCTTCGAGGACGAGGGACGGACCGCACGCGGCCACCCCTCGCCCGGGGGCCGTTCCCGCCACGGGCCCTCTTCGGACGTCCGAGACCGCGAACAGCATGTGGAATGACGAACGCCGAAAAGGTAAGGGCGCGTCACAGGGAGGTCAACGGGTTCGACGGAACAAGAGGGAAAGCCCTTTCAGGTCCGTTCCGGAACCCCTTCCCGACAGCCGCCACGACGGCTCGGCCGGGCGTGTCGACAGCAGGGCCGGCCCCGGGCCCGATGCCGGAGCCGATGCCAGGGCGGTGTCAGCGCCGGCATCAGGGCTGATCCGCTCGCACTCCACCGCCGACGCGCGTACTCCCGACGGAGCGCGCGCACTCCCGACGGAGAACGGCGGACGTGCCGGGTTCGCCTGGGCCGTCGGGTCCGTCGGGTCTGTCGGGTCCGTCGGGCACACCCCTCCGTCCGGTCCGGGCGGGCGTTCGCGGGCCGCGGCGAGGGAGCCGGGGCATCAGCACCGCCCCGTGTCCGATGTACCGCTCGGCGTCCGGCGCACCGCCCGGCGCCCGACGCACCGCCCTACGCCCGACATACCGCATGGTGGGCGTTGCGTTCACCATGCGGACACCGCCGGGTCGGTCGGCGCCGCTTCGACTAGCGTCGGGACATGACCAGCGCCGCCCCCTCCCCGTCCGGTCCCTCCGCGCACGGCGGCCCGGCCCACGCCCCTGCGGCGCGGGCCTCCGGTCCGCGCCGGGCCGGGCTCGCCGCGGCGCTCGCCGCCGGGACGGTCGTCCTCGACGGTGGCATGTCCAACCAGCTGGAGTCCGCCGGACACGATCTGAGCGACGAGCTGTGGTCGGCGCGGCTGCTCGCGGAGCGGCCCGGGGCGATCACCGAGGCGCACCTCGCCTACTTCGCGGCGGGCGCGGACGTGGCCATCACCTCCAGCTACCAGGCGACCTTCGAGGGCTTCGCGAGGCGCGGGACCGGCCGCGAGGAGGCGGCCCGGCTGCTCGTGCTGAGCGTGGAGCTGGCGCGGGAGGCGGCCCGGCAGGCCCGGGACGGGGGCGTTCGCCGACCGTTGTGGGTGGCGGCGTCGGTGGGGCCGTACGGGGCGATGCTCGCGGACGGTGCCGAGTACCGGGGCCGTTACGGGCTGACGGTGGACGAGCTGGAGCGGTTCCACCGGCCCCGGCTGGAGGTGCTGGCGGCCGCCGGGCCGGACGTGCTGGCGCTGGAGACCGTGCCGGACGCGGAGGAGGCCGAGGCGCTGCTGCGGGCGGTGCGCGGACTGGGCGTGCCGGCTTGGCTGTCGTACAGCGTCGCGGGCGGCCGCACCCGCGCCGGGCAGCCGCTGGCGGAGGCGTTCGCCCTGGCCGCGGAGGCGGACGAGGTGATCGCGGTCGGGGTGAACTGCTGTGCCCCCGAGGACGTCGAGAGCGCCGTGACGACCGCGGCGCGGGTGACCGGCAAGCCGGTCGTCGTCTACCCCAACAGCGGCGAGGCCTGGGACGCCGGGGCCCGCGCCTGGAACGGCCGCCCGACGTTCGCCCCCGAGCAGGTCCTGGCCTGGCGGGACGCGGGCGCCCGGCTGATCGGCGGCTGCTGCCGGGTCGGTCCGGACGCGGTCGCGTCCATCGCGCGGACGCTGACCGCGGCCTGACCGGCACAGGGCGGCCGGCGGGACGGTGGGCCGGTGGGCGGCCCCGGCCGCCGGCACGGAACCGACGGTGGGCCGGTGGGCGGCCCCGGCCGGCACGGAACGGACGGTGAGCCGGCGAGCGCCGGACGGCGGTGGCCGGTGCGGCGCCGCGGCGGCCGGGGAGTCAGTCCCGGCCGACGCCTCCGGCGCGGCGCAGACGGCGGACCACCGCGCGCATCTCCGCACCGCGCGGCGTCCGGCCGGGCCGGACGCCCGGGGAGGCGGACGGCGGGGGTGTCCGGGTCCCGCGCACACCCTGCGGCGCCTCCCCCGGCTCTTCCCACCCTTCTCGCTCTTCCGGCGCTTCCGGTCCTTCCGGCGTTTCCCCTTGTTCCGGCGCTTCCCCTTCTTCCGGCGCTTCCGGGCCTTCCGCGGCCCGGCGGGCGTCGGTCGACCACAGCGCGAGCGCACGGTCCCGCAGACCGAGTTCCGTGTACGGGGTCCTGTCGCCCTCGCCGAAGACCCGTACCGGATGCGCCGGGTCCCAGGGCTCCCAGCCGGGATCGCCCGTCGCGACGAACCGCACCCACGCGCCGTGCATCGCGTCGGCCAGGTCCTGCGGAGCACCGTCCCCGGCCAGCCTCGCGGAATCGGGCAGGTCCCCGGTGTCGAAGACGAAGCCCAGCTCCAGGGCGTGGCAGGCGCCGAGGCCCGGCCGCAGCGACGGCCAGGCGAACTCGTACACGTACGACGAACCCGGGCGGGCGTCGGCCAGCCGCTGGAGCGGCAGCCGCAGCAGGTGGTCGGTGACCATCTGCCCGACCGTCTCGGCGGTCCCCGCCCCGGGGTACAGGGTCCGGTAGCCGCGCGGCACCTCGTGGCCGCAGCGGCAGCGGGCCATGGCGCCCGCCACGGCGACGGCGCCGAGGCGGTCCACCCGTTCCAGCAGGCCGCCCGGGACGAGCCACAGCCGGTACTCGTCGCGGGTCCAGCCGAGCAGCAGGTCGGTGCCGCGCGCCGCGTCGCCGTCGACGAGGGCGTCGAGCGGGTGGCGCGGCACGAGGTCCCCGTCGACGACGATCCCGAAGGCGGGTCCGCCGAGCAACGGGCTGCCGAGCCGGCCGATCTCGGCCTGGGTACGCAGCAGCAGGTCCCGGTCGACGGCGGCGAAGGCCTCGGCGGTGGCCGGGACCTTCAGCCGGTTCGCCATCCGGCGGACCATGCGCCGCACCTTGTCCCGTTCGAGGGCCTCCGGCGCCCCGCTCTGCAGCACCGCCCTGCGGAACAGGCCCTGTGCCTGCGGGGCGGCGATCAGGGCGCCGGCGCTGATCGCGCCGGCGGACTGCCCGGCGAGGGTGACCAGCGACGGGTCGCCGCCGAAGGCCTCGATCGACTCGTTCACCCAGCGCAGCGCCGCGAGCTGGTCACGCAGGCCCGGGTTGGCGGGAGCGTCCGGGAACAGCCCGTAGCCCTCCACGCCCAGCCGGTGGTTGACCGAGACGAACACGACGCCGTCGCGCGCGAAGTGCCGCCCGTCGTACACGGGCACCGCCGAGGAGCCCCGGGTCAGTGCGCCCCCGTGGAACCACACCAGGACCGGCAGCCGCGCGCCCCGGCCGGGCCCGGGCGTCCAGACGTTCAGGTTGAGACAGTCGTCCCCCGGCACGAACGGGTCGGACAGGTACGCGGCGAAGGCCTCGGAGTACGGCGGTTTCGGCGCCGTGGGCCCGAAGGCGCCGGCGTCGCGCACGCCGTCCCAGGGCTCGGGCGGCTCCGGAGGCGCGAAGCGGCGGGGCCCGAACGGGGGCGCCGCGTACGGGATCCCCCGGAAGACCGCGACCCCGTCCTCGTGCCGGCCGCGCACCGCCCCGTACGGGGTCGCGACCACGGGATCGCGCCGAGCCCCGGTACCGGGTTCCGCCTGGTCCGCCGTCATCCGCCCACCAGCCCTTCGCCACAGTCGTGCGCCGGTGACCTCAGAGCACCACAGTGACGCGCGGAATTCCGGCGCACAAGTCTCCCGCGGGGCTGTTCGGCGCATCCGAGCCCAGCCCCACCCCGGCGGGCACCGTCCCGCCGGGGACTCACCGACACCGCCCGGCCCGACACCGTCCGGCCCGACGTCGCCCGGCCCGACGTCGCCTCGTGCCGGCGCCACCTCGTGCCGGGCCGGCCCGCACGGCGGCGAACCGCACTGCGGCGGCCGTGCCCCTGGCCCACGAGGTGCGCCGTGCGGACCTGGCCCGGGTGGGCCTGAGCCGCCCGGCCGCCCGGTCAGCCGTCCGCCCGTCCGCGACGGTTCCGCCGGGGTGGGGACCGTCCGCGCCCGCACGGCCGTTCCCCACGTCTTCACGCCGGGCCGAGTCGGATCTAGGATAGCAAGCGCTTTCTGCGAGCCACCGGTCAGGATCGGCTCCGAAAGGGCGGTGGTCGAACTTTCGCTGGCCCTCGGGCGGGCCGGAGAGGTGGTTCCCGATGGTCCGCACGGGCAGTGCGAGCGTGGCAGCGGCCGGGCCGACCCTGGCGGTCGTGGCCCGCGAGGCGGGGGTCTCCGTGCCCACCGCCTCGAAAGTGGTCAACGGCCGCGAGGACGTGGCCCCCGAGACCCGCCGCCGTGTCACCGAGGCGCTGGACCGGCTCGGTTACGTGCGCAGACCCCGTTTCGACCCGACGAAACCGCCCCGGCTCGTCGATCTCGTGGTGCGCTCCCTGGCCAGCTCCTGGTCGGGCGCGGTCCTGCACGGTGTGGAGGAGGCGGCGCACGACGCGGGCCTGGACGTGGTCGTCTCGGCCGCCCTGTCCCGCACCCGGGCGGGCCGTCCGCAGCGGGGCTGGCTGGACAAGCTCACCGCGCGCGGCTCGGCCGGCGTGCTGTTCGACCTGGCCGAGCTGACGGAGTCCCAGTACCTGTGGCTGGAGCAGCACCGGATCCCGTTCGTGATGATCGACCCGGTGGTGGAGCCGCCGCCGGGCGTGGTGTCGGTGGGCGCGGCGAACTGGCAGGGGGGCGTGACGGCCACCGAGCACCTGCTGGGCCTCGGTCACGAGCGGATCGCGGTGATCGCCGGAGCGCGCCGCAGGATGTGCAGCACCGCCCGCGTGGCCGGTTACCGTTCCGCGCTGGCCTCGGCGGGCCTCGGTCACCTGCCGGAGTACGTCCGCCACGCCGGCTTCGACGAGTCGGTGGCCCGTCACCGCATGCGCGAGCTGCTCGACCTGCCCGAGCCGCCGACGGCCGTCTTCGTGTGCTCCGACCGGATGGCGCTCGGTGTGTACGAGGCCCTGGCGGAACGCGGATTACGGGTCCCGGACGACATCAGCGTGGTCGGCTTCGACGATCTGCCCGAGGCCCGCTGGGCCACACCGGCCCTGACGACCGTCCGCCAGCCGCTGACCGAGATGGCGGCGACGGCCCTGCGGCTGCTGGTGCGGATGATGGACGGCGAGCACCCGGAGGGGACGCGCACGGAGCTGTCCACGCGGCTGGTGGAGCGGTCGAGCACCGCGCCACCGGGCCGGTAGCCGGCACAGCACCACCGGCACCGGGCCGGTGACGCGTCCGGCGGCACCGGCCCGCGGTCCGTCCGGGCCGCCCGCACCCCGCCCCGGCGGCCCGGCACCCCGGCGGCCCGGACGGCCCGGAACGCTCCAGGTGGTCGAGGCGGACCGGGGCGCGGACGTCACGCGAGCCGCGCGTCCGCACACCGCCTCATTCCGCCACCCCGGCCGCCCATCCGATCCCGCCGCGCAGATGGGCCACGAAGCCGGGGTCCCGGTAGGCCTCGGACGTGTGGCCGAGAGCGGTGTAGAAGACGCGGCCCGCGCCCTGTTCGCGGCACCAGGCCAGCGGGTGGTCGGGGCCCATCCCGCCGCCGTCGTAGGAGGACTCGTCGGCGGTGACCAGCACGCGGACGCGGCCTCGCCCCCCGTCCCGCCCCCGCCCCCGCCCCCGGGGGTTGGTGCGGAAGTCGTACCACTCGTCGGTGAGGTCCCAGACGGCCGGCAGGTGGCGGGTGGCGGGATGCCCGTGGTCCTCGACGAGCGCCCTGCCGGGCTGGAGGGCGGGATGGCGGGCGAAGCGGGCGCCGAGGAGTTCGCCGTAGTACGGCCAGTCGTACTCGGTGCAGGCCGCCGCGTGCACGCCGGCGAAACCGCCGCCCGAGTCGACGTACCGGGCGAGGCGCTCCCGCCCGGCCGGGGTCAGCACCTCGCCGCTGGTGGAGAGGAAGACCACGGCCGCGTACCCGTCCAGCGGCGCTTCCAGGGCCGCCGGGTCCTCGGTGTGGTCGACGGCGAACTCCCCCGGCGCGCGCAGGGCGGCCACGGCGTCCGGGATGCAGTCGTGGCGGTAGTCGGCGGTACGGGTGTACACGAGCAGGCGGGCGGTCATGCCACCCGACTCTATGCGGGGCGGCGTGGGCTCTCCGGGGCGGCGTCCCGGGTTCCGGGCGAGGGTCTCGGTGGAGGCGGCGGGCACCCGGAACGGACCGCGGACCCGTCACCCGGCACCCGGCCGGTCCCGCCGCCCGGCGCCGGCCGCGCGGTGTCTCAGCCGCCCGCGTCGACGTCGTTGTCGGGAGCCCCGTCGCCGAACGACGGCAGGTCGCCGCGCTCCACCGGTTCGCCGCCGGCCGGTGCGGACGGCAGGAGGGTGTCGAGTTCGTCGGCGGAGGGGCGGCGCAGGTGATCGACGGCCTCGCGCAGGACGTCGCGGGGGACGTCCGTGCCGCCGACGCGGATGACGAAGTCCTCCTTCGGGACGGCGTACTCCGCCCACTGCCCGGCGCTGCGGTACCAGGCGTCGCCGTCGCGGACGCAGGTGACGGGTGTCGTGGCCTCCTCGGTGCCGGTTCGCCGTTCGCAGGTGGCGTCGGTCATCGTGCCCCGGTCGACGCCGAGCCGCACCTGCGTCCCCTTCCGCGAGGAGACGTAGACGGCGGAGAAGCCGTCGTCGCCGAGCACGCCGACGGACTGCTGCGCGAGCGTGTGACCGGGGGCGTCGGTGGTGTACACCGCCTCCGGCGCGATGCCCAGGGCCTGGGCGCGGGAGGCCAGTTCGGCGGGGTCGGCGGGGTCGGCGGCGCCGGCGTGCTCGCTGCCGCAGGCGGTGAGCAGCACGGACCCCAGCAGCAGCGCCGGAAACAGACGCGCGGTACGGATCATCCGGCCATCCTGCCGCACGGGTGTTCCACGGTCGCGGTGTTTCCGGTGACCGGGCGCGTAGTCTCGGGCGGGATGAACACCGTTCCGGCACGACTCGATCACCTCGTGCTCGCGACCCGTGATCTGGCGGGCACGGTCGCCGAGTTCGCCCGGCGCACGGGCGTGACCCCCGCTCCGGGTGGCGTGCACCTCGGTCTCGGTACCCGCAACCACCTGGTGGGGCTGGGCGGTCGCGCGTACCTGGAGATCATCGGCCCGGATCCGGCGCAGCCCGCGCCGAGGGGTCCGCGGCCCTTCGGCGTGGACGGGCTCGACTCCCCGAGGCTCCTCACCTGGGCGATCAGCCCGCCCGACCTGGACGCGGCCGTGGAGTCCGTCCGCCGCCGGGGCTACGACCCCGGCGAGATCCGCGGCATGAGCAGGCGGCGCCCCGACGGCACCCTGCTGGAGTGGCGGCTGACCGACGGCGGCACCCCGCACCCGTCCGGCCTGGTCCCCTTCCTGATCGACTGGGGCGGTACGGCCCACCCGTCCGCGTCCGGTCTGCCGGTCACCCCCCTGCTGGAGCTGACGGCCACGGCCCCGGACCCCGGCGAGGTCCGCGCCCTGCTGACCGCGCTCGGCACCGGCCTCGTCCTCCGTGAGGGGCCGCCGGGCTTCTCCTGCACGGTGGCCACGCCGAACGGCCCGGTCGTCTTCACCTGACGAGCGGGACGGCACGAGCGCGGTGGACGGGCCCCGCGCGCGGACGGCCCGCGCGCCCCGGCGTGTCCGTTTCCTTCAAGACCCGTCGGGCGGCGCCGCCTACGGTGGGCCGCATGAGTCCACGATTCGATGCCGTCGGCCTGGTCGTCTCCGACATGGCCGCCTCCGTCACCTTCTACCGTCGGCTCGGCTTCGCCTTTCCCGAGGGCGCCGAGCGCGAGCCGCACGCCGAGGCCCCGCTGCCGGGCGGGACGAGACTGCTGCTGGACACCGAGGACACCGTCCGCTCCTTCCACCCCGGCCGGCGGACCCCGGCCCGGGGCGGCCGGCACTCCCTCGCGCTGCGCTGCGAGGACCCGGCCGAGGTCGACGCGGTGTACGAGGAACTGGTGGGGGCCGGGTACGCGGGCGAGCTGAAGCCGTGGGACGCCTTCTGGGGTCAGCGGTACGCCGTCGTACAGGACCCGGACGGTCACGAGGTCGACCTGTTCGCCCCCCTGACCGCGCGGCCCTGACCTCACACCCCCGACGACCCCCTCCTCCCCGGCCTCACCGGCCCAGCAGCACCGTCGGCGTCATGCCGCTCAGCTCCCTCACGTCCCGGGTGAAGTGCGCCTGGTCGGCGTAACCGGCGCGGATCGCGGTGTCGGCGTAGGGGACGCCCCGCCGGGCCAGGGCCAGGGCGCGCTGGAGCCGCAGGACGCGGGCCAGTGTCTTGGGGCCGTAGCCGAAGGCGTGCAGGGAACGCCGGTGCAACTGCCGCGGACCGAGCCGGACCTCGTCCGCGACGGTGGCGACCGGGCGGCCCTCCGCGAGCGCGGTCACCAGCCGGCGCAGCTCGGGATCGGGCGGGGCGGCCCGCTCGAGGACCAGTTCCTCCAGCGCGGTCGCCGGGTCCCCCGCGGCTCCGATGCCGGCGCACAGCCGCCGTACCCTCGCCGCGGGCCACAGGTCGGCCAGCTCCACCCGCCGGTCGCGCAGTTCGTGGGCGGGCACCCCGAGGAGGGCGGGCGCGGTGCCGGGGTAGAGGCGCACGCCCGCCCAGGCCGTGGCCGAGCCCTCGGGGAGGTGCGCGCGGGTGTCGGGGCCGGCGACGAGCAGCCTGCCCTCGTTCCACAACAGGTCCATGCAGCCGTCGGGCAGCACGGGACGCGGGACACCCCCCGTCGGGGTGCTGGTCCACACCACCGCGCCGGCGAGCCGGGAGGGCCGTTCCGCGTACACGCCGCCCAGGCTACGCGCCGCCCGCGGGAAGGGCGGCGTCGCCTACTTCTCGGGGGGCCGGCACTCCTCGCCGCCCCCGTTCCCCTTCGGCGAGGTCTTCACGTGGGTGCGCAGCCGGCCCGTGACGTCCTCCGGGGGCAGGAACCGCGACCACCGTTCGGGGAACTCGGAGGGCATGTCGGGGTCGTCGGGGTCCTCGTGGACGCGGGCGGCGGCCACCCGGGCGACGTACTCGGCGGCCTCCTCCTGCCGCAGCCGCTCGTTGGCGTCACGGGCGGCGGCCGTCGCGGCGGCCGGCCAGACGCGGTCGATGGCGGCGTTCATGGCGGCGCCGACGAGCACGGCGAACGCGGACACGCCGATCCACAGCAGGACGGCGACGGCGGCGGCGAGGGAGCCGTAGATGGTGGCCCCCTCGATGGTGTTCTCCAGGTAGATGCGGAGCAGGAAGCTGCCGAGCACCCACATGGCCAGGGCGACCAGCGCGCCGGGCACGTCCTCGATCCACGGGGAGCGCACCGGCACGGACACGTGGTAGAGCGTGGTCAGGAAGGCGATCGACAGGACGATCACGACGGGCCAGTAGAGGACCTGGACGACCGTCGCCGACCAGGGGACGATCCGTACGACGGCGTCGGGTCCGGCGACCATCAGGGGCAGCGCGATCGAGCCGATCAGCAGCGCGGCGACGAACAGCAGGAACGCCACCAGCCGGGTCTTGACGATGCCGCGCACGCCGTCGAGGCCGTACATGACGGTGATCGTGTCTATGAAGACGTTCACCGCGCGCGAGCCGGACCACAGGGCGAACAGGAAGCCGATGGAGATGACGTCGGGCCGGCCGCCCTTCATCACGTCGTCGAGGATCGGCTGGGCGATCTGCGCGACGCCCTTCTCGGACAGGACGGTGCGCGAGGCGTCGAGGAGGTTGGACTCCAGGCTGCTGATGGTGTCGGTGCCGGTCCAGTCGTCGACGTAGCCGAGCAGCCCGATGAGGCTGAGCAGCAGCGGCGGCACGGACAGCAGCGTGAAGAAGGCGGCCTCGGCGGCGAGGCCGAGGATGCGGTACTCGATGCAGGAGTCGACGGTGTCCTTGACCAGCAGCCAGGCGGTCCTGCGCTTGGAGACGTTCCGGTAGAGGGCACGGGCCCGATGGAGACGCCCGCCGGGTGCCTCGGGGTGCTCGGGTGACTGACTTGCTGGCTGCACGCCTTAAAGGTATCCGCCGTACGGAGCCGCACTCACCTCCGGTGGGGCCTGTCACCACGGGCGGGCCCCGCTGGCGCGTGCCCGGAACGTCCCGGGCACGTCCCGGCCCGGCCCCGTGCCAGCCTCCCGCGGCCATGACCGGTGGGCGCGCGGGTAGGTTCGCGGTATGGCAGGCAGTACGCACACCGTGACCAACCAGCCCCCTCCCCTCCTCGGGCACGACGTCTACGGCACCGACCGGGCCCTGGTGGCCGCGGTGGAACGGCACCTCGATCCGGAGCTGCTCGACGAGGCGCACGGCGAGCTGTCGGCGCTGGGCCGGGCCGCCGGGTCGGCCCAGCTGCAGGAGTGGGCGGTGCAGGCGAACGAGAATCCGCCCGAGCTGCGCACGCACGACCGCTACGGGCACCGCGTCGACGAGGTCGTCTTCCACCCCGCGTGGCACCGGCTGCTGGGCAAGGGGGTCGGCGCGGGGCTGACCTCGGCCTGGACGCGTCCGGGCGGACACGTGCGGCGGGCGGCGGGCTTCCTGGTGTGGACGCAGGTGGAGGCCGGGAACGGCTGTCCGCTGTCCATGACCCACGCGGCGGTGCCCGCGCTGCGCACCGACCCGGAGCTGGCGGCCGAGTGGGTGCCGCGGCTGACGTCCACGGTCTACGAACGGGAACTGCGGCCCGCCCGGCACAAGGCGGGCGCGCTGTTCGGGATGGGGATGACCGAGAAGCAGGGCGGCAGCGACGTCCGGGCGAACACGACGTCCGCGCGACCGCTGGCGGAGGCCGGCACCTACGTGCTGACGGGACACAAATGGTTCTGCTCGGCGCCGATGTCGGACGGTTTCCTGGTGCTGGCGCAGGCCCCGGGAGGACTGACGTGCTTCCTGGTGCCGCGGGTGCTGGAGGACGGCACGCGCAACCCGTTCCTGATCCAGCGCCTCAAGGACAAACCGGGCAACCGTTCGAACGCCTCCGCCGAGGTGGAGTTCGACGGGACGTGGGCCCGCCGGGTCGGTGAGGAGGGGCGCGGGGTGCGCACCGTCATCGACATGGTGGCGGCGACCCGGCTCGACTGCGTGCTGGGGTCGGCGGGGCTGATGCGGGCGGCCGTCGCCCAGGCGGTGCACCACTGCGCGCACCGGGAGGCGTTCGGCGGGAAACTCCTCGACAAGCCGTTGATGCGCAACGTGCTGGCCGACCTGGCGCTGGAGTCGGAGGCGGCGACGGTGCTGGGCCTGCGGCTCGCGGCGGCCTGCGACGACGGCGGCGAGCAGGAGCGGGCGCTGCTGCGGATCGCGGTGCCCGCCGCCAAGTACTGGGTGACCAAGCGCTGTACGCCGGTGACGGTGGAGGCCGCGGAGTGCCTGGGCGGCAACGGGTACGTGGAGGACTCGGGGATGCCCCGGCTGGTGCGCGAGTCGCCGCTGAACTCGGTCTGGGAGGGCGCGGGGAACGTCCAGGCGCTGGACGTGCTGCGGGCGCTGCGGCGCGAGCCGCAGGCGCTGAACGCCTTCCTCCAAGAGGTGGGGCGGGCGCGCGGGGCGGATCACCGGCTGGACGCGGCGATCAAGGACCTGCTGACCGAACTGGCCGATCTGGACGGCGCGGAGGCGCGGGCGCGGCGGATCGCGGAGCGTTTCGCGCTGGTGCTGCAGGGGTCGCTGCTCGTCCGGTTCGCGCCGCCGGAGGTGGCCGACGCGTTCTGCGCCGCACGGCTGGGCGGCGACGGCGGCGGCGCCTTCGGGACGCTGCCCCACACGCTGGACCTGCGGGCGGTCGTGGAACGGGCGCGGCCGGCGCCCTGACCGGCGCGGGCGCGGCCGTCGCCGTGACCGGAGGGGGGAGCGGGAGCGGGGGTGGTGCCGCGCCGACACGGCACCACCCCCGCGGCACGGCCCTGCGAGGCCGGGAACGCCGCCCGGGACGGCGTGCCCCAAGTTTCGGCCACCCGGCGGGAATTGACCAGGGGCGCGGCGGTGGCGACGCGGGAGGACCCCCGGCGCGGTCCGCGCCCGCCCGCAGGTCCGGCGTGTGGGGCGGCGTCCCGGGAACCGGCCCGCGGCACGGGGCCTTCCCCCGCGGACGACACAGCGGCTTCCGTACAGATACGGCGTCTTCGCCCCCCACGGCCACCGACTGCCGTAGCATCCCTCTACGGGTCACCCCACCTGCTCCTCGGGCAACGCAAGGATCGTCAGGCGCAGTTGGCCCGTCTCGGGAGGACGAATGAAGCAGCGTGGCCGACATCGCCGGCGCAGGCGGGGCAGGGTGCTGCGCGGTTTCCTGACGGGGACCGCCCTCGCGCTCACCGCCGCCGCCACCATGATCAGTGCCTCCCAGGCCACGGTCTCCGACGGTCCCGGCGCCCTCGAACCGCTCACGTCGTCCGCCGGCACGGCCGCGCTGCGGCTGACGGAGGAGGCGGTCCCGCCCGCCTCCCTGGACCGGCTCGCCGCGGGGATGGGCCCGTCCATCGGAGTCGACGAGGCGCTGAGCGGCGCCGCCCGTCCGCTGCGCGGCGCGGCCGGCTGCACCGAGGACGAGCGCGACGCCCTGCCCCTCTCCCCCGCGGCGACCCACGCGTACTGCTGGAACACCGACGACACCGCCGGCTGGGAGCCGGGCGCCGTCACCACCTCCGGCGACGCGGACGAGGACGGCCGCTGGGGCGCGCACCGGGTGATCGTCTCCGGCTGGTCGCGCGACTCCGGCCCGGTCGCCGACCGCGGCCTGGCCCGGGTGGCACTGGTGGACGCGGACGACATGGGCCGACTCTCCTACACCTGGGCGCTGCTGGCCGTCCCCGTGGACGGGGGGCGCGACTACCGGGGCCTGGTCTCCCGGGTCTCCGGCATGGTCTGGTACCAGGACAAGCTGCTGGTGACCGCCGGCGACGGGGACCGGGCCGCGCTGTACGTGTACGACGTCAACCGCATCCACCGGGCCACGGTCGCCGGCACGGCGGTCGGCCGGGTGCCCGGCGGCTGGTCGGCGCACGGTGCCCCGTACGTCCTGCCGGCCGTGGCCTCCTACCGTCCGGCCGGCGGTTCCGACGCCCCGCGCCCCACCACCGTCTCCCTGGACCGCAGCACCGCGCCGGACACCCTCGTCGCCGGGGAGTGGACCCTCGACGACGGTGACCGGGGCGCCCGGCTGTGGCGGTACGCCTTCGACACCGCGCCCGGCCGGGCCGGCCTCCTCGCCGGTGACCCGGCGGGCCGGGTCGGCGCGACGCAGGCGTACCGCACCGAGGTGAACGGGGTGCGCGGCGTGCTGTCGTACGACGACGGCTGGTACGTGAGCCGGGGCGCCGCCGAGGACGGGCGCGGGACGCTGTGGCGGCAGGACGCGGAGGGCGCGCGGGCCGCGCACTGCGGCGCCGACGACAGCCGGGACTGCTGGAGCCCGCGGACCGAGTCCCTGTCGTACTGGGCCCAGACCGGCGACGTGTGGACGCAGTCCGGCCGGGTGCTGTTCGCGCTGCCGCTGGCCTCGATCGACAGATCCGCGGAGTAGATGATTCCCTGGCGGGCATGACCGACATCCCCGTGACCACCTGGTCCCTGGAGCAGACCGCGCCGGGCGACCTCAGGCCGGCCGCCGCGCCCGAGGGCGACGTGCGGATCGTGCGCTCCGAAGTGGCCTCGCCCGAGTTCAGCCGTTTCCTGTACGCCTCCGTCGGCGGGGACATCCGCTGGATCGACCGGCTGGGCTGGACGTACGCGCGGTGGCGGGAGCACCTGGACCGGCCGGGCGTGGAGACCTGGGTGGCGTACGACCGGGGGACGCCCGCGGGGTACGTGGAGCTGGAAGCGCAGGACGAGGGGGCCGTCGAGATCGTCTACTTCGGGCTGGTCCCGGCCTTCCGCGGGCGGCGCATCGGCGGCCACCTGCTGTCGTACGGCGTCGCGCGCGCCTGGGACCTCGCGGACCGCTGGCCGGCGCTGCCGCCGACGAAGCGGGTGTGGCTGCACACGTGCAGCCTGGACGGCGAGCACGCGATGGACAACTACCGGCGCCGCGGGTTCAGGCTGTTCGACACCACGGTCGAGGAGCAGCCCGAAGTGGCCGCTCCGGGCCCCTGGCCGGGTGCATACCCCGTCTGACCTGGGTCGACAAGACACCCCGCACAGCATGTGACCGACACCACCCCGGTCTCACATAGCGGGACCATGGTGTCCACATGACGGACGAAGCTGGACTGTGTCCAGATCGCCGTGACACGCTTCCGTCATGTCTGGAACTGGAATTGCCTTGGTGAGTCGGCGGCACGTCGATCTCGGCCGCATGTCCAGCGCCATCTGTCCGGCGAGCTGACGAGCCGAAAGCCCCGCCGACAGCCCTCTCCAGCCTCCTCCTCGCGCAACGACGCGCACGCGTGCCCCCGTGCGCCCCGCCGCGCAGGTCAGGGCCGCCCGCACGGCACACGAGACCACCGTTCCTCATGGACGGCGCCCCGCGCCGCCCCCTTCCCGTCACTGTCCCGAAGGACGTATTCACGATGGCCGCCACCCCCGAGAACCCCGCCGCCTCAGCGCCCCGCCGCAAGGTGAGCCGTCACCGCGGCGAGGGTCAGTGGGCCGCGGGGCACTTCACCCCGCTCAACGGCAACGAGCAGTTCAAGAAGGACGACGACGGTCTCAATGTGCGGACACGCATTGAGACGATCTACTCCAAGCGCGGCTTCGACTCGATCGACCCCAGCGACCTGCGCGGGCGGATGCGCTGGTGGGGGCTCTACACCCAGCGCAAGCCCGGGATCGACGGCGGCAAGACCGCGATCCTGGAGCCGGAGGAGCTGGACGACGAGTTCTTCATGCTGCGGGTCCGCATCGACGGCGGCCGGCTCACCACCGAGCAGCTGCGGGTGATCGGCGAGATCTCGCAGGAGTTCGCGCGCGGCACCGCGGACATCACCGACCGGCAGAACGTGCAGTACCACTGGATCCGCATCGAGGACGTGCCGGAGATCTGGAACCGCCTGGAGGCGGTCGGCCTGTCCACCACCGAGGCCTGCGGTGACACGCCCCGCACCATCCTCGGCTCGCCCGTCGCCGGCATCGCCGAGGACGAGATCATCGACGGCACCCCGGCCGTCGAGGAGATGCACCGCCGCATCGTCGGCAACCCGGCCTTCTCGAACCTGCCCCGCAAGTTCAAGACCGCGGTCTCCGGTTCGCCGCTGCTGGACGTGGCGCACGAGATCAACGACGTCGCCTTCGTCGGCGTCGAACACCCCGAGCACGGCCCCGGCTTCGACGTGTGGGTCGGCGGCGGCCTGTCCACCAACCCCAAGCTGGGGGTGCGGCTCGGCGCCTGGGTGCCGCTGGACGAGGTCGCGGACGTGCACGAGGGCGTCGTCTCCATCTTCCGCGACTACGGCTACCGGCGGCTGCGCAACCGCGCCCGGCTGAAGTTCCTGGTCGCCGACTGGGGTCCGGAGAAGTTCCGCCAGGTCCTGGAGGACGAGTACCTCGAGCGCAGGCTCGTCGACGGACCCGCCCCCGCCGAGCCCGTCGGCCGCTGGCGCGACCACGTCGGCGTGCACCGCCAGAAGGACGGCCGTTTCTACGTCGGTTTCGCACCGCGCGTGGGCCGCGTGGACGGCGCCACCCTGACGAAGATCGCGGAGCTGGCCGAGGCGCACGGCTCGGGCCGGGTCCGGACCACCGTCGAACAGAAGATGATCATCCTCGACGTCACGGAGGACCGGGTCGAGTCGCTGGTCGAGGCCCTCGGGGCGCTGGACCTGACCGCCAAGCCCTCCCCGTTCCGGCGCGGCACGATGGCCTGCACCGGCATCGAGTACTGCAAGCTCGCCATCGTCGAGACCAAGCAGCGCGGCTCCAGCCTGATCGACGAACTCGAGCGCCGCCTGCCGGAGTTCGACGAACCGATCACCATCAACCTCAACGGCTGCCCGAACGCCTGCGCCCGCATCCAGGTCGCGGACATCGGTCTCAAGGGCCAGCTGGTCCTCGACGAGGCGGGCGAGCAGGTCGAGGGCTTCCAGGTGCACCTGGGCGGAGCGCTCGGTCTCGAAGCCGGTTTCGGCCGCAAGGTCCGCGGCCTGAAGGTCACCTCGGCCGAACTGCCCGACTACGTCGAGCGGGTGCTCAAGCGGTTCCAGGCGGAGCGCGAGGACGGCGAGCGGTTCGCCGCGTGGGCCGCGCGGGCCGGCGAGGAGGCCCTGTCGTGAGCGAGCGTGCCGCCCCCTTCCACTGCCCCTACTGCGGCGACGAGGACCTGCGTCCCAACGAGCAGGGCCACGGCGCCTGGGAATGCGCCGCGTGCAACCGCGCATTCCAGCTGAAGTTCCTCGGGCTGCTCGCCCGGGGGGTTCGGCGTACCGACGACGGAGGGGAGGCGATATGACGGCGACTCGGCAAGCGCGTACCGCACGGGAGTTGAGGTCGCTCGCCGAGCAGGCGGGCCGCGACCTGGAGGACGCCTCCGCGCTGGAGATCCTCCAGTGGGCCGTGGACACCTTCGGCAAGGAGTTCTGCGTGACCTCGTCCATGGAGGACGCGGTGGTGGCCCATCTGGCCTCCCGCGTGCTCAAGGGCGTGGACGTGGTCTTCCTCGACACCGGCTACCACTTCCCCGAGACCATCGGCACCCGGGACGCGGTCGAGGCCGTGATGGACGTCGACGTCATCACCCTCACCCCGCGGCAGACGGTCGCCGAGCAGGACGCCGAGTACGGGCCGAGGCTGCACGACCGCGACCCCGACCTGTGCTGCGCGCTCCGCAAGGTGCGGCCCCTGGAAGAGGGTCTGAAGGGCTACCGGGCCTGGGCGACCGGGCTGCGCCGCGACGAGTCCGCGACCCGGGCGGACACGCCGGTCGTCGGCTGGGACGAGAAGCGGCAGAAGGTCAAGGTCTCCCCGATCGCCCGCTGGACCCAGGACGACGTGGACTCCTACGTCGCCGAGCACGGCGTGCTGACCAACCCCCTGCTGATGGACGGCTACACCTCCGTCGGCTGCGCCCCCTGCACCCGCCGGGTCCTGGCGGGCGAGGACGCGCGGGCCGGCCGCTGGGCGGGCCGCGCGAAGACCGAGTGCGGGCTGCACGGATGACGGGCGCAGAGGCGATCCACACGACTCCCACGGCTCCTGTCGCCCCTGTGGTGACGGGAGCGACCACCGCGACCCAGGAGAATCACGTGACGACCGGAGCCACCGTCTGGCTCACGGGTCTGCCGAGTGCCGGCAAGACCACCATCGCGTACGAGCTGGCCGCCCGGCTGCGCGAGGAGGGCCACCGCGTCGAGGTGCTCGACGGCGACGAGATCCGCGAGTTCATCTCCGCGGGCCTCGGCTTCAGCCGCGAGGACCGGCACACCAACGTGCAGCGCATCGGGTTCCTCGCCGAACTCCTCGCCCGCAACGGTGTGAAGGCCCTGGTGCCGGTGATCGCGCCGTACACGGACAGCCGTGAGGCGGTGCGTAAGCGTCACGAGGAGGGCGCGACGGCGTACCTGGAGGTGCACGTGGCGACCCCGGTCGAGGTGTGCAGCGAGCGGGACGTGAAGGGCCTGTACGCCAAGCAGGCGGCGGGCGAGCTGAAGGGCCTCACCGGGGTGGACGACCCCTACGAGATCCCCGAGCGGCCCGATCTGCGGATCGAGTCCCAGAACCAGACCGTCAAGGAGTCCGCGGCGTCGGTGTACGCCCTGCTCAGCGAGAGGGGACTGGTGTGACGACCGTCGCACGGACCGAGGAGGGCACGGACGCTCCGTACGCCCTCAGCCACCTGGACTCCCTGGAGTCGGAGGCGGTGCACATCTTCCGCGAGGTGGCGGGCGAGTTCGAGAACCCGGTGATCCTCTTCTCCGGCGGCAAGGACTCCATCGTCATGCTGCACCTGGCGCTCAAGGCGTTCACGCCGGCGCCTGTGCCCTTCACGCTGCTGCACGTGGACACCGGGCACAACTTCCCCGAGGTCCTCGACTACCGCGACCGCACCGTCGCCCGCCACGGGCTGCGCCTGCACGTCGCCTCCGTGCAGGACTACATCGACCGCGGCATCCTCAAGGAACGGCCCGACGGCACCCGCAACCCGCTGCAGACACTGCCCCTGACCGAGAAGATCCAGGCCGAGCGGTTCGACGCCGTCTTCGGCGGCGGGCGCCGCGACGAGGAGAAGGCCCGCGCCAAGGAGCGGGTGTTCTCCCTGCGCGACGAGTTCTCCCAGTGGGACCCGCGCCGCCAGCGCCCCGAGCTGTGGAACCTGTACAACGGCCGGCACGCCCCCGGCGAGCACGTCCGCGTCTTCCCGCTGTCCAACTGGACCGAGCTGGACGTGTGGCAGTACATCGCCCGCGAGGGCATCGAACTGCCCGGGATCTACTTCGCCCACGAACGCGAGGTGTTCCGGCGGGCCGGCATGTGGCTGACGGCCGGCGAGTGGGGCGGCCCGAAGGAGAGCGAGACCGTCGAGAAGCGCCTCGTGCGCTACCGCACCGTCGGTGACATGTCCTGCACCGGCGCCGTCGACTCCGACGCGCTGACGCTGGAGCAGGTCATCACGGAGATCGCCGCGTCCCGGCTCACCGAGCGCGGTGCCACCCGTGCCGACGACAAGATGTCCGAGGCCGCGATGGAAGACCGCAAGCGCGAGGGGTACTTCTAAAGATGACCACGATCACGACCGAGGAACTCGCGGCCACCACCCTGCTGCGGTTCGCCACCGCCGGCTCCGTCGACGACGGCAAGTCCACCCTCGTCGGACGGCTGCTGCACGACTCCAAGTCGGTCCTGACCGACCAGCTGGAGGCCGTGGAGCGTGCCTCGGCGAGCCGCGGCCAGGAGGCTCCCGACCTGGCGCTGCTCACCGACGGCCTGCGCGCCGAACGCGAGCAGGGCATCACCATCGACGTCGCCTACCGCTACTTCGCCACCCCCCGGCGCCGGTTCATCCTCGCCGACACCCCCGGCCACGTGCAGTACACCCGCAACATGGTGACGGGTGCCTCCACCGCCGAACTGACGGTCGTCCTCGTCGACGCCCGCAACGGCGTCGTCGAGCAGACCCGCCGCCACGCCGCGATCGCCGCCCTGCTGCGCGTCCCGCACGTCGTCCTCGCCGTCAACAAGATGGACCTCGTCGGGTACGAGGAGTCCGTCTTCGCGGCGATCGCCGAGGAGTTCACGGCGTACGCGAGCGAGCTGGGTGTCCCCGAGGTCACCGCGATCCCGATCTCCGCGCTCGCCGGGGACAACGTCGTGGAGCCGTCGGCGACCATGGACTGGTACGGCGGCCCGACCTTCCTGGAGCACCTGGAGACGGTCCCGGTCAGCCACGACCTGGCGCACTGTCACGCGCGGCTGCCCGTGCAGTACGTGATCCGCCCGCAGACCCCCGAGCACCGCGACTACCGGGGGTACGCCGGTCAGATCGCCGCCGGCACGTTCCGGGTGGGCGAGCAGGTCACGGTGCTGCCGTCCGGCCGTTCCACGCGGATCGCGGGCATCGACCTGCTCGGCACCCCGGTCGACGTGGCCTGGACGACGCAGTCGGTGACCGTCCTGCTGGAGGACGACCTCGACGTCTCGCGCGGCGACCTGATCGTGCCGAGCAAGGACGCCCCGCCCACCACGCAGGACGTCGAGGCGACCGTCTGCCACGTCGCCGACCAGCCGCTGACCGTCGGCCACCGGGTGCTCCTCAAGCACGGCACCCGCACCGTCAAGGCGATCGTCAAGGACATCCCGTCCCGTCTCACGCTCGACGACCTGTCCCTGCACCCGCACCCGGGGCAGCTCGTCGCCAACGACATCGGACGGGTGAAGATCCGCACCGCCGAGCCGCTGCCGGTGGACTCCTACGCCGACTCCCGGCGCACCGGCTCCTTCATCCTCATCGACCCCAGCGACGGCACCACGCTCACCGCCGGCATGGTCGGCGAGTCGTTCGCCTCCCCCGAGCCCGTCAAGGACCCGGCCGAGGACGACGGATGGGACTTCTGACGTGAACTCCACCGACTACTACTCCACGTTCGCGAAGGAGGGCGGCCGCATCGGCAGCGGCGCCCTCGGCAGCGGACAGGGCGGGGTGGCGCGATGTGTGCGCTGACGTACGCGCACTGCCTGCGCGCCCACACCCCCCACCGCCGTAGACGAAGACCTGCCGACCTCCCGGCCACGACCTGAGAGACCGTGACCGCCGGGCCAACGAGAGGAAGACCTCCCGTGCCTGCCAACCTCCCCCTTTCCCGGCTGCGTTCGAACGGGGGCGCCTCCGGCCGCCTCCTGCGCCGCGGCCTCGCCACCGTCGCGGCCCTGCCCCTCCTCACCCTCGCCGCCTGCGGTTACGGCTCCGAGGCCAAGGACGAACCGGCCGAGCAGAAGGTCGCCGCCGGATCGGAGAAGATCGACGGTCTGGACACCGTCAAGATCGGTTACTTCGGCAACCTCACCCACGCCACCGCCCTCGTCGGCGTGAACAAGGGGTACTTCCAGAAGGCGCTCGGCGCCACGAAGGCGTCGTACCAGATCTTCAACGCCGGCCCGTCCGAGATCGAGGCGCTCAACTCCGGCTCGATCGACATCGGCTGGATCGGCCCCTCCCCGGCGATCAACGGCTACACCAAGTCCGCGGGCAAGAACCTGCGCATCGTGGGCGGTTCGGCCTCCGGCGGGGTGAAGCTGGTGGTCGACCCCGACAAGATCACGTCGGTCGCGGACGTCAAGGGCAAGAAGATCGCCACCCCCCAGCTCGGCAACACCCAGGACGTGGCGCTGCTGAACTGGATCGCCGAGCAGGGCTGGAAGGTCGACGCGCAGAGCGGCAAGGGCGACGTGTCGGTGATCCGCACCGACAACAAGGTCACCCCCGACGCCTACAAGTCAGGCTCCATCGACGGCGCCTGGGTCCCCGAGCCGACCGCCTCCAAGCTGGTCGCCGAGGGCGCCAAGGTACTCCTGGACGAATCCGACCTGTGGCCCGACAAGAAGTTCGTCATCACGAACATCATCGTGTCGCAGAAGTTCCTCACCGCACACCCCCAGGCCGTCGAAGCGGTCCTGAAGGCATCGGTCGACATCAACAAGTACATCAACGCCCACCCGGACGAGGCGAAGGCGGCGGCGAACGCGCAGCTGAAGGTGGACTCCGGCAAGGAACTGCCCGCGAAGGTGCTGGACCCGGCGTGGGAGTCCATCCAGTTCACCGACGACCCGCTGGCGGCCACGCTCAACAGCGAGGCCCAGCACGCGGTCAAGGCCGGTCTGCTGGAGGACCCGCTGCTCAAGGGCATCTACGACCTCGCGCCCCTGAACAAGGTCCTTCAGGCCGCGGGTGAGCCCACCGTCGACGACGCCGGTCTCGGCGCCGAGTAACCCCGCAACCACGAGAGTTCCCAGGAGGTGACGACCATGGCAACCACCCTCGCCAGGGCCGCCGACGGCACCCAGTCGCCGGCCCTCGCCGCCCGCATCGAGCACGTCTCGAAGTCCTTCACCGGGCCCGCCGGGCCGCAGCTCGTCCTGGACGACATCACCCTCGATGTCGCACCCGGCGAGTTCGTCACCCTCCTGGGGGCCTCCGGCTGCGGCAAGTCGACGCTGCTGAACCTGGTGGCGGGGCTCGACGCCCCGACCACCGGAGACATCAGCACCGACGGCCGGCCCGCCCTGATGTTCCAGGAACACGCCCTCTTCCCGTGGCTCACCGCGGGCAGGAACATCGAACTCGCCCTGAAACTGGGGGGCGTTCCCAAGAACGACCGCCGCGACCGGGCCGAGGAACTGCTCGAGCTGGTCCGGCTGAAGGGCTCGTACGGCAAGCGGGTGCACGAGCTGTCCGGCGGTATGCGCCAGCGGGTGGCGCTGGCGCGGGCGCTGGCCCAGGACGCGCGGCTGCTGCTGATGGACGAGCCGTTCGCGGCGCTCGACGCGATCACGCGGGACGTGCTGCACGACGAACTCACGCGGATCTGGGCGGAGACGGGCCTTTCGATCCTCTTCGTCACGCACAACGTGCGCGAAGCGGTACGCCTCGCGCAGCGCGTCGTGCTGCTGTCCTCCCGGCCGGGCCGGGTGGCGCGCGAGTGGACGGTCGGCATTCCGCAGCCGCGCCGCATCGAGGACGCTCCCGTCGCCGAGCTGTCCCTGGAGATCACCGAAGTCCTGCGTGGGGAGATCCGCCGACATGGCCAGCACTGAGACCAGCGACCCGACGGCGAAGGCCCCGGTCCGCGACAACGGCATCGCGGGAGTGGAGGCGGGCCTCGACGCCCTCGAGACCCCGGCGACCGCCGGTACGTCCTTCCGGCAGACCCTCGTCAACAAGATCCTGCCGCCGGTCATCGCGATCGCGGTGGTGCTGGTGGTCTGGCAGGCGCTGATCACCTTCCACATCGTCGACGACCCCGCGAAACTGCCGTCCCCCTCCGCCGTCGGCACCGAGTTCCGCAACGCCTGGCTGGAGGGCAAGCTCCTGGAGTACATCTGGACCAGCGTCTCGCGCGGCCTGCTCGGCTTCCTCCTCGCCCTCGCCATCGGCACCCCCCTCGGCCTGCTGGTGGCGCGGGTGAAGTTCGTGCGCGCCGCGATCGGCCCGGTCCTGTCCGGCCTGCAGTCCCTGCCCTCGGTGGCCTGGGTACCCCCGGCGGTGATCTGGCTCGGCCTGGACAACTCCATGATGTACGCCGTGATCCTCCTCGGCGCCGTCCCCTCCATCGCCAACGGCCTGGTCTCCGGCATCGACCAGGTACCCCCCCTGTTCCTGCGCGCCGGCCGCACCATGGGCGCCACCGGCCTGAAGGGCGCCTGGCACATCGTGCTCCCCGCCTCCCTGCCCGGCTACCTCAGCGGCCTCAAACAGGGCTGGGCCTTCTCCTGGCGCTCCCTGATGGCCGCCGAGATCATCGCCTCCTCACCCGACCTCGGCATCGGCCTGGGCGCCCTGCTGGAGAACGGCCGCAACGCCAGCTCCATGGCCATGGTCTTCGAAGCGATCATCCTCATCCTCTTCGTCGGCATCGCCATCGACCTCCTCATCTTCAGCCCCCTGGAACGACGCGTCCTGCGCGGACGCGGACTGCTGATGAAGGGCTGACCCTCGTGCACAGGCAACCGGTCCTCCTCGTCATCGCCCACGGCAGCCGCGATCCGCGGCATGCGGCGACCGTCCACGCCCTGGTGCGGCGGGTGCGGTCGCTGCGGCCCGGGCTGCGGGTGGAGACCGGTTTCCTGGACTTCAACGTCCCTTCCGTGCAAGGGGTGCTGGAGTCGCTGGCGGCGGAGGGCGTGCGCGACGTGGTGGCGCTCCCGCTGCTGCTGACGCGCGCGTTCCACGCCAAGGCGGACATCCCGGCCGTCCTGCGGGACGCTCCGCGCCGGCTGCGGATCCACCAGGCGGAGGTGCTCGGCCCTTCCCCGCTGCTGGTCTCCGCCCTGGAACGGCGGCTCCACGAGGCGGGGCTGACGCCCGCCGACAGGTCCTCGACCGGGGTCGTGCTGGCCTCGGCGGGGTCCACGGACCCGGAGGCGATCGCGGTGATCGCCGACATCGCGCGGGAGTGGTGGCACACCGGTTGGTGCGCCGTGCGACCCGCGTTCGCCTCCGCTTCACTGCCGCGCACCGAGGACGCGGTGCGCGAACTGCGCGAACTGGGCTGCTCCACGGTGGCCGTCGCCCCGTACGTCCTGGCCCCCGGCTTCCTCCCCGACCGCATCGCCCGGGGCGCGGCGGGGGCCGACGTCCTCGCCGCGGTGCTGGGCCCGGCCCCCGAGGTGGCCCGCCTCCTGCTGGAGCGGTACGACGCGGCCCGCGCGCCGATGCCGGCGGCGCTCGGGGCCTGAAGGGCCTGAGGCGCCTGCCGACGCGCGGAGACGCGGGCGGGCACGGACCGTCAGCCGGTCGGCCGGTGGCCGGGGTGGCCGGTGGTCAGTGGCCGGTGGCCGGTGGCCGGTGGTCAGTGGTCAGTGGTCAGTGGTCGGTCACGCGAAGGACAGGCCTCCCGTCCTGGTCCGCTTGAGCTCGAAGAAGTCGGGTTCGGCCGCCAGCACGCGGAAGGCGTCGAAGAGCCCGGCCGCCCGCTCCCCGCGCGGGACGGCGCGCAGCACGGGCCCGAACCACACCGTCCCCTCCACGTGGACCGTCGGTGTGCCGACGTAACCGCCGGACTCCGGTTCGGCCCCCGCCGCGTGGGCGCGGCGGACGGCGTCGTCGTACGACGGGTCGTGGGCGGCCCCGGCCAGGTCCGCGGGCAGGCCCAGTTCGGCGAGGGCGCCGGCGATCACGGCGTCGAAGTCCTCGGTCCCCTGGCCGTGGATGCGGGTGCCGAGCGCGGTGTAGAGGTCCCGCAGGACCGCGTCGCCGTGCCGCTCGGCCGCCGCGACGGCGACCCGGACCGGGCCGATCGACCTGTCGACGAGCGCGCGGTACCCGTCGGGCAGTGTGTTGCCCTCGTTGTGCAGGTACAGGCTCATGACCCGGAACCGGAGGTCGAGCGGGCGGTGCCGCTCGACCTCCAGCAGCCAGCGGGAGGTGATCCAGGCGAACGGGCAGGCGGGGTCGAACCAGAGGTCGACGCGGATGCGGGCGGGAGCGGGCGTGTGGGTCATGCCGGTGACGGTAGTGCGGCATCGGACCCTTGCCACGGCCCAATCGGGGGCTTGTTCAGTGGTCCACCCGGGTGCCCTGCCGCGGGTCCCGTCCGCTCGCCGCCAGCGCCCGTTCGAAGGGCGGCGCGTCGTCCGGCACCGGCACCGGGTCGGCGAAGCCGTCGTACCGGCGGTAGAGGTCGCCGTGGCGTTCGACGACGTCGAGGACCAGGCGGGCGGCGCCCTGCGAGACGTGGAACTCCTGACCGGTGGAGACGGCCACGTCCCAGCCGTGCACCGCCGTCTCCTTGACGATCATGGCGGCCAGCTCGCCGGCGGGCAGGGCGGCGCCGCCCAGGTCGACCTCGCCCTCCCAGACCGCCGGGTCCGCCCAGGCTTCGACCGCGCGGTCGAGCTGATCGGCGTAGGCGTCGGGCCAGCCGGGGTCGGCGGTGAAGTCGCGGGCGACCAGTTCCGCGGGGAGCTCCCGGCGCAGGGCGCGGTGCTCCAGGCCGTGGGAGGTGTAGAGGACCCAGTGGTTGACCAGGGCGCGCAGGTCCCAGTCGGGGCAGTGGGTGGGTGCGGTGAGGCGGGCCGCGGGGACACCGCGCGCGACGCGCGCCGCCTCGGTGGCACACTCGGACAGGTACCGGTGCGTCTCGTCGTACGTCATGCCCCTCACGCTAGGGACGGGGCGCGGGGTTCTCTTGAACAAACGCGACAGGCTTCAGGGCCGGGTCATCTCGACCAGCTTGGCCACGGTGTTCCAGTTGCGGGTGGTCGCGATCAGCCCCTTGGTGATGCGGGGCCGGGAGAGCTGCTCGGCGAGCCGGGAGCGGCCGAGGCCCTCGGGGGCGTACAGGTACAGGGCGCGGTCGCCGAGGCGGAACTCCTCCGGGAGGAAGGCGGCCCGGTCGATCCCCGCGAAGCGGTCGGCGCCGGCGGCGGCGGAGAAGTACGTGACGTGGAGCTGTCTGGCCTGAAGGTCGGCGGCCGGGAAGGGACAGCCGTCGACGACCGCCTTCAGGTAGGCGTGGTCGCGCACGATCACGTCGACGGCGAAGCCGAACCGCTCCTCGACCGCCCGCGCCAGCTCCCGCGCGAGGCCGTCCTCGTCGCCGTGGCCGGCGGAGAAGACGGCCTGGCCGCTCTGCAGGTACGTACGGACGTCGCCGTGGCCGAGTTCCTCGACCAGCGTCCGCAGGTCCGCCATCGGGACCTTCCTGCCGCCGCCCACGTTGATGCCGCGCAGCAGGGCGGCGTACGTCGTCGTCATCCGGACAGGTTAGGGCCTCTCCTTCGGATCGGGCCGGATCGGGCCGGATCAGGGAGCGGGGTCCGGTGCCCTGCCTCGCGAGGCGGAGGAGGAAGTCGGGGCGGAGCCCCGGCGACCGACGACGACGCGGCGGGGTGCGGTGCCGGGGCCCGCGAGCCCGGTCTGATCCGAAGGAGAGGCCCCAGGCGGCCTTCGTGCCCCGTGGGGGTGGGCACGAAGGCCGGCCGGCCCGGTCCGCGGAACGGGGCCGGGCAGAACTTTCGCCGATCGACCGGGGGCGGGGCAACCGCTTCACGCACCTGTGACCTGTTCGACAAGGTCGCGCAATCCGGTACGGGGACGGGCCCGCGCGCCGGAGGGCACGGCGGACCCTGATCATCGTCCCCGAGACCCGGCGATAGATGTAGGGGGCCGCTGTCCTCCCCAGCGGTGAGACGGCGGGGTCCGAGGGGAGGAGCCGGGCGGCCGGCACCTCGTCGAACAGCACGACGAGATGGCTTTATGCGTCCCCTACCTTCGAAGGGAGAGGTGGCGGCAGGGGGCTGCCACCGCACCTCGAGGGGGAAAGCCCGTCATGGGGAACGGAGATTCACGGGTGCGGGGCATCGCCGCGCGGGCCGGCGGCTGGAGCGCCCGGCACCGCTGGACGGCCGTCGGGATCTGGGTGCTGTTCGTGTTCCTGGCCATGGCGCTGGGCTCGGTGGCCGGCCGGGTCGACGTCAAGGACAGCGACCAGCTCAAGGGGGAGACGCACACCGCCGCCAAGATCATCGAGGACGCCGGGATCGAGGAGCCCGCGAGCGAGACGGTCCTCGTCCAGGCCCGGGACGCCGGGCTGAAGTCCACCGACGCCGAGTTCCGCGCGGCCGTCGAGGCGGTCGTCACGGCCGTCGAGGGCACCGGCGAGGTCACCGAGGTCACCTCGCCGTACGACTCGCGGACGATCTCGAAGGACGGCCGCAGCGCGCTGGTGCAGTTCGACGTGCGCGGCGACTCCGACACCGCCGGCGAGCGGATCGAGCCGGTCCTGAAGGCCGTCGAGGGCGTGCAGAAGGACCACGGGGCGCTGCGGATCGAGGAGATCGGCGGCGCCAGCATGATGAAGACGTTCGACGACGCGTTCGGCGACGACTTCCAGAAGGCCGAGTACTCCGCGGTGCCGGTGGCCCTCGGCATCCTGCTCATCGCGTTCGGCGCCCTGGTGGCCGCCCTGCTCCCGGTGCTGCTCGCGGTCACCGCGATCATGGCGACGATGGGCCTGATGGGCGTCGTCAGCCACGTCATGCCGATGAGCGACACCGCCAACTCCGTGATGCTGCTGGTCGGTCTGGCCGTCGGCGTCGACTACTGCCTGTTCTACCTGCGCCGTGAGCGCGAGGAGCGCGAGGCGGGCCGGGACGCGCAGACCGCGCTGCGGATCGCCGCCGCGACCAGTGGCCGGGCGATCATCGTCTCCGGCGTCACCGTGTGCGTGGCGATGGCGGGCATGCTGTTCACCGGACTCGCCGAGTTCGAGGCGATGGGTCTGGCCTCGCTGATGGTGGTGGCCGTGGCGATGGTCGGCTCCGTGACCGTGCTGCCCGCGCTCCTGTCGCTGCTGGGCGAGCGGGTCGAGAAGGGCCGCATCCCCTTCCTGCGGCGCCGCGCCCGCAACCGCAAGGGCGGTGGCGAGAGCCGGTTCTGGTCGGCCGTCCTCAAGGGCGTCCTCGCCCGGCCCCTGGTCTCCGTGGTCGTCGCGGCCGGCGCGCTGCTGGCCGTCGCGGCCCCCGCGCTCGGCATGAAGACCCAGAACCTCACCCTGGACCAGGAGTTCGGCGACTCGCTGCCCGTCGTGGGCACCTACAACCGGGTCAACGAGGCCTTCCCCGGCGGCTCCGACCCGGCCGAGGTGGTCGTCCACGCGAAGGACATCAACGCACCCGAGGTGAAGTCGGCGCTCGCCGACTTCCGCGAGCGGGCGATCAGTTCGGGCGCCTCCCGCGGCCCCGTCGAGATCAAGCTGCACGACGCGCAGAACATCGCCTTCGTATACGTCCCGCTGGTCGGCGGATCCGACCTGGACAAGGCGGGCGTGAGCCTGGACAAGCTGCGCGACGACGTACGGCCCGCGACGCTCGGGAAGGTGGAGGGCCTCCAGGCGCCGATCACCGGTCAGGTGGCCGGGTCCAAGGACTTCAACGACCAGCTGGCCGGAGCCGTCATCCCGGTGTTCGCGTTCGTCGTCGTCTTCGCCTTCGCCCTGATGCTGCTCTCGTTCCGTTCGCTGACGATCGCGATCACCTCGATCGTGCTCAACCTGCTCTCCGTGGGCGCCGCCTACGGCATCCTCGTGGGGGTCTTCCAGCACGGCTGGGGCGCGTCCCTGGTGGGCGCGGAGGGTGTCGGCGCCATCGTCACCTGGCTGCCGCTGTTCCTCTTCGTGATCCTGTTCGGCCTGTCGATGGACTACCACGTGTTCGTGGTCTCGCGGATCCGCGAAGCGCGGCTGCGGGGCCGGACCACGCGGGAGGCCATCACCCACGGTGTCGTCACCACGGCCGGGGTCGTCACCAGCGCCGCCGTCATCATGGTCGCCGTCTTCGCGATCTTCGGCACGCTGTCCATGCAGTCCATGAAGCAGATGGGCGTGGGCCTGGCCGCCGCGGTCCTGATCGACGCGACGGTGATCCGGGGCGTGCTGCTCCCGGCGGTGATGGCGCTGCTCGGCGAGCGCAACTGGTACCTGCCGACCTGGCTGCACCGGCTGCCCGACCTGACGCACGACGAGTCGGCCGAGGCCGTCGGAGGTGTCGGGCCGACGACCAGGGACGACGAGGGCGAGCCGGTACGGGTGTGACCCGCTGACCCACCGACCCGCACGCCTCCGGACGCCCGGAGCCCTGGACGCCCGGAGCCCTGGATCTCCGGAACCAGGGCTCCGGGGCTCTTCCGGACCGAGGGCCCGCCGACCACCGGGGAGTCGGCGGGCCCTCACCCGTGTCCGCCGGGGCGCGAAGGCGCGGAGGCGCGGAGGCGGCTACCGGGCGCGCAGCGCGGCCTCGACGAGGTCGGCCGCCCGCCGGGTGCCGCCCTCCTCGGCCATGCCGGCCCGGATCCCCTCCAGGCGCCGGGCCACCTCGGGGTCGTCGACCAGGGCCAGGGCGGCGGCACGCAGCGTTTCGGCGGTGGCCTCCTCGGCGGGGACGTGACGGGCCACCCCGAGCGCCTGGAGCACGTCCGCGTTGCCGAACTGGTCCGCGGCCTGCGGTACGGCGATCATCGGCGTCGCCGTAGCCATCCCCTCCTGGCTGCCCCCGGCGCCGGCGTGGGTGACGAACAGGTCGGCCTGTCGCAGCACGGCCAACTGCGGCACCCAGGAACGCACGTCGACGTTCGCGGGGACCTCGCCCAGCTCGGCGGGGTCGACGTGCCTGCCGATCTGGAGCACGACGTGCCAGCCGGGCAGGCCGACGAAGGCCTCGACGCAGGCGCGGTAGAAGTCCGGCCGCTTGGTGAAGGCGGAGCCCAGGGAGACGAGCACGACCTTCTCCGCGCCGGACGGCCGGGCCCAGTCGCCCTCCGCACCGCGGTCGCCCTGGCAGGCGCCGACGAAGGTGTACACGCTCTCGTCGACCCGGTCGGCGTTCGGCTGGAGCGCCTTCGGGATGAGCACCAGGGAGCGGGCGGGCCGGCCGGTGAAGTCGTCGGGGTGGGCGGTGATCCCGTTCTCCTCCAGCCAGGCGTGGAAGCGGGCGTAGTAGGCCTGTCCGCGTGCGGTCCTCCTGGGCTCGGCCCACATCGGCTCGGCGACCTCCTGCTCGTAGCCCTCCCAGGCGACGAGGGTCGGCGACAGGGAGATCGCGGGCACGCCCCAGCGGTGGGCGAGGACGCGGGCCGGGTAGGAGGCGATGTCGTGCAGGACGAGGTCGGGCTCGTCGCCCTCGTACGCCCCGGCCAGCTGGGGCAGTGCCTGGACGGCGTCGGCGAGGAAGGGCTCCACGTGGTCGAGGAGGGTGGAACCCCAGGCCGACGGGTCGGCGTCGGGCGAGGGCAGGGTGGAGTGCCAGGGCTTCACCTCGGCGCCGGTCGCGGCGACCTTGTCGGCGAGGGCGGGCGGGACGGCGTAGGTGACCCGGTGCCCGCGTGCGACGAGTTCGCGGATCACCTCCAGGCTGGGGTTCACATGGCCGTGGGCGGCGATGGAGAACATGGCGATGTGCGCGGGTGCGGTCATGTGATCGACGGTAGACGAGACGAGACGTCTCGTGCAACGCAATAAGACGCGACGCCGGTTCCGGCAGATCCGGCAGATCCGGCAGATCCGGCAGCGGGTCACCCTTCCCCGCGTCACGGGGAACAGGTGGGCGGGGGCCTCGCGGGCGGCACGGTCGCGTCCGGCGGCGGCACGGCATCCGGCCCGCGAGCGCCGTCCGCCGTCGTACCGGTACCCCCGTCGTACCGGTAGCCCCGTCGCGCCCGGTAGTCCCGTCGTACCGGCAGCCCCGTCGCGCCCGGTGGCGCGGCACCCGGTCGGCGAGGGCGGTGCCGGCGGTCCGGTCGCGCCCCGTGGCCCAGCGCCCGCTCCGCGAGTGCCGTCGCGCCGGCGACCCCCGTCACACCCGGTGGCGCGGCACCCGGTCCGCGACGGCCTCGCCGGTGGACGGCGTCCGGTCGGTGAGCACCGGCGGCCCGGTCACGCCCCGTGGACGGCGTCCGATCCGCGGACGCCCTCGTGCCGGCGGGCGGCGTCCGGTGGCGTGGGGCTGTGCGGGGCGGGCCCCGCTGCGGCCGGGCGGCAGGGGTGCCCCGTCGGGGTACTGCGCACAGGGTCCGACCTGTGCGAATGCGAGACTGTGCGCCGGACGGCCGGTTCCCGGCGCCGTCCCGGCAGGAGCAGACGGTCACGGCAGGGAGGCGGACGATGGACGAGGCGCGCGCGAGGGACGTACTGGCCGCGGCGGGGCTGCCGGCCGGAGAGGCGCGGCTGCTCGCCCTGGGCGAGAACGCGGTGTTCGTCACCGGTGACCTGGTGGTGAAGGTCGGCCGGGACACCGAGCTGCTGGCGCGGGCCCGGCGCGAGCTGGAGGTCGCGGCCTGGCTGGCGGACGCGGGCGTCCCCGCGGTGCGGGCGGCCGGGGCGGAGCCCCTGCTGGTCGAGGGACACCCGGTGACGGTGTGGCACCGGCTGCCGGACCCCCTGCGGCCCGCCGAGCCCCGGGACCTGGCCGGACTCCTGCGCCTCGTGCACGCGCTGCCCTCCCCCTCCTTCGCGCTGCCGCCGCGCGACCTGCTGGCCGGTGTGGAGCGCTGGCTGCGGCTGGCCGGCGACGCGGTCGACCCGGCGGACGCGGCCTACCTGCGCGAGCGGCGGGACGGCTTCGCGACGGCCGCCGCCGCGCTCGCACCGCAGCTGCCGCCCGGCCCGATCCACGGCGACGCGCTCCCCCGCAACGTGCACGTCGGCCCGGACGGGCCGGTCCTGGTCGATCTGGAGACCTTCTCCACCGACCTGCGCGAGCACGATCTGGTCGTCCTGGCCCTCTCCCGCGACCGCTACGGCCTGCCCGCCGAGGCCTACGACTCCTTCACCGCCGCCTACGGCTGGGACGTGCGGGAGTGGGAGGGCTGTGCGGTGCTGCGGGGCGCCCGGGAGACGGCGAGCTGCGCCTGGGTGGCCCAGCACGCGCCGGCCAACCCCAAGGCGCTGGCCGAGTTCCGGCGCCGGGTGGCGTCGCTGCGGGACGGGGACGAGTCGGTGCGCTGGTACCCCTTCTGAGCCGCGCCCGGACGTCCCGGGTGCGCCTCCTCGCCCGGGCAGGATCCGGTACGCCTCCTCGCCCGGCAGACCCCGGTACACCGGACACGGCCGTCCCCGGTGCCGTCCGGCGCCCGCCCGGTGCCGTCCGGCGGCCGTGGGCCGGGATCAGGCGGTGCGGCTGTCCACCGGCTCCCGCACCGGCCAGACCCCGTCGATGACGGCGTCCGCGTCGCCCTTGCGGCGCAGGAAGTCCTGGAAGTCCGCCGCCCAGGCCGCGTACCACTCGATCTGGCGGCGGTGCAGCTCCGCCGGGCCGAGGGCGGCGACCTCGGGGTGGCGCTCGGCTATCGCGCGGGCCAGGCGGGCGGCGGCGAGGGCGTCGGCGCGGGCGTCGTGCGCCGCGTCGAGGGTGACGTCGTACTCGGCGCAGACCGCTTCGAGGTTGCGCTTGCCGCGGCGGTAGCGGTCGACCCGGCGGTCGACGGTGTAGGGGTCGACGACCGGGGCGGGGTCGAGGCCGCCCAGGCGGTCGCGCAGGGAGGGCAGGCCGTGTCTGCGCAGTTCGGCGGAGAGCAGGGTCAGGTCGAAGGCCGCGTTGTAGGCGACGACGGGGACGCCGGCGCGCCAGTGGGAGGTGAGGACGCCGGCGATGGCGTCCGCGACCTCGGCGGCCGGGCGGCCCTCGGAGTTCGCCCGTTCATTGCTGATGCCGTGGACCGCCACCGCCTCCGCCGGGATCTCCACGCCCGGGTCGGCCAGCCATTCCCGGGCCTCGACGACCTGCCCGTCCCTGACCTCGATCACGGCGCCCGTGACGATGCGCGCCTCGCGCGGGTCGGTCCCCGTCGTCTCCAGGTCGAAGCCGATGAGCAGCTCGCGGTGCCAGGCCATGACGGCCCCCCTTCTCGGTGGTGCTTTCCCCCAGTGGTCTCCACCTTCGCACGCGCCACTGACAACCAGAGGAGCGCGTTCCGCTTATCGGCGGAACATCACGGACAAGTGCCGCGGAATTCCGGCCGGCGGCCGGAACAATTGCCGCAGACCTCCGCGAACGGTCAGGACACCGGCCGCGAGTCCGCCCAGGCCAGCTCGAACTCCTCCCGGTAGGCGGAGAAGAGTCCGCCCTCGTCGGCCTCGCCCGACCTGACCACCCGGCTGCCGTTGCGCAGCACCAGCACCGGCGCCTCCATGCCGCGCATGCGCCGCAGGTAGGACTGGACGACCGCGACCCCGTCGGTGCCGTCGCCGTCGACCAGGTAGGCGGTGAAGCGGGGCGTCTCGTCGTAGACCTGGATCTGGAAGGCCCCGGGGTCGCGCAGCCGGGAGCGGACCCGGCGCATGTGCAGGATGTTCATCTCCACGGACCGGCTCAGTTCGCCCCGTTTCATGCCGAGTTCGCGCTCACGGCGCTTCACCGCGCTGGAGGCCGGGTTGAGGAACAGCAGCCGCGCCCGGGCGCCCGCCTCGGCCAGCCGGACGAGGCGCCGGCCGGAGAAGTTCTGCACGAGCAGGTTGAGGCCGATGCCGATCGCGTCGAGCCGGCGGGCCCCGTCGAAGATGTCCTCGGCGGGGAACCGGCGCAGCAGCCGCACCCGGTCGGAGTGGACGGCGACCACGTCCGCGTACCGGTCGCCGACGAGGTCCTCGACGGCGTCCACGGGCAGCCGGCGTGCGGAGGGGACGTCGCCGCCGGTGCCGAGCATCTCCAGCAGGCGCGCGGAGGCGCGTTCGGCCTGGCCCAGCACGGCCTCGGACAGCGCCCGGTTGCGGGAGACGACGTTGCGGGTCACCTCCAGCTCGTCCAGGGCGAGTTCGACGTCCCGGCGGTCGTCGAAGTACGGCTCGAAGCAGGGCCAGTGCTGCACCATCAGTTCGCGCAGCTGCGGCAGGGTGAGGAAGGAGATGACGTTGTCGTCGGCCGGGTCGAGCAAGTAGCCCTTGCGGCGGCTGACTTCACGGACGGCGACGGCGCGCTGCACCCACTCCTGGCCCGCGGGGCCGGCCGCGGCGACCACCCATTCGTCGCCGTGGACGGGTTCGTAGACGGGCCGCAGCACGGCGGCCACCACGGCGCGCAGCCGCTGTTCGACGAGGTTCAGCCAGATGTAGGCCCGGCCGGCCCGTCGGGCGCGGGTGCGCACCTCGCGCCAGGCATCGGTGTCCCAGTCCAGCTCCGGTCCGATGGCGCCCTCCATCGGCCGGGCCAGGGACACCGTGCCGGTCGGGACCTCTGTGGAGCCCCCCTCGTGACCATCGTCACCAGGGGGCAGCTCCAGCCCTCCCGAGCCCACCCGCGCACCGCCTTCCGCTCCCCCGAGCATCCCCGTCCCAACGATCAAGGAAGGGTACTCCGGTAGCGGTCGGCGGTGCAGCCGGATGGGCAGGGTCGTTTCTCAACTTCCGGCGCGCGGGCGGCCGTTCTCACCGGTGAGGGCGGGCGGAGTGAGCGGGCTCATAGCGGTGACGTCCCTGGGGGCGATGGAGAATCCCTGCCAGTGCACCGGCATGGGCTGCTGGTCCTCATCCCGCGCGACGTGGTGGAAGCCGACGTTCACCCAGGCCACGGGGTGGGTGAGGGCCTGCCCGTTGACCCACTTGTCGACGGTCGTGGGATGTCCGGAAGGACACAGTCGGACGTTGTTGTTGGCGTACCGCTCACACTTGTCGTACTGCGTGAAGTAGACGTCGTGCCGGGTGAAGGCGCGGCCCGGGTACTTGCTGCTGACGCCGGGGACGATCTCGTACGACCGCGGGTGGCCGTCCTTGTTCTTGCCGGTGGTGCTGACCACGCGCCACCAGCGCATGTTCTTGGCGTCGCCCGCGAGTTCCTTGGTGACGGCGGTGCGGGTGGTCTTGTTGGTGGGGGCCTGGGCGCCGCCGGCGGGCGGCTTGACCACCGAGTCGTACTGCTCGACCTTGTTCTTCGATCCGTCGAGGCCGAAGTCGAGCCGCCAGAACACGTTGTGGTTGTGGCTGGTGGCGTAGGACCTGGCGCCCTTGCCTATCGGCCAGCCGCGGCCGTCGCCCGCGTCGTAGTCGAAGGGCGAGAGGCTGCCGGTGGCGCCGACGTTCATGGAGACGGTGCCGTCGTCGGAGAAGCGCCACTCGGTGATGTACTCGTACCAGCTCACCTTGTTGACGGTGTAGACGAGCAGGTCCTTGCCCTGCGCCTGGTAGACCTTCCCGGAGTCGGTCTGCATCCGGTAGGCGTGGCCGCGGGCCCGCGTGGTGGTGCACAGGCCCTTCACGTTGGGGTTCTGGGAGTTGTAGGCGTCGGGGACCTTCACCGTCTTGATGGTGCCGCCGGGGCACTCGGCGGGGCTCATGTTGACCAGGCCCGAGCCGAAGTTGTAGTCGGTGATGTCGTTGTACTCGTTGGAGCCGTCGTCGTACGGCACGTGGATCTGGGCGAGTTTGGCGCTGTTGAGGACCCGGATCGGGCGGGTCTCGCCGCGCGGCTGGTAGGAGATCTTCTCCAGGACGAGCCCGGACTTGGACTCGAAGCGCCAGCACATGCTCCAGGTCGTGCCGCCCGAGAGCTTCTGCTGGATGCGGTAGGCGGCGCTGCAGTCGGCGGCGGCCGCGGGGGCGGCCTTCGGCCGGGCGGCGGCCGGGGCGGTGCCGGTCGCGGACACTCCGGCGGCCAGTGCGGCCACGGACAGACCGAGGGCCGCGGTCCTGCGGGCGCGGCCGGCCAGGGGCGGCCGGTGACCGCCGTTCGGGTGATTCAGGCGCATGCGGACATGACTCCCTGTACGTCACCCTCCCGGGGGCGTGAAGCGGGCCCGCGCGGGAGGTGTGGTCGGAAAACGGACGGAAGGGGGCGCTCAGCGGGTGAGCGCGGCCACCTTGCGGGTGCTGAGGTCGATCACCAGGGACCGGGTGTCGATCCAGGGGCCGTTCTTCACCTTCAGCAGCAGCCGGGCGCAGCGATGGATCCCGCACCGGTCGAAGGCGGCGGGCTGGGCGCCCGGCACCGCGCGGTACACCATGCTGGAGAGCTGCAGCTGCTCCGGTGAGGTGAGCTTCCTGCCGGTGGCGTCCCGGTAGTCGGCGCGCAGGCCCGCGCCGAGCGGGTCGGCGATCAGCAGCGCGGCCGCCTCGGTGTTCTCGGCGCGGCTGAGCGGCGGCTGGACGCCCCGCCCGCTGTCGGTGGCCTCGACCTTGCCGGTGTCCAGGTTGACGGTCCTGGTGACGAGCGTGTCGTCCTCGTAGTCGTAGAACGTCACCTCGGCGCGGCGGGGCGCCGAGGGGTCGTCGATCTCGTCCGCCTCGGGTTCGGCGAGGTCCACGCCGAGGTGCTGCGGGCCGCGGCCGCCGTCGACGTCCCGGCTCGCGTCGAGCAGCTGCCGGTTGAGCGCGATGCGCTCGACGCGGGCGATCTCGTCGTCGGTCAGCGGGTCGCGCCCGGTGCCGCGCTCGCCCTCGGCGGGCGCCTGCTCGACGACCCCGGGCGCCACCGCCGCGGATCCGCCCTGCTGTCCGGCGCCGCCCTGCTGTCCGGCACCGTCCTGCACGGTGCCCTGTCCGCCGGCCGCCGCCCGGCCGGCCGATCCCCCTCCGGTTCCTTCCGCCCCCGCCGTGCCCGGCAGGGTGATCGCGATCATCGCTGCTGTCGCGGCCACCGCGACGGCCGCGCCTGCCACCACCTTGCCCAGGTGGCGGCGCACTGTCGTGCGCACATCTTCCCCCTACTCCCCCTGTGCCCCGGGAGTACGTTGTAGGCCCCACTGGTTCGGCGTACGCCGAATGGGGCGTATGCACTGGTCGCCCGGTAAGAGGGACGTAAGTCACAGGTGGTTCCCCGACTTTCCTGGAGACTCGGTACGAAGGCGGTCCCGGCGGAGCAGCACACCTGGAAGAGTCGTGTCCATGCAGGTCTGGCCTGGAGAGGCATATCCCCTCGGCGCCACGTACGACGGCGCCGGTACGAACTTCGCGGTCTTCACGGAGGCCGCGGACCGAGTAGAGCTGTGTCTGCTGCACGACGACGGCTCGGAGACGGCGGTGGAACTTCGCGAGAGCGACGCCTTCGTCCGGCACGCGTACGTGCCGGGCATCATGCCGGGGCAGCGCTACGGCTTCCGGATGCACGGGCCGTACGCGCCCGAGCGCGGGGCGCGCTGCAACTCGGCGAAACTGCTGCTCGACCCGTACGCGAAGGCGATCAGCGGTTCGGTGCGGTGGGGCGAGGAGGTGTACGGCTACCACTTCGGGGCCCCCGACCGGCGCAACGACCTCGACTCGGCGCCCCACACGATGACGTCGGTGGTGGTCAACCCCTACTTCGACTGGGGCGACGACCGGCGCCCCCGCACGGAGTATCACCACACGGTGATCTACGAGGCGCACGTCAAGGGCCTCACGATGCTCCATCCGGGGCTGCCGGAGGAGCTGCGCGGCACCTACGCCGCCCTGGCGCACCCGGCGATCATCGAGCACCTCACCGAGCTGGGCGTCACGGCGCTGGAACTGATGCCCGTGCACCAGTTCGTCAACGACCACCGCCTGGTCGACATGGGCCTCAACAACTACTGGGGCTACAACACGATCGGCTTCTTCGCCCCGCACAACGCGTACGCCTCCTGGGGCGACCGGGGGCAGCAGGTCCTGGAGTTCAAGTCGGCGGTGCGGGCGCTGCACGAGGCGGGCATCGAGGTGATCCTCGACGTGGTCTACAACCACACCGCCGAGGGCAACCACCTGGGCCCGACGCTGTCCTTCCGGGGCATCGACAACGCGCAGTACTACCGGCTGGCGGACGACCCGCGGTACTACATGGACACCACGGGGACCGGGAACTCCCTGCTCATGCGGTCCCCGCACGTGCTCCAGCTGATCATGGACTCGCTGCGGTACTGGGTCCTGGAGATGCACGTGGACGGGTTCCGCTTCGACCTCGCGGCGACCCTGGCGCGCCAGTTCCACGAGGTGGACCGGCTGTCGTCGTTCTTCGACCTGGTGCAGCAGGACCCGGTCGTCTCCCAGGTGAAGCTGATCGCCGAGCCGTGGGACGTGGGCGAGGGCGGCTACCAGGTGGGGAACTTCCCGCCGCTGTGGACCGAGTGGAACGGCAAGTACCGCGACACCGTGCGGGACGTGTGGCGGGGCGAGCAGCGCACGCTCGCCGAGTTCGCCTCCCGGCTGACCGGCTCCTCCGACCTGTACCAGGACGACGGGCGCCGGCCGCTGGCCTCGATCAACTTCGTGACCTGCCACGACGGGTTCACGCTGCACGACCTGGTGTCGTACAACGACAAGCACAACGAGGCCAACGGCGAGGACAACCGGGACGGCGAGAGCCACAACCGGTCCTGGAACTGCGGCGTCGAGGGCGACACCGACGATCCGGACGTGCTGGAGCTGCGGTCCCGGCAGATGCGGAACTTCATGGCGACGCTGATGCTGTCGCAGGGCGTGCCCATGATCAGTCACGGCGACGAGGTGACGCGCACCCAGCGCGGCAACAACAACGCCTACTGCCAGGACAGCGAGCTGTCGTGGGTGGAGTGGCCCGACCCCGAGGGGGAGGGCGACGAGATGCTCGACTTCACGCGGGCGATCGTGCGGCTGCGCAAGGAGCACCCCGTGTTCCGCCGCCGCCGCTTCTTCCACGGGCGGCCCGTGGAGGGGACGCACGACGACCTGTCGGACATCGCGTGGTTCACCCCGCAGGGCAAGGAGATGGCCCAGCGGGACTGGAACTCCGCGCAGGCCTCGACGCTGACGGTGTTCCTCAACGGCAACGCGATCTCCGAGCCGGGCTCGCGCGGGGAACGGATCACCGACGACTCCTTCCTGCTGATGTTCAACGCCTCCCCGAAGACCCTGGAGTTCGTGGTGCCGGTCGACCACGGCCGGCAGTGGCAGGTGGTCGTGGACACGGCGAACCCGGAGTCCGTGCGGGGAGAGGCACCCGTGAAGGTCTCGGCGGGTGACCGGCTCACCCTGGTCGACCGGAGCATGACCGTCCTGCAGCGGCCCGCGTAGGCCGGGGTCGGGAGCCGGGGCCCGGCCGCGGCCGGGGCCGGGGCCGGGATGACACCCGGTGATCGGTATGACACGAAAGGGGGCGGGGCGGGTACGTAGGTCTGCATGACCTCTGAGCGCCCTGCCCCCGTCATGCCCACGGCCACCTACCGGCTCCAGCTCCAGCCCGGGTTCCCGTTCGAGGCCGCGGCCGCGGCCGTGCCGTACCTGGCCTCGCTCGGCGTGTCGCACCTGCACCTGTCGCCCGTGCTGGAGGCCGTCCCCGGCTCCCCGCACGGCTACGACGTGGTCGACCCCACGCGCGTGCGGGCGGAGCTGGGCGGCGAGGAGGGGCTGCGGGCCCTGTCCCGCACGGCGCGCGGGCACGGGCTCGGACTGGTCGTGGACATCGTGCCCAACCACATGGCCATGGCCCCGCGGCACAACCGCGCCCTGTGGGAGGTGCTGCGGGAGGGCCCGCGATCGCCGTACGCGCGCTGGTTCGACATCGACTGGGAGGCCCAGGGCGGCCGGGTGCTGCTGCCCGTCCTCGGCGCCCCGGTGGGCGAGGTGCTCGACGAGCTGCGCGTGGACGGGGACGTCCTGCGTTACCACGACCACGCGTTCCCGCTGCGCGAGGGCACCGCGGACCTGCCGATGCCCGAGCTGCTCGACGCCCAGTGGTACCGGCCGGCGTGGTGGCGGCTGGCCCGTACGGAACTGAACTACCGGCGGTTCTTCAGCATCTCGGAGCTGATCGGGGTGCGGACGGAGGACCCGGAGGTGTTCGACGCCACGCACGGCAAGATCCTCCGGTTGTTGCACGAGGGCGTGGTGGACGGGCTGCGCGTCGACCACCCGGACGGGCTCGCCGACCCCGACGCCTACCTGGCGCGGCTGCACACGGCGAGCGGGGGCCGCTGGACGGTGGTGGAGAAGATCCTCGCCGCCGGCGAGCGGCTGCCGGACGCCTGGCCGGTCGCGGGCACCACCGGCTACGACGCCCTGCGCCACGTCGACGGCCTGTTCACGGACCCCGCGGGCGCCGGGGAGCTGCTGGAGCTGTACCGGCGCCTCGCGGTCCCCCGGCCGGACCAGGGCGGGGACTGGGCGGCGACGGTGCGGCGGGCGGCGTACGCGGTGCTCCGGCACGAGCTGGCCACCGAGCTGGACCGGCTGACGCGGGCGGCCACGCGCGCGTGCGCGCAGTCGCCGGACCCGGCGCTGCGCGACCGGGCGCCCTGGGCGCTGCGCACCGCGCTGGAGGAGCTGCTGGTGCGCATGGAGGTCTATCGGCCGTACGCCTCGGGCGACGCGGCCGCCGTCGTCACCGAGGAGGCCGCCGGGGAGGCCCGGCTCGCCTTCGTCGTGCCCGAGGAGGCGGGCGCGGTGGACGTGGTGCGCGGCCTGGTGCTGGGCGGCGGGGACGGTCCGGCGGCGGTGGAGTTCCGCACCCGGTTCGCCCAGACGGCGTCCGCGCTGCGGGCCAAGTCGGTCGAGGACACGGCGTTCTACCGGTACGTGCCGCTGCTCTCGGCGAACGAGGTCGGCGGCGATCCCGGCCGGCAGGGCGTCTCCCCCGCCGCCTTCCACGCGTACTGCGCGCGCGTGCAGCGCGACTGGCCGCTCACCGGGACGGTGCTGTCCACGCACGACACCAAGCGCAGCGCCGACGTCCGGGCGGCGCTGGCCGTGCTCACCGAGTGCCCGGGGCGCTGGGCGGAGGTCCTGGGGAAGGTCGCGCCCGCCGAGGAGGGCGTGCCGGACGGGCAGCTGGCGTGGGCGGCCTGGCAGACCGTGTTCGGGCTCGGGCCGGCCGCCCCGGAGCGGGTCCGGGAGGCGTTGCTCAAGCACGTGCGCGAGGCGGGTGTGCACACCAGCTGGACGGAGCAGGAGCCGTCGTACGAGGAGGCCGTGGCGGCGTTCGTCACGGCGGGGCCGTGCGGGGAACCGGGTGAGCGGGTGGCCGCGCTGCGGGAGGCGCTCGCGCCGCACGTCCGGGCGAACGTGCTGGGCGGGGCGCTGGTGCAGCTGACGATGCCGGGGGTGCCGGACGTCTACCAGGGCACGGAGGGCGAGTACCTGGCCCTGGTCGACCCCGACAACCGGCGCCCCGTCCGTTTCCCGCCGGCGGGCGCCGTCGACGAGCCGGCCGGCACCGGGGGCGGCGGTGTCGAAGGCGCCGGCGCCAAGGAGGCCGTGACGGCGGCGGCGCTGCGGCTGCGCCGCCGCCACCCGGACGCCTTCGGCCCGGCGGCGACGTACGAGCCGCTGCCCGCCGAGGGTCCGGCCGCGGACCACTGCCTGGCCTTCGCCCGCTCCGGCCGGGTCGTCACGGCCGTCACCCGGCTGTCCCTGCGCCTGGCGGAGGCGGGCGGCTGGGGGGACACCCGGCTGGCGCTCCCTCCGGGCAGGTGGGCGCACGCCCTGGAGCCCGGCCGGGAGTTCACGGGCCACGCGCGCGTGGCGGAACTGTTCGGACGGCTGCCGGTGGCGCTGCTGGAACGGGTGGGGTGAGACGCGGCGCGGGGCCGGCCGGGGCGGCGCTTGGGGGGTGGGACGGCCGTCGAAGGCCGAGGTGACCGACGGACGTCGGGACGGGCGCCGAGGGCCGGGGCCGTCACCGGGGGCCGCTCGCGGAGTGCCGCCGGGCGCCCTCCGGAAGCACCCGTGGCGCGTTCTTGACAGGTCACCGAGTCCGTGGGGTACTGCGGATGCGAAGGCCGGGCGGACGTGACGGGGGTGAGTCTCCTGCCGGAGCCGCGCTACCCCACGGTGTCGGAACTGACCTCGTCCGCGAGGGCGTTGGCCACGCTCCGACCTGGGCTGTGCAGGCTGCGGAAGGTGGGGCTCTCCCGCGCGGGGCGACCGCTGCACCTGCTGTCGGTGGGACACGCGCGGCGGGCCGTACTGGTCGTCGCGGGGGCCCACGCGAACGAGCCCGCCGGCGGTCCCGCCCTGCTCGCCCTGGCCGAAAGAGTCCTGTCCGAGAGGGAGTTGCGGCACGGCACCTCCTGGCACCTCCTGTTGTGCGCGGATCCGGACGGGGCGAGCCTGCACGTGACGCCCGCGCCGCACAGCCTGTTCGACTACCACCGGGGCTTCTTCCGGCCGGCGGGCCCGGAGCAGCCCGAATGGTCCCCGGCGCTGCTGCCGGCGGACCGGCTGCCGCCCGAGACCCGCGTGCTGACCGGCGTCATCGACGAGCTGCGGCCCTACCTCCAGGTGACGCTGCACGGCACGGAACTGGGCGGCAGCTGGGTGCAGTTGACGAGGGACGTACCGGGCCTGGCCGAGTCGTTCGCCAAGTCCGCGGCGCAGTCGCACATCCCCGTGGAGACGGGCGCCTGCGACGCGGCGGGCTGGCCGGCCTCCGGACCCGGGGTGCACGTGATGCCGGGGCCCGGGGTGGGGACGGCGTACCCGAGCATGCCGGACGACGCACGGCACAGCACCTGGTACCACGCCCACCGTCACGGCGGTCTGACCGCGGTCGTGGAGGTGCCGATGTGGGCGAGCGACATGGTCGACGACCCGGCGCCGCACCCGGATCCCGCGGCGGAGATCCGGCGTCTGGCGGGACGGCTGCTGGGGGACGCGCGGGAGGTGGAGCGGGTGCTGGCGGAGGCCTCGCCACGGCTGGAGGGCGTCGGCGGACCGCTGCTGCGGGCGGCCCGCTGGGCGCTGGAGCTGGCGCCGGGGCTGGCCGCCGACTGGAAGCGCATGCCCCCGGCCGACACCACGACGGCGTACGTCGGGAGCGTGGACGCCTTCGCGCGCCGGCTGCCGCTGCGGGCGGCGGCGATGCTGTGGCGGGTGCTGCGGGAGCGCGACGACCGGGCGGCGCCCCGTCTGGAGCGTCTCGTCGAGGAGTGGAGCGACGTGTTCGCCGAGCGGTTCCGGGCCCGCTGGGTGCCGTTGGAGCACCAGGTCGAGCACCAGTCCCGCACGGTCGTCGCGGCGGCCCTGCACGCGCGCGAGGGGGCACCCCGGCAGCCGTAGGGACGCCGTGGCGGCCAGGGGGCGGGAGCCGCGCGGGCGGGAGCCGCGCGGGCGGGAGCCGCGCGGGCGGGAGCCGCGCGGGCGGGAGCCGCGCGGGCGGGAGCCGCGCGGGCGGGGCCGGGCGGGCGGGGCCGGGCCGGCTCCGGGCACGCCCACGCGCGTGTGCCCGGAGCCGCCCGGCCGGCCTCACACCCCGGGCGGCACGGACGGCCCGGGGAGTCCGGCGGGTCGGAGGAGGCCGGCGGGCTCGGCGGTTCCGGGGAGCCCGGCGGTTCCGGGGAATCCGGTGGGTTCGGGGGCTCCGGCGGGTTCGGGGAGCCGCTCGTCGTCCAGGGCGAACACCGCCCCCGTCCTCGCGAGCATCACGCAGGTGTTGGAGAAGGTCTTCGCGTACTCGACGGGGCGGCCGCGCCACCTGCCGCTCGCGCGGGCGGTCACGGGCGCGTACAGGAGGGTGCAGACGGCCTTCCGCGGCGCCACGGCGTCGATGTCGCCGTTCGCCGCCGTGAGGTCGGCGCAGGCCTCCACGGCGTGGGAGTGGCCCCGGGGCGGGTCGCACAGCAGGAGCGTGCCGCGGGTGTCGCCGGAACCGGTGCCGGAGCCGGGGACACCGGAGCGGGGGTCGCCCGTGGTCACGCTGAGCCGGAACCCGTCGCCGGGGAGGTCATGGGCGGGCGCCGACGCCCGGACCGGGGCGACGGCGGCGAGGAGGAGGGCGGCCGTGACGGGCAGGGCGCCCAGGAGGCGGTGTGCGGGGAAGTGCTTCATTCCCGGTGCATCGGCACGGCGGCCCCGGTTCCCCAGTCCGGCTCACCCGATCGTACGGGTGCGCGGGCCGGCCGCGCGGCCAGCTCGAACGCGGCGAGGACGACCCTGGTCTGGTACTCCGCCTGGCGGGCGACGGGGACCCAGCGGGCCCCGAGACCGTCGTGGTAGTCGGCGCACTAGGCGTCGATGAGCGCGTCCAGCTCCGGCAGCGCCCCGGCCGGATCGTGCCCGGATCCCGCGACGAGCTGGTGCAGCAGGCCCGCGGTGCGCGCGGCGATGCGGCGGCCGGCGATGCGCAGGGCGGCCAGGTGGGCGGTGTTCAGGGGCGGGAGCGGACGGGCGGGGTCGCCGGCGTCGGGGTCCCAGGCGTCGGCGAGGCCGGGGCAGACGAGGAGGTAGTCGTCGACCGGGGCGAGCAGGCGGGCGGTCCCGGGGGTGCCGGGGAGGTGGGGCCGCACGCGCGCGAGGACGCGTTCCAGGAGGCGGATCTCGTGGCGCAGGGTCCGGCTCACCTCGCGGAGCGCGGTGTCGCGGTCGGCGGGCGGGGCGTCGTCCTCGACGGCGGTGACGCCCCACATGGGCGCCTCGACGACCGCGGTGACGGTGCCGTGCCGGTGCGGGTGGTACCAGGTCGACTCGACGGCGGCCTCGGTGATGGCGGCGACCAGGTCGCGCGGGCGCGGCGGCGGGATCCGGTAGACGGCGGGTCCCAGTTCCGGCCAGTACAGGGTGTCGTAGGGGCCGAGTTCGCGGGGGATGCCGAGACGGGCGGCGGCGTGGGCCACGCGCCGGGGCAGTCCGGGCAGGTCACGGGTGAGTTCGACGAAGCCGCCGCCGACGTCGACGCCGTGCAGCGAACTCTGGAAGAAAGGTTTCAGCTCGTCCTGGAGGCCGAGCAGCGCCCGGGTCTCGGGCAGCGCCGCGGCCCGTGCCCCCTCGGGCAGCCACTCGGGCTGTTCCAGGAAGGCGGGCCGGAAGAAGTGCCGGAAGTAGCGGCCGAGGGTGTACGGGCCGGACAGCCAGCCCTCGTTGCGGCGCAGGCCGTCGGGGTCGAGGCAGAGGAGCAGGTTCCAGGTGGCGTCGGCGCCCTCGGTGAGCCGGGGGTCGACCAGGACGCGTTCGGCGAGCCGCAGGACGGTGGCACCGCCCACGGGTTCGTTGGCGTGCGGCCCGGCGACGACCAGGGCCTGCCGGCTGCCGTGGCCCACGGAGAGCAGCCACAGGGGCGTGCCCGCGCGTGAGACACCGACGCGGCGCAGCCGGGTGTCACGGGGCCGGCGGGCGACGAGCGCGGCCGCGCGGGCCGCGAGTTCGTCCGCGGTCGGATAGCGCCGGAGTGGCGGCAGGACACACCTCCGCGTCGGAAGCGCCTTCGGTTCACCGGGGGTGCCGGGCGTACGCACAGTCAGTCACGGCACGGGAGGTACGTCAACACCGCCCCGGACGCCCGGATCCGCCGCGTCCGTCCGCGACCGGCCGGGGCGGAACGCCCGGTCCGCCCGGTCCGGCCGGGAGCCGCCCGGCCGGTCTCGTCGCCGCGACGGCGACTGCGGCGGAGGGACCTGACGGGCGCGGCGGAGGTGCCCGCACCCGGCGGAGTGCGAGACCACCGCAGGCACCCCGCCGGTGTCGGGCCGGCCACCGCCGGGCAACCGCGTCGGCCGCGCGGGCGCCCGTCCGTGAGGAGAGCCGTGAGCGGTCGTCCTCACCGACGGGCCCGGCCCCTGCTCGCCGGACGGGATCCGGCCGGCCCGATCGTCACGGCGTGGAGAACAGTCCGGGGCCCGGAGGCGAGGAGCCCTCGGCGCGGATGCCGTCGGCGACCCGCAGGAACTCCAGCTTTTCCGCGTCGGCGGAACCCGCGGCCACCGTGTAGACGACGAGCCGGATGTCGCAGCCCGGGACGGTGAGCACGTCGCAGTCACAGATCACCTCACCCACCTGGGGGTGCACCACGGTCTTGCGGGCCGAGACGTGCGGGCCGACCGTGCCCTCGTTCCACAGACGGGCGAACTCCGCGCTGGTCGAACGCAGTTCCTCGACGAGGGCGGTCAGGCCCCGGTCGTGGGGGTAGTCGATGAGGGCGGTGCGCAGGTCGGCGACGAGGGCGGGGCGCAGGGCGTCGTCGTCCTGGAGCACGGGCCAGCACGCGAGCCGGCCGGGCCCCGTGGCGAAGACCGCTCGTGCCAGGTTGCGCTCGTCGGGTGTCCGTGTGCCGGGGTCGCCCATCAGCACCGACCACGCGGGGGACCAGGACAGCAGGGTCCAGTCGGCGCTGAACACGCCCACGGGGAACTCCCCGAGGCGGGCCAGCATCCGTTGGATCCCGGCCGGGACGTGCGTGGAGATCGTTCCCTCCTGGGGAGGCAGGAGGCCGGCCAGCCGGTAGGCGTGATCGCGCTCCATGGGCTGCAGTTGCAGTGCCCTGGTCAGGCTCGCGACGACCTGCGCCGACGGGCTTCTGGCGCGGCCCTGTTCCAGGCGGACCACGTAGTCGACCGACAGCCCGGCGAGTTCCGCCAGTTCCTCGCGTCGCAGCCCCACCGCGCGTCGTCCGGGCCGTGCGGTCAGTCCGACGTCGGCCGGGGAAAGGCGGTCGCGCCAGCGGTGCAGTGCCGTGCCCAGGGTCTCGTCCACCCGGCCATTGTGTCGGCCGGTTCCGCTTCGTGCCTGGTACTGGCTGTCCTACCGTCACGAAGAGCACTGGCTGCCCTCTCGTCACGGGCCGAGAGTGGACGCATGACCACGACCTTCATCACCGGAGCCAACAAGTCCCTCGGACATGAGACCGCCCGCCGCTTGATCGAGGCCGGCCACACCGTCCTCATCGGTGCGCGTGATCCGGAGCGCGGCCGGGCGGCCGCCGACGCGCTCGGTGCCCGTTTCGTCCGGATCGATGTGACGGACGACGCGTCGGTGGCCGCGGCCGCCGCCGATGTCGGTGCCCGCGAGGGCGGCATCGACGTCCTGATCAACAACGCGGGCGTCTTCGGGACGCACAGCCCCGCCGACCGGATCACGGCCGCTGACGCCAGAGAGGTGTTCGAGGTCAACGTCGTCGGGATCGTCCGGGTGACGCACGCGTTCCTGCCTCTGCTGCGCACGTCCGCGAACCCGGTCATCGTCAATGTGTCCAGCGGGATGGGATCGTTCGCGGCCACCCACGACGCGGAGCGCGTCGAGTCGAGGAACCTCGCGCCGCTCTACACGGCGTCGAAGGCTGCCGTGACCATGCTGACCACGCAGTACGCGAAGGCCTGGCCGGACGTGAAGGTGAACGCGGCCGACCCGGGCTACACCGCGACCGACTTCAACGGGCACCGGGGCCCGCAGACCGTGACCGAGGGGACCGACGCGATCGTCGGACTCGCCGTCATCGGAGCGGACGGACCGACGGGAACCTTCCGCGACCGTCACGGCGAGATGGCCTGGTGATCCACCCCTGGATCCGGGGCGTGCCCGGCTGAACCGCTCCGGGATCGGTGGAGCCTCCCCGCGTCGGCTCCGGCCGCCGGTCGGGGCCGGAGGCGAGCGTCGTGGCGGGTTTCGTCCGAATCATCCGCCGGTGATCACGCCACCGCCCGCACCGACCGTCGCCCACCGGCGGGACCGGCCGCGGCCGGTCCCGCTCCGCGTCCGACGGATCACCGCGTTCTCCCCGCCCCCAGGGCGTGTCCGACAACTCCCGTCGGGCGCGCCCTGGCGAGCACGACGATCCGACCGGGCGACCGTCACATGACCGGCCGGACGGCCATTAGGGCGTGTTGCGAAAGTCCCGTCTGCCCTTCGGGCAGACGACGCCACTTTCGCAACACGCCCTAGTTCGCCGAGAGGCGGAACGCCATCCGCCCGAAGGCGATCTGGTCGCCCTCGCGGACCACGGCGGCGCCGATGACGCGCCGCCCGTTGACGGTCGTGCCGTTGGTCGAACCGAGGTCGCGCAGGATCCACATGCCGCCCTGGCGGCTGAGTTCGGCGTGCACGCGCGAGACGCTGTCATGGGTCAGCCGGAGGCCGCTGGCGGGGTCGCGGCCGATGCGCAGCGCCCGCTCGGTGCCGGGGTGCGGCAGCAGCAGCTTGGGCAGCCGCTCGGCCTGCCAGGCCCTGCGCAGCCGTACGGTGAAGCCGGAGACGGCCTCGACGGTGCCGAAGACGGCGCGCGAGAGGCGGTTCTCCCTGGGCAGGTCGGCGGTGAGGACCGCCAGTTCGTCGGGGCGGCGGGCGGTGAGCGCCAGTTCCATGCGCCGGACGAACGTGTCGTGGGAGAGACGGCCCATGGCGACACCGTCACGGAGCACCTTCAGCGCCCTGTCGCGCTCCACGTCGGACAGGCGCGCGGGGTACGTGTTGAACTCGAATGACGACGTCACCCTCGTGATTGTCGGCCAGTGGACGTCAGGTGTCCAGAAAAAGGGAGAACGGCGGCCCGGCGCGCGTGCCCGGGACGGGCCGTCACGACACCTGCCGCGAAGGGAGTGTTCGTGCGGCGGATCGGTCCCGTTTGGAGCACGATGGTCGGGCTACATCACGGTGAGCAGACGAAGGGGAACCGTCCGTGCAGTTCGAGGTGTGGGCACCGCAGGCCGAACGTGTGACGCTCCAGTGCGAGGGCGTCACGCGCGCGTTGGAGCGCGACGTCGCGCGGCCGGGGTGGTGGAGCGGTGAGGCGGAGGCGCGGGACGGCACCCGGTACGGCTTCGCGGTGGACGGCGGCCCCGTGCGGCCGGATCCGCGGTCGCGCCGTCAGCCGGACGGGCCCGACGGGTTGAGCGCGGTCGTCGACCACGGCCGGTACGCGTGGCGGGCGCGGTGGCCGGGTCGGCCGCTGCCGGGTGCGGTGCTGTACGAGCTGCACGTGGGCACGTACACCCCCGAGGGCACCCTGGACGCGGCAGCCGGCCGGCTCGACCACCTCGTCGAACTGGGTGTGACACACGTGGAGTTGATGCCGCTGTGCCCCTTCCCCGGCCGGCACGGCTGGGGTTACGAGGGGGTGTCGCTGTGGGCGGTGCACGAGCCGTACGGCGGTCCCGAGGCGCTGAAGCGGTTCGTCGACCGGGCGCACGAGCTGGGCCTGGGGGTGGTCCTGGACGTGGTGCACAACCACCTGGGCCCGTCGGGCAATCACCTGCCCGCCTTCGGACCGTACTTCACCGACACGCACCACACCCCGTGGGGCTCGGCCGTCAATCTGGACGCGCCCGGCTCGGACGAGGTGCGGGCGTTCCTGCTGGGCAGCGCGCTGGCGTGGCTGCGCGACTACCGGATCGACGGGCTGCGGCTGGACGCGGTGCACGCGCTGGCCGACACGCGCGCGTACCCGTTCCTGGAGGAGCTGTCGGAGTCGGTGGACGCGCTCGCCGGGGAGACGGGCCGGCCGCTGTTCCTGATCGCCGAGTCCGATCTGAACGACCCGCGGCTGATCACACCCCGCCGGGAGGGCGGCCTGGGGCTGCACGCGCAGTGGAACGACGACTTCCACCACGCCCTGCACACCGCCCTGACCGGCGAGTCCCAGGGCTACTACGCCGACTTCGGGCGCGATCCGTTCGCGGCGCTCACCAAGACCCTCACCGGCGGGTTCTTCCACGACGGCACCTGGTCCAGTTTCCGCGGCCGGTCCCACGGCCGGCCGCTGGACCGCACCCGGCTGCCCGCGCACCGGCTGCTCGGCTACTCCCAGACCCACGACCAGGTGGGCAACCGCGCGCAGGGCGACCGGCTCGCGGCCTCCCTCTCCCCCGGCCTGCTGGCCTGCGCGGCGACGCTGACGCTGACCTCCCCGTACACGCCGATGCTGTTCATGGGCGAGGAGTGGGCGGCGGGCACGCCCTGGCAGTTCTTCACCGACCACACCGACCCCGAGCTCGCGGAGGCCGTACGGCGGGGCAGGCGGCGGGAGTTCGCGGAGCACGGCTGGGCGGAGGAGGACGTGCCGGACCCGCAGGACCCGGCGACCCGGGACCGCTCCTGCCTGGACTGGTCGGAACCGGAGCGCGAGCCCCACGCGCGCGTGCTGGCCTGGTACCGCCGGCTGATCGCCCTGCGGCACGCCCATGCCGACCTCACCGACCCCGACCTGGCCGACCTCAAGGTCGCCCACGACGCGCAGGCCCGCTGGCTGGCCTTCCGCCGCGGGGACGTCCGGGTGGCCGTGAACCTCGGCAAGGCGCCGGCGGCGATCCCGCTGGGCACCCGCCCCGCGCGCGTGCTGGCCGCCTGGGAGCCGGTGGAGACGGCGGGCCCGGACGGGCTGCTGCACCTGCCCGGGGAGTCCTGCGTGGTCCTGGAACAGGACTGAGCGCCACGACGCGGGAGCGCGGGCCGGCGGGTCCCGCCAGGACGTGTCCCCAGAGCGGCTCCGTCCGCCCGGAGGGCGGGCGGGGCTTTTGGAACACGCCTTAGTCGTCCGCCCCGTCCGCCCCGTCCTCCCTGAGTTCCGTCACGCGTTCCAGCAGGATCGCCTCCCAGGCGCGGCGCAGCCGGGTGCGCAGCAGGGCCGGAGGCTCGGTGCCGTGGCCGTCCAGACGTGCGGCGAGGCGGACGACGGTGTCGCAGCGGGCCAGCCACAGGCCGCGCAGGCAGGCGCGGGCGCCGTACCCGGTGAGGGTGGCGGCGCGGACGGCGGCGCCGGAGCCGACGGCGAGGGCGAGCCCGGCGATGTCCTCGGCGGGGTCGCCGACGACCGCGCCGGTCCAGCCGAGGACGCCGCGCACCCGGCCGTCGGCGCCGACCACGAGGTGCCCGCCCCGCAGGGCGTGGTGCACGAGGACGGCGGTGGCGGGCTGTGCGGCGAGCTGGGCCGCGCCGGGCGGGGTGAGCTGGTGGAGCCGGGCGGGGTCGAACTCGTCGGCGGCGGCCAGGCGTTCGCCGGCGGCGACGGCCATGCGGCGCAGTGCCTCGAGGGAGCGCGGGGCGACGCGCGGCACGCCGATCGCCTCGGCCTGCCGGGCCGGCACCTCGCGCAGTCCGCCGAGCAGTGCGGCCAGGTCGGCCTCGCCGACGGCGGACACGTCGTGGTCCTCGGCGGTGCCGCCGGGCACCCTGGTGTCGAGGGTGCAGGCGAGGCCGGGCGACCACTCGCCGTGCGCGACGGAGGCCGGCACGGTGACCGGGACGTGCGGTCGGACGAGGTCGCGCAGCCGCAGTTCACGGCGCATGCGGACGGTCGTCCCACGATCGGGGGCGAGCCGCAGGACGTGGCGGGTGCCGACCCACCAGGTGTCGTGCCCGCGTTCCCCGGTGACGGGGACGCCCTCTTCCGTGCCGTGTCCGCGCTCTTCGGTGACGGGCCGCACCTCGGGGCCCGGGCCGCCGTCGCCGGCGTCCCCGAGCAGGGTCCGGACCAGTCGGCGGACGGTGTCCGCGGTGGGTGTGGGTGCTGAGGTCATGGTCGCGCCGTAGCCGTTCGGGTGGGTGCCGGGACTCTCCTGCGGGGGTCAGTCGACCATGACCATCTCGCGGGTCGTGTCGTTGAGGCGGCGGCCGCCGTCCGCGGTGACGGTGACGATGTCCTCGATGCGCACCCCGAACCGGCCGGGGAGGTAGACGCCCGGCTCGACGGAGAAGCACATGCCGGGGACGAGGGGCTGCTCCTCGCCCTCGATCATGTACGGCGGCTCGTGGGTGGTGACGCCGATGCCGTGGCCGGTGCGGTGGATGAAGTACTCGCCGTACCCGGCGTCGGCGATGACGGCGCGGGCGGCCCGGTCGACCTCCTGGCAGGCCACGCCGGGCCGTACGGCGCAGAAGCCCGCCTCCTGGGCCTCGCGGACGAGGTCGTGGACCCGGCGCTCCTCGTCGGTGGGCTCGCCGACGTGGACGGTGCGGGAGGTGTCGGAGCCGTAGCCGTCCTTCAGGCCGCCGAAGTCGAGGACCACCATGTCGCCGTGCTCGATGACGCGGTCGCCGACCTCGTGGTGCGGGTTGGCGCCGTTCGGTCCCGAGGCGACGATGGTGAAGTCGACCTGGGAGTGGCCGAAGCGGCGGAGCAGGCCGGCGAGGTCGGCGCCGACCTCGGACTCCCTGCGCCCGGCGAAGGGGACTCCGCGGATCTCCTCGAACGCCGCGTCGGCGGCGGCCCCCGCGGCGGCCATCAGTTCCAGTTCGGCCGCGTCCTTGACGGCGCGCAGCATCGGCAGGGCCTCGGTGAGGGAGGCGTAGGAACTGTCCGGGAGGGCCTTCTGCAGGTTGAGCAGGTGCATCGCCCAGGCGTTGTCGCTGACGCCGAACCGTCCGCCGGCGCCGAGGAGCGCGGTGGTGACGGCGTAGGGGTCCTTGCCGTCGGTCCAGTCCCGCAGGGTGAGCGCGGGGGCCCCGGTCGCCTCGGCCGCGTCGGGGGCCTCCAGGGCCGGGACGACGAGGACGGGGTCGCGGTCGGGCGTGAGGACGAGCAGGGTGAGCCGTTCGGTGACCGCGGGGGGCGCGTAGCCGGTGAGCCAGACCAGGTCCGGGCCCGGTGCCACGAGCAGCCCGGCCAGCCCCGCCTCGCCGGCCGCGTGCACGGCCCGCTCCATGCGGGCCCGGTAGTCGTCGGCGGTGAAGCGCGCGGGCGTGCGGCCGGTCATCCGGGTCTCCCTGTCAGGACGTGGTGACTACGGGCAGCATCCTGCCCGGTCAGCAGGGGCGGCGCGACCCGATCGGCGGGATGTCGCGGGGAATGCCGCCCCGCCGTTCCCCGGGCGAATGGATTGCCCGGCCCCACGGCCTAATGATTGGATGCCCCATAAGCATTAATCCACCCCGGGAGGCCGGCACCGTGCTCGTACTCGCTCACCTCAGTGATCTGCACCTGGACGGCAGCACCCGTGCCACCGAGCGCGCCGAGCGGGCGTGCGACCGGCTCCGCGACCTGCCGGGGCGGGTGGACGCGCTGCTGGTCACCGGGGACATCGCGGACCACGGGACGGAGGCCGAGTACGAGGAGGCCGCCCGCATCCTCGGGACCCGGGGCTCCGACGCCCCCCGGCCGGTGCTCACCTGCCCCGGCAACCACGACCGCCGCGCCCCCTACCGCAAGGCCCTCCTCGGCCTGCCGGCCTCCGACGGGCCGGTCAACAGCGTCCAGGTGTTCGACGGCGGCGCGGTCCTGATGTGCGACTCCAGCATCCCGGGCGAGGACGAGGGGGCCCTGGCGGACGAGACGTACGCCTGGATCGAGGAGACCCTCGACGAGCTGGACGGGGACGTGCCGGCGCTGCTCGCCTTCCACCACCCGCCGGTGGCGGTGCACCACCCGCTGCCCGACTCCTACCGGTTGGACGACCCGGACCGGCTGGCGGCGCTGCTCGGACGGCGGCCGGAGATCGCCGGGATCATCACGGGCCACGCCCACACCCCGGCCGCCACCGTCTTCGCCGGACGGCCGCTGGTGGTGGGCCCCGGCGTGACGTGGACGCTCCGGCTGCCCTGGGAGGGCGAGCAGATCGCCGACCGGGAGGCGCCGGTCGGGCTCGCTTTCCACGTCCTGGACGACGAGCGGCGGCTCACGAGCCACTTCCGCGCGGTGGTCTGACGCGGGCGGGCACTCGCGCGGCGCGAGCCGCCGGCCGACCGGCGACGGGGTGCGGTCGACGGAGCCGACCGGTGACGAGGCGCGGTCGGCCCGGCCGTCAGCCGATCGGCAGCGCGGGGACGGCCGGCGGCCGGTCGGGCAGGAAACCGTGGGACCGGCGGGCCAGGTAGGCGGAGGTGTAACGGTCCACCGAACGGTGCCAGTTGAGGATGCCGGCCAGCCAGTTCCGGAGGTCCTCCACGTATCCGTCCATGGCGTCGCGGGCCTGCGCCGACAGGTCGAAGTCGTCGTACAGGACCGGCAGTTCGTGAGCGATCACATGCTCGAACTGCCGCATGCGCTGGGTCATCAGGTCATGGACGACGCCGAGCCCGGCCGGGTAGTCGCAGCCGAAGAAGTTCTGCACGACGAGGATCGCGTTGTGGATCTCGCCCTCGTACTCGATCTCCTTCTGGTACGAGAAGACGTCGTTGAGCAGGCAGGCGTAGTCGACGGCCGCGTTCTCCAGTGAGCGGACCGGGCCGCTGGCGTACACCTCCGGCGGGACGGCCGGGCCCCGGCCCATGCGGCACAGGCTCAGGGTGAGGTCGGAGCCGAAGGTGGCGCGCCGCATCTCCAGGTAGTCGACGGGGTCGGGGACGCGGTTCTGGAGCTGGTTGGACAGCTCCCACACCCAGCTCTCCGTCATGCTGTCGACCGCCGCGCGCAGGGTGCGCCGCTGGTCGGGGGTCATGCCGGCGGTCGTGCGCGCCCACAGGTCGGTCAGCGACCGCTCCATGGCGTTCAGGGGGACGGGGGCCTCCTCGCCGTCGACGGGCATGCAGGCCGAGAGGCGGGCGGTGGTGGCCCTGGCCGCCGCCAGGTCGCGGCGGTGGCCGTACACCAGCGGGTAGTAGTCGTCGCCGTAGGTGCCGAACGCCAGCCACCCGGCGCTGAGGTCGAGGGCCTCGGGGGTCGCGTCGGGGTCCAGGCCCGCCGAGCACAGCGCCAGGTCGCACGAGGCGAGCCTGTCCTCGTCCCACACGCCTTCGGACAGCATGCCCGTGCGGCGCGCCCACTCGACCAGGTCGCGCCGGGTCCGCTCCAGGTGCGGGCTCAGCCGCACCGGGAAGGGCATGCGGAAATCAGGCAGCCGGGACGGGCCGACCTTGCGGTACGGCACGTGCGTGTACGCGCGCAGCCTCTGCCGGGCGGCCGAGGCGAGCAGGGCGCCGACGTCGGCGGCGGAGGTGCCGGGACGGGTCAGTCTCTCCCAGGGCGAGGCGGAGGCCGCCTCGGCGTTCATGTAGCGGCTGGAGCGCAGGTGCCACTCGTGGCCGCCGGACTGCCAGTCCTGGAGCCCCTTGGCGTAGGCGGCGACGGCGGCCGTCTCGTCCGGGCGCAGGCCCTTCTCCAGGGCCAGCGCCGGCACTTCGGTCAGGGCGGTGTGCTCGAACTGGTGGAGCCGGGAGGTGAGGATGTCGTTGACGGTGTCCGCGGCCTGCTGGGTGGTGCAGCCGAAGAACGTCTCCAGGACGAGCACCCCGTTGCTCAGCTCGCCCTCGTCCTCGACCTCGCGCTGGTAGGAGAACAGGTCGTTGCGCAGGTGCACGGCGTCGGAGAAGGTCTCCATCAGCACCCTGAGCGGCCTCGTCCCGGCCACGGCGGCCGGCACCTCGGCGGTCGCGTACTCCACGAGCCCCGCCGACCAGGGGGCGCCGCCCACCTTGCGGCGCATCTCGATGTACTCGACGGGGTTGGAGACCCGGCCCTCGTCGATGTTGGACAGCTCCCACATCGACTCGTTGAGGAGGTGTTCGGTGGCGACGGCGAAACGGCGCCGCCAGTCGGCGGACATCGCCGGCACGGTGCGCGCCCACAGGTCGGCCAGGCCCGCCTCGACCGGGTTGCGCGGCTCCGGTACCGGAGTCGACGGGTCGAGCGGCATGAACAGCGGGAGCCGGTCCAGGTGGGCCTTGCCGGCCGCCCGGTCGGGGGTGCGCTTGAACATGTCGAGGAAGTGGTCGTCGAAGAAGAACACCCACACGTACCAGTCGGTGATCAACGACAGGGCGGGGCCGTCGCAGTCGGGGTGGGTGTAGGCGCAGAGCAGACCGTAGTCGTGCGCGTCGAGGTCGGCCTGCTCCCAGATCCCGGAGCCCTCCAGCATGCCCATGTCGCGCGCCCACCGCGTCGAGTGGGCGCGGGCCTCGTCGACGTGCGGGTTGAGCCGCGCGGGATGCGGCAGGTAGAAGTGCGGGAGTTCGAACGGCTGCGTCATGGCCGGGCCCTACCCGGGGGCATCAACCCTCATCCGTGGCGCGGGACATGATCACACCATCGCGTGAACCCGGGGCGAACACCGGCGAATCGGGCGCCCCGGGCGGCGGGCCGGCGCGACGGTCCGCGCCGTGCTCACCTCCCGGTCTGGATCAGCGCGTGGGTGCCGCCGGTGCGCCAGCCCTGTCCCTCGGCGGCGGTCAGCGCGGCCTCGGTGTCGGCGGAGAGTCCGGTGATCACGTCCGACTTGAGGGTGCGCAGGGCCACGACCGGGCCGGGGAAGTACGCGGTCACGTCCTCGAAGGGGGTCGTCGGCGGCCACCGCCGGTCGCCCACCAGACGGCGGTAGTTGAGGTCGCCCTTCACCACGGTCAGCGTCGCGGCCGCGAACTCGGCGCGCAGGTCGTCCGGCATCCGCTCGTACGGCAGCGGGGCGGCGGCGAAGGGGTGGGCGCGGACCGTCAGGGTGCCGTCCGTCATCGCCGCCCACAGCCGTCGCCCGTACCCGGCGGCCGCCCCCGGAGCGGCCGTCAGGCGGCGCAGCGCGTCGACGACGTCGGCGGTCGTGGCGTCCGAGACGTAGTAGGGGTACGGCTTGACGTGCAGGACGACGCGGCCGATCCGCCGGTGGGCGAGGAGGTGGGCGGCGAGCAGCAGATCGGGGATCAGCTCGCGGCCCGCGTTGTCCGCGACCAGGCACAGGGTGCCGTCGGCGGCCCGCGGGGACGCCAGCAGCGTCCACAGCCGCTCGCTGTCGTCGGCGACCAGGGCGGGGACGGCGGCCCGGTCCTCGGCGTCCGCGTCGGAGAGGCGGAAGCCGAGGTCGGCGCGGTTGCCCCACAGGGAGCCGTGCAGCAGGGCCCGCTCCCGGTCCGGCGCCGGGCGGTCCTCGAGGGCGTCGAGCGCGGCGAGTTCCTCGTCGGTCGCGGGGGCGTCCAGCTCGGCGAGCTTGAACGGGCGGAACGGGTCGAGTCCCTGCCAGGGGCCGGGCCGGAAGTGGCCGACGGTCTCCAGGAGCAGCCGGTAGAAGTAGCTCTCCGACCACAGCCAGGGCACCTCGTACCAGGAGCGGCCCGCGTACGCGTCCAGGCCCCAGGCGCGCCAGCGGTCGAGGTCGTGCGCGTCGGCGGGGAGCGGCTCGATCACGCCCCCGGCGCAGTTCGCCAGCAGGGCGTCCAGGGCGCGGCGGACGTCGGGGCCGTAGGGGAAGGCGTCCCGTACCCGCCGGACGATCGCCGGGTGCCGTTCGGCGAGGACGCCGTGCGGGAAGGAGCCGGGCTCGTCGCCGTGGATCACGGGCGGGAGGGGGGTGTCGGGCATGCGGATCACGGTATCGCGGGGCGGGTGGGGCGAAGGGCGTGCGGACGGCGGGGCCGGCCGCGCCGCGGACCGGGCACGCCGCGCCGCGGGCCGGGCACGCCGCGCCGCGGGCCGGGCACGCCGCGGGCCGAATGCGCCACGGGCCGGCCGCGCCGCGGACCGGGCGCGGCCGGGGAGGACGGGGAAGGAGGCGGTGGCTCACACCGCCGCCGCCATGACCTCCCGTTCCAGTCGGGCCGCCAGGCTCAGGTAGCGGGGGCGGCGGGGGACGGGGACCAGGCCGCGGATGAGGACGTACCACATCTCGGCCATGCGGCGCGGCAGCCGGGCGCCGGGTTCGCGGGAGCGGCCGACCACCCGGGTGCCGACGAAGAAACAGACCAGCGAGTGGGCCACGGCGTCCACGTCGACGTCCTGGTGGATGTCGGACTCCCGCACCGCGCCGACGAGCCGGCGCGAGATCAGCTCCAGCCACTCGGTGAACGGGTGGGGCACGGGCGGCCGTACGGCGACGCCGCCGGTGGCCAGGCGCAGGCCGGCGCGGGTGATGGGGCCCTCGACCGACAGCCGCGCCATGCCGAAGGTGAGGCGCATGAGAGCCTCCAGGGCCGGGTAGCCGCGGTCGTCGATCTCCCCGGCGACCCGGCGCGCGGCCTGGGACTGCAACTCCAGGATGGCCTGGGCGAGGTCCTCCTTGGCCGCGAAGTGGAAGTAGAGCGCGCCCTTGGTGACACGGGCGTGCTCGACGATGTCACTGAGGCTGGTCGATTCGTAGCCGTTCCGGTCGAACAGATCGGCTGCGGCCCTGATGATCGTCGTGCGGGTCTGCTCCGCGCGTAATTGCCTCGCCATCGACTGGACACTCCTGGGCGTAAAGAACGGGTCATGCCGTTTGTTTCTGACCCCCAGTAAACAGCAGTTCACGCGCCGGCGGTACCTACCAGACATTCAAAGACCGTCGACTCCCCTTGGACACCGAGCACTTGTACGTCGGTCCCGTGGCCGCCCTTCGTCTCGATCCAGATGGGTTCGTCCAGTTCCGCGTACCGGTGGAAGACGGCGTGGTAGGCCGTCGGCACCCGTTCCCCCGGCGTTTCGAGCAGGGCGGCCTGGCGGGCGGCCTCCAGCAGGAGCATGCCGGGGACGTGGTCGAGTGGATGATCGAAGAAAACGGGGTGTGCGGTATTTACCCGCAGCTGCCGCCGGCCCGGCCGGTCGGCGTCGGCCGGCGCGAGGACGACGTCCGCGGGCAGGGCCCGGCGGACCGCCTCGGCGGACACCCCGGGCGGGACGGGGACGGCGGTCACGGTCTCCGGCGTGCGGCCGCCGCGCAGTCGCCGGTAGACGGGCCCGCTGACGCAGGTGAAGGCGACGTCCGCGGTGGCGACGCGGGCGCCGTCGCGCAGGACGTGCGCGGTGTAGCGGGCGGCGGCGGGCCGCCCGCCCCGGTACTGGACGTCGGTGAAGACGAGGTCGACCTCGGGTTCGGCCGGCAGCGCGCCGAGCGCCAACCCCTTCGGTTCCACGTCGACCTGAAACTCGGTCAGCACGAACTTCCGGTCCAGCGGCACCTCGTACTCGGTGTGGGTGACCAGGGTGCCGCTCTGCCGAATCGTTTCGACGACGAGCAGCGGGTCGTACGCGGACCAGTCGGGCGCCACGTGCAGGACGTGCGCGCGCGGCCACTGGGCGGAGACCGTGAACCGGTCGGTGCCGGTGCGCCGCCAGTCGGTGAGGAAGGTCTCGGCGACGGCGGCGCGGTGGACGAACTGGCGCGGAACGGTTGCGGTCAGGGACGGCGTGTCGGCAAGCTGCCGCGGTCGCGTCATCTCTCTCCCCCTGCGGTGCCCCGAAGGCCCAAGACGGACGGGCGAACCACCCGCTCGGTGAGCGTTAGAGTACGAGGCGACCGGTTTGTTTTCAATGAGATCAGTCGACGGCATCCTATGATCGGACCGAACCCGCATCCGAGCGCGGGACGCCCGGCTCGGTGCCGTGAAGGGGATCGCAATGGCGAAGCAGGAGCGCGCGATCAGGACGCGCAGGGCGATCGTGGAAGCGGCGGGCGCGGTGTTCGACGAGCACGGCTACACCTCCACCACCATCGCCATGGTCCTGGAGCGCGCCCAGGTCACCAAGGGTGCCCTGTACTTCCACTTCGCGTCGAAGGAGGCCCTCGCCCAGGCGGTCCTGAACGAGCAGGTGCCCTTCGGAACGGTCCCGCCGCAGCCGTGCAAGCTGCAGGAGATCGTCGACATGACCTTCGTGGTGGCGAGCCGGCTGCGGGACAACGCCCTGCTGCGGGGCAGCGTGCGGCTGGCGGTGGACCAGGAGACGCCGTCCGGGGTGGATCACGGCGAGCCGTTCCGGCAGTGGGCCCAGGCCCTGACCGAACTGCTGGAAGCGGCCCGCCAGCGGGGCGAGTTGCTGCCGACGGTGAAGCCGGCGGAGACGGTCGAGCTGTTGGTGGGCACCTTCACGGGCATCCAGTTGATGTCCCGGGCGCTGACCGACCGCGCCGATCTCGGGGACCGACTGGCGGTGATGTGGGCGCACATCCTGCCGAGCATCGCGGTGCCCGGTCTGCTCCCCGGTCTCGACGCCCGCGCCGACCGGGGCGAGCGGGCGCTGGCCTCCCCGGAGCAGCGGGTGGCTTCCTGATCCGCACGCGCGGCGGGCCGGGGGTCGCCCGCGGGTCAGCCGTGCCGGAACCACGGGCGGGGCGGAGGACGTTCGGACCCGGGGACACCCTCGATCCGGCCGGAACCCGGCCCCCGGCAGGGGCGAGTGAGGTGCGGACGAGCGGATCCGCTCGGGGAGCGCGCGGGGCGCCGACGCCGTGAACGCGCGGGGCCGCCGCCGCGTACTGCACGGCGAAGCCCTTCCCGCGCCGGCCGAGGAGACGTCCCGATGCGCCGCACGACCGCACACCGCGCCGCCGCCCTGGCGGCCGCCGTCCTGAGCCCGACCCTGCCGGTGCTGCTGGGGGCGGCCGGACCCGCGCAGGCGCACGGCGCGCCGACGAACCCGGTCAGCCGGGTCCACGCCTGCTCCCCCGACGGCGGTCCGGCCGCCGGGTCCGCCGCCTGCCGGGCGGCCGTGGCCGCCAACGGGGCGCCCTTCACGGCCTGGGACAACCTGCGGGTGGCGGACGTCGGCGGACGCGACCGGAGCACGATCCCCGACGGGCGGTTGTGCAGCGGCGGTCTGCCCGCCTACCGGGGGCTCGACCTCGCGCGCTCCGACTGGCCGTCGACCCGTCTGGCGCCGGGCGGGACGCTGCGCATGACGTACGTCTCGACGATCCCGCACACGGGCACGTTCAGGTTCTACCTGACGAAACCTGGATACGACCCCTCACAGCCCCTGACCTGGGACGATCTCCCCGAGCGGCCGTTCGCCGAGGTCAGGGACCCGGCGCTGCGGGACGGCGCCTACCGGCTCACGGCGAAACTGCCCGCCGACCGCACGGGACGCCAGGTGCTGTACACGGTCTGGCAGAACAGCAGTACGCCCGACACCTACTACTCGTGCTCGGACGTGGTGTTCCCGGGGACCCCCGAGAGCCCGGAGAACCCGGAGAACCCGGAGAAGGGGACGGCCTCTCCCCCGCCGTCCGCGAGGGCCACGGCCGCCGGTGCGCCGCGGTCCCCGGCCGGCGCGGCGACCGGTACGACGGCGTCCGCCGCCCCCGCCCGGGGGACGACGGCGGCCTCCGGCGCGCCGACGGCCGTCGCACCGGCGAGCACCCCGGTGGCGTCCGCCTCCGGGACCGGCTCCGGGCCGTCCGCGCCCCTGCTGGCGGGGGGTGCCGCCGCCGCGCTGGTGCTCACCGGCGGCGCCGCCCTGCTCCTGCGCCTGCGACGGCGCTGAACCGGTTCCCGGTCTCCGGGCCTCGGTTGCGTTCCGCTTCCGCGGCGGTCACCGTCGTGGTGGCCGCCGCGGTCGCGCGGATCTCCCGTGGGAGGCGGATCAGTTGACGGTGACGACGGCGCCCGCGTCGGTCACCGGGGCGTACTTGGCGGTGAAGTAGCCGTTCGCGAAACAGAGCGACGAGCCGGACGCCTTGGCGAAGGGCTGGGCGGTGAAGGTGATGCTGTTGCCGGTGTTGCTCGCGACACCGGTGAGGCTGGGTGCCCTGTAGACGCAGTTGATGCTGCCGAGGAGCGTGCGCAGCACGACCGTCGTCTGGATGGTGGAGCCGGCCGCCGGGGTCACGGTGAGGGTGCCGGCGGAGGAGACGGACGCTTTGTACGGCAGGTTGTTGACCGTGATGCTGGTGACGCCGAGCACGCCGACGACGTTCGCGGAGCAGTTGCCGAAGGTGTGCGCGGTGAGCGACTCGGTGGCCGTGCCGGGCGCGGTGGGGTTGGCGGTGACGGTGGCGCTGAAGCCCGACGAGGCGCAGGAGACGCCGCTGGTGCCGGTGGCGGAGGAGTAGAGGGTGGCGTTGGTGCCGCTCGCGAGGGAGGCGTTGAGGACGTCACCGATCGCGACGTCGCCGCCGGCCGTGGTGAGGACGGCCGGGCCGGCGGCGGAGGCCGGGGCGACCGCCGTCAGCGAGAGGGCCGCGACGGTGCCGGCGAGGGCGAGGAGAGGGCGAGTGCGCATGCGGGTGCCTCGTTTCTCGGGTGGGGGTGCTCTCGGAGGGTGTTCCGAGAGGTGTGCTCGGGGGAGGTGCGGGGCGCGGGTCGACACCCGCCCGCTGCCGGGCCGGAACGTCTTCTCCGTACGTGACGGACCGGCAGCGCGGACGGCGGCGGACACGGCCGGCAGGGGGGAGACGGCCGTGGCGGCGCCGGACGGGGATCGGACTCGGGGCGCGAGGGGGCCCGTGCTGGATGCCCGGGCGGTCGTACCCGTTCTGACGGGAGGTCCGGCCGCCGGCTTTCGGGGACGGCCGGACCGGGTCCGGGAGCGCGGAGAGCTGCTCGCCGCGCTGCGGATCCGGCGCCACGGATCCGGGCTGAGTCACCGAGAGTTGTAGACCTGATGCTCCGTCAACGTCAAGGCATCACGCAGAAGTTGACGGGTTCACAGATATATGCGGAAGCGCCTGGGGGCACCGGCCCGCGAGCGGCACGTTTCGCTCACCCTTTTTCCACATCTCCCTTGACCCTGTGGTGTAACCATCGGTAACTTCCTCGAAGGCTACTGACGCGTAACGAGAAAGCCCTTGCGGCTTCCGGGAGTCGCGAGGAGACGTACGCGGCAGGCGCTGTCCGCGCCAGGACAACGCGCCGCTGAAGCCCGACCCGCATGCCTATGCCCATGGGAGCAGACATGGCCTCGTCCTCGGACGTCACGTCGTCCGCCGAGAACACCCCCGGGAACCCGGAAAGCGGTTCCGCAGAAAGGCGCGGCCGGGTCCGGCTGCGTCGGGCCGCCGTGATGGCCGTGCCCGCGACCCTCGTCACCGCCGGTCTCGCCGTGCTCACCGCCCAGGGAGCCCTGGGTGTGCAGTTCGCGATCTCCGGCATGCCGTTCGTGGTGACCGCCGACAGGCTCGAGGGAGACGGTTTCGCTCAGTTCGGCTCGCTGGACCACATGATCGAGAACAGCCCCAACGAGGGCGACACCGGCGGCCAGGTCCTGGTCGTCACCTCGGTGGTGAAGTCGGGCAAGCTGACCAACATGTGCCAGAGCGTCGACCTCGGCGGCATCCAGCTCGTGCTCACCGCCGGCGACAAGGGCGACAAGGTGAGCGTGGAGAACCTGGCCATCGACTCGGACGACATCACCGGCAACGCCGCGTTCAACAACATCGAGATCGGCCGCGACGCCAGCACCTTCGACAAGGTCGGCACCCGCGGTCTGCCGGGCGTCTACGGCCAGCAGGCGGACAAGGTCGTCATCACCGACCTGTACCAGCACAACTACGCCGCCACCGCCGCCGTGTTCAAGCTGCCCGGCCTGCACATGCGGTTCGGGGGCGAAGGCTGCCCGCAGTGAACGGCTTCCGCCGGTGGACCGCGCGCCGGCCCTTCCCGGGCGGTCTGCTGCTCGTGCTGGGCGGTGCGGAGATCCTGGTGACCATGAAGGCACCGCTTCCGGTGATCCTGCACATCGGCATGCAGGGCCTGGCCGGCTACCTCCTGCCGACCCTCATGGTGCTGATCGGGCTGCTGCTCCTGTTCAACCCGGCCCAGCGGTTGTTCTACTCGATCATCGGCGTCCTGCTGTCCCTCGGGACGTGGCCCACCTCGAACCTCGGCGGCTTCCTCGTCGGCCTGCTCCTCGGGGTCGTGGGCAGTTGCCTGGCCTTCGGGTGGCTCCCGGACCAGGAGTCGCGCAAGGTCCGCAGGCAGCGGCGCAAGGAGGCACGGGCGGCCGAGGGGCCGCCGCTGGAGGCCGGGAAACCCGCCTGAGCGGGATTCCACGGGGCTCACCGAGGGGCCGGGGCGATCCACCGTCGACGGGGATCGCCCCGGCCCCTTTCGGTCGCCGCCCCGCACCGCGCCCGCCGGGTGCGGCGGGCGGCGGCCCGGCAGCGCCCCGGCGGTGCGGGGCCCGTCGGCGGCCCGTCAGCGCGGGGCGGCGGCCGCCCCCGCGGCGCTCAGTACGGCGATCGTCCCGGGGTGCGGGCCCTGCCGCGCCCACTCCAGCGGCGTCCGGCCCGTGCCCCGGTCCTCGCGCAGGCCGGGATCGGCGCCGTGGGCGAGCAGGGCGCGGACCGTCTCGGTGTGCCCCCAGCAGGCGGCCGCGCACAGCGGCGTGCCCTGCGAACCGGGCCCGTCGCTCTCCGCGTCGGGCGGTGCGCCCGCCTCCAGCAGCCTGCGGACGATGCCGGCCGAGCCCTGGACGGAGGCGACGTACAGCGCGGTGGTGCCGTCGCGGTCGGCCGCCGCGGGATCGGCACCGGCCCGCAGTAGTGCGTCGACCCGGGCACCCTCGTCCAGCAACGCCGCGGTGACCAGTTTCCCGGCCAGTTTCTTCTGCCTCCGCCTGTTCATGTCCGCCGAGGCTAACGGGGTGCGGGAACCGGCGCTCACAATTGCGCGAGCAGGGACAGCAGTTCGGCCGCGGCCGTCACGTCGCCGGTCAGCGGGCGGTCCTCGGTCCCGTCGGGCAGGGCGCCGGCCGCCACGGTGAGGACGTCGGCCGCGGGAGGCATCGGGTGCATCCGCAACGCCCTTACGGCGGCTACGAGTTCGCAGCCGAGGACCGTGCGGTACGCCTGCGCCGCGCGCAGCGTCTGGCGAGCGGCCTGACCGGCGAAGCTGGCGGCCTCCTCCAGGCCGTGCGAGAGGACGGCGTGGCCGACGGAGGCGGGAGCGGCACAGGAACGCATCTCCGCCAGGGCGGAGTTGGCGGTGTACTCCAGGATCATCGTGCCGGAGCTGCTGGCGGGGCCGGCGGCGAGGAACGCGGGCAGGCCGGTGAGACCGGGGTCGCCGAGCGCGGTCAGGCGCGCCGCCGAGAGCTGGGCGGTCTGGAGCAGGGTCAGGTTCACCGTCTCCAGGGCGTGTCCCAGGGGGGCGGCGAAGAAGCCGCCGTGGTGGTGGGCCGCGGTGCCGTCGGAAGACAGGAGGGGGTTCTCGGAAGCCGAGTTGATCTCGACCTCGAGGACTTCGCGCAGCCGCTCCGACGCGTCGAGGGCGCAGCCGTGGACCTGGGGGAAGGCGCGGAAGCCGTAGGGGTCCTGGATGCGGCGCCCGCCGGCCCGCGGCCGGTCCGGCAGCCCGAGCAGCCGCCGCACCTCCGCGGCCGCGCGGGCGGCGCCGGGGTAGGGGCGCAGGGCGTGCACGGGCGCGGCGTAGGCCTCGGCCGAACCGGAGACCGCGGCCAGCGACAGCGCCGCCACGGCATGGGTGGCCCGCAGCAGCCGGTCCACCTCGTGGCGGCCGAGCGCGGCCTGCGCCAGCGCGAGCGCGTTGCTGCTGAGCAGCGCGAGCGCGTCACCGGGACGCAGGACCACGGGAGCGGGCAGGGCGCGGGACGCGGACCCGGCCCCCGCGGGGGTGCCCGCGCCCACCCGACCGACGGACGCGGGGATGCCGGCGTCCACCGGACCGGCGGGCGCGGGAACACCGTCCAACGCCGGACGAGCGGGGGCGGGAACACCGTCCAACACCGGACCGGCGGGGGCGGAGACACCGTCCAACACCGGAGCGGCGGGGGCGGAGACACCGTCCAACACCGGACGAGCGGGGGCGGGAACGCCGTCGAGCACCGGACCGGCGGACACCGCAACACCCTCCGCCACCGCGTCCGTCCCCGCGGGCCGGTTCCCGAACACGGTGCCGTCCGGCACGATGCCGCCCGGTGCGGTGCCGCCCGGCACGATGCCGCCCGGTGCGGGGACCCCCTCGGTCCTGGCGCGGCCCGCGCCGATCAGGCTTTCGTCCCCGCCGTCGGCGTACGCCTCGTACGAGCCGTCGGGGATGTCCTCGCCCCCGCCGTGGACGGTCGCCCCGTCCCCACCGCCGGTGCGGTCCCCGGGCACGCCGCCCGTCCGGGCCGGAGCGCCGCCCGTCCGGACCGGGACGCCCGTCCCCCGCGGACCGGCCGACTCGCTTTCCAGCCAGGGGCGTTCACCCAGGAGGGTCAGGCCCGTCTGGGCGAGGGCGGTCAGGTCACCGGTGCCGACGGCGCCGTACTCGTTGACGGCGGGGTGGACACCGAGACGGAGGGCCTCGGTGAGGGCGTCGACGAAGGAAGGGTGGATGCCGGAGCCGCCGGCGAGGAGCTGGTTGGCGCGGATCGCGAGCATCGCGCGGACCTGGCGGGCGGGCAGCAGAGCGCCCGCGCCGCCCGCGTGGCTGCGCAGCAGGCGCAGCCCGTGCGCGGTCTCGTCGTCGGCGTCGACGGACACCGCGCGGTGCGCGCCGACGCCGGTGCCGCGGCCGTACAGCCGCCCGGCGGCGGCCAGCCGGCGTCCGGCGCGGAAGGAACGCGCGGCCCGCTCCCGTGCCTCGGGCGCCAGGACGGGTACGGCCGCACCGTCGGCGAGCGCGATCAGCCCGCCGACGGTGAGGGTGGTGCCGTCCAGGACGACCCGGTGTGCTGTCGTGTCCAACGCGGACGGGTCAGCCCAGGCCGACGGACTTCAGCCAGGCCTTGGCCACGTCCAGCGGGTCCTTGCTCTCCAGCTGCACCTGGGAGTCCAGGTCCAGCAGGGTCTTGGTGTCGAGCTTGGCGGAGACCGCGTTGAGCGCGTCGACGCCCTCCTGGGAGAGCCCGCTCTTGTAGACCAGCGGCGTCACGTTCGCGAACCCGAAGAGGTTCTCCGGGTCCTGGAGGACGACGAACTTCTCCTTGGTGATGGTCGGGTCGGTGGTGAAGAGGTCCGCGGCCTGCACGGTGTTCTTCTTCAGCGCGGCCTGGGTCAGCGGGCCGCCGGCGTCCAGCGCCTTGAAGGACTTGAACTTCAGTCCGTACACCGCCTCCAGGCCGACCATGCCCTGCTGCCTGGTCTGGAACTCGGGCGAACCGCCGAGGACCAGGTCGGGGGCGACGTCCTTGAGGTCGGCGAGGGTGGACTGCGCGGTGAGGTCGTACTTCTTCGCGGTGGCCGCGTTGACCGTGACGGAGTCCTTGTCCTCGGCGGGCGAGGACTCCAGCAGGGTCAGCTTGGGGTCGAGCTTGGCCTTGGCCGCCGCGTTGACCGCCTCGAGCGACTTCTGCTCGGCCTTGGCGTCGAGGTAGGCCAGCAGCGAGCCGTTGTACTCGGGCAGGACGGTGATGGAACCGTTCTTGAGCAGGCCGTAAGTGGTCTCACGGCTGCCGATGTTGGGCTTGTAGGACACCTTGATGTCCTTGGCCTTGAGGGCCTCGCCGTAGATGTCGGCCAGCAGGATGCTCTCGGCGAAGTTGTTGGAGCCGACGACGACGGTGTCGCCGGCGGCCTTGTCCTCGGAGAGCGGGTCGCCGTCGTCGGAGGAGGAACAACCCGCCAGCAGGGCCGTCATCGCGGCGAGCGCGACGGCCGCCGCGCCTGGGTGGTTCCTGAGGGACCTGCTGCTGTGGGCGTTGGAAGTCACGTCTGCCGTTCCGGGCTCGGAGGTTGGTGGAGAGAACGAACGCTCCGTCTGATCCAATCCAGCGCGTTCTCCGCGAGTCAAGTGCAGCCGGGTCACCGATTGGCTTCGATGCGCGACCGGTTGTGATGGTTCGTGAAGAGGGAAAGGCCAGTACGACACCCTGACGGCGGCGCTTTGTAATGGATTCTTGACGTAGGGCCACGCACGTGATCGATCGAAGAGACGATAGTCTCGCCGCAGTCGGCGTCGGTCACAGCGGTGTGCGGGGGCCGCTCCGGTCCCGTGACGCACCCCGTGTGGTGCGGTCGCGCACCCGACCGGGTTGCCGGGAACATCGATCACAATCGGACAGAAGCGTGCGTCGCGCGGTGCGCACGACCTCATGAAGGAGGCCCGGTGTCCACGACCGAGGTGGACGCGTCCTCCCCCCGTCGCTCGGCTTCGCACGAGCGGTCCGGGCAGGGGGGACCCCGACGGCCGGCGGGCTCGTCCGTACGCCGGGGGCTGCGGGGTCTCGTCGACCGGTGGCCCTTCCAGCGCAAGCTCAACATCCTCGTCGGCGTCCCGCTGGCGGTGATCGCCCTGCTGCTGACGTGGGTCATCACCGACCTGGTGGAGGAGTCCGACCACGCCGAGACGGCCGCCCAACTGGTCCGGGACAGCGCCGAGGTGGCCCAGCTGGTCGCCGACGTGCAGGCCGAGCACCAGCAGGCCGTCCTGCTGTCCGTGCGGTACGAGGCGTCCTTCGACGGGGGCACGCCCTCCACCTCCACCTACCGGGTCGCCCAGCTCGCCGTCGACGCCCAGGTCCAGAGAGTGCGCGACACCTTCGGCGACCGGCTGCCGGAAACCGAGGCGCAGGCGCTGCGCGAGGTCGAGAGCCTGGCCGGCCTGCGGGACACCATCGAGCAGGGGTACCTGCCCGCCGACAACATCGACCCGGCGTACTCGGGGGCCGCCGACGGCCTCATCGACGGCCTCGGCCTGGACCGCAACACCGCCCTCGCCACCACCTTCACCGGCAACCTGCTCGACTCGCTGCTGCGGGCCGACGCGGCCCACGGCGCCTACGAGACCGGCGTGTTCTCCGCGCGGACCGGTGACAGCAACGCCCTCATCGAGTTCACCGGCGCGGTCGGCTCCCACGAGCTGTACACCTACCAGGCCGAACGTTTCGCCCGCTTCGCCACCGAGGCGCAGACGGACCTGCTCGGCGACATCGAGCACAACCCGGCGCAGGCGGTCATCGGCCGGCACTACGCCGAACTCGCCGTCGACCCGAGCGCGTTGCAGGCCGAGTCCAAGAACGAGATCCGCGTCGCGTTCCGTGAGGCGCTGGACTCCTACCACCGCTACAACGAGCAGGCCGAGACCCGGCTGGGGATCACCACCTCGCTCATCGACCAGATCGCCGACCGGGCCGACGACGCCGACACCGCCGCCGAGTGGCGCGCGGCCCTGCTGCTGACCCTGGCGCTGCTGGGCTTCGCCACCTGGATCGCGCTGGCGGCGCTGGTGCGCCGCTCCGTGATCCGCCCGGTGCTGGCCCTGACCGGGGCCGCGCAGGAGGTCGCGGACATCGCCGGGCGCGAACTGGCCCGGGTGGCCGACGACGACGCCGAGGAGAGCGGGCCGCCGCGGCTGCGCGAGCTGCCCGTCACCGCCGACGACGAGATCGGCGCGCTCGCCGAGGCCTTCAACAACGTCCAGACGACCGCGGCCGCGCTGCTGGAGCGCCAGGTGGTCAGCCGGCGCAACGTGGCCGAGATGTTCGGCAACGTGGGGCGCCGCGTCAGCAACCTCACGACCCGCCAGCTCGCGCTGATCGACGCGGTGGAGCGCGGCGAGACCGACCCGGCGCTGCTCGAACGCCTCTACTCCATCGACCACATCGCGGTCCGGCTGCGCCGCAACGCCGACAGCCTGATGCTGCTGGCCGGCATCCGCGAGACCGTGCTCGACTCCGGGCCGTCCGCGCTCACCAACGTGGTCCGCGCCGCGCTCGGCCAGATCGAGGGTTTCCAGCGGGTGCAGCTGTACGCCGGCACCGAGGTCATGGTCGAGCCCGACATCATCGGCGACCTGACCCTGATGATCGCCGAACTCGTGGAGAACGCCGTGTCGTTCTCCCCCGAGGGCAGCCCCGTCGAGGTCCGGGTCCGGCCCGGCGACGACGGCGCGACGATCACCGTCGCCGACCACGGTCTGGGCATGAGCGCCGAGCGGCTCGCCGAGGAGAACGCCCGTCTGGTGCGCCGCGAACGCCTCGACCTCGTCCCGACCAAGGTGCTCGGCCTGTTCGTGGTCGGCGCGCTGGCCCGTCGCTGGGAGATCGACGTCACCCTGACCCGTACCCCGGGCGGCGGCGTGACGGCGGAGGTCGCCATCCCCTCCGGCCTGCTCCTGACGCAGATCGGCACGGCCCTCCAGGGCCCGGCGCCCGCGACGGCGGCGCTCCCCTCCGGTACGACAGCCGGTACGGCGTCCGGCGCGAAGACCCCGGTCCCGGCGGGCGGCCCCTCCCGGGCGGCCTCCGTGCCGGCCTGGGCGGCGACGGACGGCGGCGAGGACGCCGGCCCGCTCCCCCGCCGGGTCCCCCGGCGCGAGCCGGCCGGGACCGGAACGGGGGCAGCGGCGGAGCCGGAGGCCGGGGCCGCGTCCCCGCCCGCCACCGGACCCCGTACCGAGGAGCCGACGGTCCACGACCGTACGGCGGAGCCCGCGCCGCACGCCGGCCGGCCCGCCGCGGCGGAGCCCGCCGACGGCGCCGTACGCCCGACGACCCGTGCCGGGGACGCCGCGCCGGGTGCCGGGGAGGCCGCGGCCAGCACCCACGACGGCGGGAGCGCGCCCCGTCCGGCGGCGGACCCCGCGCACGACGGGGCCCGTCCCCTGCGCCGCCGGGTCCGCGGTGCCACGCTGCGGACCACCGCGGAGGCCGCCGACCGGCAGGCCGCGCTGCGGGCGGCGCCCCCGCCCGCCGACGCGGACGCCGTCCGCAGCGCGCTGGAGGAGTTCGAGGCGGCCGTGGAACGCGCCCACCTCGACACCGGCGAGCATCCCCGCCCCGACGGCGGTCGCGCGCTGCCCGGCGACGCCGGGCCCGACGGCCGTACGACCGACCCCGAGACCGACGACCGGAACACCACGCACCGCCAGAACCACCTTCCGGAAGGAGCCGAGCAGTGAGCACGTCGACAGGAGGCACTCCCGCGGGAGACGCCACGCCGACCGACCTGCGGGCCGCCGCAGCCGACTTCACCTGGCTGCTCAACCGTTTCGCCAACGAGACGGCCGGAGTCGTGGACGCCATCGCGGTGTCCACCGACGGCCTGCTGATCGCCGTGTCGGAGCTGCGTGAGCACGCCGACTCCGAGCGGCTGGCCGCGATCGTCTCCGGCATCACGAGCCTGGCCGCCGGCGCCTCCGGCAACTACGGCCTGGGCGGCCTGAACAAGGTCATCATCGATCTGGAGGGCGGCCACGTGCTGGTCTCCGCGATCGGCAGCGGCGCCGTGCTCGGCGTGGTCACCGACAAGGAGGCCAAGCTGGGCAACATCGCCTACGAGATGACCGTGTTCGCCAACCGGGCCGGTACCGCGCTCAGCCCGCAGCTCGTGCTGGAGCTGAAGAACAGCGTCGGCGCCACCAGGTCGCGCTGAGCGTCCACCGCCGGTCCAGAGAGGAAACCCACCACCGATGGCGGACGGCCGCACTCCGCGCGGCGCCGGCGAGGACGGCGTCGCACCCGTCGGCCCGGCGTCCGCCGTCCGGCCCTTTCTGGTCACCGCCGGCCGGGTCGCGGGCTCCGACGAGGCCGCGGCCGGCCGGCCGATGCCGGTGGAGACCCAGCTGGTGGCCACCGCCGCCGGGCTCGCCGCGCTCGACCGGCTCTCCTTCGAACAGCACGACATCGTCGCCGCATGCAGGCAGCCGCAGTCGATCGCGGAGATCGCGGCCCGGCTGCGGCTGCACCTGAACGTGGTGCGGGTCCTGGCCGAGGATCTGCGCGCGGCCGGGCAGCTGTCGGTGCACGTGCCCGACTCCGGCGTCACCCATGACGCGTCCGTCCTGCGCAGGGTTATCGATGGCCTGCGGGCCATCCCCGACTCCCGGGGGGTACTCCGTGACTCCGACTGAACCGCTTGTCGGCCATTTCGCCGGACAGGCCGCCGTACGGCCGCCGCTGCCGGTGAAACTGGTGATCGCAGGCGGCTTCGGCGTGGGCAAGACCACCGCCGTCGGCTCGATCTCCGAGATCGAGCCGCTGACCACCGAGGCCGCCATCACCGAGGTGGCGGCGGGGGTCGACGACCTCAGCCACACCCCGCGCAAGACCACCACCACGGTCGCGATGGACTTCGGCTGCATCACCATCGACCCGACCCTGAAGCTGTACCTGTTCGGCACGCCGGGGCAGGAACGTTTCGGTTTCATGTGGGACGACATCGTGGAGGGCGCGGTCGGCGGCCTCGTCATCGTCGACACCCGCCGTCTCGACGACTGCTACGCCGCCGTCGACTACTTCGAGCACAAGCGGATCCCGTTCGCCGTGGCGGTGAACGCCTTCGACGGCCGGGTCGAGCACGGGCTGGACGAGGTCCGCTGGGCCCTCGACGTGTCCGAGGGCGTCCCGGTCCTGGTCTTCGACGCCCGTGAGCGCGGCTCGGTGCGGGACGCGCTGCTGGTGGTCCTGGAGCAGGCGCTGGCCCGGTCGCAGGGGTGACGTCCGCCCCGGGCCCGGCGGTCCCGGTCCGGGCGGTCCGCCCCGCCCGGGGAGCCGGAACCGGCCGGGGAACCGGAGCGGGGCCGGGCGGTTCGGCGGACCGCCCCGCCGGTCCGCGGGCCCCGCGGACCGAAGGCCCCACGGCCGGACCCACCGACGGTCCGGAGGCCGGGACGGTCCGCGGGCCGGGGCGGTCCGCAGGGTCGTCCCCCGGCCGCTACGCGCTCCTGCGCACCCCCGGTGACACCGTCGCCTTGGTGACCGCCCAGAACACCGCGAGGGTGGCCAGGGCCATGCCGGCGGTGAGGGTGGCGCCGCCGACGACCTTCTCGTAGTCGCGCTGGTAGAGGCCGTCGATGATGTAGCGGCCGAGGCCGCCGAGGCTGACGTAGGCGGCGATGGTGGCGGTGGAGACGATCTGGATGGCGGCCGAGCGCAGGCCGCCCAGGACCAGCGGGAGGGCCGCCGGGAGTTCCACCTGGAGCAGGATCCGGGTCTCGGCCATGCCCATGCCCCGCGCGGCGTCCACCGGGGACGGGTCGACGGAGCGCATCGCCTCGTAGGTGGTGACCAGCACGGGCGGGACGGCGAGGACGACCAGCGGGATCATCACGGGCAGCATGCCGAAGCCGATCAGCATCGTCATCAGCACCAGCAGACCGAAGGTGGGCAGGGCCCGTGCGGCGGTGGCGACCATGGCGAGGGCGTTGCCGCCGCGGCCGTAGTGACCGGTGAGCAGGCCGACCGGCAGTCCGATCAGGGCGGCCAGGGCGAGCGCCTCCAGGGTGTAGCCGAGGTGCTCGCCCAGGCGGGTGGGGATGCCGTCGTAGCCCTGCCAGTGGGCGCTGTCGCCGAAGAAGGCGCTGACGAAGTGGAGTACGTTCACCGGGCTGCGTCCTTGAGGGCGGGTTCGGCCGGCACGGGCCGGGTCCCGGCGGATCGGGGCGTCCTGCGGCGTCCGGCACCGCTCGGCATCCACGGGGTGAGCAGGACCCGTACGAGCACCAGCGCGGTGTCGGCGAGCATCGCCAGGACGGCCATGGTGAGGACGGCGTTCCAGGCGAGCTCGGGACGGTTGTAGATGGTGGCGTCGTGCAGGAGGTTGCCGAGGGCGCCCTGGTTGCCGATGAGGGCGCCGACGCTGACGAGGCTGATGCTGGACACGGTGGCCACCCGCAGCCCGGCGATGATCGCGGGCACGGCGATCGGCAGCTGCACCTGGAGGTAGCGGCGTACCGGACCGAAGCCCATGGCGGTGGCCGCGGCGAGGGTCTCCTGCGGTACCGAGCGCACCGCGTCGACGATGGCGGGGACCAGCACGACCAGGCTGTAGACGGTCAGCGGGATCATCACGGTCAGTTCGGTCTGGCCGGTGTAGTCGATGAGCACGACGAAGAAGGCCAGCGAGGGGATGGCGTACAGCACGGTGGTCACCCACAGCACCGGCGCGTACAGCCAGCGCAGGCGCACGCAGAGCTGGCCGAGCGGGAGGGCCAGCAGCAGGCCGGCCAGGACGGGCAGCAGCGCCTCGCGCAGGTGCAGTCCGATCAGCCCCCACCAACTGTGCTGGAGGTCGCTGGGGATGTCGAAGAAGCGGTTCATCGCAGGACCTTGGGCCGGCCGGCGCCGTCCCGGGGGGCTCCGCCGTCCTCGTGGGCACCGCGGATCGCCTCGGCGATGGCCTGCTGGGGGACGACCCCGGCCGCCCGTCCCTCGCCGTCCACGGCGACCGCCCAGCCGGTGGGCGAGAGCACGGCGCAGTCGAGGGCAGCCCGCAGCGAGTCCCGTCCGGCCACGAACGGCCGCCCGTGGGACAGCAGTCGGCTCACGTCGACGTGGCCCGCGGTGAGCCGGTCCGGCTCGCTCCAGCCGAGGGGCCTGCCGTCGACGTCGGTGACGAGGAGGTAGGGCGCGCCGGCGCGGGCGGCGATCTGCTGCGCGGAGGCGTCGACGGCGACGATCGGCGCGGTCAGCAGGTCGAGCCCCGCGGAGGAGAAGAACGACAGGCGCCGGATGCCGCGGTCGGCGCCGAGGAAGTCCTCGACGAACGCGTCGGCGGGGCTCGACAGGAGCTCGGCGGGCGGCGCGAACTGGGCGAGCCGGCCGCCCGTCCGCAGGACGGCGACCATCGTGCCGATCTTGACGGCCTCGTCGATGTCGTGCGTGACGAAGACGATGGTCTTGCCCAACTCGTCCTGGAGTCGCAGGAGTTCGTCCTGAAGACCCTTGCGGACGACGGGGTCGACGGCGGAGAACGGCTCGTCCATCAGCAGGACGGGCGGGTCGGCGGCGAGGGCGCGCGCGACACCGACGCGCTGCTGCTGTCCGCCGGAGAGCTGGTAGGGGTAGCGCTTGGCGAGCGAGGCGTCGAGACCGACACGGTCCATCAACTCACGGGCGCGGGCGCGGGACTTGTCCTTGCTCCAGCCGAGCAGGCGCGGCACGGTGGCGATGTTGTCGATGATCGTGCGGTGCTGGAAGAGTCCGGCGTTCTGGATGACGTAACCCATCGACCGGCGCAGGGTGTTGACCGGCTGCTGACGGCTGTCGACGCCGTCGATGAGGATGCTGCCCTCGCTCGGCTCGACCATCCGGTTGATCATGCGCAGGGTCGTCGTCTTGCCGCATCCCGAGGGGCCGACGAGGACGGTGATGGCACGGTCCGGTATCTCGAGGGAGAGGCGGTCGACCGCCACCGTCCCGTCCGGATACCGCTTGGTGACTGAATCTATCCGTATCAAAGCGCCGAATACCCTTCGGGTCTGGCCGTGTCTGCCCGTTCTCGACCACGCAAGTTCCGAGCCGTTGCGGGGAGAGTCTAGACGGCTTGTGTTGCGGGGGTTTTGACGGGCGCGGCGGGCTTCCCCCGGTCCTTCACCGGATCGACGGGCCCGCGCCGGGCCGCCGCGCGGACCGCGCGCCCGCCCCGATGCCGTCCGGGCGGTTCCCGGTGCGCCGGGCGCGTCCGGGCGCACGGCCGGGGCCTGCCGCCCGACCGTGCCGGTCCGGCGGACGGGACTTCGTGGCGGACGGGGGCGACTCGGCCCGGACCGGGGCGGTCCCGCCCGGGAAGGCGGGACCCGGGCGGGAACCGGACACCGGTCGGACGGAGCGACGGCCCTACGGATAGACCGCCTGACTGCCTGACTGCCTGACGGATCAACGGTCCGTCGGATCGACGGCCCTACGGCCCGACGGACCGACGGGCCTCTCCCGTCCCCCGGCCCGGCTCACCGGGTGGGAGGACGGGAGAGCACCCACGCCGCCACCGCCGCGCCCCACCCCGGCCCCCGGGCCGCGACGACCAGCGCGCCCACCCCCGGACTCATCCCACCCCCGCCCCCGGCACCGCCGGAACCCCGGTCGCCGGAGCGCCCGCCGTCGGAAACCCTGCCGTCCGCAGGACGCTTCGTCCCGCGTCCACGGCGTACACCTCGCACCCCGGCAGGCCCGCCGCCCACGCGACGCCCTCCGTGCCCATCGCGAAGGCGGCGGTCGCCACCGCGTCCGCCTCCGTCAGGGTCGCCGCCACGACGCTGACGGACAGCAGTCCGGTCGCCGGCCGTCCGGTGCGCCCGTCGACGATGTGGTCGCCGCGTTCGTAGCGCGCGGAGGTCGCGACGGCCCCGTCGGTCAGCTCCAGCACCGTGCACAGCCGGTCGGCGATCTCCGGGTGCCGTACGCCCACCCGCCACGGGCCGCCGCGGACGACGACGTCGCCGCCGGCGTTGAGGCAGAACCGCTCCGCCCCGGCGGCGGCCAGCCGCTCCGCGGCCCGCTGCACCGCCCAGCCCTTCACGATCGCGCAGGGGTCGAACCCCCTCCCCGGCAGCCGGGCGTCGAAGGCGCCGCCGGTGGCGACCCGGTAGCGCTCGCACAGCTCGAGGATCTCCGCGAGGTCCGCACCGATCCGGGAGGCGGGCAGCTCGCCCCGGCCGTGGCGGGACACCTCGCTGTCCGCCCGGAACGGGCTGAACCGTTCGTCGACCTCGCGCAGCCACCCGAACACGGCGTCCGCGGCCCCGGCCATCGCGTCGGCCCGCCCGTCCGGGCCGTCGACGCGCAGGGAGACCGGGAACCCCATCACGTGTTCGACGCGGCGCACGTCAGGCGCCCTTCGCGTCGATCGCGGCCTGGAGGGACTCCTTGTAGCCCTCGCTGGTGAGCGTCGCGCCGGACACCGTGTCGATGTCCGCGCTCTGCGCCTCCAGCGTCTCGGCGACCAGCGTCGGCACGGCCGCCGTCGTCTGCGGGTGGTCCGGCTGCCGCACCATCCGCACCGCGGTGATCTCCTCCCCCTCGAAGGTGACCTCCACCTGTACGTCGCCCTTCTCGGTGCGCACCGTCGTGCCCGTGACGACGACGGCGCCGGAGGACGAGGTGGAGGGCGGGACGGAGGGCGTCGAGGCCGGTGCGGCGGCCTCCGCGGACGCGGTGCCCGTCGACGGCTCGTAGCGCCACAGGGGGACGAGTGCGGCGGCGGACAGGACCAGGACCGGCAGTGCTCGCTTCACGATGTCTCTCTCATCCCGCCAGGCTGAAGCGCTCGAAGTGGATCTGCGTCCGGGGCACGCCCAGCGCGCGCAGGCTGCCCAGGACGGCGTTCATCATCGGGGGCGGCCCGCACAGGAACACGTCCCGGCCGGCGATGTCCGGCACCAGGCGCAGCAGTTCGTCGGGGGCCAGCCGGTCGGGCACGGGCGGCCCGGTGACCAGGTGCAGTTCGGCGCCCTTGAGCCGGGCGAGGTCGCGCAGCTCGTCGTGGAGGACGGCGTCCCGCTCGGAGCCGACGCGGTGGATGACGACGGTGCGGCCGTGCAGCTCCTCCAGCAGGGCGCGCAGGGGGGTGACGCCGACCCCGCCGGCGATCAGCACGGCCTCCGGCCGGGTGCGGCGCATCGCGGTGAAGGCGCCGTAGGGGCCCTCGGCGAAGACGCGGGTGCCGGGCCGCAGGTGCCGCAGTCCCGCGGAGCCCTCGCCGACGGCCTTGACGGTCAGGCGCAGGCTCCGGCCGTCGGGCGCGGCGGACAGGGAGTACGGGTTGGCCTGCCACCAGCGGTCCCTGGTGAGGAAGCGCCACAGGAAGAACTGGCCGGCGCGGGCGGGCAGCCGGTCGAGGTCGCGGCCGGTGACGTACACGGAGACGACGTCGTCGGACTCGGGGACGACGGCCTCGACGCGCAGCCGGTGGCGCAGGTTGCGGTACAGGGGCAGCGCGATCCGGCCCAGGAACACCGAGCCGAGGGCGACGCTCCACAGGGCGTACCAGTACGCCGTGGCGGCGGGCGAGGTGGTGAACGTCGTACCGGCGGCGACCTGGTGGGTGAAGGCCAGCACCACGGCGACGTAGGTGTAGAGGTGGATGAAGTGCCAGGTCTCGTACGCCAGTCGGCGGCGGGCCCAGCGGGCGGAGACGCCGCCGACGACGAGGATCAGGGCGAACGCGACGACCGCGCGGAGCACGCCCTCGACGGTCTCGGCGAGGTCGACGAGCTGGCCGACCGGGCCCAGGGTGGAGGACCGCGCGTAGCCGAAGGTGACGAGGACGACGTGCCCGAGCAGCGTCCACAGCAGGCCGAAGCCGGTCCAGCGGTGCCAGTTCGTGAGCCGGTCCATGCCGATGCGCCGGTCCAGCCAGGGCAGCCGGGCGACCAGCAGCAGCTGGAACGCCATCAGCAGGGCGGCGTAGAGGCCGGCGAAGCGGCCGAGCACGAGCAGGGCGTTGGAGGCGAAGCCGGCCTGCACGGCGAAGAGGGTCACGACGGCCGCGTTCGCGGCCGGCACGGCGTACAGGCCGGTGCGGGCCACGACCGCGGGGCGTATCGCCGTGGGGGGTGCGGGGGGCGACTGGACGGTCGTCACGGACGGAAACTCCTTGATCGGGTCCTCAGGACACCGAGCTTCGCCGCCCGTTGCTGTCGATACCCTGTCGTACAACTTTCAAGAGGATATCGATCCCGGTCCGCCGGCCTCCGGGGGGCTGATGCCGCGGGGCGCGTGGCGCAGTATGGGCGGGTGGAAAAAGTACGGCTCCTGGTGGTGGACGACGACCCGCCGATCGCCGACCTCGTCGCGACGGTCGCCCGCTACGAGGGCTGGGACGCGGTCACCGCGAACACGGGCGAGGAGGCGCTGCGGCGCGCCGCGGAGTTCCGGCCGGACATCGTGGTGCTCGACCTGATGCTGCCCGACCTCGACGGCTTCGGCGTCCTGGACCGGCTGCGCCGCTCGGGGACGATGGTGCCGGTGGTCTTCCTCACCGCCCGTGACGGGGTCGCCGACCGGGTCGCGGGGCTCACCCGCGGCGGTGACGACTACCTGGTCAAGCCGTTCGCGGTCGAGGAGCTGATGGCGCGGCTGCGGACCGTGCTGCGCCGCAGCGCGGGTCCGGCGTTCCAGCGGTCGGTGCTGCGGGTGGGGGACCTGTCGATGGACGAGGACACCCGTGAGGTGCGGCGCGGCGACAGCACGCTGACGCTCACCCCGACCGAGTACGAGGTGCTGCGCTACCTGATGCGCAAGTCGCCGACGGTCCTGACCAAGGCGCAGATCCTCGACCACGTGTGGGAGTACGGCTTCGGCGGCCGCTCCAACGTGGTGGAGCTCGTGGTCAGCCGGCTGCGCCGCAAGCTCGACGCGACGGGCGAGCCGCTGATCCAGACGGTGCGCGGGTTCGGGTACGTCGTCCGGCGGGCCGCCGAGTGATCCGCCGGGCCCGGGGGTCGTACCGCGGGCTGCGGCTCGGCACCCGGCTCGCGCTCGGCCTGGGCGTGCTGTCGCTGGTGGTGTTCGCGGTGGTCGGCACGGCGCTGACCGCGTACATGCGGGACTATCTGGAGCACCAGCTGGGCTACCAGATGAAGGTCGTGCAGACCGTGCAGTCCAAGGACGCCGCGGCGCACGGCACGGTGACGCAGAAACCGTACTGGGGCTGGTTCTCCGCGGTGTACGACGTCTCGGGCGGTTCGGCCGTGCTGCGGCAGCCCGCCGACATCCCGCACGACATCCGTCCCCTCACCCGGTTCGCCGAGACGATGGCGGACTCCGACACCGAACTGCTGCGCACCGTGCGACTCGACGGCGAGGGCGTCTACCGGCTGCGGGCGTGCGAGGTCCGGCCCGGTGTGGTGCTGGTCAGCGCGGCGCCGATGAAGGGCGTCGAGGACACGATCGAGCGGCTCGTCACCGTGCAGGTCGTCACCTTCGGCCTGGCGCTGCTGGGGCTGGTGGTGGCCGGGCGGGCGCTGCTGCGGCGCGGTCTGAAGCCGCTGAGCGACATGGCGCACACCGCGCACGGCATCGCCTCGCACAACCTCACCGGGTCGGCCCCGCGGCTGCACGTGCGGGCGGACGCCCTCGGCGGCGGCCCGGAGGTGGAGGAGCTGCGCACCGCGTTCAACACGATGCTGGAGCACATCGACGCCTCCCTCGCGGTGCGCGCCGAGGCCGAGCAGCGGCTGCGCCGTTTCGTCGCGGACGCCTCGCACGAGCTGCGCACCCCGCTGATGTCCGTGCGCGGCTACGCGGACCTCTTCCAGTACGCGGCCGCCAACGAGCCCGGGGAACGGGACAGGCACCTGGCCCGGCTGCGCGCCGAGGCCGCCCGCATGGGCGTGCTCCTCGACGACCTCCTGCTGCTGGCGCGGCTGGACGCGGCGGAGGCGGAGACCCCGCTGCGGACGGAGGAGGCGGACCTGGTGGAGCTGGTCGAGCAGGCCGCCGACGCGTTCCGCGCCGGTCACCCCGACCACCCGCTGGCGGTGGCGCCGGGCCCGGCGCCGGTGCGGCTGCGCCTGGACCCGCAGCGCGTCCGGCAGGTCCTGGACAACCTCCTCACCAACGCGGCCGTGCACACCCCGCCCGGCACCCCGGTCTCCGTCGCGGTGTCGTCGGCCGCGCACACCGCGCGGGTGCGCGTCGCCGACGAGGGACCCGGCATCCCGCCCGGCGACCGCGACCGCGTCTTCGACCGCTTCCACCGCGTCGACAAGGCCCGCAGCCGCGACCGCGGCGGCAGCGGCCTCGGCCTGGCCGTGGCCCGCTCCCTGGTCGAGGCCCACGGAGGGACCCTCACCCTGGACGACGACCCGGCGCGCACGGCCTTCACCCTCACCCTGCCCCTGCGGCCGGCCGGGTGAGGCACGGGACCGCGCGGGCCGGGCCCCGGCGGCCGTCCCGCGGATGAGCGGCCCGTGCGGCGGGCAGACATCCCCCAGCACCGCGGTCGCCCCTCCGTCCGCACACCGTCGGCTCGCGGACACCGCACCGTCACCCCGGAGGGGAACGTCTCCCCCGTCCCCTCCCCCGCCCAGGGCCCGCCCCGCCGCAACCGCACCGCCCACCGCCCGCCCGTCCACCGCCCGCGGCCGTCGCCGCGACCGGTGGGCGGGCGGTGGGAACGGGCCGGACGCGCCCGCCCCGATCCGTCGCCCCGCCGTGCGCGGGCGTGACGCGGAAGGACACCGTGCGCCGTGTCCCTGATGCCGCTCGACGGTCCCGTCGCCCCGCTCCCCCGCACCGACGACCGCCCCCCGCCGCCGGTCTCCCCCGCCCGCCGCGCGCTCGGCTCCCCCGCCCGCCACGTCGCGGTCCTGCTCCCGCTCCTGCTGCTCGGGGTCTGGGCGGCGGTCGACGGGGCCGCCGTCCGCGACGGCGCCGCCCGCCTCACCGCCGCCGACCCGTGGTGGCTGTCGGCCGGGCTCGTCCTCACCTGTCTGGGCTGGGTCGCCGCCGCCTGTGTCCGGCAGGGCGCGGTCCCCGACCGGCTGCCCAGGGGACCGCTGCTCGCCTCCCAGATCGCCGCGGACGCCGCGAACCACCTGCTGCCGGCGAACCTCGGCGCCCACGCGGTCACCGTCCGCTTCCTGTTGCGCCAGGGCGTCCCGCTCCCCCGCGCGACCGCCTCGATCGCCCTGTACTCCCTGGTCAGGGCCATGGCGAAGGCCCCGCTCCTGCTGGTCTTCCTGCTGGCCGCCCCGACGGCCGTACCGCCCGTGGCGCTCCTCCCGGACGGTCGGACCCTGGCCCTGGCCGTCGGGGGCGCCCTCCTCGTGCCCGCCGCGGCCGCGGTCACACTGGCCCTGGTACGCCCCCTGCGGCGCCCGGCGGTGGACTTCGTCCGCACCGCCCTCACCGACGCCCGGCACCTGCACACCCGCCCGGGCCGCCTCCTCCCCCTGTGGGGAGGGGCGGTGGCGGCACCGCTGCTCCAGGGGTGCGTGGTGGCCTCGGTGGGCACCGCGCTCGGCGTCCCGCTGTCCTGGCCGCAGCTGGTCTTCGCGTTCCTGGCCGCCGGCACCGCCGCGGCCGCGGTGCCGGCCCCCGGCGGCATCGGACCGGTCGACGCGGCCCTGGTCCTCGCCCTGACCGGTTACGGCACCCCCCTCGCCCTCGCCACGACCACCGTCATCGGCTACCGGGTCCTGACGGTCTGGCTCCCGCTGCTGCCGGGGATGCTGGTGCTGTCGGCGCTGGTGCAGCGGAAGGTGCTGTGAGGGGCGGTGGCGCGGGGAGGGGACGGGTGGGGGTCAGCCCTCGGCGGGCGTCAGCCGCAGCGAGATGCTGTTGATGCAGTACCGCTGGTCGGTGGGGGTGGGATAGCCCTCCCCCTCGAAGACGTGGCCGAGGTGCGAGCCGCAGCGCGCGCAGCGCACCTCGGTCCGCAGCATGCCGTGCGAGCGGTCCTCGATCAGCTCCACCGCGTCGGTGTCCTTCGGGTCGAAGAAGGACGGCCAGCCGCAGTGGGACTCGAACTTGGTGCCGGAGGTGAACAGTTCGGCGCCGCAGGCCCGACAGGAGTAGACACCGGTCGTCTTCGTGTCGGTGTACTCACCGGTGAACGCGGGCTCCGTACCGGCCCGGCGCAGCACGGCGTACTCGGCCGGGGTCAGTTCGGCCCGCCACTGCTCGTCGGGCTTTTCGACGTCGTACGACATGAAGGCCAACCCCTCTACTTCTGTGCGAGACGGTCCAGGATGCGCGGGCCCAGGTCCGTCACGTCGCCCGCGCCCATGGTGAGAACGAGATCACCGGGCCCGGCCATTCCCGCGATCACGGACGGCACCTCGTCCTTGTCGTGCACCGGGGTCACGGCGGCACCCGCCGCCCGGCCGGCGTCGATGATCAGCTCGCTGGTCACGCCCGGGAGCGGGTCCTCGCGGGCGGGGTAGATGTCGAGGACGACGGAGGCGTCCGCGAGGGCCAGCGCCTGCCCCATCTCCTTGCCCAGTTCCTGGGTACGGGAGAACAGGTGCGGCTGGAAGACGACGAGGATGCGGGCGTCGCCCACGGCGGAGCGCATCGCCTCCAGGTCGGCCGTCATCTCCGTCGGGTGGTGCGCGTAGGAGTCGACGACCTGCACGCCGGCCGCCTCGCCCTTGAGCTGCAGGCGCCGCTTGACGCCGGTGTAGGCGGCCAGGGCGGGCGCCAGCTCGGCGGCCGGGATCCCGAGCGAGACCCCGGCGACCAGTGCGGCGACGGCGTTGTGCGCGTAGTGGCGGCCGGGCACGGAGACCGCGAAGGTCAGTTCCTGCCCGTCGAGCAGGACGGTGACCTCGCTCTTCAGCCCCTGGGCCACCACCGACAGCACCCGCACGTCGGCGTCCTCGGCCTCCCCGTAGGTCACCACCCGCACGCCCTCGACCCGCCGGGTCAGCTCCCGCGCGCCCTCGTGGTCGGCGGAGATCACCAGCGTGCCGCCGGGCACGATCCGCCCGGCGAACGTCTCGAAGGACTCGTAGATCTCGTCCATCGACGCGTAGTTGGCGTGGTGGTCCAGCTCCACGTTGAGGACGATCGCGACCTCGGGGGCGTACTTGTGGAAGCTGCGGTCCGATTCGTCGGCCTCGGCGACGAAGATCTCGCCGGCGCCGTGCAGCGCGTTGGAGCCGGGCGCGTCCAGGTCGCCGCCGATGGCGTACGACGGGTCCAGGCCCAGTTCGGACAGCGAGACCGCGAGCATGGAGGTGGTGGTGGTCTTGCCGTGCGTGCCGGCGACCGCGATCGGCCGCAGGCCGTCCATCAGCCGGGCGAGGGCGTCCGAGCGGTGGACCACCGGGATGCCCAGCTCGGCGGCGCGGGCCAGCTCGGGGTTGTCCGCGCGGATCGCCGACGAGACGACGACGCAGCCGGCGTCGTCGGCGAGGTGCTCCGCGGCGTGCCCGATGTGCACGGTCGCCCCGAGCGCCCGCAGCGCCTGCGCGGTCGCCGACTCCTTGGCGTCGCTGCCGGACACCTCGGCCCCGCGCTGGGCCAGGATCTTGGCGATCCCGGACATCCCGGCGCCGCCGATGCCGATGAAGTGCGGTCGGTCCATGGCGGAAGGAAGGCCGGGTGCCATGCGTGTCTCTCCCAGATGCGGTACGACGGTGACGCCCCCACCCTATTGCGCGAACCGTCCCCACCCGACCAGGGGCACGGCGAACCGCCCCGGGACGCCTGCCCACCCGGCCAAGCCCCACCACCCCGCCCCCGGGGGCGGGGTGAACCGCGCGACCGGCCACGGCCGACCGCGAGCCGCCCGGCACCCGCACTCCCACGGCGCACCGCCCCCGCCGGGCCGACGGCGGTCAGGAGCACCGCCCGCCCCGTCGACGCGGGTCGCCCGCGAGGCCGGCGGCGGTCACCTCACCCCGCGAGGCCGGCGGCGGTCACACCTTGCTGTGCGAGAACAGCTTCAGCACCGGCACCCCCACCTTGTGACGCGCGCGCGACGCCCAGTCGCGGTGGAAGAACTCCTCCACGTAGTGCGGATCGGTCAGGACGATCACCTCGTCCGCCCCGGTCTCCTCGACGAGCGTCTTCAGCGCGTCCAGCGGGTGGTCCTCCACCAGCCGCCCCACCGCCTCGCTGCCGGCGGCGTGCAGCGCCTGCAAGGACACGTCCAGGGCCCGGACCCCGAACCCCTTGGCCTCGTCGCCCTCGGGCGTCTCGCCCTCCTTCGCCGCCTCGTCCAGCTCGCCGAGCGCGACGTCGTCGATGGCCCGCAGCAGGCGGTCCGCCTGGTCGCCGCGCGGCTGGAGCAGGACGTGGAACGAGACCGGATCGTCACCGTGCAAAGTGGTGACGAACTCCACGTCGGCGGACGTCAGGGCCTTCTCGATCATCAAAACGCTTGTGAACACCAGCGCCTCATTCTCCTTCGAGGACCCCCGTGGCCCTCAGTCCTCCGCGGGCCTCCGAGACCCTGCGGAAACCATCCTTCCCCGTGTTCGCACGGGGTCTGCGTGTCCTAGTCTGCCCATCCGAAGTCAACCGGAACGGAAGGTTCCGTCGAATTCGGTTTCAGGGTGCCGCCCGCCTTCCCCGGCAGCACCCCGTCACGCCCCTCCCTCCCGTTACTTCCGTTCCTTCCTTTCCCTTCCGTCCCGTCCGTCAGGCCCGCCCGTACCGGCTGAAGAGGAACCCGTCCTCCTCCAGGAGCGACACCAGCGCGAACCGTCGCGGAACCGCGACCCCGGGTCCGCCCGCGATGCGCTGCGCGCCGCCCGCGGTGAGCGTCGGGGAGAGCGTCAGGCACAGCTCGTCGAGCACCCCGGCGGCCACCAGCTGCCCGAGCAGCCGGGGACCGCCCTCGGTGAGCAGCCGGGTGTGCCCGAGGGCGGCGAGGGCCCGGACGGCCCGCGCGGGGTCGACGCCCGCGCCGTCCCCGGCGGTCACCACCCGGGCGCCCGCCTTCTCGGCCGCCGCGACCCGGCCGGGGTCCGCCGCCGCGCCGGTCAGGATCAGGGTCGGGACCAGCGGGGAGGTGAAGAGCGGCAGTGAGAGGTCCAGGTCCAGGCCGGCGCTGACGACCGCGATCGCCGGGGCGGCGCCCTGCCCGGCCGCCCTCCGCCGCTCCGCGAACTCCGCACGCGCGCGTGCCGGGCGGTACTGCTCCCGGCGTACCGTCTCGGCGCCGACGACCACCACGTCGGCGAGCGCCCGCAGGGTGCCGAAGACGCGCATGTCGGTGGCGCCGGAGATGGGCTGGGAGCGCCCGTCGTGCTGGGCGGCGCCGTCGAGCGTGGAGACCATGTTGGCGCGCAGCCAGGGCGCCGGCCCGCCGGGACCGGGCTCCGGGTAGGCGTAGGCGTCGGCGATCTCGTCGAGGCTCCACTCACGGGCCCGTGCCGCCGCACCCCCTTCGCCCGGGGGGTCGGCCACTGTCTGGTCGGTCACAGGGAACAGCCGTCGCATGCCAGGCAGTCTGGCACGGCGCTTACCATGGGGAACCGTGTCGTCCTACCGTTCCGCCCTCGGCATCGACCCGATAGCCGACGCGGCCCCCGTGTCCCTGTGCGCCCGTGAGCCGCATGTCCCCGCGGACCGGCTGGTCGCGGAGATGGTGCCACCGCCCCGGTTCGACTCGGTGCGCTTCAGCACCTACCTCCCGGACCCGAACCAGCCCAGCCAGACGCGGGCGGTGGAGGTCCTGGAGGACTTCGCCGCGGGTCTCGACGGGGCGCAAGCCGTCGGTTCCGCCAGACGGGGGTTCCTCGGCCTGGGCCGGGCGAGGGCGCCGAAGGTCCCGGCCGGCCCGCGCGGCGTCTACCTGGACGGCGGGTACGGCGTCGGCAAGACGCACCTGCTGGCGTCGCTGTGGCACGCCACCCCGGCCGAACCCGCGCTCAAGGCGTTCGGCACCTTCGTCGAACTGACGAACCTGGTGGGCGCCCTCGGCTTCCAGCAGACGGTGCGGACCCTCTCCGGCCACCGGTTGCTGTGCATCGACGAGTTCGAGCTGGACGACCCGGGCGACACCGTCCTGGTCTCGACGCTGCTGGGCAAGCTGGTCGAGGCGGGCGTCGCCCTCGCGGCCACCTCCAACACCCTGCCGGGCAAGCTCGGCGAGGGCCGGTTCGCGGCGGCCGACTTCCTCCGGGAGATCCAGGGGCTGTCCGCGCACTTCCGCGCCCTGCGCATCGACGGCGAGGACTACCGCCACCGCGGCCTGCCCGAGGCGCCGGCGCCGTACTCCGAGGAACAGGTGACGAAGGCGGCGTACGCCACCGCCGGGTCCTCGCTCGACGACTTCCCGGGCCTGCTCGACCACCTCGCCCGGGTCCACCCCAGCCGCTACGGCGCGCTGACCGACGGCCTGAAAGCGGTCTGTCTCACCGACGTCCAGCCGGTCCCCGACCAGTCCACGGCGCTGCGCCTGGTCGTCCTCGCCGACCGGCTGTACGACCGCGAGGTCCCGGTGCTGGCCTCCGGACTGCCGTTCGACCGCCTGTTCAGCGACGAGATGCTGAACGGCGGATACCGCAAGAAGTACTTCCGGGCGATCTCCCGCCTCACCGCGCTGGCCCGCGACGCCAAGCGGCTCGTCGAGTCCGCCTGAGCGTCCGCCGGCCCCCACCGAGGGCCGGTTCGCGCCACTCCACCCGCGTTTTTAAGGCGCAGTTCGCCTGGAAACGTGGAGTTAACCCTGCAAACAACTTTGCAGGGTTAACGTGTTTCTTGACCATCGGTTGACCAATCCTTGGTCCGGACCGGAGGCGTGAAACGGCCGGGAGGGGGCGCATGTTCCGAGGTGAGACGGCCAGGGGCGCGATGTCGCTCCTCGTCGCCGTCCTGCTGACACTCCCTTTCTTCACACTCGCCCCTTCCTTCGCACACGCGTACACAGCCCGTCATGCCGAGGCCAAGGCCGTGCCCGGGATCAAGGCCTCCGCCACGCCCGCGCGCGACGAGATCTCCCCCTCCCGGCCCTGCGGCCGGTCCGAGAAGCCCTCCGACCCCCTGCGCGTGCGCGACCGGCACCGCACCACCGTCACCGCCGGCCCGGCACCGCAGCAGCACGAGCGCCCCCGGCCGGTCCGGGATCCGGCGGCCGGGCACCGGGACCCCGGTCCGGCCGGCCTCCACCGGCACGGGGCGAGACCCCCGACCGCCCACTCCCCGGCGGCCCTCCAGGTCTTCCTCTGCTGACAGGGCCCTCCGCTGCCGCAGCGGAGCGGAACAGCAGTTCCCCCACCTGTCCTGCACGTCCGACGCGCACCCCACCGCGCGCCAGGAGGAATCACCACGTCATGCAGCCCCTCATCGACAACGCCCGTACGTTCGGACAGCGCCCTGAGGAGTTCGCCCAGCTCGCGGCGGGCCAGTCACCCGACGTCCTGTTCATCACCTGTTCCGACTCGCGGGTCGTCCCCGCCCTGATCACGGGCGCCCGCCCCGGCCAGCTGTTCGAGCTGCGCACCGCCGGCAACATCGTTCCCCCCTACGTCTCGAACCCCCCGACCGGCGAGGCCGCCACCATCGAGTACGCCGTGGAGGTGCTCGGCGTCCGGGACGTCGTCGTCTGCGGCCACTCGCACTGCGGTGCCGTCGGCGCGCTCGTGCGCGGCGACGACCTCGACGCCGTCCCGGCCGTGCGCGCCTGGCTCGCGCACGCCGCCGGCGAACCCGCGGCCGCCGACGCCGGCGACCCGACCGTCGCGCAGGCCGTGCAGCACCACGTCCTCGCGCAACTGCTGCGGCTGCGCTCCTACCCGTGCGTGGAGAAGCGGCTCGCGGACGGCCGGCTGCGGGTGCGCGGCTGGTACTACGAGGTGCACACCGGCGCCGTGCGCGAACACCGCGCCGACACCGACTCCTTCGAGGCCCTGTGAGGACCCCGATGACCAGGTTCCCCCACCTCAGGGAGGACTTCACCGCCTCCCTCGTCGTCTTCCTGGTCGCGCTGCCGCTGTGCGTCGGCGTGGCCGTGGCCTCCGGCGCCCCCGCCGAACTGGGGCTCGTGACCGGCATAGTCGGCGGCGTCGTCACCGGTCTGATGCGCGGCAGCAGCCTCCAGGTGTCCGGACCGGCGGCCGGTCTGACCGTGCTGGTCTTCGAGGCGGTCCAGGAGTTCGGACTGCCCGCGCTCGGTGTGATCGTGCTCGCCACCGGCGTGCTCCAGATCGCGATGGGCGTCCTGAGGCTGGGGCGCTGGTTCCGGGCCATCTCGGTCTCCGTCGTCGAGGGCATGCTGGCCGGGATCGGCCTGGTGCTGATCGCCGGCCAGCTGTACTCGCTGGTCGGTGCCGAGGCCCCCGCGTCCGGCCTGGAGAAGATCGCCGGGCTGCCGGCGGCCGTCGTGGACGTCTTCGGCAGCACCGCCTCGCTCGCCTCGCTCGCCCTGGGCGCCGGCACCGTCGTCCTCCTCGTGGTGTGGAGGCGGCTGCCGGCGAAGGCGCGCGCGGTGCCCGGTCAGCTCGCCGCCGTCGCCCTGGCCACCCTCGCCGCGCTGGTGCTGGACCTGCCGGTGGCCACCGTGGAGGTGCGGGGCCTGCTCGGCTCGATCCAGCCGCCGTCCCCGGACGCCCTCGACGGGGCGGCCGTCGTCGGTCTGATCGCCACGATCGTGGCGTTCACCCTGATCGCGTCCGCCGAGTCGCTGTTCAGCGCGGCGGCGGTGGACCGGCTGCACGACGGGCCGCGCACCCGGTACGACAAGGAGCTCATCGCGCAGGGCGCGGGCAACACCGTCTGCGGCGCGCTCGGCGCCCTGCCGATGACCGCGGTGATCGTGCGCAGCGCGGCCAACGTGCAGGCGGGCGCGCGCACCAAGGCGTCCCGGGTGCTGCACGGCGTCTGGCTGCTGCTGTTCGCGGCGCTCCTGCCGGGCGTGCTGGCCTACATCCCCCTCCCGGCGCTCGCGGGCATCCTGGTGCACGCGGGGGCCAAGCTCATCCCCGTCCGGTCGGTCGTGTCGCTGTGGCGCGACCACCGGGGCGAGGCGCTGATCCTGGTCGTCACGGCCGTGTCGATCGTCTCGGTCAGCATGTTCGAGGGCGTCCTGATCGGCCTGGCGCTGGCGGTCGTCAAGACGGCCTGGGAGGCCTCGCACGTCAGGACGGAGGTCGTCGACAAGGGCTCCGGCCCCGTCCAGGCCCACCTGTCGGGCAACGCGACCTTCCTGCGGCTGCCGAAGATCCTGGACAGCCTGGAGGCCCTGCCGCAGGACCGTCCGGTCGAGCTGGACCTCTCCGGTCTACACCACCTCGACCACGCCTGCCGCACGGCGCTGGAGAACTGGGCGGCCCGGCACAGCGACGCCGGCACCGAACCGGTGCGGGTCACCATGGCCGCGTAGCGCCGGGCCGGCGGAGGGCTTTCGCCCCGCCCGCCGTCGGTTCCGGGCGCCGGCACGTGGCCCCGGGACCGGCGGCGGGCCTATCTTTGCAGGACAGGCGTGTCGGACCTCTCCCGGAGGAGGTCGTGATGGTCGAGGAGCTGCTGACGGCGGCCGCGGCGGTCGGTGCCGCGGGGTTCGCGTACGTGGCGGCGGGCGCCCGGGTCGTGAAGCAGTACGAACGCGGGGTCGTCCTCCGGCTCGGCCGGGTCGCGGGCGAGGCGCGCAGGCCGGGCTTCACCATGGTGGTGCCCTTCGTCGACCGGCTGCGCAAGGTCAACCTCCAGATCGTGACGATGCCCGTGCCCGCGCAGGAGGGCATCACGCGGGACAACGTGACCGTGCGGGTCGACGCGGTCGTCTACTTCCGGGTCGTGGACCCGACGGCGGCGATCATCAACGTCGAGGACTACCGCTTCGCCGTCTCGCAGATGGCGCAGACCTCGCTGCGGTCGATCATCGGCAAGAGTGAACTGGACGACCTGCTCTCCGACCGGGAAAAGCTCAACCAGGGGCTGGAGCTGATGATCGACAGCCCGGCGGTGGGCTGGGGCGTGCAGATCGACCGGGTCGAGATCAAGGACGTGTCGCTGCCCGACACCATGAAGCGCTCGATGGCCCGTCAGGCGGAGGCCGACCGCGAGCGGCGGGCCCGGGTCATCAACGCGGACGCGGAGCTCCAGGCGTCGCGGAAGCTCGCCGAGGCGGCCCAGCAGATGGAGGACACTCCCTCCGCGCTCCAGCTGCGGCTCCTGCAGACGGTGGTGGCGGTGGCCGCCGAGAAGAACTCCACGCTTGTGCTGCCGTTCCCGGTGGAACTGCTGCGCTTCCTGGAGCGCGCCCAGCAACAGCCGCAGCCCTCGCCGCCCCCGCAGCCGTCACGGCCCGGCTCCCCGCCGTCGCCGTCCGCCCCGCCGGTGGAGCGGTGACACGAGCCACTCGCGTGGTTCCCGGGGCGGGCGCCGGGTGATAGACACGGCGGGGTCACCGTCCCTGTCCGCCAGCAGGAAGGTCACCCCATGTCCGCGACCCGTCGTCAGATCCTCGCCCGCACCGGTGCCCTGGGAGCGGGCATCGCCTTCTCCGGGGCGCTGTCCGAGCTCTTCCCCGGCACGGCCATCGCCGCCCAGGACCTCGGCCACGGCGGCTACGGCCCCCTCGTGCCCGACCCGCACGGCCTGCTCGATCTGCCGGAAGGTTTCCGCTACCGGGTGCTGTCCCGCGAGGGCGACGCGCTGCGCTCCGGGGAGGGCCCGGTCCCCTCGAACCACGACGGCATGGCAGCCCTCCCCGGCCGCGACGGCCGCGTCCACCTGGTCCGCAACCACGAGAACCGCCCCACCGCCCGGTACCCGGTCCCCACCGTGGCCGGCCTGACCTACGACCCGGCCGGCAAGGGCGGCTGTACGGCCCTGACCCTGGACCCGGGCGGCAAGGTGGTCGCCGAACGGGTCGCGCTCGCCGGTACGGCCGTCAACTGCGCGGGCGGGCCCACCCCGTGGCGCACCTGGCTGACCTGCGAGGAGACCGAGGACAAGGCCGGCACCAACGGCTACGCCGAGGACCACGGCTTCGTCTTCGAGGTCGACCCGTCCGACCCGCGCCGCACCGGGGCGGTCCCGCTGACCGCGATGGGCCGTTTCCAGCACGAGGCGGTCGCGGTCGACCCGCACCTGGGGATCGTCTACGAGACGGAGGACGCCTTCCTCGAGCCCTTCGGCCTGTTCTACCGCTTCCTGCCCGCGAAGCCGCTGGGCGGCGTGGGCTCGCTGCGCGCCGGCGGCCGGCTCCAGGCGATGCGCGTGCCGGGCGTGCCGGACCTGTCGTCGGTCCGCGAGACGGGCACGGTCTTCGACGGCGTCGAGTGGGTCGACGTACCCGACCCGCTGGCCGTCGGCACCCCGGTCAGGTTGCAGGACTTCGGTCCGAAGGGCGTCACGCACGCGCAGAAGCTGGAGGGCTGCTACTGGGGCGGGCGGTGCGTGTACTTCGTGTCGTCGTTCGCCCGTGCCACCGACGGCTCGGCGGCCGACCATTTCGGCCAGGTCTGGCGCTACGACCCGGCCCGCCGCCGGCTGACCCTGGTGATCGTCTTCGGCCCGGACACGGACGTGCGGCTGCCGGGCGAGTCCCCCGACAACATCTGCCTCGCGCCCAGCGGCGGCCTGATGGTCTGCGAGGACGGCAACGGCGCCCAGCACGTCTTCGGGGTGACGCGGGGCGGCGAGGTCTACGCGATGGCGCGCGGACGCCAGGCGATCGCCTCGGCCGCCGGCGCGGCGGGCGGCACGCCGCAGGAGCCCGAGTGGGGCGAGTTCGCCGGCGTCACCTTCTCGCCCGACGGCCGCACGATGTACGTCAACTGCTACACGCCGGGGACGACGTTCGCGGTGACGGGCCCCTGGCGCCGGTAGGCCGGTGCCCGCCCGGGTCACCTGCCCGGTGACCCGGGCGGGTGACGCGGCACGAGGCGCGCGCACATCTCCACATGATCGGATCACCGTCGCTCATAGCTTCGTACGATGATCCTTCCCGTACCCCGTCTCGCCGCCGCCCGTGTCCTCGGTGTCCTCGGTGTCCTCCGCATCCTCAGTGTTCTCGGTGTTCTCGGTGTTCTCGGCGCCGTGCTCGCCGCCTGCGGCACCTCCGAGGCGCCCCAGGCACCCCGCGCCCCCCGCCCGGCCTCCGGCCGGCCCTCCGCCGGTCCGCTCCCCGCCGGCCGTCCTTCGCCCGCCGCGTCCCGGCCGCCCACCCTCGCGCCGGGACCGGCCGGCCAGGTCCCCGTCTTCGCGCACGCGCCCCGCACCCGCGACCGGACCGTCGCCCTCACCTTCGACGCCGACATGACCGCCGACCAGGGAGCGCGGGCCGCGGCCGGGGAGCACTTCGACAACCCTCCGCTGATCTCGGCCCTGCGCACGCTGAGGGTGCCGGCGACCGTGTTCATGACCGGCCGGTGGGCGGAGGAGTATCCGGCCCAGGCCCGCGCCATCGGCCGGGACCCGCTCTTCGAGGTCGCCAACCACTCCTACAGCCACCACGCCTTCACCGACGACTGCTACGGGCTGCCGACCGTGGGGCGCGAGGCGATGCGGGCGGACGTGGAGCGGGCGTACGCGGCCTTCCGTGCGGCCGGGATCCCGGACGCGATGCCGTACTTCCGCTTCCCGGGCGGCTGTTACGACGGACGGGCGCTGCGCGCGGTGAGCGGCACCGGGGTGACGGCGGTGCAGTGGGACGTGGTGAGCGGCGACGCCTTCGCCACCGACGCGGACGCGGTGGCCCAACAGGTCCTGGAGGGCGTGCGGCCGGGGTCGGTGGTGGTCATGCACTGCACGCGCAGCGCCGCCCCGGTCACCGAGCGGGCGGTGCGCGCGATCGTGCCCGAGCTGCGCCGCCGGGGCTACCGGTTCGTGAAGGTGTCCGAGCTGATCGGCGCCGCGGGCGGCCGCCGCTGAGCCCCGCGCCGCTCTCGTACGCTGGGGTCATGAGCGACGACGGCGACGACACCCCTTGTGCGATCGACGCGAGCCGGCCGGCCGGGGCCGGGGGGCCGCCGTACGCGGAGTGCGTGCTGTGCCGGAAGCCGACGGAGTACCCGCGGGCGTACCGGGGGATCACGCTGTGCCCCGGGTGCGAGTGGCAGGAGGCCCAGCGGACCGCCTGCTCGGGCTGAGCCCCGGCCGTACGACGGTCCCGGGGGCGGGGGCGCGAGGCGCGCCGGGCGGTCCAGTACCCTGCGCCGAGTGAGTGAGAGCCCGTTCCAGACCGAGCCGAATCCGCGCGATCAGGCACCCCAGTTCGTCCTTCCGCTCGTCGTGCGGCTGGAGAAGACCGACCCTCCCGGCCGCACCGACGCGCTCGAGACGGCCGCCCGGGCCGTGCTCGTGCTGCTGAGCGACGAGCGGGCCCTCGGGGAGGGCGAGTGGGCGCGGGCCGTACGGGACTGGCAGGACGCCCGCATCCGCAAGGTCGTGCGGCGGGCCCGTGGGGCCGAGTGGCGGCGGGCCGGGGAACTGCCCGGGATCACCGTGACCGGGGGCACGGCGCAGGTGCGGGTGTTCGTGCCGGTGCCGCTGGACGGGTGGCCGAAGGAGCTGGCGAAGCTCCAGGTGTCGGGGACCGAGCTCGACGACCCGCGGGAACCGGAGCCGGCCGCTCCGGGAGTACCGGTGCTGTGGATGAGCCCCGAGGTGGAGATGTCGGCGGGCAAGGCCATGGCGCAGGCCGGGCACGGCGCGCAGCTCGCCTGGTGGGAGCTGTCCGACGAGGAGCGGTCGGCGTGGCGCGAGGCGGGCTTCCCGCTGGCCGTGCGCACCGCGGAGCCCGGGCGCTGGCGCGAGCTGACCGCGAGCGGGCTGCCGCTGGTGCGGGACGCGGGGTTCACCGAGATCGCGCCGGGCAGCTGCACGGTGGTCGCGGAACACCCGGCGCTGCGCTCGCGCTCGCGCTCACGGTGACGGCTTCGACATCGGCGGTGTCGGCTTCGGCTTCGGCTTCGGCTTCGGCGGCACCGATTCCGGTGCGACCGGGTGGTCCCGTGCCGCCCTCCCTGTGAACCGGACGGGCCCGCCCTCCGTACTTCCCGGAGCCGGGCGGGCCGTGCGGCGGTGCGCGGCCGAACCTCAAATGTTGCTCTGAAGGGGCCTCGTCGGCGGTTCGGGCCCGGCCGGCGGGGTCATATCCCGGTCACCACGCGGGGGGCTCGGCGATGAAGTCGGCGACGAAGGAGGGGACCATGACGCGACTCGGTACGGGAATCGGCTGGCGGCCGGAGATCGCGGACGCCGTGGAGCGCATGCCGGGCATCGACTGGGTCGAGGCCGTGGCCGAGAACGTCTGCCCCGGTCACCTCCCCGAGTCCCTGCTGCGGCTGCGCGAACGCGGGGTCACCGTCGTCCCGCACGGGGTCTCGCTCGGCCTCGGCGGCGCCGACCGGCCCGACGAGGGGCGGCTGACCGCGCTCGCCGCGCGGGCCGAGGCACTGGGATCGCCGCTGGTCACCGAGCACATCGCCTTCGTCAGGGCGGGCGGCCCGCTGACCGCGACACCGCGGCTGGAGGCCGGGCACCTGCTGCCCGTGCCCCGCACCCGGGACGCGCTGGACGTGCTGTGCGAGAACGTGCGCGTCGCGCAGGACTCGCTGCCCGTGCCGCTGGCCGTGGAGAACATCGCGGCGCTCCTCGCCTGGCCCGGCGAGGAGATGACGGAGGGCCAGTTCCTGTACGAGCTGGCCGACCGCACCGGTGTCCGGCTGCTCATCGACGTGGCCAACCTGCACACCAACCACGTGAACCGGGGCGAGGACCCCGCCAAGGCGCTCGCCGAGCTTCCGCTGGAGGCCATCGCGTACGTCCATGTCGCGGGCGGCTTCGAGCGGGACGGCGTCTGGCACGACAGTCACGCGCATCCGGTGCCGCGCCCCGTCCTCGACATCCTGACCGACCTCACCTCGCGGGTCGCCCCGCCGGGGGTGCTGCTGGAGCGCGACGAGAACTTCCCCGCGCCGAAGGAGCTGGAGCGCGAGGTGGACGCGATCCGGGAGGCGGTGCGGCTGGGGACGCGCCGGCGGGAGAGGACCGCGCCGCGGGACGCACCGGCCGCGGAGACGACGGAGACCGGGAGGACGACACGGCGGGCCGCGGAAGCCGGGCTGACCGCACGGCAGGAGACGGAAGCGGGAAGAACGGCACCGCGGGAGGCCGAAGCCGGGGCGGCCGAGCCGTCGGCCGTCGGCGACGCCGTGCGGCAGCGGCTCGGGCTCGCCCAGGCCGCCCTGTTGTCCGCGCTGGTGGCCGGTACGCCCGTACCGGAGGGCTTCGACCGGGTGCGGCTCGGTGTGCAGGCCCGCGCGCTGGCCGCGAAGCGGGCCGACGTGGTGGCGAAGCTGGCGCCGGAACTGCCGCTGATCCTCGGCCCCGGCTACCGGTCCGCGTTCCTCGCCCACGCCCAGCGCCACCCGATGCGCGGCGGCTACCGGCAGGACGCCCTGGACTTCGCCGAGCAGCTGCTGCGGGGCGGGCGGCCGGCGCGGGGGCGGGCCCGGCGCGAGCTGCGGCGCTGGTGGCTGGACCGCTCGGGCCCGGCACCGAGGCCGCTGTCCCGGCTGGGACGGGTGGGCCGGGCGGGGCGCTCGCTGATCGGGCGCTGACCGGGAGCGCCCCGGTCACCGAAGCCGACGGCACACCCCGCACGCGGGGGTGCCGGGGCCGGCACCGGAGCCGCCCGTCCCTCCCGGGCGGGCGGCTCCCGACGCTTTCCGCCCGTCCGCCACGCGGCCCCGAAGGGCGTTTCACCCCGAAAGCCCGAGCCGCAGCCTTTGTCCCCCGGGCGGCAGTTGCCTCGACGGGCGCAGTAATATGCCCACTCCGCACCCGAAGCACGCGCGTGCGGTGCCGTGAGCAGGAGGCACCATGCGACCCCGACCCCGCCCCCCGATCAAGGGCAGAGGCATCTTCAGCGGCACCGGGCTCATCGTCGTCGGCCTGGCCGCGACGCTCGTCGCGCTGGTCTTCCCGCTCTGGTCCTACGAGGACCGGCCGGGCGCCGGCGTCGACGTGCTGAACGCGGAGACCGTGGCGACGCAGTACGGGCCGCTGTCCGGGCTCGACCGGGACTTCGTCACCAAGGTGCGGCTGGCCGGGCTGTGGGAGCTGCCGGCGGGCCGGCAGGCACAGGCCAAGGGCACGACCGAGGCCGTGCGGACGGCGGGACGGCACCTCGTCGAGGGGCACGCCTTCCTGGACGAGCGGGTGCGCACCGCGGCCGCGCAGCTCGGGCTCGCCCTGCCCGACGAGCCCACCGAGCAGCAGCAGGGGTGGCTGGAGGAGCTGGACGCGGCGCGGGGCGAGGACTTCGACCGGGAGTTCGCCAACATTCTGCGGCTCGCGCACGGCCGGGTGTTCTCCCTCGTCGCGCAGGTACGGGCGGGCACCCAGAACGCGCTGGTGCGCAACCTCGCCGACGACGCCAACGCCACGGTCCTGGACCACATCAAGGTCCTGGAGGCCACCGGCCGCGTCGACTTCGCCGGCCTCGCCCGGGACCTGGCGGCGGGCGGCACCCCGCCGGTCACCCGCTCCCCCGCTCCGGCCGGTCCGGTCGCCGACCCGGGAACGGTCGTACCGCTCGCGCCGTCCGCGCCGTCCGTGCCGTCGGGCCGTCCGCTCCCGCCGGCCGCGACCGGCCCGCCGCCGCCCGGCGGTTCCTGACCGGTCCCGGCGAGGTCGGACGGAACGCCGCACGCCACACGCGCACGCCGCACGCCGCACGGACCGGAGCCCGGCCCGGGTCCGGATGGTGAACAGGGCATGGCGTTCCCCGGCGCGTCCGGCATAGAACTGCGGCATGTTCTGGGTCCTTCTCCTGCTGTTGGCCTGGGTCGTCGCCGGTGTCGCGTGCACCCGGCTGTGCCTGGCCGCCGTCCGTACGGCCTCCGTCGACCCGGGCGGGCCCCCCGGACACGACCTGACGCTCTACGAGGCGGCGTTCCTCTCCGGTGGTCCCGCCCGGGTCGCCGAGCTGACGCTGGTGTCCATGGCCCGGCAGCGACGGCTGCTGCTGGCCCACACCGGCTGGGCCACGGTGGTGGACCCGCACGGGCGCGACGAGATGGAACGGTCCGTCATAGGAGCCATCGGCCCCTCGGGACAGTCCAGGGTGGCCCCGGTGCGGGCCGCCGCCGCGGCCGCCGACGCGGTCCGCCGGCTCGCCGACCGCCTCGCCGGCGCGGGCCTCGCGGTGCCCGAGGGCGCCGGTACGACGGTGGCGGCGGGCGTCCGGCAGGTGCGGGGTGCCGCCCTGGCCGTCCTGGCGCTCGGTACGGCCGCGCTGCTGATGCCGGCCCCCTCGGACGTGCCGCGCGTCCTCGTCGCCGCCTGGTTCGGGCTCCCCCTCGCCCTCACCCTGAGCTGCCTGGTCCTCGCCCGGATCGAGGCGTACCCGTACTCGCGCTGGGCGTCCCCGGCGGGACAGCACCTGTTGACCGCCCTGACCCGCGGCCCCGCGGCCTCGTCCGACGACCGCGCCCGTCTGGCCTCCGTGGCCGTGCACGGCCTCCGGGCGGTGTCCGAACCGCACCTGCGGGCGGCGTTCGCCCACCGCGACGCCGGCCACGGGACCCGCGGGAGCGACTGAGACACCCGGCCCGCGCCCGGCCGCCGCCCCCCACCCCCACTGGACGCCCCTGCCCCCGCCGGCCGGTCCGGCCCCGCCCCCACCACCGGCGCGTCCCCGGCGCGTGCCGGACCTCGTCCGCCCCGGCGCGTCCGGTCTCCGGGGGGCGCACGAGGGGCATCGGCGGCGACACCCCCGTGCGGTGCTTGCCTTCGTCGGCGGGTGGACGAAGCATCCCTTCTGCCGCTGCCGCGCCACGAAGGGACACGCGATGAGAGCCGCCGCCCTCCAGTCGGTCACCGGAGCCGTGCTCCTGACCGTGCTTTCCGCCGTCCCCGCGGGCGGGACCCCGAACACCGTCCCCGGGGTCGTGCTCGCCGCCGGGCGGGCCGCGGCGGCGGGAATCGACTTCGGCGCCTGTTCCGGCGTACCGGGCCTGCCGGCCGGCGCGGAGTGCGGCACCGTCAGCGTGCCGCTCGACTACGCGCGGCCGGACGGCGAGCAGCTCCGGCTGACCGTCAGCCGGGTCCGGGCCACCCACCGCGACCCGCACCACAGGAAGCACCGCGTGCCCCGGCAGGGCGCGCTGGTCTTCAACCCGGGCGGGCCGGGCGCCTCGGGGCTGAACTTCCCGCTGGTCGGCACGGTTCCCCGGTGGAAGCGCCTGGGCGCCGCCTACGACCTGGTGGGGTACGACCCGCGCGGGGTCGGCCGCTCGGCCCCGCTGTCCTGCGAGGACCCGAAGGCCTTCTTCGAGGGGCCCGCCCCGGCGCCGACGCACCCCTCACCGGCGTACAAGCGGGAGCGGGTCGCGCGGGCGAAGGCGTACGCGCGCGGCTGCGCGCAACGCGCGGGCCGTGCGCTGCGGCACTACAACTCGCTGAACAACGCCCGTGACCTGGACGTCCTGCGGGCCGCGCTGGGCGAGGAAAGGCTGACGTTCCTGGGGGCGTCGTACGGCACCTACTTCGGTGCGCTGTACGCGACGCTGTTCCCCTCGCACGTACGGCGGATGGTGTTCGACTCGGCGGTGAACCCGGACCCGGCGCGGATCTGGTACCGCAACAACCTCGGCCAGTCGGCGGCGTTCGAGAGCCGCTGGGAGGACTTCCGGGAGTGGGTCGCGAGGCACGACCGGGTGTACGGGCTGGGCACCACCCCGCAGGCGGTGCTGCGCGGTTACGAGCGGGCGCGGACGCGCCTGGCCGCCGAGCCGGCCGGCGGCACGGTGGGGCCCGCCCAGTTGCAGGGCGCGTTCCTGCAGGCCGGGTACGACGACGGCCGCTGGCCGTCGCGCGCCGAGGCGCTGTCGGCGTACCTGAAGGGCGATCAGGGGCCGCTGGTCGCGCTGGCCGCGCCGGTCCCGGAGGCCGCGGCGGAGGCGGAGAACGCGAACGCCGTCTACACGGCCGTGGAGTGCAACGACGGGCCGTGGCCGACGGACTTCCGGGTGTGGGACCGGGACAACACGCGGCTCGCGCGGTCGGCGCCCTTCGAGACCTGGGACAACGTGTGGGCGAACCTGCCGTGCGCGTACTGGCCGGCGCCCCGGCAGAGCCCGCCGGACGTGCGGACCGGGCCCGGTGAGCTGCCCCCGACGCTGATCCTGGCGGCCGAACGGGACGCCGCGACGCCCTACGACGGAGCCCTTGAGCTGCACCGTCGGCTGACGGGCTCGGTGCTGGTGACGGAGCGGGACGCCGGCACCCACGGCATCGCGGGCGGGCCGAACCCCTGCGTCAACGGCCACCTGGAGGCCTACCTGCTCCAGGGGCGGCTGCCCTCCCGGCACGCGGCCTGCGCCCCGCGCGCGGAACCCCGGCCGGGCGGCCCCGCCGGGAAGGCGGCCGCCGCCCGGCCGGCGCGCTGATCAGGCGAGGCCCGCGACCAGTTCGGCGACGTCCTTGCGACGGCCCGTGTAGAACGGGACCTCCTCGCGGACGTGCAGCCGGGCCTCGGAGGCGCGCAGGTGACGCATGAGGTCGACGATGCGGTACAGCTCGTCGGCCTCGAAGGCGAGGATCCACTCGTAGTCGCCGAGGGAGAACGAGGCGACCGTGTTGGCGCGGACGTCCGGGTAGCCGCGGGCCATCTTGCCGTGGTCGGCGAGCATGCGGCGGCGGTCCTCGTCGGGCAGCAGGTACCAGTCGTAACTGCGCACGAACGGGTAGACGCTGATGTAGTCGCGCGGCGTCTCGTCGGCGAGGAACGCCGGGATGTGCGAGCGGTTGAACTCGGCGGGGCGGTGCAGCGCCATGTTCGACCAGACCGGCTCCAGGGCGCGGCCCAGCCGGGTGCGGCGGAAGAGGTTGTACGCCTCCTGGAGCTGGTCGCTGGTCTCGGCGTGCCACCAGATCATCAGGTCCGCGTCGGCGCGCAGGCCGGACAGGTCGTAGGTGCCGCGGACCGTGACGTCCTTGGCGGCGAGCTGGTCGAACAGCTCCTGGACCTCGTCGGCGTAACCGGTGCGGTCCTCGGGGAGGGTGTCCTTCAGCCTGAAGACGGACCACAGCGTGTAGCGGATGACCTCGTTGAGGTCCTTGGCCAGCTTGCCCTTGTTCGGGATCCTGCCGGGCTCGGTGGTGGGGGCGTCGTCACTCATGGTTCTCATTCTCCCGCTCCGCCGTGCAGACTTTGCACGGGGTTGGCCGTCAGCTCGCGCGCACCGCTCTCGTCGCCGCCGATCCCGTCGGCCGCCGCGTACGCGCTCGCGATGCAGGCGGGGATGCCCACACCGTCGTAGGGCGCGCCGCACACCGCGAGGCCGGGCAGCTTCGCGAGGTGCTCGCGGACGCGGGCCACGCGCGCGTGGTGGCCCACGGGGTACTGGGGCAGGCCGTCCGTCCAGCGGGTGACGCGGGTCTCGAGGGGCATGGCGTCCAGGCCGACGGCGGCCTTCAGGTCGTGCCGCGAGACGTCGACGAGTTCGGCGTCGGAGCGCTCCAGGATCTCCGTCTCGCCGTACCGCCCGACGGAGGTGCGCAGCACGGTCACGTCCGGGTCCTGGTCGGCGATCCAGCCCCACTTCTGCGAGGCGAACGTGGACGCCTTGACGGTGCGGCCGTCGACGGGCGGGACGAGGAAACCGCTGCCGTCGGGCAGGGCGGCCGCGGAGCGGCGGAAGGCGAGGGTGACCAGGGCCATCGAGGCGTACTCGACGGTGCGCAGTTCGGCGGCGGCCCCGGGGGACTCGGCGGCGAGCAGGGCGGCGGCGACGGGCGCGGGGGCGGCGACGACGACGCCGTCGGCGTGCAGGACGCGGTCGCCGGCGGTGACGCGCCAGCCGCCGGCCGGGTCGCGGCGCAGGGCGCTCACCGGCGTGCGGGTGAGGATCTCGCCGCCGCGCGCCCCGACGGACGCGGCCACCGCGGACGGCAGCGAGCCGACGCCGCCCTCGACGCCCATGAACACCGGTCCGGTCCGCTGGTGGGCGGCGGCCTTCGCCTGGATGTCGCGGACGGCCTCCGTCAGCGAGCGGTGGGTGCGCGCGGCCTCGAACAGCTGCGGGACGGCCGAGCGCATCGAGATGCGGTAGGCGTCGCCGGCGTAGACCCCGCCGAGGAGCGGCTCCACCAGGCGGTCGACGACCTCGCGGCCCAGGCGGGCCGCCACGTACTCCCCGACGGCCACGTCCTCGCCGACCTCCGTGCGGGGCAGGTCGGCGTCCCGGTCGATCCGGGCGAGGCCCTCGTCGGAGAGGAGGCCGGCGAGCGCGGCGGCGGTGCCGGGGACGCCCATGACGTGGCCCTTGGGCATGGGCCGCAGGGCGCCGCGGGTCCAGACGGAGGCGGTGGCGGTGGCCGGCGGCCGGAGCCGCTCACCGAGGCCCACCGCGCGCGCGAGGGCGACCGCCTCGGGGCGGCGGGCGAGCATCGACTCGGCGCCCAGGTCCACCCGGACGCCCGCGATCTCGCCCGGCAGGAGCTTGCCGCCGACCCGTTCGGACGCCTCCAGCACGGTGACGCGCGCACCGCGCTCCAGCAGCCGGTGGGCGGCCGCCAGGCCGGCGATCCCGGCTCCCACCACGACGACGTGCCCCGTGCTCGTACCCGTTGCGCTCATGCTCCCCACTCTCTCAGACCCCACCGGCGCTCCGGCCAGGGCCATGTGGCCCCACCGAGTCCCGACCGTGACCGCTTCGGGACCGTCGCGGCCGAACGCCCTGCCCCGCCCCGGCGTCGAAGGACCGTCAGCCGTCGCCGAACCCTCGGGGGGTACGCCCACATGCGCACACGACGTTCCGTACGACCGGTCCACGCCCTGGCGGGCGTCCTGCTCGCCGCCGCCGTCGCCCTCACCGGGTGCGGCGCGAACGACACGGGGGCCGGCAGCAGCTCCGACAAGGCGGCCGGCCCGGAGGCCGGCGTGGCGCAGCCGGCCCAGGACGCCAAGTCCGGTGCGGGCGCGAGCGGGTCGCGGGCGACCGCGGCACCGAAGCCGTCCGTCGATCGCGTCATCCGCACCGCCACCCTGACCGTGCGGGTCGAGGACGTGCCCGCGGCCCTCGACCAGGCCCGCGCCACCACCGAGAACGCGGGCGGCTACGTCGGCGACGAGACGACCGTCCGCGACGAGGACGGCGCCGAACGGACCCGCGTCGTCCTGCGCGTGCCGGTGGAGAAGTACGACGACGTCCTGGCCGGGCTGCAGGGCGCGGGCAAACTCCTGGAGCGCACGGCGAAGGCCCAGGACGTCACCGACCAGGTCGTCGACGTGGAGAGCCGGATCACCTCGCAGCGCGCCAGCGTGACCCGCGTCCGCGCGCTGATGGACCGGGCGACGAAGCTGAGCGACGTGGTCACCCTGGAGGGCGAGCTGAGCCGCCGGGAGGCCGACCTGGAGGCCCTGCTCGCCCAGCAGGCGTCCTTGAAGGACCGCACCAGCATGGCCACGATCACGCTGACCCTGTCCGAGAAGCCGGTGCGCGTCGTGGCCGAGGACGACGACCCCGGCTTCGTGGACGCGCTGGCCGGCGGCTGGGACGCGTTCGTGACGATGCTGCGCTGGATCGCGATCGCGTTCGGCGCGGTGCTGCCGTTCGCCGCGGTGCTCGCGGTGGCGCTGCTCGTGTGGCTGCGGCTGCTCCGCCCCCGACGCCGGGCGGCCCGCCCGGCCGAGCCGGCCCAGTGGCCGGCCCACCCGGCCCACCCGGCCCACCCCGCCGAGCCCGAGCGGCGGACGGCCGACCCGGACCGAGCGGACCAGGACTGAAGGAGCGGGGACCGAGCCGACCGGGGCTGAAGGGACCGGGGCTGAGCGGACCGGACGGACCGGGCCGTTCCAGGGCCCGGCTCCGCCCCGGCCGCCCGCCCGGCACCACCCGCCGTCCGCGGCGTCCCACCGGTCGGCCCGCTGGTCGGCCCGCCGAGTGGCTCGCCGGCCCGGCGCGTGCCGTGCGCAGGTGGTCCGCGAACCGTTCGGCGGGCCGGGCCGCGGTCGGGCCGTCGCGGACGCCCGGGGGCGGCGTCGTCCCCGGTCCGGCAACTCCCCTGCCCCGCACGTCCCTTGTCGGCAGGTCCCTTGTCCGGCACGTCCCCGGCCCGGTCGGCCCGGTCGGCCCGGTGGGGTCGAGGGCGGGCGGAGCGCCCTGGCGTCCGCCCCGTAGCGTGTCCGCATGAGCATGAGCGAGAGCGCGCGTACCGGGGCGGCCGGGCGGAAGCGGCTGGTCGTGATCGGCGGCGACGCTGCGGGCATGTCGGCGGCCTCCGGGGCCCGCCGGCTGAAGGGGCCGGGGGAACTGGACGTCGTGGCCTTCGAGCGCGGCCACTTCGCGTCCTACTCGGCCTGCGGCATCCCGTACTGGGTGGGCGGTGACGTCGAGGAGCGGGACGACCTGATCGCCCGCACGCCGCAGGAGCACCGCGCGCGCGGGATCGACCTGCGCCTGCGCACCGAGGTCACGGAGATCGACCTCGCCCGGCAGCGGGTGCGCGCGCGTGACGTCGACTCGGGGGCTGAGTCCTGGACGTCGTACGACGACCTCGTGATCGCCACCGGGGCCCGGCCGATCCGGCCGGACATGCCGGGGGCCGACGCCGAGGGCGTGCACGGGGTGCAGACGCTCGACGACGGGCAGGAGCTGCTCGACACCCTGACGCGCACCCGCGGGCGCGGGCGGCGCGCCGTGGTGGTCGGGGCGGGTTACATCGGCGTGGAGATGGCCGAGGCGCTCGTCAAACGGGGCTACCTGGTGACGGTCGTCAACCGGGGCGGCGAGCCGATGTCGACGCTCGACCCGGACATGGGACGGCTGGTGCACCGGGCCATGGAGGGCCTCGGCATCACCATGGTGAACGACGCCGAGGTCACCGAACTGCTCACCGACGACGACGGCCGGGTGCGGGCGGTCGTCACGGCGGACGCCGCGTACCCGGCGGACGTGGTGGTCCTCGGCATCGGCGTCCGCCCCGAGACCGCCCTCGCCGGGGCCGCCGGCCTGCCCCTCGGCGCCCACGGCGGGCTCCTCACCGACCTGGCGATGCGGGTGCGCGGCCACGAGAACGTCTGGGCCGGCGGCGACTGCGTCGAGGTCCTCGACCTGGTCTCCGGCCAGCAGCGCCACATCCCCCTCGGCACCCACGCCAACAAGCACGGGCAGGTCATCGGCACCAACATCGGCGGCGGCTACGCCACCTTCCCCGGTGTCGTCGGCACCGCCGTCAGCAAGGTGTGCGACCTGGAGATCGCCCGCACCGGCCTGCGCGAGAAGGACGCGCGCCGGGCGGGTCTGCGGTACGAGGCGGTCACCGTCGAGTCCACCAGCCGGGCCGGCTACTACCCCGGCGCGGCCCCCATGACCGTCAAGATGCTCGCCGAGCGCCGCACGGGCCGCCTCCTCGGCGTGCAGATCGTCGGCAGGGAGGGCGCGGGCAAACGGGTCGACATCGCGGCGGTGGCCCTGACGGCGGGCATGACGGTCGAACAGATGACCGCCCTGGACCTGGGCTACGCCCCGCCGTTCAGCCCGGTGTGGGACCCGGTGCTGGTGGCGGCGCGGAAGGCGGCCGCGAAGGTGCGCGACGCACGGGGATAGCGACAGCGACCGCCCCCGCACACCCGCACCCGCACCCGCACCCGCACCCGCACCCGCACCCGGCCTACGCGGTCCCGGTCAGCCTCGGCAGCGCGGAGACCGCCGGAGGCTGCTGCTCGGCCGTCGGCTTCGCGTGCGCGGCCGGCGCCGGCCGGGACCGCAGCCGGTGGCTGACGGCCTCGTCGAGGGTCACCGCCCGCTGGTGCTGCGCGGCCAGCCGTCCCGCCTCCTGGCCGAGCCGGGCCACGTCCTCCCAGGGCAGCCGGATGACGAGCGCGATCTCCGCCTCGCCGTCGGGCGTGGCGTGCATCGGAGGGGTCACCCTGTCGTTCATTCGCCTGTTCCTCACGTCGTGTCCCGCGGCCCGCCTTCCCGGTGCCGCGGGCGGTCGCCGCTTCATACGCGTCGGCGGGGAACCGCGTTCACCGGTTCACCGAACGGATCGGGGGCACTACTTCCTTGTGGTCATCCCCGTCCATGACGTGAATCCCGCGCGCCGTACGCCCGTGGTGACGTACGCGCTGATCGCCGTGAACGTCTTCGTGTTCCTGTTCATGCCGGGCCTGTCCGGCTCGGTGGCGGGTGACAGCACGCTGGCGCAGACCTGCCATCTGCACGCGTTCCTGGAGCAGTACGCGGCCGTCCCGCGCGAGTTGATCCACCATCAGTTCCCTCAGCTCGTCCCCACCGGGGACGTGCGCGGCGGCGGCTGTCTGCTGGGGCCGCCGGGCTACGACAAGTCCCCGGCGCTCAGCGTCCTGACCGCGATGTTCCTGCACGGCGGCTGGCTGCACCTGCTGGGCAACATGCTTTTCCTGCTGATCTTCGGCAACAACATCGAGGACCGCATGGGCCACGTCCGCTTCGCGCTGTTCTACCTCGCCTGCGGCTACGCGGCGTCGTACGGCTTCGCGCTCGTCAACGCCGGCTCGACCGACCCGCTGATCGGCGCCTCGGGAGCGATCGCGGGCGTACTGGGCGCCTATCTGGTGCTGTACCCGAAGGCCCGGGTGTGGGTGCTCGTGCCGTTCCTGGTCTTCCTGCCGCTGCGGCTGCCGGCCTGGCTGGTCCTGGGCTTCTGGTTCGGGCTCCAGGCCGTGTACTCCTCCGGCGAGGGCGTGTCCGACGCGGGCACGGTGGCGTACGCGGCGCACGTCGTCGGATTCCTGGCGGGCATGCTGCTCGCCTGGCCGCTGAAGCGGGGCACGCCGCCACCGCCGGAGCCGCGCGGCCTGCTGTTCGGCAGGAGGGCGCGGCCCGGCTGGTGACGCGGGCGGCGGGTCAGCGCGCCGTGTGGGTGTGGACGTACTCCACGAGGCGGGTCAGGGCGTCCGGGTCGGTGGACGGCATGACGCCGTGCCCGAGGTTGAAGACGTGGCCCTCCAGGTCCGCGGCGGCGTCGAGCACCTCGCGGGTCTTGGTCTCGACGGCCTCGGTGGAGGAGAACAGCACGGTCGGGTCGAGGTTGCCCTGGAGCGCCTTGCCGGGGCCGACCCGGCGGGCGGCCTCGTCGAGCGGGACGCGCCAGTCGACGCCGACGACGTCCGCGCCGGCCTCGCCCATGAGCCGGAGCAGTTCGCCGGTGCCGACGCCGAAGTGGATGCGCGGGACGCCATACCCGGCGACGGCCTCGAAGACCTTCACCGAGGCCGGCATCACCGAACGGCGGTAGTCGGCCGGGGCGAGGGCGCCCACCCACGAGTCGAACAGCTGGACCGCCGACGCGCCCGCCTCGATCTGCACCTTCAGGAAGGCCGCCGTGATGTCCGCGAGACGGTCCAGCAGGTCGGCCCACAGCTCGGGGTCGCCGTACATCATCGCCTTGGCGTTCTCGTAGGTGCGCGACGGTCCGCCCTCGACGAGGTAGCTCGCGAGGGTGAAGGGCGCGCCCGCGAAACCGATGAGGGGGGTGGAGCCCAGCTCGCGGGTCAGCAGGCCGATCGCCTCGGTGACGTAGGAGACGTCCTCGGGGGTGAGGTCGCGCAGCCGGGCGAGGTCGGCGCGGGTGCGGATCGGCTCCGCGACGACCGGGCCGACACCGGGCCTGATGTCGAGGTCGAGGCCGATCGCCTTGAGCGGGACGACGATGTCGCTGAAGTAGATCGCCGCGTCCACGCCGTGCCGGCGCACCGGCTGGAGGGTGATCTCGGTGACCAGCTCGGGCCGCATGCAGGACTCGAGCATCGGCACGCCCTCGCGCACCTTGCGGTACTCGGGCAGCGAGCGCCCCGCCTGGCGCATGAACCACACGGGCGTGTGCGGCACCGGTTCCCGCCGGCACGCCTTCATGAAGGGGCTGTCGTACGTCGCTGTCGGCTGCCGGCCCGCGGGGCTCTCGTTCGCGCTCACGACGGCAAGTCTCCCACGCCGCGGAAAGCCCGCGGAAACCGGCGGTCCGCCCCCGTACCGCCCCCGTGCCGTCCCGTACCGTCCGCGGGACGCCCGCCCGCCGACACCCCGTGTCCGCGCGTCTGTTCGCCCAGCGCGCAGCCGTCCGAGGTCGGCGCACGGGTGTCTTGCCCTGCGCGAGGCTCCCGTTCCCCTTAATCTTCCCGGCATGGCTGCGGCTCAGGAACGACTGTCGGACGGTACGGGCGGGATGGACGACGCGAACGGGGAGGACCAGGAGGGGAGCAGGGCGGCTCCGGCGCCCTTCCGGGCCGCCGTCGAAGCGCTGAGGACCGCCCGGCCGCGGCCCCAGATCGAGATCGAGCCGACACCGGCCCCGCGACGCCTCGCGCCGTACGCGTACGCGCTGGAGGCGGCCGTCGTGGACGGCGACCAGGACCTGGCCGACGGGCGCCTGGTCCTGCTGCACGACCCGGCCGGGCACGACGCCTGGCGCGGCACCTTCCGGCTGGTCACCCTCGTGCGGGCGGAGCTGGAGCAGGAGATGGCGGTGGACCCGATGCTGCCGGACGTGTGCTGGTCCTGGCTGACCGGGGCGCTCCAGGCGCGCGGCCTGACGTACGGCGAGCCGAGCGGCACGGTCACCCGGGCGAGTTCGCACCACTTCGGCGGCCTGTCGGAACGTCCGCCGTCCTCGCAGATCGAGATCCGGGCCTCCTGGACGCCCCGCGAGGGCCTGGGCTCGGTCCCGGACACGGCGGCGCACCTGGCGTCCTGGTGCGATCTGCTGGCGCAGGTCGCGGGGCTGCCGCCGGCCGGTCCGGGCGACGCGTCCGTGGTGACGCTGCCGCAACGACGGGGGCCGCAGTCGCGCTGACCGCGCGCACCGACGGCGACGGGCCCCGTCGCCGCCCGGCACACCCCTGACCCGCCCCGCACACCCCTGACCCGTCCCGGGCGCCCCGCCTCCGCGGCCCCGCCCTGCCTGCCCCTCGCAGCCCGGCCTCCCTGCCTCGCCCTGCCCGGCTCCCACCGGTCACTCCGGTCGCGCCGGCTCTTCCCCGTTCCACCGCCCCGTCGCGGCCCGTCGGCCGTACTCCTCCACCGTGTTCGGGCCCGCCAACCGCGGAGTCCCTCGAACGGCCGCCCCGATTGACCATCTCTTTGTCGATACGGCCACTTTCGGTCCCATACGGCGCCCGCTCAAACCGACTCGATCTTCGGATGATCGACCACGCGTCCGAATTGAACGGATTGTTACTCACTAGATCGTGATCATTTTCTAAAGGACCCGGCGTCCGCTGCCGAAGACGACTGTGACCTTGAAAGCACGGTTCGTCCCGGCTTCGTCACCACGAGCCGGCCGCCCGTCGTCCCCCATCCAGGAGGCCTGGTGTCCGTTCTCCTCGAGCAGCCCGCAAGCCTGGTCGCCTACCGCCCGAACAAGCCCACCGCCATGGTGGTCGTGGCCGACCCGCGCGTCCGTTCCACCGTCACCCGCCATCTGTGGGCGCTCGGTGTGCGCGACGTCATCGAGGCCTCGTCCGTCGCGGAGGCTCGTCCCCGCATCGGCAACCCCCGCGACATCTGCGTCGCCGACGTCCATCTCCCCGACGGCTCCGGCCTCACCCTCCTGTCGGAGACCCGCGCCGCGGGCTGGCCCAACGGGCTCGCCCTCTCCGCGGCCGACGACATCGGCGCCGTGCGCAACGCCCTCGCCGGCGGCGTCAAGGGCTACGTCGTCACCGGCACCCGCACCAACCTCGGGCTCCCCACCCGACCCGGTGCCGCCCCCATCGGCGCGGCCGCCGCCCGCCTCCACCGCCGCCCCCCGGGTGCCCCGAGCCACCCGGGCGGCTACCGCGAGCTGTCCGGCCGCGAGGTGGAGGTGCTGCGCCTGGTCGCCGAAGGCCAGTCCAACAAGGCGATCGGCGTCTCGATGGGCCTGTCCGCACTGACCGTCAAGAGCCACCTCGCCCGCATCGCCCGCAAGCTCGGCACCGGCGACCGCGCCGGGATGGTCGCGGTCGCGCTGCGCACCGGCATCATCCACTGAGCTCCGCGGACCGAGGGCCCGCCCCGCCACCCGGCCGGCCGGCGGATCCCCCCGGTCCCGACGCGCGCCCCGCCGACAACCGCCGAGCCCCTTCGCCCCCTTCGATCCCTTCCGCCCCTTCGACTCCTTCCACCCCGTCGGTCCCCGCCGATCTCCCGCGATCCACCCCGACCGCCTCGACCCCTCCCCGCCCCACCGGCCTCACCGGTTCGCCCCGCCCGTCCTCGCCGGCCCGGCCGGTTCCCCGCCCCCCTCCCCCGGCCTGACTGGTTTGCGACCCCACGGAGACTGCCGACGGAACGTTCCGTCGGCAGTCTCCGCCCACACACGGATACCCTTGACAGGTGACCGACGCCCAAGAAACCGCAGCAGCCAGTTCACTGCGAACCACCGGGGGCGCCCCTCCGGAAGACGACGGACCGCTTGCCACCGGGGCGCCGACACCACTGCTCGAACCACGCGAGGGCATTCCCCCCGTGATCGCCGACGAGGCCGCGCTCGCCGAGACGATCGCCGCCTTCGCCGCCGGCTCCGGCCCCGTCGCCGTGGACGCCGAGCGCGCCTCCGGCTACCGCTACGGCCAGCGCGCCTATCTGGTGCAGCTGCGCCGCGAGGGCGCCGGCACCGCGCTGATCGATCCCGTCGCCTGCCCCGACCTCTCCGTGCTCGGCGAGGCGCTGTCCGACGTGGAGTGGGTGCTGCACGCGGCCACCCAGGACCTGCCGTGCCTGCGGGAGATAGGCATGGTGCCCACCCGGCTGTTCGACACCGAGCTGGCCGGCCGGCTGGCCGGGTTCCCGCGCGTCGGACTCGGCGCGATGGTCGAGGGCGTCCTCGGCTTCGTCCTGGAGAAGGGACACTCCGCCGTCGACTGGTCCACCCGCCCGCTGCCCGAGCCGTGGCTGCGCTACGCCGCCCTGGACGTCGAGCTCCTCGTCGACCTGCGCGACGCGCTGGAGAAGGAACTGGACCGGCAGGGCAAGCTGGAGTGGGCCCGGCAGGAGTTCGACGCGATCGCCTCCGCTCCGCCGCCCGAGCCCCGCAAGGACCCCTGGCGCCGTACGTCCGGCATGCACAAGGTGCGCCGGCGCCGCCAGCTCGGCGTGGTGCGGGAGCTGTGGCAGACGCGGGACCGGATCGCCCAGCGGCGGGACGTGTCGCCCGGCAAGGTGCTGTCCGACGCGGCCATCGTGGAGGCCGCGCTCGCCGTGCCGGTCAACGCGCACGCGCTGGCCGCGCTGAACGGCTTCGGGCACCGCATGAGCCGGCGCCAGCTCGAACAGTGGCAGGCGGCCGTCGACCGGGCCAGGGCGCTGAGCGAGTCGCAGCTTCCGCAGCCGGGGCAGTCGGTCGCGGGGCCGCCGCCGCCGCGGGCCTGGGCGGACAAGGACCCCGAGGCCGCGGCCCGCCTCTCGGCGGCGCGGTCGGCGGTCTCGGCGCTGGCCGAGGAGCTGAACATGCCGCAGGAGAACCTGATCGCCCCGGACACCGTCCGGCGGGTCTGCTGGGAACCGCCCCGGCAGGCCGACGCGGACTCCGTCGCCGCGGCGCTCACCGCCCTCGGCGCCCGCCCCTGGCAGGTGGAGCAGGCGACGCCGGTGCTGGTGGCGGCGCTGTCGGCGAAGGACACCAGCACCCAAACGGCACAGCCGGCGCAGACGGCGGGGACCGGCGGCGCGCCGGAGGCCGGGAGCCCGGAGCTGGCGTAGCCGGCGCGGACACCGCCGCCGTACGGCGGCCGCCGGCCGTGCGTGGTGGTGCGGCCGGCACCCGGGATCCGCCCGCGTTGCCGGACGACACGGCGAGGTCGGGATCAGGCCAAGATCTCGTGCGGGCGAGCGGAGCGGGCGGGTGCCGGTGCCGTCCGGCGGCCGTGTGACATTCACCGCTCCGCCGGGTAGGGCTGTGCAGCTACGTTACCCACAAGTAGCATGGGCCCTGAGCGCGCGCTCAGCGCTTGCGCCACGCAGCAGTGCCATCCCGCACCTGGAGGAGAGCCATCGTGCCTCGTACCGTCAGGGACGTCGTCTTCGTCGACGGCGTCCGTACCCCGTTCGGCAAGGCGGGCCCGAAGGGCATCTACCACGAGACCCGTGCCGACGACCTCGTCGTGAAGGCGATCCGGGAGCTGCTGCGCCGCAACCCCGGTCTCGACCCGAAGAAGGTCGACGAGGTCGCCATCGCCGCGACCACGCAGATCGGCGACCAGGGCCTGACCATCGGCCGCACCGCCGGCATCCTGGCCGGTCTGCCGACCTCGGTGCCCGGTTACTCGATCGACCGCATGTGCGCGGGCGCCCTGACGGCCGTCACCACGGTCGCCGGCTCCGTCGCCTTCGGCGCCTACGACGTCGCCATCGCCGGCGGTGTCGAGCACATGGGCCGCCACCCGATGGGCGAGGGCGTCGACCCGAACCCGCGGTTCGTCAGCGAGAAGCTGGTCGACGAGTCCGCCCTGTTCATGGGCATGACGGCGGAGAACCTGCACGACCGCTACCCGCAGATCACCAAGCGGCGCGCCGACGAGTACGCGGTGCGCTCGCAGGAGAAGGCCGCCAAGGCGTACGCCGACGGCAAGATCCAGGCCGACCTGGTGCCGGTGTCCGTGCGGCGCACCAGCCCGGAGGCCGGTGAGACGGGCTGGGGCCTGGTCACCGCCGACGAGCCGATGCGTCCGGGCACGACCCTGGAGAACCTCTCCGGGCTGAAGACCCCCTTCCGCGTGCACGGCCGGGTCACCGCCGGCAACGCGGCCGGTCTGAACGACGGCGCCACCGCCTCCCTCATCGCCTCCGAGGACTTCGCGCGCGAGAACGGCCTGCCGGTCAAGATGCGCCTGGTCTCCTACTCCTTCGCGGGCGTCGAGCCGGAGGTCATGGGCTACGGCCCGATCCCGGCCACGGAGAAGGCCCTCGCGCAGGCGGGTCTGTCCATCTCCGACATCGGCCTCTTCGAGATCAACGAGGCCTTCGCCGTCCAGGTCCTGGCCTTCCTGGACCACTACGGCATCGCCGACGACGACGAGCGCGTCAACCAGTACGGCGGCGCCATCGCCTTCGGGCACCCGCTGGCCTCCTCCGGCGTCCGGCTGATGACGCAGCTGGCCCGCCAGTTCGAGGAGCAGCCGCACGTCCGCTACGGCCTGACCACCATGTGCGTCGGCTTCGGCATGGGCGCGACGGTCATCTGGGAGAACCCGCACTTCGAGGGGGACAAGTGAGCACCACCGCTGAGCTGTTGAAGGGTGCGGCCGAGCTGTTCCCGGACGAGGTCGTCACGTCGGCGCACGTACGCCACTTCGACCTGCCGCTGGGTGCCGGGCGCTTCGCCCTGATCACCCTCGACAACGGGCTGGACCACACCAAGCCGACCACCTTCGGCCCGCAGTCCCTCGCGAACCTGAACACCGCGATCGACCAGGTCGAGAAGGAGGCGGCGGCCGGCGAGATCGTCGCCGCGGGCGTCACCGGCAAGCCGTTCATCTTCGCGGTCGGCGCCGACCTCAAGGGCGTCGAACTGCTGAAGGAGCACGAGCACGCGCTCGCCATCGGCAAGGGCGGCCACGAGGTCTTCAAGCGCCTCTCCGGCCTGGCCGTGCCGACCTTCGCGTACTACAACGGCGCGGCCATGGGCGGCGGCGTCGAGGTCGGCCTGCACTGCACCTACCGCACGGTGTCCGCGGCCCTGCCCGCCTTCTCCCTGCCCGAGGTCTTCCTCGGTCTGGTCCCCGGCTGGGGCGGCTGCACCCTGCTGCCGAACCTGATCGGCGCCGACAAGGCCGTCTCGGTGATCATCGAGAACTCGCTCAACCAGAACAAGCAGCTCAAGGGCGCCCAGGTCTACGAACTGGGCATCGCCGACGCCCTGTTCGAGGGCGCGGACTTCCTGGAGCAGTCGCTGATCTGGACGGCGTCCGTCCTCAAGGGCGAGATCGTCGTCGACCGTCCGGTGATCGACCGCGGCGAGGCCTGGGACCAGGCCGTCGCCCGGGGCCGCTTCATCGCGGACGGCAAGGTGCACGGTGCGGCCCCGGCCGCCTACCGCGCCCTCGACATCATCGCCGCCGCCAAGAACGGCGACCTCCAGCAGGGCTACGACGCCGAGGACCAGGCCCTCGCCGACCTGATCATGGGCGGTGAACTGCGCGCCGGCATCTACGCGTTCAACCTGGTGCAGAAGCGCGGCAAGCGCCCGGCCGGCGCCCCGGACAAGAGCCTGGCCCGCCCGGTCACCAAGGTCGGCGTCGTGGGCGCGGGCCTGATGGCCTCGCAGCTCGCCCTGCTGTTCCTGCGCCGTCTGGAGGTGCCGGTCGTGCTGACCGACATCGACCAGGAGCGCGTCGACAAGGGTGTGGGCTACGTCCACGCCGAGATCGACAAGCTGCTCGGCAAGGGCCGCGTCAACCAGGACAAGGCCAACCGCCTCAAGGCGCTGGTGACCGGTGTGCTGGACAAGGCCGAGGGCTTCGCGGACGCGGACTTCATCATCGAGGCCGTGTTCGAGGAGATCGGTGTCAAGCAGCAGGTGTTCGCGGAGGTCGAGGCGGTCGCCCCGGCGCACGCGATCCTCGCCACCAACACCTCGTCCCTCTCCGTCACCGAGATGGCGTCGAAGCTGAAGAACCCCGAGCGGGTCGTGGGCTTCCACTTCTTCAACCCGGTCGCGATCCTGCCGCTCCTGGAGATCGTGCGCGGCGAGGCGACCGACGACGCGTCGCTGGCCACCGCCTTCGCCGTCGCCAAGAAGCTGAAGAAGACGGCCGTCCTGGTGAAGGACGCCCCGGCGTTCGTCGTGAACCGCATCCTGACCCGCTTCATGGGCGAGGTGCAGAACGTCATCGACGAGGGCACCCCGGTCGAGGTCGCGGAGAAGGCGGTGGAGCCGCTCGGCCTGCCGATGTCCCCGCTGGTCCTCCTCGAGCTGGTCGGCCCGGCCATCGGCCTGCACGTCTCGGAGACGCTCAACCGGGCGTTCCCGGACCGCTTCACGGTCTCCCCGAACCTCAAGGCGGTCGTCGAGGCGGGCAAGCGCGGCTTCTACGTCTACTCCGCCGAGAACGACTTCCGGCCGGAGCTGGACCCGGAGGTCTCCGCGCTGCTGAAGCAGGGCGACACCGTCCTCACCGAGGAGCAGGTGCGGGCGCGCGTCCTGGACGCGGTGGCGCAGGAGATCGGGCTCATGCTCGACGAGGGTGTCGTCGCCGAGGCGCAGGACGTCGACCTCTGCCTGATCACCGGTGCCGGCTGGCCCTTCCACCTGGGCGGCATCACGCCGTACCTGGACCGTGAGGGCGTGTCGGAGCGGGTGAACGGCAAGAGGTTCCTCGCCCCGGGCGTCGCGTCGGTCCCGGCGTAACGCGGACGCATGACGTGAGGAGGGCCCCCGCCGGTCGGCGGGGGCCCTCCTCGCGTCCGCACCGGGCCTCGCCGCAACCCCGTCAGACCTCCTGCCACGCCGTCAGCGCCAGCCCCGGTTCGTCCTTGCGGCGGGTGACGAGGAGCCGGCCGGCCGACGGGGACAGGGTCGCGGCGACCACCCGGTCCTCGTGGTCGCGGGCGAGGGCCACCTCGGCGTCGGCGGGCAGCCCGGGTCCGGACTCGGCCCACCAGGCGCCGGCGCCCTCCTCCTCGGTGGGGTACGCCGCGAAGGCCACCCGGCCGCCGGAGGAGCGCTGGGCGAGGAGCGTGCAGTCGTGGCCGTCGAGTTCGCAGCGCACGGCGGCCACCGGACCGGGGCCCGCCGCGGTGAGCAGGGCGACGGGCGCGCCCCCGGGGCGCCACGCGCACAGGTCGCCCGAGGCGTCGGTGTAGTAGAGCGTGGTGTGCTCCGGCGAGGTGGCCAGGGCCCGCAGGGTGCCGGGGCGGACCGGTGTCTGCACCGACTCCCCGAGGACGGGCGGGGTGCCCGGCTGCTCCTGCCGCCAGTGCTGCAGCCCGCCGGGGACGGCCGCGTACGCCTCGACGCGCCCGGACTCCCCCGCGAGCGCGACCGGTGCGTCCAGGACGTCCGGACCCTTCAGGTCGCGCCACGGGTCCCAGCCGCCCTTCTCCTTCTGGGCCACCATGCCGAGCCCGGTGCCGCCCCGGGCGGCGAAGACGTGCGCCCGCCCCTGGGCGTCCACGGCCACGGCGGGGATGCCGGTGAGGTCGCCCCTGGTCTCCGGGTGGCCGACCGGAACCCAGTCGAGGGCGGCGAGCAGGGGCCGGAAGTGCGCGGAGTGCACGATCCCCGACTGCCCCGGCACGGTGGGCCGCCAGGAGGCGAGGTGGGCGTACCCGTCGGCCCCACGGCCGACCGCCGCGGCCGCGCGCAGCTTCTGGTCGCCACCGACCCGGCGCGGCGGGTCCCAGGCGCCGCCCGGGGTGCGCTCCGCGCGGCACAGCACCGCGTCGTCCGACGTCAGGTAGACACAGAGCCGCCCGTCGCGGCCACGTACGAGCCATTCGCCGTTCACCCGGTCACTTTATGACGGCCCCTCGGCGGCGCCCTCGGGCGGGCCGCGCCGGGGACCGGCATCGGCCGTCGTCGGCTGCCGCGGCCGTCCTCGGCCGTGGCACCCTGGGCCCCATGGATGACGACGACGGCCCGCTGCTCGTGATCGTCGACGCCGCGAACGTCGTGGGGTCGGTGCCCGACGGGTGGTGGCGCGACCGGCGGGGCGCGGCGGAGCGGCTGCGGGACCGGCTGGCCGCCGACGGGCTGCCGGGACACCCCGGGCCCGTGGAGATCGTCCTGGTCGTCGAGGGCGCCGCGCGCGGTGTGGCGCCGGTGTCCGGCGTGCGGGTGGAGTCGGCGTCCGGCAGCGGCGACGACCACATCGTCGGCCTGGTGGCCCGGTCGGGCGACCGCCGCCGCCTGGTCGTCACGGCCGACCGCGAACTGCGCCGGCGGGTCACCGCCCTGGGCGCCGGGGTGGCGGGACCTCGCACCGTGCGGCCGTAGGGCGTGTCCGGCCCTGCGCGTCGGGCCGGCGCGCGGCGTCCGGTGCGGTGGCGGTGCGTCGCACGGCGGAGGATCGCCCGTGCACCGGAGGTGCTCGGGTGGTCCGACGACGCGGCGGGGGCCCTCCCGCACGAGCGGAGCCGAGCGTGGGGGAGCCGAGCCGGGCGTCGCCCGCCCGACGAGAAGGGGCGGACCCGCCCTGAACGGGTACGGCGTCCTCGCGCACCCCGCCCGAACGGCGCACGGCCCCGCGGGCACCGCCGGGACGGGGTCGCGCGGGGCCGCGGGGCGGGGTCGCGCGGGGTCGTTCAGCGGCCGGCGGCGGGCCCGGCGCCCCGGCCGGCGGTGGCCTCCTCGCCGCGCCCCAGGCGGCTGTGGGAACGGCCGTACAGGAAGTACACGGCGAAGCCGATCACCATCCAGATCACGAAGCGCAGCCAGGTCTCGGCGGGCAGGTTGAGCATCAGCCACAGCGAGGCCAGCACCGACAGGACCGGCAGCACCGGCACCCAGGGGGTGCGGAAGGCCCGGGGCAGGTCGGGACGGGTCCGGCGCAGGATGATCACGCCGATGGCGACGACCACGAAGGCGAAGAGCGTGCCGATGTTGACGAGTTCGGCGAGTTCGCTCAGGGGCGTGAAACCGGCCAGGATCGCGATGAGCACGCCGAGCAGGATGGTCGGCCGGTGCGGGGTCTTGAAGCGCGGGTGGACCTGGGAGAAGAACCGCGGCAGCAGTCCGTCGCGGCTCATCGCGAAGAAGACGCGGGTCTGGCCGAGCAGCAGGATCATGCAGACCGTGGTGAGGCCGACGGCGGCGCCGAAGCTGATGAAGCCGGCGAACCAGGGATGGCCGGTGGCCTTGAACGCGTCGGCGAGGGGGGCGGTGATGGACAGATCGGTGTACTTCTGCATGCCGGTCACGACGATCGACACCGCGACGTAGAGGGCGGTGCAGATGATCAGGGAGCCGATGATGCCGCGGGGCATGTCCCGCTGTGGGTTCCTGGTCTCCTCCGCGGCCGTGGCCACCACGTCGAAGCCGATGAACGCGAAGAAGACCACGGAGGCGGCGGTGAAGATGCCCATCACACCGAAGTTGGACGGCGCCCAGCCGAACATCAACTGGATGAGCGGGGCCTGGAGGCTGTCGCCGGCCGGCACCGCCTGCGCCTTCGGGACGAACGGGTCGTAGTTGGCGCCCTCGACGAGGAAGGCGCCCGCGATGATCACGACGAGGACCACGGTCACCTTGATCGCGACGACCACCGAGGTGACGCGCGCGGAGAGCTTGGTGCCGACGACGAGGATGGCGGTCAGGACCAGGACGAGCGCGGCGGCGAGGATGTCGAAGCCGAAGCCCTCGGCCCCGTCCCGGCCGCTGAGCGCCGCCGGCAGGTGCCAGCCCGCGTTGTCCAGCAGCGAGGCGATGTAGCCGGACCAGCCGACCGCGACCACCGCCGTGCCCAGCGCGAACTCCAGGACCAGGTCCCAGCCGATGATCCAGGCGGGCAGTTCGCCGAGGGAGGCGTAGGAGAAGGTGTAGGCGGAGCCGGCCACCGGGACGGTGGAGGCGAACTCGGCGTAGCAGAGCGCGGCGAGCGCGCAGACGACGCCGGCCGCCACGAAGGCCAGGGCGACGGCGGGACCGGCGTTGTTCTTGGCGACCGTGCCGGTCAGGACGAAGATGCCGGTGCCGATGATGACGCCGACGCCGAAGACGGTCAGGTCGAGCGCGGACAGGGATTTCTTGAGCGCGTGCTCGGGTTCCTCCGTGTCGAGGATGGACTGCTCGACCTTCTTCGTCCGGAAGAGGGCGTTGCTCATGGGTGTACCTCCCACGCGGTGTCGTCCCCGACATGATCGAGAGGGGCCGTAGTCCGTATGCCCCGGAGCGGGCTCAATCACGCAAATGGGCCGGTTCCACCACTCTCTCAGCGGTGGAACCGGCCCGGCAACGGCACGGCGCGCGCATCGCGCCCGCTTCCCGTCGGTCGCGCCCGCTTCCCGTCAGTCGCGCGCGGGCTCGGCCTCGGCGGCCGTCCTGTCGTACCGCCCGTCGAGGCGGGAGACCAGGCCGGTGACCTGGCGGGCGATGTCGGGGGCGGTCAGCCCGATCTCGGCCATGACCTCGGCGCGGGAGGCGTGGTCGAGGAAGCGGGGCGGGATGCCGAAGTCGCGCAGGGGCACGTCCACCCCGGCGTCGCGCAGGGCCTGGGCGATCGTGGAGCCCACGCCGCCGACGCGCGAGTTGTCCTCGACGGTGACGACGACGCGGTGGCGCTCGGCGAGCGGGGCCATGGCCTCGTCGACGGGCTTGACCCAGCGCGGGTCGACGACGGTGGTGGAGATGCCCTGCCGGTCGAGGAGGGCGGCGATCTCCAGGCACATCGGGGCGAGGGCGCCCACGGAGACCAGCAGCACGTCGGGCCGGTCGGTGCCCGGCTCGCGCAGCACGTCCATGCCGCCGACGCGTCCCACGGCCGGTACGGCGGGGCCCACGGCACCCTTGGAGAAGCGCACCACGGTCGGCGCGTCGTCGACCTCGACGGCCTCCCGCAGCTGGGCGCGCACCTGGTCGGCGTCGCGCGGCGCGGCCAGCCTCAGGCCCGGGACGACCTGGAGGATCGACATGTCCCACATGCCGTTGTGGGAGGCGCCGTCGGTGCCGGTCACGCCGGCCCGGTCGAGCACGAACGTGACGCCGCACTTGTGCAGGGCGACGTCCATGAGGACCTGGTCGAAGGCGCGGTTGAGGAAGGTGGCGTAGACCGCGAAGACGGGGTGCACGCCGGCGTGGGCGAGGCCCGCCGCGGAGACGGCGCCGTGCTGCTCGGCGATGCCGACGTCGTAGACGCGCTCGGGGAAGGCCTTGGCGAACTTGTCCAGGCCGACCGGCTGGAGCATGGCCGCGGTGATGGCGACGACGTCCTCGCGCTCGGTGCCGAGCTTGACCATCTCCTCGCCGAAGACGGAGGTCCAGTCGGCGCCGCTGCTGGCGATCGGCAGACCCGTGTCGGGGTGGATCTTGCCGACGGCGTGGAAGCGGTCGGCCTCGTCCTGGAGGGCGGGCTGGTAGCCGCGGCCCTTCTCGGTGAGGCAGTGCACGATGACGGGGCCACCGAAGCGCTTGGCGCGGGCCAGCGCCGACTCCAGGGCCTCGATGTCGTGGCCGTCGATGGGGCCGACGTACTTCAGGCCGAGGTCCTCGAACATGCCCTGCGGGGCGATGAAGTCCTTCAGGCCCTTCTTGGCGCCGTGCAGGGTGTCGAAGAGGGGCTTCCCGACGACCGGGGTGCGGTCGAGGATGTCCTTGGTGCGGGCGAGGAAACGTTCGTAGCCCTCGGTCGTGCGCAGGGTCGCCAGGTGGTTGGCGAGGCCACCGATGGTGGGGGCGTAGGAGCGCTCGTTGTCGTTGACGACGATGACGAGCGGGCGGTCCTTGGCCTCGGCGATGTTGTTCAGCGCCTCCCAGGCCATGCCGCCGGTCAGGGCGCCGTCACCGATGACCGCCACGACGTGGCTGTCCCGTTTCAGGATCTCGTTGCCCTTGGCGATGCCGTCGGCCCAGCCGAGCACCGTGGAGGCGTGGCTGTTCTCGATGACGTCGTGCTCGGACTCGGCCTGCGAGGGGTAGCCGGACAGGCCGTCCTTCATCTTCAGCCGGGAGAAGTCCTGCCGGCCGGTGAGGAGCTTGTGCACGTAGGACTGGTGGCCGGTGTCCCAGAGCACCTTGTCCTTCGGGGACTCGAAGACCCGGTGCAGGGCGATGGTGAGCTCGACCACGCCGAGGTTGGGGCCGAGGTGGCCGCCGGTCTTGGACACGGCGTCGACGAGGAAGGTCCGGATCTCCCCTGCCAGCTGGTCCAGCTCCTCCAGGCTGAGCCGGTCCAGATCGCGCGGTCCCCTGATGCGGGTCAGCAGCGGCACCCGTGCCTCCTTGCAATAGAGCTGATCGAGCTGTTGCCGGGTTCTGCGAGTCTAATCTTCCGCCCCGGCGGACGGCGCCCGCCCCATGATTCGAGGGTTCTCGGGGGTCCACGGGGGTTCTCGGGGTTCTCGGGGGTTCACGGATCGGCCGTCCCCCGGATGCGGGTCTCCCCGCTCGTGCCCGGCACGCCTGTGCCCGGCACCCGAGGACGGGTGCCGGGCACAGTCGGTCGCTGCCGTGATCAGCCGCGGCCGGCGGCCTTCTGGCTCCTGCGGGAGACGGAGTCGACGACGACCGCGCCGAGCAGGACACCACCGGTGATCATGTACTGGATCGAGGTGTTCATGTTCAGCAGGTCGAGACCGGTCCGGATGGACTGGATGACCAGCATGCCCAGGAGGGCGGACCAGACGGTACCGCGGCCGCCGAAGAGGCTGGTGCCGCCGATGACGGCCGCCGCGATGGCGAGCATCAGGGTGTCGCCGGCACCGGCGCTCAGCGAGGCTCCGGCGGTCTGGCCGGCGAAGAACATGCCGCCGAGCGCGGCGAAGCCACCGGCGATGGCGAACACGGTGATCCGGACCATCGGGACGTTGATGCCCGCGCGGCGGGCGGCCTCGATGCCGCCGCCGACCGCGAACACCTTGCGGCCGTACGTCGTACGACGGAGCACGAAGTCCACGATCACCAGCGCGGTCAGGAAGAGCACCAGCGCGTTGGAGACACCGGACGCGTTGTTCAGCACGGCCGCGGACACGAACGCCGCCACCGCGAGCAGGCCCACGCGCAGCAGGATCTCGCCGGTCGCGCGGAACGGCACGCCCGCCGCCCGGCGGCGACGCTGCTCACCGAAGTTGCCGATCAGGGACAGCACGACGGCGAGTCCGGCCAGCAGGTAGGCCCCGATGATGGCCTGGTCCATGAAGAAGGAGTTCTGGCCGAACAGGTGGATGGGACCGGAGTCGGACGGGAGGTTGATGGTGCCGTTGGAGCCCAGCAGCCACAGCATGAGGCCGTTCCAGGCGAGGAGGCCGGCCAGGGTGACGACGAAGGCGGGCACGCCGATCTTGGCGAAGAACCAGCCGTGCAGGGCGCCGATGGCGATGCCCGTGATGATCGTCAGGACGAGCGACAGCCACGGGTTCATGGAGTGGTCCACCACGAACACGGCGAACAGCGCGGACGCCAGGCCGCTGACGGAACCGACCGACAGGTCGATCTCGCCGAGCAGCAGGACGAACACCAGGCCGATGGCCAGCATGCCGGTGGCCGACATGTAGTAGCTGATGTTCGAGAGGTTCTCGGCGCTCAGGAAGCGGTCGTTGTTCAGCTGGAAGATCGTCCAGATGACGATCAGGCCGACGACCACCGGCAGCGAGCCCAGCTCGCCGCCCTTGACCTTGCGCTTGAACTCGGTGACGTAGCCCTTGAGGCCCTCTTCGCGGACCAGCAGGCGCGGGTCGACGACGGCGACCGGGGCGGCCGTGGGGTCGTCGGCGGGGGCGACCGTGGTCTGGTCCTCCACCACGCCCTCGCTCTTGCCGACCTTGGTGCTGTCGCTCTTCACGGTCTTGGACGTGTCGCTCACTTGGCCGCCTCCGCGGTGCGACGCCCCGCACGACGGGTCACGGCGTTGTCCGTGGCACCCGTGATCGCGGCGATGATCTCTTCGTGGCTGGTGTCCTTCACGGGGAAGGAGCCGTTGTTCTTGCCCAGGCGCAGGACGGCGACGGTGTCGGCGACCGCCTTGACGTCGGCCATGTTGTGGCTGATGAGGATGACGCCGAGGTTGCGCTCGCGCAGCCGCTCGACCAGGTCGAGGACCTGCGCGGTCTGCTCGACGCCGAGGGCGGCGGTGGGCTCGTCGAGGATGACGACCTTCGGGTCGCCGATGAGCGCGCGGGCGATGGCGACGACCTGGCGCTGACCGCCGGAGAGGCTCGCGATCGGGATGCGCACGCTCGGGATGCGGATGGAGAGCGTGGACAGCAGCTCGCGGGCGTTCTTCTCCATCGCCACCTCGTCGATGGCACCGCGGCGCAGCAGTTCGCGGCCGAGGTAGAGGTTGCCGACGACGTCGAGGTTGTCGCAGAGCGCGAGGTCCTGGTAGACCGTCGCGACACCGAGACCCTGGGCGTCGTGCGGCTTGTTGATGCTGACCGGCTTGCCCTCCCACTCGATGACGCCCTCATCGATGGGGTGAACACCCGCGATCGTCTTGACCAGGGTGGACTTTCCGGCGCCGTTGTCGCCCACCAGGGCGACCACTTCTCCGGCGTGGACCTCCAGCTCGACGTCGGTGAGTGCCTGCACCGCACCGAATCGCTTGGAGACTCCGCGCAACGCCAGCACGGGCGTAGCGGACACGTGAACCATCTCCTTCGCCGCCTGACCGGCGGGGATGCCGCGCTGTGGAACAGGCGCGGAAGGGTGTGCTCAGCGCCGACGGCTGCGGGGCGCTGACGCACGAGGTTTACAAGATGAACATGCGCGAGTCCGCCGCACTTGGCAACGGTTCCGTCCGACGCCCGCCCCGGCAGCGGGGTGTGAAGGTGGGGCGAGCGTCGGCGGGGTCTCACGGGGCCGCTGTGCGGCCGGTGGTCCGGGCCCGGGCCCCGCGGGGGCCCGAGCCGGATGCGCGCGGGGCGCGGGACCGCTACTGGAGGCCGGCGGCCTTGCAGGCGGCGGCGAACTCGGCGGTGCAGATCTCCTCGACCGTGTACAGCTTGTCCGCGACGACCGTGTCCTTGATGTTGGCCTTGGTGACCGACACCGGGGTCAGCAGCTGCGAGGGCACCTTGTCGCCGGAGCCGCTGGTCAGCTCGGTGGTGGCGAGGGACTTGATGTCCTTGCCCTCGAGCAGGTTGACCGCGAGCTGGGCGGCGGCGTCGGCCTCGGGCTTGAAGGCCTTGTAGACGGTGGAGGACTGGGTGCCGGCGACGATGCGCTGGATGCCCGCGAGCTCCGCGTCCTGGCCGGTCAGCGGGATGCCGCTGATCTTCGCGCCCTTGAGGGTGTTGGCGATGCCACCGGCCATGCCGTCGTTGGCGGCGTAGACGCCGGCGATCTTCTTCGCGCCGAGCTGGGTGATCGCGGCGGACATCTTCTGCGCCGCGACGGTGTCCTTCCACAGGCCGGACTGCTCGTAGGCGATCTTGACCTTGCCGTCGAGGGCCTTGTGGGCGCCTTCCTTGAACTGGCCGGCGTTCGGGTCGGCGTCGTCACCGTTGATCATGACGACGTTCGCCGTGGGGGTGGCCTTCGAGCCGAGCGCGTCGAGCAGGGCCTGGCCCTGGAGCTCGCCGACCTTGACGTTGTCGAAGGAGACGTACGCCGAGACCGGACCCTGGGCGAGGCGGTCGTAGGCGACGACCTTGACGCCCTTGTCCACCGCGGACTTGATGGAGGACTTGATGGCGGCCGAGTCCTGCGCGGAGACGACGATCACCTTGACGCCCTTGGTGACCATGCTGCTCATCTGCTGGGCCTGCTTGGCCGGGTCGGCGGCGGCGTTCGCGTACTGCACGTCGCAGTCGGAGCAGAGCTCCTTGACCTTGGCCTCGAAGAGCGGCTTGTCGAACTTCTCGTAGCGCGCCGTGACGCTGTCGGGGAGCAGCAGGCCGATGGACTTGCTGTCGGAGCTGCTGCTGTCGGAGTCGTCGTCGCCCGCCTTGCCGCACGCGGCAATCGACAGGGCCATGGAGACGGCGGTGGCGCCGATCAGGACTCTACGCATCGTTGCGTTCATTGGATGTGCCTCCCTGACAGGGCCGCAACGCTGCGGCCGAGGTGGCTGGAAGTCAACTCGGCCACACGTGCGACGTCAAGAAGTAAATACTTAACGAGATGGCAACGGCGTCATTCGTTCTCTAAGTGAAGGCAGGCGTGTTGACGGACAGCGTGCCGTCCAAAAGGGTCGAATCACCCATCTCGCCGAGGGCGAGGGCGAGCGCCCCGAGCACCTCCGCGCGGCCCCCCAGCGCCCCCGGGAGAACGGTGAGTTGGCGTGCCGCGCTGGGGATCGCGTAGCGGCCGACGGACTCCCTGATGGGCCCGAGGACCAGCTCGCCGGCCTCGGCGAGATCACCGCCCAGGACCACCCGGCTCGGGTTCAGCAGGTTGCAGAGGTTGGCGACTCCGCTGCCGATGTGCCGGCCGACGTCGGCGATCACCCGGCGGCAGCCCGGATCCCCGTCCCTGGCCAGCCGCACGACCCTCTCCATGGTCAGGTCCGTGCCGTGGCTGGAGTGCAGGAGGGGCAGCACGTAGCGCGCGGCCGTGAAGGTCTCCAGGCAGCCCCGGTTTCCGCAGCGGCAGACGGGGCCGGACTCGTCGAGGGTGATGTGCCCGATCTCCCCGGCGGTTCCGCCGGGACCCCGGTAGATCTTCCCCTCGATCACCAGGCCGGCGCCGACACCGCTGGCGACCTTGATGTAAGCAAGATCACGAACACCCCTGCCGCTGCCCCAGACCAGCTCGCCGAGGGCGCCGAGGTTGGCGTCGTTGTCCACGTGCACGGGCACGCCGAGCCGCCCCCGCAGCTCCTCGGCGGGCTTGGTGCCGATCCAGCCGGGCAGGATCGCGGACGAGCCGAGCGAGCCGGACTCCACGTCGATCGGACCGGGGACCCCGAGGCCCACTCCGGCGATCTTCGAGCGGTCCACCCCGGTGGCCTCGATCAGGCGGCTGACCAGCTGTTCCGCCCGGTCGAAACCCTGTGTCGAGGAGGCGTCCACATCCAGTGGTTCGGACTCCTCGGCCAGCACCTGATGGGCGAGGTTGCCCACGGCGACCCGCAGGTGGGTATGCCCGAAATCCACGCCGATGACGATGCCGGCGTCCCCGCTCAGACTGACGCTGCGGGCCCTGCGGCCGCCCGCCGAGGTGGGGGTGACCTCGACGGTCCCGCGGTCCTTCAGCTCCCGCACGATGTTGGACACGGTCGCCGCGGACAGGCCCGTCGTCCGGGCGATCTCCGCCTGCGTGAGGGACCCGGCCAGACGCACGGCGCGTACCACCCGCTCCAGGTTGGCTCGGTGCAGCGACGACTGCGACCCCGGAGTCTCCACGACGACCTCCCGCGCGCGGGACCGCTTCGATGAGGCCCCGTCTATGTCCAACTAGTGAACTCTAAGCTGAGCTGTTCGGGTTGCCTCCCGTCAAGAGGTTGAACACTAATCGCATTCATGCACACACCGAACGGCGCCGTCCCCCGACTCGGGAACGGCGCGCGTACGGGCGGCTGCGCAGTGCTACCCCGGCGTCCAAGGGATCAAGGGAAAGGGCTACTTCAGCGCCCCCGCGGTCAGCCCCCGCACCACCTGCCGCTGGAAGACGACGTACGCGGCGAGGACCGGCAGCATCGCCATCACCAGTCCCGCGAAGAGACCCGACCAGTCGCCCTTGTAGCCCTGGCTGACGGCCAGCTGCACCAGCCCCTGGGTGAGGACGCGCCGGTCCGGGTCGGTGTTCAGGACCGTGGGGAGCATGTACTGGTTCCACTGGCCCAGGAAGTTGAAGATCCCCACGCTGATCAGGCCGGGCCTGGCCATCGGCAGCATGATCTGGAAGAACGTACGGCTGTGCGAGGCGCCGTCGACGAACGCCGCCTCCGCCACCGACGAGGGCAGCGTGCGGAAGAACGCCGTCAGGAAGAACACCGTGAACGGCAGCGAGTAGGCGATGTAGACCAGGATCAGGCCGTGGATCGTGTTCAGCAGGCCCATGTTGTTCACCACGTAGAACAGCGGGACCAGCGCGAGCATGACCGGGAAACTCATGCCGCCGACGAACAGGTAGTAGACGAACCGGTTGCCGGGGAAGTCGAACCGGGCCAGGACGTAGGCCGCCATCGAGCCGAGCACCAGGGTGCCGACGAGCGAGCCCCCGACCACCAGGACGGTGTTGAGGAAGTAGTCGCCCATGTCGGCCTCGGTCCAGGCCCGCGACCAGTTGTCGAAGTGCAGCGTGTCGGGCAGCGACCAGGGCGAGCCGAAGATGGAGCCGTCGTCCTTGAAGGAGGTCATCACCGCCCACAGCAGCGGCAGCACGACCATGACCGCCCACAGGACGAGGATGCCGTGCGAGAAGGCGTTGAGGACCTGCCCCTCCTTCCGCGTCCGGGGCGGGGCGCCGGCCGGCGGGGCGTCCGCCTTCACGACCGGGACGGGCGCCGGGGGTTCCGCGGTCTTCTCGATGCTCATGATCAGTACTCCAGCCGCTCGCGCCGGCCCAGCCGCAGCACCAGCGCGGCGAAGGCCAGCGTCACGACGAGCAGGGCGACTCCGATGGTGGTGGCGTAGGCGGCCTGACCGTCGCGGAACGCCTTCTGGTACACGTAGAGGACCATGACGGTGGTCGAGTAGTCGGGTCCGCCCGGCCCGGTCGTCATGATCTGGACGACCGCGAACGACTCCGCGCCGAGCGCGAGGATGCCCAGGTAGACCCAGCCGGACCGCACGGTGTCCCACAGCAGCGGCAGGGTGATGCGGAAGAACGTGGTGGCGCGGCCGGCGCCGTCGAGCAGCGCGGCCTCGTACAGGTCCGTGGGGATCGACGCCATGCCGGCGGAGAACAGCACCACGAAGAAGCCGACCGTCGACCAGACGAGCACCGCCATCACGCACCACAGCGCGAGATCCGGATCGCCCAGCCACAGCGGCTGCACGCCGTCCAGGCCGATCCCCCGCAGCAACGAGTTGAGGGCACCGCTGTCGGGGTTGTAGGCGAAGGCGAACAACAGCGCCACGATGGCGATCGAGAGCACCTGCGGGAAGAAATAGACGATCTTGTAGAAGGACGAGCCGCGCACACCGGAGACGACCGGGCCGCCCTTCCTCCTGCGTCCGCCGACATTGATCATGAAGGCGAGGAACAGGGCCAGGCCGATCGTCACCGGCGGCAGCACGAGCGCGAACGTCAGGCTGTGCCGCAGGGACTTCCAGAAGATGTCGTCGTCCAGCATCCTGCGGTAATTGTCCAGGCCGACCATCTCGAATTCGGGGCTCAGCCCGGTCCAGTCCGTGAACGAGTAGGAGATGGACTGGATGAACGGCCACACCACGAAAAGCGCGTACAGCCCGAGGGGCGGCGCCAGGAAACCCACGATGAACCGGTACTTGCCGTGCTGCATCGCCACTCCGGTGTCGTGATGTCGCCGGTCACTGGTGCTTGTAGTGCTTGATCGAGGAATCCTTGGCCGCCTCGTCGGCATAGCCCTGGATCTTCTTGATCGCCTCCGCCGGGGTGAGCCGGCCGGCCATCATCTCGCCGAGGCCGGAGACCCCGATCTTCTCCTTCTGCAATTGCACGTACCAGTCCTGGAGCCGCGGGTTCACCACGTTCCGGCCGGCCTTCCGCAGCGCGGCGACACCCGACTTCAGGCCGGGGGTGAGGGTGATGCCGTCGGTGCCGCCGTCGTACGCGGTCAGCGACTTGACCTTGGAGGTGAAGTTCTTCGAGGACGCCTCACCGAGCATGATGCGCAGCTGCTCCATGCCGCCGGCCGGGTTCTTCGCCCTGGCCGGGACGACGAACGGCTCGCCGCCGGAGGCCCAGATGGTGCCGAACGGCAGCTTGTCGGAGCCGTCGAGTCCGGTCGGCGCGGAGACGGCGAGGCCGAAGTCGGCGGGGATGACGCCGGCCGACTCGTTCTCCACCCAGGAGCCGTTGGGGAGGAACAGGGCCTTGCCCTTGGCCCACGCGGTCTGCGACTGGATGTGGTCCAGGCCGGGCGTGCCCCGCAGGACGTACCCCTTCTCGTACAGCTCGTAGTAGGCGTCGAAACAGGCCTTGACCGCCGGGTGCCTCCAGGCGTTCGGCTCCAGGTTGTCGATGGCGTCGAGGACTTCGCGGCCGCCGACCTTGCCGATCATCGGGTACAGCGAGAAGGGCAGGTAGTACGGGTACTTGCCCGCGTACGTCCAGCCCGCGATGCCCTTCTTCCTGGCCTTGGCGCAGACCGCGAGCATCTCGTCCCAGGTCTCGGGGTAGGCCGCGTCCAGCGAGTCCAGGGCCTTCTGCGAGTACCAGACGCCGTACACGGTGTAGGCGTAGTACATGATCCAGACCGGGTCGCCGTCGAACTGGCCCATCTCCACGATGCCGGGGCGCAGGGTGTCGCGGACCTTCTTCGCCGGGTCGTCGTACGAGGGCGCGTCCAGCAGCGCGGTGAGGTCGGCCAGTTGGCTCTTGCCGACCAGGACGCCCATGTCCATCTGCTCGGCGCCGGAGTTGTCGATGAGGTCCGGCGGGGTGCCCTGGTTGAACCGGGGCTGGAGCGTGGACTGGATCTTCTGGGTGGCCGAAAACTTCACCTTCGCCTCGGGGAAACGCTGTTCGTAGATCTTGACGGCGTCCTCGGCGTACTCCTTGCCGAAACCGCCGTCGAACAGGACGAATTCCAGTCGGGTGGTGTCCTTCACGCCGAGCGGGTTCTTGTCGGTCTTCTCGCCCGTCTCGGCCTTTCCCTCGTCACCACCGCTCCCGCTGCTGGCGCAGGCGGAGAGGAAACCCGCCGTGGGGACGGAGATCAGCCCGAGTGCGACCGATCTCCTGATCAGATCACGGCGGCCGACGCCTTTCGCACCACGGTCCTCGATCGCATCGGCGGAATCATCCGGAACGGCCGGTCGGGCCGGGCCTTCCGAACCGGACACAGAAGCGGATCCCATGCTCAAGTCCACGCCTTCTCCAGGACTCAGGCGGTGAACCGGATTCCTCCCGGCACCGCGGTCAGGTCAAGCAGGGTTGTGCGGATCGAGTGAATCGCCGACAGGTATAGTCCACTTCCCGCCACCGGACAAGATCGAATACAAGGTTGGCCGTGGGTCTTTTCCGAGTTGAGACCTGGCGGAAATACGGGCCCACCGCGACCGTCCGGCCGGAAAATCGCCGGACACGAACCCATGGGGGATTCACGGCGAGCCTCCGGACGGTGGTTCGGCGGTCCGCGACGGATCCGCGAGGGGCGGGGCGGACGACCTGCGGCAGACCCGCGAAGGGCGGGGCGGCAGGCCCGCCGAGGACGGCCCGGACGACCTGCGGGGGACCGGCGGCGGAACGCGGCAGGACACCTCGGGAAGCCGGTGGCAGCCCGCGGCAGGGCACCTCGGGAAGTCAGTGGCAGCCCGCGGCAGGGCACCTCGGGAAGTCGGTGGCAGCCCGCGGCAGGGCACCTCGGGAAGTCGGTGGCGGCCCGTGGACGTGAGGCCCCGCGAGGTCCCTCCGGGGCGCCGGGGAGGACGCGGGTGGCGCGGTCAACATCCTTGACATCACTTGCCACTTGGCCACCTACTGATTCCTGCGCATCGAAGAAGACAACGTTGTCCGGCGCAGGGAGGGTGCTCGCGGATGCAGCGCTTCGGAGCTCGGTCGAGGTGGGTCCGATGGAGACGGGCGGTCGTGGGCACGGCCGCCCTGGTCATGGCGGCGGGCGCGCCGGGGGCGGCGGTCGCCCTGCCCGACCGGGTGCCGGTGCCCGACCGGGAGTTCGCCTCCTCCTTCGAGGAGGGCGAGCGGGCTCCCGACTGGCGGAGCACCGTCGAGTCCGCGCCGGGCGGCGGGAAACGGGCGTCGGGGGTCGACGGCGGATACGGCGGCGGGCTCCCCGGCGAGGTGACCGACCGGGTCACGGACGTGCGGGCGAGCGCCGAGAACACGGCCGGCGGCGAGGTGAAGGAGAACCTCGTCGACGGCGAGGCCGGCACCAAGTGGCTGGCCTTCGAGGCCACCGGCTGGGTGGAGTTCGACCTGCCGGAACCCGCGGCGGTCACCGTGTACGCACTGACGTCCGCCAACGACGCCGCCGAACGCGACCCGGCGGACTGGACGTTGAAGGGCTCGGCGGACGGCGGCGACTGGACGGCCCTCGACACCCGCTCCGGCGAGTCCTTCGACAAGCGGCTGCAGACGAAGGCGTACGCGCTCGACGCACCCGCCTCCTACCGGCACTTCCGGCTGGAGGTGACGAAGAACCACGGCGCCGGCCTCCTCCAGCTCGCCGACGTGCGGTTCGGCACGGGCGGCGACGGCGCCCCCGTGCCGCCGGACATGCAGACCGTCGTCGACCGGGGCCCGAGCGGCTCCCCCACCGCCAAGGCGCGGGCCGGCTTCACGGGGCTGCGGGCCCTGCGCTACGCCGGGCGGCACACCGCCGAGGGGCGCGGCTACTCGTACAACAAGGTCTTCGACGTGAACGTGCGGGTCTCCGCGCGCACCCGCCTCGCCTACCGCGTCTTCCCCGCGATGGCCGAGGGCGACCTGGACTACGCGGCGACGAACGTGTCGGTGGACCTGGCGTTCACGGACGGGACGTATCTGAGCGGTCTCGGGGCGAGGGACCAGTACGGCTTCGCGCTGTCACCCCGCGGGCAGGGCGCGGCCAGGTCGCTGTACGTCAACCAGTGGAACGACGTCGTCGCGGGGATCGGCGCGGTGGCGGCCGGGAAGACCGTCGACCGCGTCCTCCTCGCCTACGACTCCCCCGGCGGGCCGGCGCGGTTCCGGGGCTGGGTGGACGACGTCACGCTGCGCACGGTCCCGCCCGAGGCCCCGAAGGCGCACCTGTCGGACTACGCGCTGACCACGCGCGGCACCAACTCCAGCGGGAGCTTCTCGCGGGGCAACACCTTCCCCGCGACCGCCGTGCCGCACGGCTTCAACTTCTGGACCCCGGTGACCAACGCCGCCGGCCTGGGCTGGCTCTACGACTACTCCCGCGCGAACGACGCCGGCAACCTGCCCACGATCCAGGCGTTCAGCGCGAGCCACGAGCCCAGCCCGTGGATGGGCGACCGGCAGACGTTCCAGGTGATGCCGTCCACGGCGGCCGGCGTCCCCGACACCGGGCGGGCCGCGCGGGCGCTGCCGTTCCGGCACGCGAACGAGACGGCCCGGCCGTACTCCTACGGCGTGCGGTTCGAGAACGGGCTGACGGCGGAGATGGCGCCGACCGACCACGCGGCGGCCCTGCGCTTCACCTACCCGGGCGACGACGCGAGCGTCGTCCTCGACAACGTCAACGACCGGGCGGGCCTCACGCTCGACACCGATGAGGGCGTCGTCACCGGCTGGTCGGACGTGAGGTCGGGACTGTCCACGGGCGCCACCCGGCTGTTCGTGTACGGCGAGTTCGACGCGCCGGTGACGGACGGGGCGTCGAACGGAGCGAAGGGGTACCTGCGGTTCGACGCGGGCGCCGACCGCACGGTCACCCTGCGCCTGGCGACCTCCCTGATCGGTGTCGACCAGGCCCGCGACAACCTGCGCCGGGAGATCCCGGAGGGGACCTCCTTCGAGACCGTCGAGCGGCGGGCCCAGCGGCAGTGGGACGAACTGCTGGGCACGGTGGAGGTCGAGGGCGCCACCCCGGACCAACTGACGACGTTGTACTCCAGCCTGTACCGGCTGTACCTGTATCCCAACTCCGGTTTCGAGAAGGTCGGTTCGACGTACAAGTACGCCTCGCCCTTCTCGCCGGTGTCGGGCCCGGACACCCCGACGCACACCGGCGCGAAGATCGTGGACGGCAAGGTGTACGTCAACAACGGTTTCTGGGACACCTACCGGACGACCTGGCCGGCGTACTCGCTCCTGACGCCGACCAGGGCCGGCGAACTGGCGGACGGGTTCGTGCAGCAGTACAAGGACGGCGGCTGGACCTCGCGCTGGTCCTCCCCGGGGTACGCCGATCTGATGACCGGCACCTCCTCGGACGTCGCCTTCGCGGACGCGTACGTCAAGGGTGTCGGCCTGGACGCGGAGTCGGCGTACGACGCGGCGGTGAAGAACGCGACCGTGGTGCCGCCGACGTCCGGTGTGGGCCGCAAAGGCATGGCGACCTCGCCGTTCCTCGGTTACACCGCCACCGACACCCACGAGGGCCTGTCCTGGGCCCTGGAGGGCTACCTCAACGACTTCGGGATCGCCCGGATGGGACGGAAGCTGTTCGAGAGGACGGGCGAACGGCGGTACCGGGAGGAGTCGGAGTACTTCCTCAACCGCGCGCAGGGCTACGTGCACCTGTTCGACGCGGAGGCCGGTTTCTTCCAGGGCCGGGACGCCGCGGGCGACTGGCGGGTGAAGTCGTCGGCCTACGACCCCCGCGTGTGGGGTCACGACTACACCGAGACCAACGGCTGGGGCTACGCCTTCAGCGCCCCGCAGGACAGCCGCGGCCTGGCCAACCTCTACGGCGGCCGCGACGGCCTCGCGCACAAGCTCGACACCTACTTCGCGACCCCGGAGACCGCCTCCCCCGAGTTCACGGGCTCCTACGGCGGCGTCATCCACGAGATGACGGAGGCGCGGGACGTGCGGATGGGCATGTACGGGCACTCCAACCAGGTGGCCCACCACGCGATCTACATGTACGACGCGGCCGGGCAGCCCTGGAAGGCGCAGGCCAAGGTCCGCGAGGTGCTGGGGCGCCTGTACACCGGCAGCGCGATCGGGCAGGGCTACCACGGTGACGAGGACAACGGCGAGCAGTCGGCCTGGTACCTCTTCTCCGCGCTCGGCTTCTACCCGCTGGTGATGGGCGGCGGCGAGTACGCGGTCGGCTCGCCTCTGTTCAAGAAGGCCACCGTGCACCTGGAGAACGGGAAGGACCTGGTGATCCGGGCGCCGCGCAACAGCGCCCGGAACGTCTACGTGCAGGGCCTCGAGGTCGACGGCCGCCCGTGGAGGTCGACCTCGCTGCCCCACTCGGTGCTGGCGAAGGGGGCGGTCCTCGACTTCGCCATGGGACCGGAGCCCTCGGCGTGGGGCAGCGGGAAGGGCGCGGCCCCCGTGTCGATCACCCGGGACGACGAGGTGCCCGCACCGCGCACGGACGTGCTCGCGGGCGGGGGCGCCCTGTTCGACGACACGTCGGCGACGGGGACCGGGGTCTCGGGCGCGGTCGACCTGCCGGTCGGCGCCGCCGAGAAGGCCGTGCAGTACACGCTCACGTCCGCGAAGCACTCCGACGCGCCGACGGCCTGGACGCTCCAGGGCTCCTCCGACGGCGTGACGTGGACGGACCTGGACCGGCGCACCGGGGAGGCGTTCCGCTGGGACCGGCAGACCCGGGCGTTCTCGGTCCCCCACCCGGCCTCGTACCGGCACTACCGGCTGGCCTTCGACGGCCCGGCGGTCGTCACGGAGGTCGAGTTGCTGTCCTGACCGCGGGCGGCCCGGTGGGCGGCGGCCGTACGGCTCACCGCCCACCGGGCCGGAGCGGGGTGGCCCGACCGGAGTGGCCGGAGCGGGGTGACCCGACCGGAGTGGCCGGAGCGGGGTGGCGCTCCGGCGCGGCCGGTCCGTGGCGGGGTGCCGGCCCGGGCTCAGCCGACCCGGCAGGGAAGGGTCGTCGTGCTGTCGCCGCCGGCGCCCGAGACGACGTACCCGAAGCTCGCGCTCTGCCCCGGGCTCAGCGAGCCGTTCCAGCCGGCGTTGTGGACCATCACCGCCTGGCCGGCGTAGGTGGCGGTGCCGTTCCAGAGGCTGTCGACCTTCTGGCCGGCGGGCAGCGTCCAGTCGACCATCCAGCCGAGCATCGGGACGTCGCCGGAGTTGGTGACGGTGACCTCGGACTGGTGTCCGCCGTTCCACGTGCCCGTCGTGCGGCGGGTGGCCGTGCAGGTGCCGGGGACGGGTTCGGTCGGGTTCCCGGGCTCGTGGATGCCGGTCACCTCGCCGTCGCCGCCGTCGAAGACGACGTCGGAGCAGGAGTAGAAGGTCTCCGCGCTGTCGGAGCGCTGCCACACCATGTAGACGACGTGGCGCCCCGACTTGCCCTCGGGCAGCTTGCCGCTCCACCGGTAGTCGGCCTCGACCGTGCCCGGGGTGCCGTTGAGCGGCGGGTGGTCGACGCTCAGGAACGGCTGGTCCTCGACGGCGTCCCAGGTGAGGGTCCGGGTCGGGTCGAAGCCGTCCTTGGTGAGGTAGACGCGGAACCAACCCGGGTGCGCGGCCCAGGCGTTGTAGGAGAAGTCGATCGTCGCGCCCGAAGTGAGGTGGGTGAGCGGCCAGTCGGCGCGGGGGGCGTCGAAGCCGGTGAAGTTGGTGTTCCCCCCGCTGCACAGTTGTCCGTCGGGCACGAAGCCGCGGGTGCGGCCGGCGCCGTCGGAGCGGAGCACGGAGAACCAGTTGTAGAACGGCGTCGTCCCGCTGACCTGTTGCGCGTTCCGGCAGGCGGGGTTGACCGGTTTGATCTCGCCGGTGTCGGTCAGCCCGTCCTGCCAGCACAGGAAGGTCCGGCTGCCGGGCTTCATCGGTGTCCCGTGGGCCTCGGCCGTGCCGCCCGCCGTGACGACGAGTCCGGCGGCGGGGAGGGCGACCAGGAGGGAGAGGAGGACGAGGAGGAGGGCCTTGGCGCGTGACCCGGCTCCAGATTTTGTCGTGATCATGACATCGATGTCGGTGTCTCGCATGGGAGTCCGTCCTTCCGTGTACGGACCGTGCGGGCATGGAGAGGGTGCGGGGCGGGTGCGGCCGCGGGTGCGAGTACGGGTGCGGGTGCGAATGCGGGTGCGCGGAGGAGGGGTGGAGGCGGGAGCGGTCCCGGCGGGTTCCGGTCCGCCGGATGGGAGCGCTCCCACCTCACCTGTGGCGCAAGGTAGCGCCGGAGAGCCGACTTGTAAACGGAATCGGCGTCGATTCACGGAACCCGCGGCCCGGCCGGGTCGCGGAAGGCGGAGCGGACGCGTCCCCCTGCCCGCGGCGGCGCCGCCGCCCGCGGACGTGTCGCCGCCGCCGCTCGTGGGCGGGTGCGCCGTACCGGCGCCACCGGGTGGGGCGGGGGCGGCCCGGGAGGTCCGTGCGGCCGGTGGCCCACAGGAGGGTGGGCCACCGGGGGTGTCCGTGGGGGCGTCGAGCGCCGTCGGCGGCCGCAGAGGCACGGCAACGGTGACGGCGGAGACGGTGACGGCGACCGCGACGGCCCGCCGTACGGCGGAGGGCCGCTCCCCCGTCACCGGGGAAGCGGCCCTCGACGGCCGTGCCGTACCGCTCGCCCGACCGCTTACTTGCGGATCAGGCTGCGCAGCACGTACTGCATGATGCCGCCGTTGCGGTAGTAGTCGGCCTCACCGGGGGTGTCGATGCGGACGACCGCGTCGAACTCGACACCGGTGTCGGTGGTGACCTTGACGGTGCGCGGGGTGGTGCCGTCGTTCAGCTCCTCGACACCGGTGAAGGAGAAGGTCTCCTCGCCGGTCAGGCCCAGGGTCGTGGCGGACTGGCCCTCGGGGAACTGCAGCGGCAGGACGCCCATGCCGATGAGGTTCGAGCGGTGGATGCGCTCGTAGGACTCGGCGATGACGGCCTTGACGCCCAGGAGCGCGGTGCCCTTGGCGGCCCAGTCGCGGGACGAGCCGGAGCCGTACTCCTTGCCGGCCAGGACGACCAGCGGGATGCCCTGCTCGATGTAGTTGCGGGAGGCGTCGTAGATGAACGACACCGGAGCGTCTTCCTGGGTGAAGTCGCGGGTGTAGCCGCCCTCGGTGCCCGGCGCGATCTGGTTGCGCAGGCGGATGTTGGCGAACGTGCCGCGGATCATGACCTCGTGGTTGCCCCGGCGCGAGCCGTAGGAGTTGAAGTCACGACGCTCCACACCGTGCTCGGTGAGGTACTTGCCGGCCGGGGTGTCGGCCTTGATGGCGCCGGCCGGGGAGATGTGGTCGGTGGTGACCGAGTCGCCCAGCTTGGCCAGGACGCGGGCGCCCGTGATGTCGGAGACCGGGGTGGTCTCCATCGTCATGCCCTCGAAGTACGGGGGCTTGCGGACGTAGGTCGACTCGGCGTCCCACTCGAAGGTGTTGCCGGTCGGGATCGGCAGCGCCTGCCACTGGGCGTCGCCCGCGAAGACGTCCTGGTAGGACTTGTTGAACATGTCCTCGCCGATGGCGTTGGCCACGACGTCGTTGACCTCGGCCTCGGAGGGCCAGATGTCCTTCAGGTGGACCGGGTTGCCGTCCTGGTCGACGCCGAGCGCGTCGCGCGTGATGTCCACCTTCATGGAGCCCGCGATGGCGTACGCGACGACCAGCGGCGGGGAGGCCAGGTAGTTCATCTTGACGTCGGGGTTGATCCGGCCCTCGAAGTTCCGGTTGCCGGAGAGGACCGAGGTGACCGCGAGGTCGTGGTCGTTGACGGCCTTGGAGACCTCCTCCGGCAGCGGGCCGGAGTTGCCGATGCAGGTGGTGCAGCCGTAGCCGACGAGGTTGAAGCCGACCTTGTCGAGGTAGGGGGTCAGGCCCGCCTTGTCGAAGTAGTCGGTGACGACCTTCGAACCCGGGGCGAGGGTGGTCTTGACCCAGGGCTTGCGGGTCAGGCCCTTCTCCACGGCCTTCTTCGCGACGAGCGCGGCGGCGACCATGACGTACGGGTTGGAGGTGTTGGTGCAGGAGGTGATGGCCGCGACCGTCACCGCACCGTGGTCGATCTCGTACGTCGAGCCGTCGGGGGCGGTCACGGTGACCGGGTTGGACGGGGCGCCGTTCGGGGCGACGGCCGGGGCGTCGGAGGCCGGGAAGGACTCCTTGCCCGCCTCGTCGACGTCGTCGACGTAGTTGCGCACGTCCGTCTTGAACTGCTCGGCGGCGTTGGCGAGGACGATGCGGTCCTGCGGGCGCTTCGGGCCGGCGATCGAGGGGACGACGGTGGACAGGTCCAGCTCGAGCTTCTCGGAGAAGTCGGGCTCGGCCTTCGGGTCCAGCCAGAGGCCCTGCTCCTTGGCGTACGCCTCGACGAGCGCGAGCTGCTGCTCGGGGCGGCCGGTGAGCTTGAGGTAGTTGATCGTCTCGGCGTCGATCGGGAAGATCGCGGCGGTCGAGCCGAACTCCGGCGACATGTTGCCGATGGTGGCGCGGTTGGCGAGCGAGGTCGCGGCGACGCCCTCGCCGTAGAACTCGACGAACTTGCCGACGACACCGTGCTTGCGCAGCATCTCGGTGATGGTCAGCACGAGGTCGGTGGCGGTGGTGCCGGCCGGCAGCTCGCCGGTCAGCTTGAAGCCGACGACGCGCGGGATGAGCATGGAGACCGGCTGGCCGAGCATCGCGGCCTCGGCCTCGATGCCGCCGACGCCCCAGCCGAGGACGCCGAGGCCGTTGACCATGGTGGTGTGCGAGTCGGTGCCGACCAGGGTGTCGGGGTACGCCTGGCCGCCTCGCACCATGACCGTGCGGGCCAGGTGCTCGATGTTCACCTGGTGGACGATGCCGGTGCCGGGCGGGACGACCTTGAAGTCGTCGAAGGCGGTCTGGCCCCAGCGCAGGAACTGGTAGCGCTCCTTGTTGCGGCCGTACTCCAGGTCGACGTTCTGCTTGAAGGCGTCGTTGGTGCCGAACTTGTCGGCGATGACGGAGTGGTCGATGACCATCTCGGCCGGGGAGAGCGGGTTGATCTTGTTCGGGTCGCCGCCCAGCTCCTTGACGGCCTCGCGCATGGTGGCGAGGTCGACGACACAGGGCACGCCGGTGAAGTCCTGCATGATCACGCGGGCCGGCGTGAACTGGATCTCCTGGGAGGGCTGGGCCTGCGAGTCCCAGCCGCCGAGGGCGCGGATGTGGTCGGCGGTGATGTTCGCGCCGTCCTCCGTGCGGAGCAGGTTCTCCAGCAGCACCTTCAGGCTGTAGGGAAGGCGCGCGGAGCCCTCGACCTTGTCCAGCCGGAAGATCTCGTACGACTCGTCGCCCACCTGCAGCGTGCTGCGGGCGTCGAAGCTGTTCGCCGACACGACAGTCTCCTTCATTGATGTGCGCGTACCACCGCATCCTGCCGTCACGCGGGCTTGGCCGATCGCTTAGGACAGGCTAAGTTAGGTAACCCTTACTCGGGTGGCGGCTGCGGTGCGCCTCGGCAGATATCTCGATGTCGAGATAACTCTAGTACATGGGGGCCGACTGGTCATGTCCGGGCCCGCCCGTCAGCCGTCATCCGATGAAAGGAAGCCTCCGCTCTCCGCGAGGTCACTTTCGGTGATTTCCCGAATCGAGCGGACATGCCCCGCCTCAGCCGACCTGTTCCCATGGGTGCCGTCTCGGCGAGGGCGGCAAGCGGTCGTCTCCGTCACGGCCCGCGACCGGGGCGACGTCACTTCGTCGACTCCAGAATGCGGTCGAGTGTCCGGCGCCCCATTCGGCTCATCGTCGGATTGCTCTCGGCGTAGTACCAGACGAGCCCCATCGCCTGTTCGAACGCCCATGCCTTGCCGCGCTCCCACTCCAGATCGTCGCAGGCCAGTATCCGCCGGAGCACGTCCCGTGGGCCCGGCCGCAACAGGTGCCAGGCGCCGACCAGGTCCAGCGCGGGGTCGGCCGGGCCGAAGCCGCCGGTGTCGAGTACGCCGCCGAGCCGGTCTCCCGTGACCAGTACGTTGCCGGGGATCAGGTCACCATGGCTCATCACGTCGGCGGCCGTGCGCGGCAACTCCCGGAAGCGGCTCCACAATCGGCGCAGCCGGGGCACGTCGAGCAGCCCCTGGCTCTCCTCGAAGCACTTCGCCATCCAGTCGTCGTGGTGGGCGAGAACGCCGCCACGGTTGTCGCCGCTGAACCGCCGCCCCCGCGTCTCGGCGTCCCGCAGGGCCGCGATGAAGGCCGCAAGGTCCTCGGCGAAAGCGTCCGACCCACTCGGGTCGGCTTCGAAGGCGACCGTTCCCGGCAGCCACGTCTGGACCGACCACGGCATGAGGTAACCCGCTCCGGGCTTTCCCAGGGCGACGGGTTCCGGAACGGGGAACCGGGACACCCGTGCCAGCTCCGCGCTCGCCCGGGCTTCCCGCTCCAGAACCGCCAGCGCCTCCGCGGCATCGGTCGGACGCAGCGGGAAACGCGCGGAGAGGTCGTCCCCGACGCGGAAGACGGCGTGGACCGTCCCGGTCGACGACAGGGGGCGGATCGCCTTGCCGCTCCACTGAGGGAACTGTTCTCGGATCAAGGTCGCGACGACGTCGGTGGTCACGTCCACTTGGTCATCGTGCATGGTCAATCTCGCAGGCCCTTCCACTGGTCCGGTTCGAAACGACGGAAGCAGTCCAGATCAACCGGGACGACAGCAAGTATTCAGACGCCGGGTTCCAGGTCGACCGAGATTTCTTCGGCCACCCGGATGTCTCAACCGTCCGGGCCCGCTCCCGGCCCTCCGGATCCATCCGGTCCGTCGGGTGTCCGACGGCGCGTCAGCTGCCGGTGCGTCAGGTCGGCGGCACGGCGGCCATGACCCGGCAGGGCGGGGGTAGACGGAAGCGGAGCGTTCCCGGGACGGCCGTGGAGCGCTCCCGACGTCCCGACGTCCCGACCGAGAAGGAGACCCCGATGCCCCTCACCTTCCGCAAGAGCTTCCGCATCCTCCCGGGGGTGCGCCTGAACATCAACAAGCGTTCGTGGTCCATCACCACCGGCGGCGGCTCGCACGGCCCGCGCCACACCCACAGCAGCACCGGCCGTCGTACGACATCGATGGATTTGCCCGGACCTTTCGGGTGGCGTCGCACGCGTACCGCCAAGCGACGTTGACGGGGCATCACTCGAACAGACCCCCCGAGATGTGCGATCTCATATCTGAGATAACCTCAGCCTCATGGCAGACGACTACCTCGTACGCATCGGCAAGCTCATCCGTGACGCCCGGCAGCACCGGGGCTGGACACAGGCGCAGCTCGCCGAGGCGCTCGGAACCAGCCAGAGCGCCGTCAACCGCATCGAGCGCGGGAATCAAAACATCAGCCTTGAGATGATCGCTCGAATCGGTGAAGCTCTGGACAGTGAGATCGTCTCACTGGGCTATGCGGGACCGATGCACCTGCGCGTGGTGGGCGGCCGCCGGCTGTCCGGCGCCATCGACGTGAAGACGAGCAAGAACGCGTGTGTGGCCCTGCTGTGCGCCTCCCTGCTCAACCGGGGGCGCACGGTGCTGCGCCGGGTCGCCCGCATCGAGGAGGTCTACCGCCTCCTGGAGGTGCTGAACTCGATCGGCGTCCGCACGCGCTGGATCAACGGGGGCGTCGACCTGGAGATCGTGCCGCCGGCCGAGCTGGACATGGCGGCCATCGACGCCGAGGCCGCCGTGCGCACCCGCTCGATCATCATGTTCCTCGGCCCGCTGCTGCACCGCGCGGACCGCTTCATGCTGCCGTACGCCGGCGGCTGCGACCTCGGGACGCGAACCATCGAGCCGCACATGATCGCGTTGCGGCGGTTCGGGCTGGACGTCGCCGCGACGGAGGGGCAGTACCACGCCGTCGTCGACCGCGCCGTGCGCCCGGACCGTCCGATCGTGCTGACCGAGCGCGGGGACACCGTCACCGAGAACGCGCTGCTGGCCGCCGCCCGGCACGACGGGGTGACCGTCATCCGCAACGCCTCCTCGAACTACATGGTCCAGGACCTCTGTTTCTTCCTGGAGGCGCTCGGCGTCGGGGTCGAGGGCATCGGCACCACCACGCTCACCGTGCACGGCGTGCCGGACATCGACGTCGACGTCGACTACTCCCCCTCCGAGGACCCGGTCGAGGCGATGAGCCTGCTGGCCGCGGCGGTGGTGACGGAGTCGGAACTGACGGTCCGCCGCGTCCCCGTGGAGTTCCTGGAGATCGAGCTGGCGGTCCTGGAGGAGATGGGCCTCGACCACGACCGCACGCCCGAGTACCCCGCGGACAACGGCCGTACCCGGCTGGTGGACCTGACCGTGCGGCCCTCCAAGCTGGAGGCGCCGATCGACAAGATCCACCCGATGCCGTTCCCGGGCCTGAACATCGACAACGTGCCGTTCTTCGCGGCCATCGCGGCCGTCGCCCAGGGCAAGACCCTCATCCACGACTGGGTCTACGACAACCGCGCGATCTACCTCACCGACCTCAACCGCCTCGGCGGCCGGCTCCAGCTCCTCGACCCCCACCGGGTCCTGGTCGAGGGCCCCACCCGCTGGCGCGCCGCCGAGATGATGTGCCCGCCGGCCCTGCGGCCCGCGGTGGTCGTCCTGCTGGCGATGATGGCGGCGGAGGGCACCTCGGTGCTGCGCAACGTCTACGTCATCAACCGCGGTTACGAGGACCTGGCGGAGCGGCTGAACTCGATCGGGGCGCAGATCGAGATCTTCCGGGACATCTGAAAGCCATAAGAAAGAGCACCACGAGTCCCCTTTTGACCTGCATATATGCGAGCCAGGAGGGGACTCGGCTGTGTCTGTGGGACTTCTCAGGGACGGGACTTCTCAGGGACTTCTGGGCCGAGCCGGGAGACTGCCGGCCTCAGTGGCTGAAGGGCGGCTCGCCCGTCACTGCACGTGAGGGCTCACCGGCCGGGCTTCGAGCTGAGCGGCGCATGGACGAGGACAGGGCGGGCCGGTTTTTCGGCTCACTGCCTTTCTGCCACGCTCGGACACCCTCAACGGGCCCGTCCCACTCACTGCGAACGCAAGCTCGCGCGTCATGGTCCTTACTCCTCCCGCGGTCATCATGGGAGCATGTCCTTCAGCCCACAGCACCCCGCGCCCGCCCCGAGCGGCCTCTCGGACGCGGCCGCCGAGGACCTCGCGCTGTACCGGGAGAAGTTCCGACGGCGTCTGCCGGAGTCACTGGACGAGTTGCACGGCCCGACCCAGGGGATCGTGGAGCTGCCCCTGCACATGGCCTGGTCCGGGATGACGTCGTACGACCTGGGCAAGCCGCGCCGGCGTATGGACCTGTACCGCACCGTCCTGCACGAGGGCCTGCGCGACGACCTGCCTCGCTACCTCGACCAGGACCTGCTCCTCCAGCTGTGGCCGGTGCTGCGCACCCTCGTCGGCCGCACCGTGCGCACCGTATGGGAAGACGCCTTCCCCCAGCTCGCCTCCCGCACCCGGGCAGCCGCGTGACGGACATGCCGGAGCTGCACACACGGCTCCTGGCAGATGTGATCGCTCTCGGCTCCCCGTATCCCCTGGTCCTCACCGGCGGATATGCCGTACGGGCGCACCGCCTCGTGAACCGCCCCAGTCAGGATCTCGACGTCGCCACCGAGAACCCGGCGCCCATGGCCGACATCGCGGCCGCGATCCGCTCCGGCCTGGAAACCCGCGGTTGGAAAGTGCACGCGTTGGAGACCGCACCGCTGTCCGCCCGCTTCACCGTGTCCGATCCGGCCACCGGGCAGGACTGCGAGGTCGACATTCCCAAGGAGATCTTCTGGCGACCGGTCGCCCAGAGTCCGTACGGGCCCGTCCTCGCGGAGGAGGACGTGATCGGGACCAAGGTCCGCGCTCTCACCGACCGTGGAGCGCCCCGCGACCTGATCGACGTGTTCGCAGCCTCCCTCCGCTGGACCAATGCCGAGCTCGAGGAGTTCGGCCGCCGCCACGCCCGCGGCCGCTTCGAACGCGAGGACGCAGTCGAACCTCACGGGCGCCGAATGGACCGACGACGAAGCCTTCGCCGCCTACGGGCTCGATGACGCCACCATCACCGCTCTCCGCTCTTGGGCCGTGGAGTGGGCCGACGACCTTGCGACCCGCCTCCTCCAAGAGGCCGATGATCCGGACATCGAGTAATCATGTCCGGGAAAGGCCGTGTGCCGGAACCGTTCCCCGTTCCGGCAGGGACCGCACATCCGCGTCGTGCGCATCGTCCGCGTCGTCCGCCGTGGGGAAAGACGTCTTTCGTCGACGTGTGAGCTGCTTCCCCTCCTCACCTGAGTACGGGTGCTCACGTGAACGGGGCGGGGCGGGCCGAGACTTGGCGCATGAGACGATCCCTCGCCCTGACCGGCACGGTTGCCCGCTCCTCGCGCCGTCCGCGGCTCACGTTCGCCATGGCGGTCGTCGGCGTCTGCCTCCTCTCCGCCTGCGGGACCGCGGGGACGAGCGCCGACGGAGCGCTGAGCGTGCCCGCCGACACCTCCGGGGGCCGGTCCGCCGCGTCCTCCGCGTCCTCCGCGTCCTCCGCCGGGATGCTGAGCGAGGTCGCGCGGTCGTGTCCCCCGAGCGCCCCGCCGGAGGCGCCGCCGACCGGCCCGACGGAGGCGCTGCCGCCTGATGGGGTGGAGACGCCGCCGAGCGACGCGATCGAGCCCATCGCCCCGACGGCGGGGCCTGAGGTGGAGTTGAACGCTCGCGACTGGTGCGCGAGCTTCCTCCACGAAGAGCGCGTCACCCGGGCTCTCCTGGGGCTGACGGCTCCCACCCCGACCGAGGTCAGGGCGGTCCTGAACGGCCTCGGCTACGTCGACGAGCGCATCCACGGTCTCGAGCAGTCCGGTGCGGCCACGCGGTTCTTCCTCGACCTGCGCGAGCAGGGCGGACGACTCTGCCTGGCGGGCTCGGCGGCCGGGGAGCGGACCCTCGTCGACACCTGCGTGGCCCCTGCCACCGGCCCGTTCAGCCCCGGAGAGCGGGAACGGTGACCACCGGGCCGGCGTGACCGGCCCGTCTTCACGCGGCCGGGCGGTCCGGCCGCCCGGCTCCCGCTCACGTGGTGCCCGCAAGGCATGGTGGTGGACCGCCTTCGCGAAGCCGTCGAACAGCTTCGCGAAGGCGGCGGGGTCTCCGGCCCGTACCCGGGTACGCGTATCGGTGCTCACCTCCATGGGCTGTCCGGCGCCGCCCGCCCCCTTCCCGTGACCCGCGTCACGCCGACCGTGCTCCCGGGCGGCGTTCGTGGAGCAGGACGGCCAGCGGTGTCGCCGTGAACATGGAGGAGTACGTTCCCACGGCGAGGCCGACGAGCAGGGCCACGGCGAAGTCGGTGAGGGAGTCGCCGCCGAAGACCGCCAGCGCGGTGAGGACGAGCGCGGCGCCCGTCCCGGTGTTGACCGTGCGGGGCAGGGTCTGCTGCAGCGCCCGGTCGGCGATGCGGCGGAAGGAGGCGGCGCGCCCCCCGTCCGCGCGCCGGGTCAGTTCCCTGACGCGGTCGAAGACGACGACGGAGTCGTTGACGGAGTAGCCGATGACGGTGAGGAGCGCGGCCAGGAAGACGCCGTCGACCGGTTTGCCGAGCCAGGCGAAGACGCCGACGAGGATCACGACGTCGTGGGCGAGGGCAGCGACGGCGGCCGTGCCGAGCAGCAGGCGGAACCGGGCCGCCAGGTAGACGAGTTGGGCGCCGAGGGCGACGGCGAGGGCGATGACCGCGCCTCGGCGCAGTTCCTCGCCGAGGCTGGGGCCGATGGCCTCGTCGCGGAGTTCGTCGGCGGGGCCGGTCAGTCCGGTGACGGCCGCGCCGACGGCGTCCGCCTGCGCGTCGCTCACCTGGCCGGTCCGGACGGTGAGCCGGTTCTCGCCGGAGGTCTGCACCACGGCCTCGGGGAAGCCGGCGTCGGTGAGGGCGGCGCGGACCCGGTCGGGGTCGACCGGGGCGGCGGTGGCGTACTCGATCTGGCGGCCGCCGGTGAACTCGATGCCGAGGTCGAGGCCGCGCAGGGCGATCCCGGCCCCGGCGAGGACCAGTGCGGCGGCGGACGCGGCCAGCCAGCGGCGGGGGTGGCGCATCAGGTGCGGGTCCTTGCGGGCGAGCCGGTCGCGGACGGCGCCGGTGTGGGCGATGCCCGTCAGGTGGGGCCGGCGGCGCAGACCCGGGCGGGCCACGGCGAGGTCGGCGAGCGCGCGGGTGACGACCAGGGCGCTGACCATCGAGGCCAGGACGCCGATGCCGAGGGTGACGCCGAAACCGCGGACGGGGCCCGACGCCAGCGCGAACAGCAGTCCGGCGGCGATGAGGGTGGTGATGTTGGAGTCGGCGATCGCGCTGAGGGCGTTGCGGAAGCCGGCGGCCAGGGCCGAGCGCGGGGTGGGCCGGTGGCGCGCCGCGTACTCCTCCCGGGCCCGCTCGAAGACGAGCACGTTGGCGTCCACCGCCATGCCGATGGCCAGGACGAACCCGGCCAGGCCGGGCAGGGTGAGGGTGGCGCCCAGGGCGGCCAGGGCGGCGTAGGAGATCAGGCCGTAGCAGAGCAGGGCCGCGGCGGCGAGGACGCCCAGCAGCCGGTAGACGACGATGACGAACAGGACGGTCAGCGCGCTGCCGACGGCGGCGGCCCAGGCGCTGGCGGTGATGGCGCTCGCGCCGAGGGTGGGGCCGACGGTGCGCTGTTCGACGGTCTCGACCGGTACCGGCAGGGCGCCGCCGTTGACGAGCAGGGCGAGTTCCCGGGCGTCGCCGTCGTCGAAGGCGCCGTTGATCATCGTGGAGCCGCCGCTGATGCCTGCACCGCAGCCCACCGAGGGGTCGACCTGCGGTGAGGAGATGATCCTGTCGTCGAGGACGATGGCCACCCGGCGGGCCGGGTCTCCCGCGGGCCGGCAGGCCGCCTCGCCGGTCAGGCGGGCCCAGCGGTCGCGGCCCGCGCCCTCGAAGTCGACGGTGACGTGCCAGCCCGCGCCGCCCTGCTGGTCGAACCGGGCGGCGGCCTCTCCGACGTCGCCGCCGGTCAGCGCGGCCGCGTCGAGGCGCAGGGGCTGACCGGACTCGTCGGACAGGACGCGTGCGCGGGTGGGGTCGGGGCCCGGGTCGGGCCGCGACTCGGGACGTGGGCCGGGGGCGGCTCCGGGAGCGGCTTCGGTTCCGGGAGCGGCGTCGGGCGCGGTTCCGGGAGCGGCGTCGGGCACGGTTCCGGGAGCGGTATCGAATCCGGACCCCGCCGCCGTGCCCAGCACCCGGTGGAAGGTGAGCTGGGCGGTGCGGCCCAGGACCTCCGCCGCCTCCGCCGGGTCCTGGACGCCGGGGAGTTCGACGACGATGCGGTCGTCGCCGGAGCGGACGATGGTGGGTTCGGCGACGCCGAGCGCGTCGACGCGGCCGCGCAGCACCTCCACGGTGCGGTCGACGGTGTCGCCGTCGTCGGTGGTGTCGGTGGTGGCGGTGGGTCGGGTCTCCAGCACGATCTGGGTGCCGCCGCGCAGATCGAGCCCGAGGTGGACGGGCACGGTCATGGCGACGTACAGGGACAGGGCGACTACGGCGAGGGCGAGCAGCCCTCGGATGCGCTGGGCGCGGGTCAAGCGGGCCTCCGGCAGGCGTGCCGCGGCCCGGACGGGACCGCGGTGAAGGAAGAGAGGGGGATGTCAGGTGCCTGGAGGAGGGGGCGGGGCGCGCAGGGGGTGGCCGTCGGCCGGGCGCGGGCGGACGGGTGGGAGCACGGCCGTCCGCGGGGCCGGCGTTCCCGGCAAAGCGGTGCCGGCCGGGTCCCGGGGGTCGAGGCCGGCGAGGGCCGGCGGGGCGGGGAGGTCGCCGTGGACGCGGGCCGCTGCCGTGCGGACGGCGGGCGGCGCGTCGTCGGCGACGGGGGCGCCGCCCGCCTCGACGCCCGCGGAGACGCCGTGCGGGGCGTGAGGGTGAAGGCGAGGGCCGTCGTGTGCGGCCGGGGTGAGAAGGGTGGTGAGGACGACGAGGAGGGCGGTGAGCAGGGCGGCCGCCGTCGGCGGGCGGGGCCCGCCACGGGGGACGGGACGCGCGGAGCGTGTCATGTGCCGTCCCCCCTCTCCTCGTTCTCCTCGTTCGCGCGCGGCCGGTTCAGGTGGCTTCCGCGCGGGCGGCCGTTCCCCTCGTCGACGTGATGACGTGCGGGCGGCTCGCTTCGTGCCCGTACGGGCCGGTTCAGGGCTCGATGAGGCCCGCCCGGATGGCGTACCGGGTGAGTTCCAGCCGGTCGCGCATGCCGAGCTTGCTGAGGAGGTTCGCCCGGTGGCGGTGGACGGTCTTGATGCTGATGAACAGGGTCTCCGCGATCTCCTTGGAGGTGTTGCCCTCCGCCACGAGCTTGAGGACCTCCTCCTCGCGCGCGGTCAGCACCCGTTGCGGGGGTTCCTCGCCGTGGCGGACGCGGTCGAGGTAGTTGCGCACGAGGGCGGTGACCGCGCCGGGGTAGAGGAAGGGCTCGTCGCGCACGGCGGCCCGGCAGGCGGCGACCAGGTCGCGGTCGGCCACGGACTTGAGCACGTATCCGCCGGCCCCGGCCTTCAGCGCCTGGAAGAAGTACTGCTCGTTGTCGTGCATGGTCAGCATCAGGATGCGCAGGCCCGGCTTCAGCGCGGCGAGTTCACGGGCCGCCTGCAGGCCGGTCATCCGGGGCATGGCGATGTCCAGCACGGCCAGGTCGATGTCGTGGGCCCGCGCCAGGGCGATGGCCTCGGCGCCGTCCCCGGCCTCGGCGACGACCTCGAGGTCGGGTTCCCGGTCGAGGATGAGGCGCACTCCGCGGCGCACCAGGGCGTGGTCGTCGGCGAGGAGGATGCGGATCGGGGACGGGGCGGTCGAGGAGGGATCGGTCGGGGACGGGTCGGTCGGGGTGGTCATGACACCTTCTTCCGGACGGGCACGGTCAGCCGGACCTGGGTGCCGGTCGGCTGGGAGACGATGTCCAGGGTGGCCCCCACGAGCAGCGCCCGCTCCCGCATCCCCCGGATGCCGGCGCCCTCGTGCGCGATGCCGGTCCCATGGCCGTCGTCGGTGACGGCCAGCAGCAGCGCGCCGTCCGCGGAGGACAGGCTCACCTCGACCCGGTCGGCCCCGGCGTGGCGGGCCGCGTTGGTCAGGCTCTCCTGGACGACCCGGTACAGCACCAGTTCCGTCTGCGGGTCGAGGGCCGGCAGGTCCGCGTCGAACCGGCGTACGACCCGCAGTCCGGCGTGGGCGGCGAACTCGGTGGTGAGCGAGGTCAGGGCGCTGACCAGGCCGAGGTCGTCCAGCACCCCCGGACGCAGTCGGCGTACCAGACGGCGTACTTCGTCCAGGCTTCCCCGGGTGATCTCCTGGGCCTGCCGGAGTTCGCCGCGCAGGGGCTCGTCCGCCTCGTCGGCCGCCCGCTTCAGCGAGAGCAGGATCGCGGTCATCGTCTGCCCCACCTCGTCGTGCAGTTCCTGGGCGATGCGGCGCCGTTCGGCCTCCTGCGCGAGCAGCACACGGCCGCTGCTGGCCGCCCTCTCGCTCTCCAGCCGGTCGAGCATGGCGTTGAAGGTGCGGATGAGGTGGGCGACCTCGCGCATGCCGTGCGCGGGCAGCCGCTGGCCGGGGCGGAGCAGGTCGACCGTGGTCATCAGGCGGGTGAGCCGGTCGAGGGGGGACAGCGCGAGCCGCAGCAGGGCCGCGTTGGCGACCAGCATGACCAGCATGCCGCCGACCAGGATCACGGCCTCGGTCAGCAGGACCGGCACGGAGACGGTGACCGGGGCCCACAGCAGCAGCGCGGTGGCCGTGCCCAGCACCACCGCGTTCAGCCCGAAGATCCGCCAGAACAGGGACACCGGGATCGCGCCTTTCGTAGGGACACGCTTCGTACGTGGTCGGTCTCGTGGTCGGTCTCGTGATCGGCCTCGTCGTCGGAATCGTCGCCGGGACCGGGGCCGGGGCCGGGTCGACGCGCCCGCGCGCGTGGGACGCGGGGAGCGGACCGACCGGCCCCCGACCAGCGTGCGCGCTGTCCGCCGCCGCGTCGATGGGCTCTGATGCCCATTTCCCGGCGCGCGCCGGCCGGGCCGGCGGTCCGGAGCGGGACGGGCGGCGCGTGCGGCGGCGGATGGGTACTGCGCCCGATAGGCAGGGGGCGGCCCGTGGGCGACGGTGGAGGGGAGCGGCGACCACCACCGGCCGCTCCCCCGCCGAGCCACCCGAGGAAGAGGTCCGCCATGTCGTCGCTCGACACGCCCCCCACCGAAGGCCGTCCGAAGCGCCTGACGGCGCACGAGGCCCGTCAGCGTCTCGAGCACGAGCGCAACGCGCGGCTGACCCAGCTGCGGGCCCTCGACGAGGCCGGGCGAGGAACGACGGACCCGGTGACCGACCAGGTGACGGTCGTGCAGAAGGAGGCCGTCCGGCGCGTGCTCGCCGAGATCGAGGCGGCCTTCGCGCGCGTGCACGACGGCGGTTACGGCATCTGCACGGGTTGCTCCCGGCCGGTGCCCGCCGAACGCCTGGAGATCCTGCCGTACACGCGCTTCTGCGTCGCCTGCCAGCGTCACAGCGCCTGACCCCCCGCCTGACCCCGCCCGTCCCCGTTCCCCGCCCCGACCGATTCCCGTCCTGCCCGATTCCCGTCCTGCCCTGACCGAGGGGTGAAGTCGTGAACCACCGCACCATCGGTGACGTGAACCACCGGACCGTAGGTGAGCGGTCCCCGGTCCTCTCCGCGGAGGACCTCGCCGCGCTCCGCGAGAACCTGCACGAGCAGTTGCTGTTCCGCCGGGAACAGATCGAGCAGCTCACGTCCGCCGCCCCGGCCCTCGTCCCCGGTGACGGCGACGGGGACGGCGACGGGCCGGGCGGGCTGCGGGCCGCCGCCCGGATCGAGGTCGGGGTCCAGCTCGCCGCCTCCGCCCGTATGGTGCTCGCCGACGTGGAGGCGGCCCTGCGCCGCATGGACGAGGGCCGTTACGGCTCCTGCCGTCTGTGCCGACGGCCCATCGCCCGCGAGCTGCTGGCGATCGTGCCGCAGGCCCGGCACTGCGCCCGCTGCCGCCAGGTCAGGGAGACGGGCCGGTGATCCCCGCGGCCCGTCGCGGCTCCGGCCGGCACCGGCCGTGGCCGCTGTGCCGGCGGTGCTACGGCCTCGCCCTGGACGTGGGCGCCACCCGTACGCGGGTCTGGACGTCCGACCGGGGCACGGTACTCGACGTCCCCAGCACGGCCGGCGCCGGGGCACCGGCCCCGCGGGGCGCCGTCGGCAGCGGCGTCGACAGCGCCGGCACGGCGCGGTTGCTCGACCGGCTGTTCGGCGGCCGCGAGCCCGGTGCCGGCGGCGGCCGTCCCCTGGTCATCGTGAGCGCGCCCGTCCTGGACGGCGTCGCCCACCGGGGCCGGGTCCGCGCCGCCGTCGAGGTGCTGCGCCCGCGTGCCGTGCTCACCGTCCCCGCCGCCCGCGCGGTCGCCGTGGCCGCGCGGGCCGACCTGTCCCGGCCGCTGCTCGTCGTGGACCTCGGCGCCCGTCTCACGGAGGTCGTCCTGCTGGCGGACGGGGCGGTGGTCGACGCCCGGGGTGCCGCGCTGGGGACGGACGACGTGTACGGCGCCCCGCCGGGCACGGCCGCCGCCTCGCCGGTGGCCCCGCCGGCCGCCCTCCTCGTCGACGCCGTCACCGCCATGGTGACCGCGATGCTGGAGGAGGACCGCACGCCGCAGACGCTCGACGCCCTGCGGCGCGGTGTCCTGCTGGCCGGCGGGGGCGCGTCGCGGCCCGAGATCCCCTACCGGCTGACCGGCCGTCTGCACGCCCCGGTCCACCCGGTGCCCGCCCCGCGCACCGCCGCCGTACGGGGCGCCGCGGAACTCCTGCGGGCCGCGCACGCCCACCCCTCGGCCGCCGGCGTCGTGGGGGCCGGGGTGTCCCGGCCCGGCTGACGGCGTGTCCGCCGGCCGGTGGCATCGGCCCGCCGTCTGTCCGTCGTCCGTCCGCCGTCGGCCCGTCGTCAGTCCGTCGTCAGCGTCATGCGGGCCGCGTGCACCGCGTGGAAGTGCGGCAGGGGCAGGCCGCCCGTCGCGCGCAGTTCCATCAGGGTGACCTCGACGCGGACCGCGCCGGGCTCGATCGGTTCCGGCGCGGTCCCGCCCGTGTTCACCCAGCGGTGCTCGGCGCCGTCGCAGACGGCACGGGTGCCGCCGACGGGGTACTGGGCGGTCGAGTCCTCGTGGCGGACGGAGGAACTGACGAAGACGGGCCCGGAGCTGCCGACGCAGCGGTAGGTGCCGGAGAGGGTGACGGTGCCGTCGGCGGCGATCCGGCCGACCGGGTCGACGGTCACGCTCTCGGACGGGTCGGCGGTCGCGGTCACCGCGGGCGCGGCCGACAGGAGCAGGGCGGCGCCGGCGGCCAGGGCGGGGCGCGGGAATCGGCTCGGGACGAGGCGGAACGGCATGGGAGACCTCCTGGTAGGGGGTTCCACTGGTACCGGGAGGACGGGCCCGCGCCCGTGACCGTCACTCCTTCGGTGGCGAGTCCGCACCGTGCGTCGGTGAACGGTCCGCGGGTCGTCCCGGTGCTGTCACACTCCCCGGCGGCCTCTGGCGGCGGTGTCCCGGGCGGGCGCACGGTCGGTTCGACGGGGCCCGCCGACCGGTGGCCCCACCGACGTGGAGGTGCGCCATGTGTACCCACCGGACGACGAACTCCCCGGCCGACCCCGCGCACGTCGTCGCGGCCCGCCCCGAGCAGGGCTGGACGCTGCTGTGCGACGGCACGATCGTCTTCGACGACTCCGGCGAGCTGCTGCCCGACGGCCGTGTCGTGGCCCCGCACCGCGTGCCGGCCGAACGGCTCGCCGTCGCCGCCTGATCAGTCCCCGAGGACGGCGAACCCGTCCAGTTCGACGAGGGCCTCCTCGTCCCACAGCCGTACGATCCCGACGACCGCCATGGCGGGATAGTCCCGGCCCGCCAGCGCCCGCCACACGCGGCCGAGTTCGGGTGCGCGGGCCCGGTACGCGGCGACGTCGGTGACGTACACCGTGACGCGTGCGAGGTCCGCCGGGGTGCCGCCGGCCGCCGCGAGGGCGGTCAGGAGGTTGGCCAGGGCGCGGGCGAACTGGTCGGGCAGCGAGTCCCCGGCCACCTTCCCGTCGGCGTCCAGCGCGGTCTGGCCGGCCAGGAACACCACGCGGGAGCCGGTCGCGACGACCGCGTGCGAGAAGCCGGCCGGCGGTGACAGCTCCGGCGGGTTGACGCGCTCGGCGGTCACCGGACGCCCTCCGGCCCGGCCTGCGCGGGGCCGTCCCCGCCCGCCCGCGCACGGTCCGGTTCCGTGCGGTCCGGCACCGTACCGTCCGGCTCCGTGCGATCCGGTGCCGTGCTGTCCGCCCCGGGGCGCCCCGGCTCCGTGCGGTCCGGCTCCGTGCGGTCCGGCTCCGTGCGGTCCGGCTCCGTGCGGTCCGGCTCCGTGCGGTCCGCCCGCGCGTACAACTCCCTCGCGATGATGGTGCGTTGCACCTCGCTCGCCCCCTCGTAGATCCGTGGCGCCCGCACCTCGCGGTACAGGTGTTCCAGCAGGTGGCCCCGGCGCAGGGCGCGGGCGCCGTGGAGCTGGACGGCCGTGTCGACGACGTACTGCGCGGTCTCGGTGGCGAGGAGTTTCGCCATGGCGGCGCGGCGCGGCACGTCGGGTGCGCCGGTGTCGTACGCCGTGGCGGCGGCGTACACCATCAGGCGGGCCGCCTCGGTGCGCAGGGACATCTCGGCGACCTGGTGGGCGACCGTCTGGAGGTCCCTCAGCTTGCCGCCGAAGGCGTCCCGTCGCGCGGTGTGGGCCAGGGTGGCGTCGAGGGCGGCCTGGGCCATGCCGACGGCGAAGGCGCCGACGCTGGGCCGGAAGAGGTCGAGGGTGGACATGGCCACGCGGAAGCCGCGGTCCGGTTCGCCGAGCAGGTCGGCCCCAGTGACCGGGACGGCGTCGAAGGTGAGGGCGCCGACGGGGTGCGGGGAGAGCATGTCGAGGGCGGTTCCGGTGAGGCCGGGGCGGTCGGCGGGGAGCAGGAAGGCGGTGACGCCGCGGGCGCCCGCTCCGGGTGTCGTACGGGCGAAGACGGTGTAGAAGTCGGCTTCGGGGGCGTTGGAGATCCAGCGTTTCTCGCCGGTCAGGCGCCAGCCGCCGGTGCCGTCGGGCTCCGCGGCGAGGGAGAGCGCGGCCGCGTCCGAGCCCGCCCCCGGCTCGCTGAGCGCGAAGGCGGCCACGGCGCTGCCGTCGGTGACGCGGGGCAGCCAGTGCTCCCGCTGGTCGCGGCTGCCGTGCGCGTGGACGGGGTGCGCGCCCAGGCCCTGGAGGGCGAGGGCGGTCTCCGCCTCGGTGCAGGCGTGGGCGAGGGACTCGCGCATCAGGCAGAGGTCGAGGGCGCCGGAGGTGAACAGGCGGGCGAGCAGGCCCAGTCGGCCGAGCTCGGCGAGCAGGGGGCGGTCGACCCGGCCGGGTTCGCCCTTCTCCGCGAGCGGGCGCAGCCGGTCGGCGGCCAGGGCGCGCAGTTCGGCGCACCAAGCCGTCCGTGCCGGTTCGAGCGAGAACGCGGGCATCGCCGCCCCTCTCCGCCGATGGCCTTGCCTCTGCCACCCCCACGGTATCGCGAACCGTTGACTGTCGTCACCGAGGCGATACGCTCGGTGGGCGAGCCCACGCCACGCGCACCGTCACGCCACGCCACGTCACGTCACGTCACGCCCACCGTCACGCGCACCACGGCGCTCCCGGGCGCCCACCCAGACAAGGGGGCGATCCGCCATGCACGCCTCGGCCCACGTCGACACCTTCGCGCGCGACCACCTCCCGCCGCCCGACCGGTGGCCCGCACTCCACTTCGATCTGCCGGAGCTGCGCTACCCCCGGCGGCTGAACGCCGCCGCCGAGCTGCTCGACGGCGGCGCACCCGGGCGGCCGGTGTTCCGCACCCCCGCGGGGGCGCCCTGGACGTACGGGGAGCTGCGCGCCCGCGTCGACCGGCTGGCGCACGTCCTCACCGGCGAGCTGGGCGTCGTGCCGGGAAACCGGGTGCTGCTGCGCGGGCCGACCACGCCGTGGCTGGCGGCCTGCTGGCTGGCGGTGCTGAAGGCGGGGGCGATCGCGGTCACCGTGCTGGCGCAGCAGCGCCCGCAGGAGCTGCGCACGATGTGCGCGATCGCCCGGGTGGGGCACGCCCTGTGCGACGTCCGGTCGGTCGGCGACCTCGCCGGGGCGGGGATACCGGGGCTGCGGATCGCGGTGTACGGCGGCGACGCCCCCGACGACCTGCTGAGGCGGCGGGCGCCCGCCGGCCCGTTCCCGGCCGTGGGCACCGCCGACGACGACGTGGCGCTGATCGCCTTCACCTCGGGCACCACCGGTCGGCCCAAGGGCTGCCTGCACTTCCACCGGGACGTGCTGGCGATCGCCGACACCTTCTCCCGGCACGTGCTGGCGCCACGCGCCGACGACGTGTTCGCGGGCAGTCCCCCGCTCGGTTTCACCTTCGGTCTCGGCGGTCTGCTGGTCTTCCCGATGCGGGCGGGCGCGAGCGCCCTGCTGCTCGAACAGGCGGGCCCGCGGCAACTGTTGCCGGCGATCGGCGAGCACCGGGTGTCCGTGCTGTTCACCGCGCCCACCGCCTACCGGGCGATGCTCGGCGACCTCGACGGGCACGACGTCTCGTCGCTGCGCCGCTGCGTCTCCGCGGGCGAGAACCTGCCCGCGGCCACCTGGCGGGCCTGGCACGAGCGGACCGGGCTGCGCCTGATCAACGGGATCGGGGCCACCGAGCTGCTGCACATCTTCCTCTCCGCGGCCGACGAGCGGATCCGGCCGGGCACCACGGGCGTCCCCGTGCCGGGCTGGCAGGCGCGGGTGCAGGACGGCGACGGCGATCCCGTCCCCGACGGCCTGCCCGGACTGCTCGCCGTGCGCGGCCCGGTGGGCTGCCGCTACCTCGCCGACCCGCGGCAGCGGGAGTACGTGCGCGACGGGTGGAACGTCACCGGCGACACCTATGTCCGCGAGGCGGACGGCTACTTCCGGTACGTGGCCCGCGCCGACGACATGATCGTCTCCGCCGGGTACAACATCGCGGGTCCCGAGGTGGAGGAGGCGCTGCTGCGGCACCCCGACGTCGTCGAGACGGCGGTCGTCGGGCGGCCCGACGAGGCGCGCGGCCGGGTGGTGGTGGCGTTCGCCGTCCTGCGGGCCGGGGCGCGTCCGGACGCGGAGGCGCTGCGGGCCTTCCTCAAGGCGGAGCTGGCACCGTACAAGTGCCCGCGCGAGATCGTGTTCCTGGACGCGCTGCCGCGCACCGCGACCGGCAAACTCCAGCGTTTCCGGCTGCGCGCCACCGGCGACACCGGTGGTGACCAGCAGTGATGCCGACGACCTAAGATGATCAACGTGTCCGACCAGCCCGCACCCCGGTCCCTCATCGTCACGCTCTACGGGGCGTACGGCCGCTTCGCGCCGGGCCCGGTGCCCGTCGCCGAGCTGATCCGGCTGCTCGCCGCGGTCGGTGTCGACGCGCCTGCCGTGCGCTCCTCGGTGTCCCGGCTGAAACGGCGCGGCCTGCTGCTGCCCGCCCGCACCCCGCAGGGCGCCGCCGGGTACGAACTGTCGGCGGAGGCACGGCAGTTGCTGGAGGACGGCGACCGGCGCGTCTACGCCACCGCGCCGCCCGAGGACGAGGGCTGGGTGCTGGCGGTGTTCTCGGTGCCGGAGTCGGAGCGGCAGAAGCGGCACGTGCTGCGCTCCCGGCTGGCCGGTCTCGGCTTCGGCACTGCCGCCCCGGGTGTGTGGATCGCCCCGGCCCGGCTGTACGACGAGACGCGGCACGCCCTGGAACGGCTGCGCCTGGACGGCTACGTGGACTTCTTCCGCGGCGAGCACCTCGGTTTCACGCCGACCGTCGAGGCCGTCGGCCGCTGGTGGGACCTGGCGGCCGTCGCCGAGGAGCACGAGGCGTTCCTCGACCGCCACGCGCGCGTGCTACGGGCCTGGGAACGGCGCGAGGACACCCCGGCGGAGGAGGCGTACCGCGACTACCTGCTCGCCCTGGACGCCTGGCGCCACCTGCCCTACGCCGATCCCGGCCTGCCCGCCGCGCTGCTGCCGGACGACTGGCCGGGGACGCGCTCGGCGGCGGTGTTCCGGGGGCTGCACGACCGGCTGCGGGACGCGGGCGCCGCCTTCGCGGGACTGCTCCCCGAGGCCTGAGCCGCCCCCGGTCCCCCCTCTCGGCTCTCGGCTCTCGGCTCTCAGCTCTCAGCTCTCCAGCGTGAGCCGCGGTCTGGGGGCGTCGGTGCGGCCGGTCCGCGGTGGCCGGCTGCCCGCCCGGTACGGTGCCGGCCAGACGGCGCCCGGTCCGTCGTAGCCCTGTTCGGCGGCCGCGTGCAGGGTCCAGTGCGGGTCGTACAGGTGCGGCCGGCCCAGCGCGCACAGGTCCGCGCGCCCGGCCAGCAGCAGCGAGTTGACGTCGTCCCAGGAGGAGACGGCGCCGACGGCGATCACCGGGATCCGCGCCTCGTGCCGGATCCGGTCCGCGAACGGCGTCTGGTACGACCGGCCGTACTGCGGCCTCTCGTCGGCGACGACCTGCCCGGTGGAGACGTCGATCGCGTCGGCCCCGTGCGCGGCGAAGGCGCGGGCGATCCCTACGGCGTCCTCGGCCGTGGTCCCGCCGTCGGCCCAGTCGGTGGCGGAGATCCGTACCGTCATGGGGCGTTCCTCCGGCCACACGGCCCGGACGGCGTCGAAGACCTCCAGCGGGAACCGCAGCCGCCGCTCCGGCGAGCCGCCGTAGGCGTCGGTGCGCCGGTTGGTCAGCGGGGAGAGGAAGCCGGACAGCAGGTAGCCGTGGGCGCAGTGGAGTTCGAGGAGGTCGAACCCGGCCCGCGCGGCCCGCCCGGCCGCCGCCGCGAACTGGTGCCGCAGATCGGTGAGCTGGGCCCGGCCGAGTTCCCGGGGCAGCTGGCTCCCCCGCTTGTACGGCAGCGGGGAGGCGGCCACGAGCGGCCAGTTCCCGTCCGGCAGGGGCTCGTCCATGCCCTCCCACATCGGCCGGGTCGAGCCCTTGCGCCCGGAGTGGCCGAGCTGCACGCCGATCGCGGTGCCCGGTGCCCGCTCGTGCGCGAAGTCGGTGATCCGCCGCCACGCGTCGGCCTGCCGGCCGGTGTAGAGGCCGGTGCAGCCGGGCGTGATGCGCCCCTCGGGCGACACGCACACCATCTCCGTCATGACCAGTGCGGCCCCGCCGAGGACGCGGGCGCCGAGGTGGACGAGGTGGAGGTCGCCGGGGACGCCGTCGGCCGCGGAGTACAGGTCCATCGGGGAGACGACCACCCGGTTGCGCAGGGTCAGGCCGCGCAGCCGCAGCGGCGTGAACATCGGGGGCGTGTCGGGCGGGCAGCCGAACTCCCGCTCCACGCCGCCGGTGAAGCGGGCGTCGCGCAGCCGCAGGTTGTCGTGGGTGACGCGGCGGCTGCGGGTGAGCAGGTTGAAGGCGAACCGGCGCGGCGGCTGGCCGACGTACAGGGCGAGGTCCTCGAACCATTCCAGGCTGGCGCGGGCGGCGCGCTGGGTGGAGGCGACGACCGGTTTGCGCTCCTCCTCGTAGGCGGTCAGCGCCGCGCGCAGGTCGGGCTGTTCCTCCAGGCAGGCCGTCAGCGCCAGGGCGTCCTCGACGGCGAGCTTGGTGCCGGAGCCGACGGAGAAGTGGGCGGTGTGGGCGGCGTCGCCCAGCAGCACCACGTTGCCGTGGGACCAGCGTTCGTTGACCACCGTGCGGAACGTGGTCCACGCCGAGTCGCCGGACCGCAGCGGCCTGCCGCCGAGCGCGTCCGCGAAGATCTCGGCGCAGCGCGCGACGGACTCCCGCGGGGTGATCCCGTCGAACCCGGCCGCGCGCCAGACCTCCTCGCGCATCTCGACGATGACGGTGGAGGCACCGGACCGGTCCTGCGGCCCGGAGGGCCCCGTCGAGGGGTGGTGGCCGGGGGACGGGCGGGCGTAGGGGTAGCCGTGCAGCTGCATCACGCCGTGCTCGGTCTCGGCGATCTCGAACCGGAAGGCGTCGAAGGCGAAGTCGGCGGCCAGCCAGATGTAGCGGCAGCGGTGGGTGGTGATCCGGGGGCGGAACACCCCGGCGTAGGTCTCGCGGACGGCGCTGTGCACGCCGTCGGCGGCGACGACCAGGTCGTGGGTGCGCGCGAGGTGCGCCACGGGCGGTGCCTCGGTGGGGCGCAGCTCGACGCCGAGGGCGTGGCAGCGGGCGTGCAGGATCTCCAGGAGGCGCTTTCGGCTCAGGGCGGCGAAGCCGTGGCCCGTGCAGGTGTGGCGGGTGTCGCGGTGGACGACGTCCACGTCGTCCCAGCGGACGAAGCTCTGCCGGAGGGCGTCGTGGACGGCGGGGTCGGCGTGTTCGATGCCGCCGAGGGTCTCGTCGGAGAGGACCACGCCGAAGCCGAAGGTGCGGTCGGCGGGGGTGCGTTCCCAGAGGGTCACCCGGCGCTCGGGGGCACGGCGTTTGAGCAGGGCGGCGGTGTAGAGGCCGCCCGGGCCGCCGCCGACGACCGCGATGCGCGAGGGGCGGGCGGGGCCCTCGGACGCGGGGCGCGCCGCCGGGGCGGGCGTGCTCAACGCCCCTGCCATTTCGGCGCCCTCTTCTCGGTGAAGGCCGCGTGGAACTCCGCGTAGTCCTCGCCGTTCATCAGGAGGGCCTGGGTGGCCGCGTCCAGTTCCACCGCCGCCGCCAGCGGCATGTCGAGTTCGGCCGTCAGCAGGGCCTTGGTCTGGGCGTACGCCAGGGCCGGGCCGTCGGCCAGGCGGCGGGCGAGGCGGTGGGCGGCCTCGTCGGCACGGGCCTCCTGCGCCAGCTCGCTGATGAGGCCGATCCGCTCCGCCTCGGCGGCGCGGACCGGCTCGCCGAGCATGAGCAGGCGGGTCGCGTGGCCGAGGCCGACGACGCGGGGCAGGAGGTAGGCGGCGCCCATGTCGCCGCCGGAGAGGCCGACGCGGGTGAAGAGGAACGCGAAGCGGGCGCTGGGGTCGGCGACGCGGAAGTCCGCGGCCAGGGCCAGCACCGCACCCGCTCCGGCGGCCACCCCGTGCACGGCGGCGATCACCGGGAACGGGCATTCCCGCACCGCCCGGACGACCTGGCCGGTCATCCGGTTGAAGTCGAGCAGCTGGGCGGTGTCCAGGGCGAGGGTGGCGCCGATGATCTCCTCGACGTCTCCGCCGGAGCAGAAGCCGCGCCCCTCGCCGGCCAGCACCAGGGCGCGCACGGAGCGCTCCCTGGACAGTTCGGCGAGCAGGTCGCGCAGGTCGGCGTAGGCGCCGAAGGTGAGCGCGTTGAGCTTCTCGGGGCGGGCGAGGGTGACGGTGGCGACGCCGTCGGCACGGGTGACGCGCAGGTGGTGCCAGTCGGAGGTGCGGGCGGCGGAGCCGGTGAAGGGACTCATGAGGGCGGCCTCCTCGACGCGTGGTCACCTTCGAAGTTATCACCTGTACGTGACTGTCGTCAGGAGTGCGCGATAGGGCGAGTCGGCCCGCGCCGCGACGGTGCGGGACGGGACGGTGTGCGAGGGGCGGGCCGGTGGGTGACGGACGCCCCGTCGCGCCGGAGCCCTGTCGTCACCCGCGTCACCGGTTCTCGACAAGGTGGTGACGACGGGATCAGGGGTGCGCCCGGGATCGTTGTGACGGGTGGGCCGGCCGGCGACGGCACGGACGGTCCCGTACGGCCACCGGTCTGGGCCTCGGGCCGGGGCCGCCGTACCATTCCTCGAATCGAGAGCAGGACCGCCCGGTGCCGCACCCGGGGGCCTGCGCCACGAACGGACTCGCCTTGTACGAACGCCCCTCCCCAGCCGCGTCCTGGCGCGTCGCGCTGCCGCACTCCGCCGCGGCCGTGCCGGTCGCGCGCGCCCTGGTCCGCACGGCGCTGGCGGAGCTGGAGCACCGGGCGGACAGCGACACGGCGGAGCTGCTGACCGCCGAACTGGTGGCGAACGCCGTGGAGCACACCGCCGGGGACGACCCGATCGAGCTGGTGGTGCGGCTGCTGCCGACCGGCTGCCAGGTCGAGGTGCACGACCCCGACCCGGTGCCGCCCGGCGACCTGACCCGGCCGGCCACCGGCCGGGAGCCCGACCCGTGGCAGGAGCACGGGCGAGGACTGCTGCTGATCCGCGCGCTCAGTTCGTCCTGCGGTCACCGGCCGACGGAGACCGGCAAGGCGGTGTGGTTCCGGCTGGCCGCCGTACCGCCGCAGGGGCATCCGCGCCCGGCGTGAGCCGGACCCGCCACCGGGCGGGCGCCGTCGCGGTCCCGCGGCCGGCGTCGCCACGGACCCGCGGCCGGCGCCGTCGCGGTCCCGCCTACCGGGCCAGGGTCGCCACCAGGACGGCCTTGATGGTGTGCAGCCGGTTCTCGGCCTCGTCGAAGACGACGGAGTGCGCGGACTCGAAGACCTCGTCGGTCACCTCCAGCGAGTCCAGGCCGTGCCGGGCGTGGATCTCGCGGCCGACCTCGGTGCCGAGGTCGTGGAAGGCGGGCAGGCAGTGCAGGAACCTGACGTCCGGGTTGCCGGTGGCTCGCAGGACGTCCATGGTCACGGCGTACGGGGCGAGGGCCTCGATCCGCTCGTCCCAGACCTCCTTGGGCTCCCCCATGGAGACCCACACGTCGGTGGCGACGAAGTCGGCGCCGCGCACGCCGTCGGCGAGCGACTCGGTGAGCGTGACGCGCGCGCCGCTGGCGCCGGCCAGTTCGCGGGCGCGGTCGACGACCTCCTGGGCGGGCCAGTAGGCCCTGGGCGCGACGATCCGCACGTCCATGCCGAGCAGGGCACCGGTGACCAGGTAGGAGTTGCCCATGTTGAAGCGGGCGTCGCCGAGGTAGGCGAAGGCGATCTCGTGCAGCGGCCGGTCGGTGTGCTCGGTCATGGTGAGCACGTCGGCGAGCATCTGGGTGGGGTGCCAGTCGTCGGTGAGGCCGTTGTAGACGGGCACGCCGGCGTACGCGGCCAGCTCCTCGACCTTGTCCTGGCTGTCGCCGCGGTACTGGATGCCGTCGTACATCCGGCCGAGCACGCGGGCGGTGTCCTTCACGGACTCCTTGTGGCCGATCTGCGAGCCGCTCGGGTCGAGGTACGTGGTCGAGGCGCCCTGGTCGGCGGCGGCGACCTCGAACGCGCAGCGGGTGCGCGTGGAGGTCTTCTCGAAGATCAGGGCGATGTTGCGGCCGGTGAGGTGCCGCGTCTCGGTCCCGGCCTTCTTGGCGGCCTTCAGCTCGGCGGCCAGCTCGACCAGCCCGCGGAACTCCTCCCCGGTGAGATCCAGCTCCTTGAGGAGGTGGCGGCCGGCGAGGGCGGTCGGGACTGTCGCCATGGGGGCGCTCCAGAGGTGCGGTGAACAGGTTCCGCGGCAGGTTCGCTGACGCGGTCGTCGACGGTGCCGACGACGGGAGTTTGGAAGTCTATACGACGTTAGGCATTTATATACATCCCGTCCCGCCCCCCGCGTCACCCCACCGCCCCCACCGGCCCGCACCCCACCGGCACCGCACCGGCCGGCACCCCCCGTCGGCACACCGGCAGCCCGCGGGCGGCGCACCGGCACCGCACCGGCCGGCGCGCCGGCGGCTACACCGGCCCCCGCTCCACCGGACAGCTCATGCAGCGCGGCCCGCCCCTCCCCCGTCCCAGCTCGCTGCCCGGGATCTCTATGACCTCGACGCCCCGCTTGCGCAGGTGGGTGTTGGTGGTGGCGTTGCGCTCGTAGGCGATGACGACGCCCGGTTCGACGGCCAGGACGTTGCAGCCGTCGTCCCACTGCTCACGCTCGGCGGCGTGCACGTCCTGGGTGGCGGTGAGGACGCGGATCTCGCTGAGGCCGAGGGCGGCGGCGATCGCGCGGTGCATGTGCTCCGGCGGGTGGTCGGTGACCTTGAGCTCCTTCTCGCCGACACCGGGCTCGATGGTGTACGAGCGGAGCATGCCGAGGCCGGCGTACTGGGTGAAGGTGTCGCCGTCGACCATCGTCATCACGGTGTCGAGGTGCATGAACGCGCGCCGCTTCGGCATGTCGAGGGCGACGATCGCGGTGGCCGAGCCCGCCGCGAACAGCTTGTGGGCGAGCATCTCGACGGCCTGGGGCGTGGTGCGCTCGCTCATGCCGATGAGCACGGCGCCGTTGCCGATGACGAGGACGTCACCGCCCTCGATGGTGGAGGGGTAGTCGGCCTGCCCCTCGGACCAGAGGTGGAACTCCTCGGGGCGGAAGAGGGGGTGGTGGCGGTAGATCGCCTCGAAGTGCACGGTCTCGCGCTGCCGGGCCGGCCAGCGCATCGCGTTGATGGAGACCCCGTCGTAGATCCAGGCGGAGGTGTCGCGGGTGAAGAGGTGGTTGGGGAGGGGGCCGAGGAGGAAGTCGTCGAGCTCCATGGCGTGGAAGCGCACGGAGGTGGGTTCGGGGTGCGCGTCGAGGAACTCCCGCTTGGTCATGCCGCCGACGAGGAGTTCCGCCAGGGCGGGCGCGGGCAGGTTCTCGAAGGCCGCGCGCAGGTGGTCGGTGGCGAGCACCCCGTACTCCTTCTCGTCGAAGACCCGGTCGAGGACGAGCGTTCGGGCCGCCGGGATCTCCAGGGCCTCGGTGAGCAGGTCGCCGAAGAGGTGGACCTCGACGCCGCGGTCGCGCAGCACGTCCGCGAAGCCGTCGTGCTCGGCGCGCGCCCGCCGCACCCAGAGCACGTCGTCGAAGAGGAGGGCGTCCTTGTTGCTGGGGGTGAGCCTTTTGAGCTCGAGATCGGGCCGGTGCAGGATGACGCGGCGCAGCCGCCCGGCCTCGGAGTCGACATGGAATCCCATGCCTCCATCCTGACCACCGGGACCCGTCTTCACCCGCACCCGGCCCGATTCCGCACCGCCCCGTTCTCGTCCCCTTGACGACAAGTGGATCTCCCGTTTATCGTCTTCATGACGAGAACAAGGCGAGCGAGGGGAATCCCGTGGCCGACATCACCCGGCGCCTGGGCTGGCGCCATCTGCGGGGCGCCCCGACGGCGCACATCCGCCACCACCGCTCCGGGACGCTGGTGCACGACGGTCCGGGGCTCAGCTTCTGGTTCCGCGCGCTGAGCGCCGCGCTCTCCGAGGTCCCGGTGGACGACCGCGAACTGGCCATGACCTTCCACGCCCGTACGGCCGACTTCCAGGACGTGGCCGTGCAGGCGACCGTGACCTACCGGGTCGGCGACCCGGCGCTCGCCGCCGCCCGGCTCGACTTCTCGATCGACCCCGACACCGGGGCCTGGCGCGGCTCCCCGCTGGAACAGCTCGGCACCCTGCTGACCGAGACCGCCCAGCAGCACGCGCTGGACGTGCTCGCCCGCACGCCGCTGTCGGCGGCGCTGGTCGACGGGGTGACGGCGGTGCGCGAGCGGGTCGCGGCCGGACTCGCGGCCGAGCCCCGGCTGCCCGCCACCGGCATCGAGATCGTCGCCGTGCGCGTGGTGGCGCTGCGGCCGGAGCCCGAGGTGGAGCGGGCACTGCGCACCCCGGCGCGCGAGCAGATCCAGCAGGAGGCCGACCGGGCGACGTACGAACGGCGGGCGGTGGCCGTCGAACGGGAACGCGCGATCGCCGAGAACGAACTCGCCAGCCGGATCGAACTGGCCCGGCGCGAGGAGCAGTTGGTCGACCAGCGCGGCACCAACGCGCGGCGCGAGGCCGAGGAGGACGCGGCGGCCGACAAGGTGCGCGCCGAGGCGGAGGCGACCCGGTCGGTGCGCCTGGCGGAGGCCGAGGCGGCCCGTACCGTGGCCCTCGGCGACGCGGAGGCGACCCGTTCGGTGCGGATCGCCCGCGCGGAGGCGGAGGCGGCCCGCGAGGTGGGCGAGGCGCGGGCGCAGGCCCAGGCCGCCTGGCTCCGGGTGCACGCGGACGTCGACGTCGCCACCCTGCACGCCCTCACCGGCACCCGGCTCGCGGAGAACCTGCCGCACATCGACAACCTGACCGTCTCGCCCGACGTGCTGACGGGGCTGCTGGCCAGGCTGGGAGCACCGCGGTGAGTCTCGCCCCGCGGGCCGTGCTGGTCCACCGCACCACGGAGTACGAGGAGTTGGTGGCCCGGCACGGCACGCACGGCCAGGCCGCCTTCTTCCTCTCCTCGCGGGGCCGGGACATCGAGGAGGTCGCCGAGCGCCACCGCGCCGGCCGGCGCGCGCTGGCCCGGGTGACGGCGGCGATCCCCCTGGCCTGGCGGCAGAGCCGGGTGGAACGGCGGGACCTGGACCGTTTCCTGTTCGCGCCCGAGGACGTGGTGGTCGTGGTCGGCCAGGACGGGCTGGTGGCGAACGTCGCCAAGTACCTGGCGGGCCAGCCGGTCGTGGGCATCGACACGGACCCCGGCCGCAATCCGGGCGTCCTGGTCCGCCACCGGCCCGCCGACGCGCGGGCGCTGCTGGCGGCCGGCACCGGGGACGTCGAGGAACTGACCATGGTGGAGGCCGTCGCCGACGACACCCAGCGGCTGGTGGCCCTGAACGAGATCTACCTCGGCGCGGCCGGCCACCAGACCGCCCGGTACCGCCTGGGCCTCGGCGGCGACGGGGGTGTCGCCGAGGCCCAGGCCTCCTCCGGGGTGCTGGTCGGCACCGGCACGGGGGCCACCGGCTGGATCAGCTCGGTCCGGCGGCAGCGCGGCGACGACGGCCCGCGCCCGCCGGGCCCCTGCGAGGAGCGGCTGCTGTGGTTCGTGCGGGAGGCCTGGCCGTCCCCGGCCACCGGCACCTCCCTGGTCGCGGGCGAACTCACGGCCGGCGACCGGCTGACCCTGACCGTCGAGTCGGAACGGCTGGTCGCCTTCGGCGACGGCGTCGAGAGCGACGCGGTGGAACTGACCTGGGGGCAGCGGGTGACGGTGGGCGTGTGCGCGGAACGGCTGCGGCTGGTGCGCTGACACCACGCTCCCCCACCCGGCCCCGGCACCGGCGCCCTGCCACGGCCCGCCACGGCCCGCCCGGCTCGGCGGTCGGGACGGGGAGGGGCGGCGGGGGTGAGGACCGCCGCCCGCCGCCTCGCGCCTCACAGCCGCGGGTCGACCGGCTCCGACTCCAGGGCGAGCACGCCGAAGACCGCCTCGTGCACGCGCCACAGGGGCTCGCCCTCCGCCAGCCGGTCCAGGGCCTCCAGGCCGAGGGCGTACTCGCGGACCGCCAGGGAGCGCTTGTGGTTCAGGAAGCGCTGCCGCAGCCGGGCGAGGTTGTCGGGGCGGGTGTACTCCGGACCGTAGATGATCCGCAGGTACTCGCGTCCCCGGCACTTGACGCCCGGCTGGACCAGGCGGCCGGCCGGGCCGCGCACCAGTGCCCCGAGCGGTTTGACGACCATGCCCTCGCCACCGCGCTCCGTCGTCTCCAGCCACCAGTCGACACCGGCCCGCACCGACTCGGGGTCGGCCGTGTCGACGTACAGGCGCCGGGTCGTCTGCAGCAGACCGGTGCCGTCGTGCTCCACCAGCCGGTCCAGCAGGGCCAGTTGTCCGTCGTGGGGCAGGCCGGCGAGGCTGCGCCCCTGGACGGCGAGGATCTGGAACGGCGCCAGCCGGACCCCGTCCAGGCCGTCCGTGGTCCAGCAGTAGCGGCGGTACGCCCGCGTGAACGCGGCGGCGTCCGCGGCCCGTCCACGCTGCCGGGACAGCAGGTCGCGCACGTCGACCCCGCGGGCGGCCGCGCCCTCCAGGGCGGCCAGGGCGCCGGGGAGGACGGCGCCGGACGCGGCACCGACGGCCGCGTACTGCGAGCGCAGCAGCCCGGCCGCCTTCAGCGACCACGGCATCAGCTCCGCGTCCAGCAGCAGCCAGTCCGTGGCGAGTTCGTCCCACAGCCCCGCCTCGCCGACCGCCGTGCGGACCCTGCCGAGGATCTCCTCGGTGACCGACCCGTCGTCGAAGAACGGGCGGCCGGTGCGGGTGTAGAGCGAGCCCGTCGGCCCGTCCACGCCGAAGCGGCGGCGCGCGGTCTCCGCGTCCCGGCACACCAGGACCACCGCCCGCGAGCCCATGTGCTTCTCCTCGCACACCACCCGCGCCACCCCGTCCTCGGCGTACTGCGCGAACGCCTCCGCCGGGTGCTCCAGGTACCCCTCGACGCGGCTGGTCGCCGTCGGCGCCATGGTGGGCGGCAGGTACGGCAGCAGGCGCGGGTCGACGGCGAAGCGGCTCATGACCTCCAGGGCCGCCGCCGCGTTCTCCTCGCGCACGGACACCCGCCCGGCGTGCCGGGTCTCGACCACCCGCCGGCCGTGCACGTCCTTCAGGTCCAGCGGACGCCCGTCGTGCCCGCCCGGCGCCTCGGCCCGCAACGGCTTCACCGGCTCGTACCAGACCCGCTCGGCCGGTACGTCGACCAGCTCCCGCTCGGGCCAGCGCAGCGCGGTCAGCTTGCCGCCGAACACGGCGCCGGTGTCCAGGCAGATGGTGTTGTTGAGCCAGCTCGCCTCCGGGACCGGGGTGTGGCCGTAGACGACCGCGGCCCGCCCCCGGTAGTCCTCCGCCCACGGATAGCGCACCGGGAGGCCGAACTCGTCGGTCTCGCCGGTGGTCTCGCCGTACAGCGCGTGCGAGCGGACCCGGCCCGAGGTGCGGCCGTGGTACTTCTCGGGCAGGCCGGCGTGGCACACCACCAGCCGGCCGCCGTCGAGGACGTAGTGGCTGACGAGCCCGTCGAGGAACTCCCGCACCTGCGCGCGGAACTCCTCGCTCTCGCGCTCCATCTGCTCGATGGTCTCGGCGAGGCCGTGGGTGGGCTGGACCTTGCGGCCGCGCAGGTGGCGTCCGTACTTGTTCTCGTGGTTGCCGGGCACGCACAGCGCGTCGCCCGACCCGACCATCGCCATCACGCGGCGCAGCACGCCGGGGCTGTCGGGGCCGCGGTCGACGAGGTCGCCGACGAAGACGGCCCGGCGGCCCTGCGGGTGCACGCCGTCGACGTAGCCCAGCTTGCCCAGCAGCGACTCCAGTTCGGCGGCGCAGCCGTGGATGTCGCCGATGATGTCGAAGGGCCCGGTGAGGTGGGTCAGGTCGTTGAAGCGCTTCTCGGTGACGACGGTGGCGTTCTCCACGTCCGCCACACCCCGCAGGACGTGCACCTTGCGGAAGCCCTCGCGCTCCAGGTGCCGCAGCGAGCGGCGCAGTTCACGGGTGTGGCGCTGGATGACCCGGCGGGGCATGTCGGCGCGGTCGGAGCGGGCCGCGTTGCGTTCGGCGCACACCTCCTCCGGCACGTCCAGCACGATCGCGATGGGCAGCACGTCGTGCTGCCGGGCCAGTTCGATCAACTGGCGCCGGGAGTCCTGCTGCACGCTGGTCGCGTCGACGACCGTGCGCCGGCCCGCCGCGAGGCGCTTGCCCGCGATGTGGTGCAGGACGTCGAAGGCGTCCCGCGAGGCGCTCTGGTCGTTCTCGTCGTCGGCGACCAGGCCGCGGCAGAAGTCGGAGGAGAGGACCTCGGTGGGCTTGAAGTGCCGTCGGGCGAACGTGGACTTGCCCGACCCGGACGCGCCGATCAGCACGACGAGGGAGAGGTCGGTGACGGGCAGGACGCGGCCCTGCCCGTCCGCCGCGCCTGTCGCGCCTGTCGCGTGTGCCGCGGGGGTCGCGGGGGTGTCGGTCATGCCGCCTTCGCCTCCTTCTCGCTCTTCTCGCTCTTCTGGTTCTTCTGGTTCTTCTGGTTCTTCTCGTTCGTGGTCCGCAGGGTGAACACGGCCATCTGGGTCGGCGGTCCGACCTCGGGGTCCTCCGGCCCGACGGGGGTGAACCCCACGTCGTATCCGTGCCGTTCGGCGACCGCGCCGGCCCAGGCGCGGAACTCCTCGCGGGTCCACTCGAAGCGGTGGTCGCCGTGCCGGACGTGGCCGGCCGGGAGGGTCTCCCAGCGGACGTTGTACTCGACGTTCGGGGTGGTCACGAGGACCGTGCGGGGGCGGGCCGAGCCGAACACCGCGTACTCCAGGGCGGGCAGCCGCGGCAGGTCGAGGTGCTCGACGACCTCGCTGAGCACGGCCGCGTCATAGCCCTTGAGCCGGGTGTCGGTGTAGGCGAGCGAGCCCTGGAACAGCTTCACGCGGGAGGCCTGCCGCTCCCCCATCCGGTCCAGCTTCAGCCGCCGGGAGGCGATGGCCAGGGCGCGCACCGACACGTCGACGCCGACGATCTCCGTGAACCGCGGGTCCTTCAGCAGTGCCTGCACCAACTGGCCCTGCCCGCAGCCGAGGTCGAGGACCCGGGCGGCGCCGGACCCGACCAGCGCGGCGACGATCGCGTCCCGGCGCTGCACGGCGAGCGGGGTCGGCCTCTCCTCGGCCTCCGTCTCCGCCCCGACCGCGTTGTCGATCTCCTCGACCGCGGTGTCGTCGGTCTCGGCGAGCCGCACCAGCTCCAGGCGTTCCGTCGCCTGCCGGGTCAGCGACCAGCGGCGCGACAGGTACCGGCTGGTGATGAGCTTCTGCTCGGGGTGGCCGGGCAGCCAGCCCTCCCCGGCGCGCAGCAGCTTGTCGACCTCGTCGGGGGACACCCAGTAGTGCTTGGCGTCGTCGAGGACGGGCAGCAGGACGTACAGGTGCCGCAGGGTCTCGGCGAGGGTCAGCGTCTCGGACTCCAGCACGAGGCGCACGTACCGCGAGTCGCCCCAGTCGGGGAACTCCGCGTCGAGCGGGACCGGTTCGGCGGTCACCGTCCAGCCGAGCGGCTCGAAGAGGCGCTGGACGAGGCCGGAGCCGCCGCGCGCGGGCAGCGCGGGCACCTCGACGCGCAACGGCCTCGGCCGCGAGGGGAGTTCGGGCTTCGCCGCGCACACGCCCCGCATGGCGCTGGAGAAGACGGCGCTCAGCGCGACGGCGAGCAGCGAGGAGGCCGCGTACGGGCGGTCGTTGACGTACTGGGCGAGCGCCGCGTCGGGGGCGCCACCACGGCCCTTGCCCTTGCCCCGGCGGACCAGCGCCACGGCGTCCACCTCCAGCAGCAGCGCCGCCGTGCAGCGCCCGGCGTCCGCCTCGGGGTAGAGGACGTGCGCCGTGCCGTAGGAGGTGGAGAACGCCTGCGCGTTGTCGGGATGCTTGTGCAGCAGGAAGCCCAGGTCGGTGGCGGGGCGTTCGGGGGTGCCGGTGGTGGTGATCGTCAGGAACACGGTGGTCGCCTCGGAAGGGTTCGGAAGAAGCGAAAGCGCTGGTGATGCGCCTGCGCGCCTCTCCAACGTACAGAGATCGGCGCACGGGCACCCGGGATTTTCCCGCGCTACCGCGCCGCCCGTTCCCAGGGCCGGACGCCGAGCTTCCCGGTGGTTCCCAGGTCGAGTCGGGGCGTCACCATGACCGGGTCGGCGCCCTCCTTCGCCCGGACCCGGACGTAGGGCACGTTCACCGGCGTACCGAACTCGGTGGTGTTGCGCCACACCAGGCTCGCCCTCGCCGTCTCGCCCGGTTTCAGGGTGACGGGCTCGGGCGGCACGTCGGGCCCGGCCCCGGTGGTGATCTCGCCGCTGCCCCGGAGGATCTCGACGCCGTCGACCGGCTCGCGCTCGCCGTCCAGCAGTTCCAGCAACGGGTAGCCGTGGACGGCGTAGTCGCGCGATCCGCAGTTCTCCAGGTGCAGGCCCACCACGCGCAGGCCCATCGCCGCGTCGCCCTGGTCGGCGGTGACGCGGATCCCGGAGGGCGGGCAGTCGCCCGCGTCGGCCGGCGCCTCGGCCACGGGCACCTTGGTGACGTCGGCGACCTCGGCCCGCGTCACCGACGAGAACCCCGGCGTCGCCGCCCCCAGGGTGACGGTGCCGCGGACGGTCTTCCCGGGGGCGACCGCGCGCACGGTCGCCCGCTGGTTGCCCATCGCCTCACCGGCGTCGTTGGTGAAGGCGACGAGGATCGCGTACGTCATCGCCTCGGTGCCCCGGTTGGTGACCTCGTAGGAGGCGGAGATGCCGAGGGCGTAGCCGGTGGGCAGCCGTTCGGCGCTGACCGAGAGGCTGCGCCGGGGGGACGGGGAGGGCGACGGAACGGTCACCGAGGTGATCCGGACCCCGTCGACGCCCGGGTCGGTCACCCGGGCACCGGACGAGGCCGTGTCCGCGCCGGGGCCGCCGCCGTGGGTGTCGGCGCGTTGCGTTCCGCACGCCGGGAGCAACAGCACGGCGGCGAGGGCCGGCAGGAGGAGGGGGGTGGGTCTGCGCATCCGGCCACCCCATCAGGGGGCCGTCCCGGCGACTGTGGCGGAGGTCATAATTCCGGTCACAGGGCTGTCACAGTGACCGCCGCCGCGTTCCGGGCACCGGACGTCGTCGTCCGAGCCCGGAAGGCCGGGGTGCGGGGTGCGGGTGCCTGTCCGCCGTCACGTTCCGGGTGCCGCCCTCCGGGTGCCGGACATCGTTGTCCGGGGCCCAGGGGCCGGGGCGCGGGACACGCGGCGTCCACGGCGCGCGGTGCGCGTCGCGTGAGGCCCTCGTCCGGCGCCGGGAACTCGCGAGGCGCGCGGCGTCGTCACGGCGGCTGCGACTGGGCCGGGGGCGTCACGGCAGCTGCGACTGGACCTGGAGCGTCACGGCAGCTGCGACTGGACCTGGGCGGAGATGAGCTCCAGGTGGTCCAGGTCGTGCAGGTCGAGGACCTGGAGGTAGAAGCGCGTGGCGCCGACCTCGGCGTAGCGGCCGATCTTCTCGACGACCTCGGCCGGGGTGCCCGCCAGGCCGTTCTCCTTGAGCTCGTCGACCTCGCGGCCGATCGCGGCGGCGCGGCGGGCGACCTCCCGGTCGTCCTTGCCGACGCACACCACCAGGGCGTTGGAGTAGGTGATCTCCTCGGGTGCGCGCCCCGCCTTCTCGGCGGCGGCCCGGACCCGGCCGAACTGCCGCTCGGTGTCCTCGACCGAACTGAACGGCATGTTGAACTCGTCGGCGTAGCGGGCGGTCAGCCGGGGCGTGCGGGTCGCCCCGTGGCCGCCGATGAGCACGGGGATCTTGGCCTGGGCGGGCTTGGGCAGTGCGGGCGAGTCCTTGAGCTGGTAGTGCTCGCCCTGGAAGTCGAAGGTCCGGCCGGCTTCCGTGGCCCACAGGCCCGTGACGATCGCCAGCTGCTCCTCCAGGCGGCCGAACTTCTCCTTCGGGAACGGGATGCCGTACGCGGCGTGCTCCTCGGCGAACCATCCGGCTCCCAGGCCGAGTTCGACACGGCCGCCGGACATCTGGTCCACCTGGGCGACCTGGATGGCGAGGACGCCGGGCAGTCGGAAGGTGGCGGCGGTCATGAGCGTGCCGAGACGGATGCGACGGGTCTCCCGGGCGAGGCCCGCGAGGGTGATCCAGGCGTCGGTGGGACCGGGCAGGCCGTCCACGTCGCCCATCTTCAGATAGTGGTCGGAACGGAAGAAGGCGTCGAAGCCGAGGTCTTCGGTGGCCTTGGCCACCGTGAGGAGCGTGTCGTAGGTGGCGCCCTGCTGGGGCTCGGTGAAGATACGGAGATCCATACCTCCATCCTGCACGAGAACCTCACCGGCCTCGGCAGACCCTCCGGCCCCCTCCGTACCCTCCGCCCCGGCCGAGGCGGCACACGGGGCCGGCGGACGGACCGGGGAGCAGGGCGCGCCGACGGGGCCGGGCACACCGACGGCCGGGCGTGCCGACGGGTCACCCCTCCCGCAGCGCCCCTTCCCGCGCCGCCAGTTTGCGCAGCATCTCCAGGACCCGGTCCCTGGACTCGTCCGCCGCGTCGATGGCCTCCATGCACTGCCAGTACGTCCCCTCGTCGGCCGCCGAACTGGCGACGCCGACGAGGACGATGCCGACCTCGCCGAGCAGGTCGCCCAGGCGGAGGAGGGTCTCGCGGGCGTCGTCCAGCTCGGTGAGCCGGGCGGCGAGCAGGTCGCCGGGGTCGAGGTCCGGGGTGTCCAGCACCCCGCAGCCCCGGCCGGCCAGCTCGGTCAACCCGAGGGCCTCGCCGCGCAGTTCGGGCGGGCCCGAGACCGCGAGGCGACTGCCGATCGCCTGGGCCAGGGCCTGCGCCTGCCACACCTCGGTCAGGGTCCGTCTCCCGTCGTCACTGCCCGCGAGAGCCCGGCTACTCGTCAGGATGAGCCGCACCGCGTCCATGGGGCGCCCCCGTCTGTCCCGACGTGCTCCGCGCACGTCCACGTCACCGCATCACCACGTCACTACCCAGAGTGAAGGGCGATGGGACGAAAAGCCAGAGGAAGACCGAAATCTGTGGACAACAAATTGATGTCGAACAGGGAAACACTCACGAAGAGTGATAACGGAGGAACGAGTTCCCCTCGGACGCCCACCTCGGCCGGCCGCCTCGGACGCCCGCCGCTCCGCCTGCCCCGTCCGCCCGTCCGCCCGTCCACCCAGCCGCCCGCGCCGGGACGGTCAAGGCGCCGGGACGGTCAGGGCGCCGGGAACCTCCGCTCGTTGCGGTCGATCTTCGCGTCGAGCGCGGCCAGCGGATCGATACCGAGCACCTCGCACAGTTGCAGCAGGTACGCGAGGACGTCGGCGACCTCGTCGGTCACCCGGTGCGCGTCGTCCGGGTCGTCCATCACGCGCGCCGACTCCTCCGGCGTCATCCACTGGAAGATCTCCACCAGTTCCGAGGCCTCCACGCTGAGCGCGGAGACGAGGTTCTTGGGGGTGTGGTACGGCTGCCAGTTCCGGACCGCCGCGAACTCGGCCAGTCTGCGCTGCAGCCGCGCCACGTCGAGATGTTCTGTCACGGCTCCAGGTGTACCACCGTCACTCCGGCGGCCCCCGCCGGCCGGGAGGCCGCGCCCACCACCCCGACGCGGCGCACGCGGCCGCGCCCGCACGCCCGGACGGTGGCGGGCGGCGGGGCGGGCGCGGCCGGCTCACGCTCCCCGGCCCGGCGCCCGCGCACCGCTCACACTCCCGCGTCCTCCATGAGCCCGCTCACCTCGGTGCCCGGCGGGGTCAGCAGGAACACGTTGCGGTCCACCCGGTGCATGCCACTGGCGAGGCCGAAGACCACGCCGGTGGAGAAGTCCAGGACCCGCTTGGCGACGTCGGTCTCCGCGCTGCTCAGATCGAGCAGCACCGGAATGCCCGCCATCAGGGTCTCGGCGACCTCGCGCGCGTCCGCGAAGATGCTGACCCGCAGGACGACGAAGCGCCGTCGGGCCTCCGTCGCCGCGTCCGGCAGCGCCCGGTGGCCCACCGCCGACGGCCAGGCGTCCCGGCCGCGCAACGGAACGACCTGAGCGAGCCCTTCCCACTGTTCATCGGTGACGTCGTAACGGTTCACCGGCACCCCCCGAACTGACTCGCTTTCACTGCCTGCACCAGCCATTCTTACGCCAAGTCACCCGTTCGGCCCAACACCGACACGGACCGCCGCGGCCGCGGAAGCCGTCGGGCCGCTTTCCGACCGCCTCGCGGCACGGCCTTCGCCTCCGCGAACACCCCCGCTCACCGGCCCCGATCGCCTTTCCGCGCCGCGCACTTGAGGCGGATCACGCCGGTGGCACCGGGCCGAGGGAGCAGGAGCGGGCCGTCCGCCCTCCGCGGAACCACCCGGACGAGCGACCGCCGCGCCGCCCGCTCCGGGCACCCGTTCGCTTCTGCACCAGCCGCGGAGCCCGCCGCGGCCGTCCCGCGCACGACACACCCGACCGTCACTCCCCGTACACGCCGCGACACGCATGTCGCGGCGCCCGCGTCGTGCCGTGCATGCCATGACACGACACGACGCAGCGCGACACGGTGCGGCGCGACACGGTGCGGCGCGACACGGTGCGACACGACACGGTGCGACACGACACGGTGCGACACGACACGGTGCGACACGACACGGTGCGGCGCGACACGGTGCGACAAGAGGCGACACAAAGCTGGATCGATTCCATTTCTTGAACCGTTCGTGTTTATGGGGGTAGGTTGGTGCCCATGACCACATCCGGGACTCCGTCCACGGCGGACGAGCTGCGTGGCGCCGGCCTGCGGGTGACGGCCGCCCGCGTCGCACTGCTCGACACCGTGCGCGCGGGCGACCACCTCGGGGTCGAGGCGATCGCCGCGGGCGTCCGCGAGCGTGTGGGTCACATATCGCTGCAAGCCGTGTACGAGGCGCTGCACGCGCTCACCGCGGCCGGTCTCCTGCGCCGCCTCGAGCCGCCGGGCAGCCCCGCCCGGTTCGAGGGCCGTGTCGGGGACAACCACCACCACCTCGTGTGCCGCTCCTGCGGCGCCATCGCCGACGTCGACTGCGCGGTCGGCCACGCCCCCTGCCTGACCGCCTCCGACCACCGGGGCTTCTCCGTCGACGAGGCCGAGGTCATCTACTGGGGCCTGTGCCCCGACTGCTCCGGCGCCCCGTCGAGCACCTGATCCACCGATACGCCGTCATGCCGTTTGTGCCGTTGTGCCCGATCCACTGATCCACGCAGTTCGGAAGGAACCCCCCAATGACCGAGAACCACGACGCGATCGTCACGGAACCGAAGACGGAGGAGGCCGGCGGCTGCCCCGTCGCGCACGGTCGTGCCCCGCACCCGACCCAGGGCGGCGGAAACCGCCAGTGGTGGCCGGAGCGCCTCAACCTCAAGATCCTCGCCAAGAACCCGGCCGTGGCCAACCCGCTCGGTGAGGATTTCGACTACGCCGAGGCGTTCAAGAACCTCGACCTCGCGGCCGTGAAGCAGGACATCGCCGAGGTGCTGACGACCTCGCAGGACTGGTGGCCGGCCGACTTCGGCAACTACGGCCCGCTGATGATCCGGATGGCCTGGCACAGCGCCGGCACCTACCGCATCAGCGACGGCCGCGGCGGCGCCGGCGCCGGCCAGCAGCGCTTCGCCCCGCTCAACAGCTGGCCGGACAACGCCAACCTGGACAAGGCCCGCCGACTGCTGTGGCCGGTCAAGAAGAAGTACGGCCAGAGCATCTCCTGGGCCGACCTGATGATCCTCACCGGCAACGTGGCGCTGGAGCAGATGGGCTTCGAGACCTTCGGCTTCGCCGGCGGCCGCGAGGACGTCTGGGAGCCCGAGGAGGACGTGTACTGGGGTCCCGAGACCACCTGGCTCGACGACCGGCGCTACACCGGTGACCGCGAGCTGGAGAACCCGCTCGGCGCCGTCCAGATGGGCCTCATCTACGTCAACCCCGAGGGCCCGAACGGCAACCCGGACCCGCTGGCCTCGGCCCGCGACATCCGTGAGACGTTCCGCCGCATGGCCATGAACGACGAGGAGACCGTCGCGCTGATCGCCGGCGGCCACACCTTCGGCAAGACCCACGGCGCGGGCCCCGCCGACCACGTCGGCGACGACCCCGAGGCCGCCCCCCTCGCGGAGCAGGGCCTCGGCTGGAAGAGCACCTACGGCACCGGCAAGGGCGGCGACACCATCACGTCCGGCCTCGAGGTCACCTGGACCGCGACGCCGACGCAGTGGAGCAACGGCTTCTTCAAGAACCTGTTCGAGTACGAGTACGAGCTGACCGAGTCCCCGGCCGGCGCCAAGCAGTGGGTGGCCAAGAACGCCGAGGCCATCATCCCCGACGCCCACGACCCGTCGAAGAAGCACCTCCCGAAGATGCTCACCGCCGACCTGGCGCTGCGCTTCGACCCGGTCTACGAGCAGATCTCGCGCCGCTTCTACGAGAACCCCGACCAGTTCGCGGACGCCTTCGCCCGCGCCTGGTACAAGCTGACCCACCGTGACATGGGCCCGAAGTCGCTGTACCTCGGCCCGGAGGTCCCGCAGGAGACCCTGCTGTGGCAGGACCCGCTGCCGGAGCGCACCTACGAGCTGGTCGACGCCGACGACGTCGCCGCTCTGAAGGAGCAGATCCTCGCCTCGGGCCTGACCGTGTCGCAGCTGGTGTCCACCGCCTGGGCGTCGGCCTCGACGTTCCGCGGCAGCGACAAGCGCGGCGGCGCCAACGGCGCGCGCATCCGCCTGGAGCCGCAGCGCGGCTGGGAGGCCAACGACCCCGACCGCCTCGCGCTCGTGCTGCGCACCCTGGAGGGCGTCCAGGAGTCCTTCAACTCCGGCCGCACCGACGGCAAGCAGGTCTCGCTGGCCGACCTGATCGTGCTGGGCGGTGCCGCCGCGGTCGAGCGGGCCGCCAAGGAGGGCGGCTTCGAGGTCGAGGTGCCGTTCACGCCGGGCCGGGTGGACGCGACCGATGAGCACACCGACGCGGAGTCCTTCGCCGCGCTGGAGCCGACCGCCGACGGGTTCCGCAACTACGTCGGCAAGGGCAACCGCCTGCCGGCCGAGCACCTGCTGCTCGACAAGGCCAACCTGCTGACGCTGAGCGCCCCCGAGACGACCGTCCTCGTCGGCGGCCTGCGCGTGCTGGGCGCGAACCACCAGCAGTCGCAGCTGGGCGCCTTCACCACCACGCCCGGTGTCCTGACCAACGACTTCTTCGTCAACCTGCTCGACCTGGGCACGACGTGGACGGCGACCTCCGAGGACCAGAGCACCTTCGAGGGCCGCGACTCCGCCACCGGCGAGGTCAAGTGGGCCGGCACCCGTGCCGACCTCGTCTTCGGCTCGAACTCCGAGCTGCGCGCGCTGGCGGAGGTCTACGCGAGCGACGACGCGAAGGAGAAGTTCGTCAAGGACTTCGTCGACGCCTGGGTCAAGGTCTCCAACCTGGACCGCTTCGACCTGGTCTGATGCGGCCCGGACCGGTCCTGGCCACTTCGGCCCGGACCGGTCCTGGCTTCTCGCACAGCGGCCGGGCCGCTCCCCTCGGGAGCGGCCCGGCCGTCGGCGTCCGCCCGCGTCCCGGATCCGCCGGCCCGCCGGCCGGCGCCGCCCCCCGCCTGCGCGAGGGGGCCCGGCGCGCCCCGGCCACGCCGGGGCGCGCCTCACCGGCTTCACCCGGCGTCCCACCGGCGTCACCCGGCGCCTCGCGGGCGTCGCCGGTGCCGCGGAAGGCCGCCCCGCTGCCGCTCGCGACCGCTCTGCGCCGCGCAGGTCACTCCGCACGGCCCGGACGACCCGCACGGCCCGGACGACCCGCACGGCCCGGATGCCCCGCACGGCCCGGACGACCCCGCATGCCCCCGCATGACGTGACATGACCCGGCACCGCCCGGCACCTCCCCCGTCACAGGGCGATGACGGCCCGCACCACCGTGCCCTCGTCGGAATGCCGCACGGACGTCTCCAGGGAGTACGCGTCGACCAGGGCCAGCCCGCGGCCGAAGTCGGCACCCATGTCGGCCGCCTCGCAGCGCCGCGAGGGGCGCTCCCGCCACCGCCCGTGGTCGCGCACCACCACGGTCAGCTCGCCGTCACCGGCCACGAACATCACCTCGAGGTCGGCGCTGCCGCTGTGCAGGACCACGTTGGTCGCCAGCTCGGTGACGATCACGGAGAGCGCCTCCTCCGCCGCCGCGGGCAGCCGGCGGCTGCGCGCCAGCGCCTTCGCCAGCCGGCGCAGGCAGGGCACGGCGGGCGCGGACGCCACGAGGGCCGCCGTCGCCAGGACGTGTCCGGTGCCGGGAGGCACCGTCTCGCGGAGGCACACGGACTCCGGCGGCCTCTCCACGCCGGGGAGCACCCCGCCGGGGCTCGGATAGGTCACGTTGCTCACGCCGGACTCCTGCCTGGCAGCCGACCGCGTCGGTGGCGGGCCCTGCCGGTACCACCGGCCACGGGCCTTACGCGCTCCACCGTGCCCGCCCTCCGAAGCCCACGGCAATCAGGGCAGACTGAGTACGGATACGCAAACAACAAGGCGACGCGTGTGAAGACGGGGTGACGAAGCATGCCGGACACCGCCGCACCGGCGGCCGGGGCCGAGGCCGCGCTGCTGAGACGGATCGCGGCCGCCCTCGCGCCGGAAGGACCGGGCAGGCCCCTCCTGCTGCTGGTCGAGGGCGCCGCGGGAACCGGCAAGAGCCGCCTGCTGCGCCGGCTCGCGGTGGGCCGGACCGGGACCGTGCTGCGGACGGTCCCCGACGGGCCGCTCCCCGGCCACGGCCCCGTGCTGCTCCTCGTCGAGGACGTGCACCGCGCGGCGCCCGCCGAGACCGCGCGCCTGGCCTCCCTCCTCGCCGATCCGCCCGCGCGTCTCGTCTGCGTCCTGAGCCACCGCCCCGAGGAGCTCGCCGAACCGGGGCTGGTCCTGGGGCCCGGCACCGAGTTCCCCGCCTCCCTCACCGTGGTCCGGCACGTCCTCGGACCGCTGGACGTCGCCGCCGTCCGCCGCATGGCCGACCACGCCCTGGGGGCGGACCGCGCCACGGCCGGCCTGGCCGACACCCTGCACCGCGCCTCCGGCGGCGTCGCGCAGGTCGTCGCCGACCTGCTCGACCAGCTGGCCGCCGACTCCCCCGCCGGCGGCCGGCCGCTCTGCGTCGACCCCGACCGGCTGGACGCGCCGCCCCGTCTGACCGCCCTGATGCTGCGGCGCACCGCCGCCGTGCCCGCGGAGCACCGGCAGATCGTGTTCGCCGCCGCGGTCCTCGACGAACCCGCCGCCTCCCGCGACCTCGCCGTCGTGGCGGGTCTCGCCGGCCGGGACGGCCACGACGCCCTGGTCGCCGCCCTGCGGGCCGCCGCGCTCCAGGAGTGCGGCGACGGCCGGTACGGTTTCGCCTCACCGCTCGCCGCCGCAGCCGTCCGCGGCGCGGCGGACGGGCCCGACCGGGAGGCGCTGCACCGGCGGGCCGCACGTCTGCTCGCCGGGCGCCAGCCCGTCCCCTGGGAGCGCGTGGCCGGTCACCGCCGTGCCTGTGGCGACGAGCGGGGCCGGCTGCAGGCCGTCGAGCGCGCCGCCCAGCAGTACGAGGACGCCGGCGAGCAGTCGCGCGCCGTGGGCCTCCTGGAGTCGGCGCTGGAGACCGGCACGATTCCCGAGCAGGTCCGCTCCCGGCTCGCCATGCTGCTGGCGCGCTGTGCCGTGGTGGGTCTGCGCTCCGACCAGACGCTGGAGGTGCTGCGGCACATCGTGGCCGACGCCGGCCTGCCTCCCGCCGTGCGCGGGGAGATCCGTCTGGACCTCGGGCTCCTGCAGTGCAACCAGATGGGCCAGGTCATGGAGGGACGGGACGAGCTCGCCCGCGCGGTGGACGAGCTGGCGGGCCGGCCGGTGCCGCTGGCCCGGGCGATGTCGGCGCTCGCGATGCCGTACGGGCCGGACGCGTCCTTCGCCGAGAACGTCGTCTGGATCGAGCGTGCCGTGGCCGTCGCGGAGGAGTCGGGGGACCCGGTGGTCCAGGCCGCCGTCGCCGCGAACCGGGTGAGCGTCCTGCTCAACGGCGGCGACCCGGCCGCCTGGCAACTCGTCGAGCGCCTGCCCCGCGACAGCGACATCGTCGGCAGCCGGCAGCAGACCGCCCGCGGGCTGTGCAACGCGGCGGACGCGGCGGTGTGGCTCGGCCACTACGAGAAGTCGCGGGCCCTGCTCCGTGAAGGGGTGGAGCTGGCGGCGCGCAGCGGCGCCGTCTACGCCGAGCAGACCGGCCGCGGCTGCGCCCTCGTCCTCGACTGGGCGACCGGGAGCTGGTCCGGGCTCGCCGACCGGTGTCGCGCCTTCGTCGACGAGGCCGGTGACATGCCCTACCTCGCCTCCGACGCCCGGATGGTCCTCGGTCTGCTCGCCCTGTCCCGCGGCGAGTGGGCCGGTGCGGTCACCCACCTGACCGGGCCCGGAGCGGCCGACCTCGACACCGGCCCGGTACCGATCTCGGCGACCGTGTCCGGTGCCCTGATCAGGATGGCGCTGGCCCACGACGACGTCGCCGGCGCGGCCGCGGAGGCGGCCGCGGCGTGGCGGCGGCTGCGGGCCAAGGGGCTGTGGGCCTGGGCCGCCGAACTCGCCCCCTGGGCGGTGGAGGCGGCCCTGCGGGCCGGGGACGTGCCCGCCGCGCGCGCGATGACCGACGAGTTCGCCGCCGGACTGGAGGGCCGTGACGCGCCGTCGGCCGAGGCCGCGCTCGCCTGGACCCGCGGCGTCCTGGCCGAGCACACGGGGAGGACGGCCGAGGCCGCGGCGTACTACGGGGGGAGTGCCGCCGCGTACCGGGCGCTGCCCCGGCCGTACCACGAGGCGCTCACCTCGGCGGCGGCCGCCCGCTGCGCCCTCGCCCTCCGGGAGGGCGACGGCCCCGCCGTCGCCGCGCTCAGCGACCGCGCCACGGTCTTCGACTCGCTCGGCGCCACCTGGGACGCCGCCCGCACCCGCGCCGACCTGCGCCTTCACCAGCCCGCCGGGGAACGGCGGCCGCCCGGCCGCCCCGGGTACGGCGACGTCCTCTCGCCGCGGGAGGCGGAGGTCGCCGAACTCGCCGCCGCGGGCATGTCCAACCGGGAGATAGCCGCCACCCTGCACCTGTCCCCGCGCACCGTCGAACAGCACGTCGCCCGGGCGCTCCAGAAGATCGGCGTGCACTCCCGGCAGCAGCTCGCACACGCCCTCGGGGCGGCGGGTTGATTACGTATCCGTGAACGCCCGTCCCGGATGGCGCGGCGGGCCGTGGCCGTCCGATGCTCTTGCGGGCGGCGCCGCTCCCCACCCCCCACGACGGCGCCGCGACGGGCCGGCCGCCCTCACCGCGGCCCCGCCCGGGCACGCGGCCCGGCCGTCCGGACCCGACGGCGGACGGCCGGGCCGCGTGCCGCTCGGTGTCCCGGCCGGTCCCCGCCGGCTGCCGGGCGGACGGACAGGCGAGCAGGCGGGCAGCGGGGCGGCGTCGGCGAGGGAGGCGGACCGTCGCGGCCCGACGGTCCGCCGCATCACGTGCGTGCCATGATGTGCCGCGTGAGTGAGCAGCGACAGCACGCCGAGATCGTCCACTGGCGCCGCAGCCTGTGGCGGGGATCGCGGTGCGAGCCGGTCCTGCTCGTCCTGGCCCCCGCCGGACTGCGCGCGTACGACCGGGCGTCGCGGATCGTCTTCGAGGCCGCTCCCGGGGAGGTGGGCGGACGCCTCACCCGCTTCGGGACCCTCCGCCTGACCGTGGCGGGCCGGCGGTACGACCTGGTCGGACGCGGCGCCGACCGGTCCCCCGCGCCGAGCGCCGAACAGGAGCGGGACCTCGCCGCCCTGCGGCGGCCCCGGACCTCCGCACCCGACGGCTCCACCGACTCCGCGAACCCCACCGGCGCCGTCGACCAGTTGCTGAACGCGGGAGCCGCGGGCAGGATGCGTGCCTGGCACGCCCGGCTGGCCCGGGCGGGCGCCCGCCTGGACTGACACGGGCCTCCCCGGCGCTCCGGGCGGCCCGGTGCCGACTCCGCGCCTTCACGGGACCCGCGTACCCCCTCCGCGCCTTCACGGGACCCGCCTGCCCCTTCCGCACCTTCACGAGAACCGACTCCGCCGTACCGGGCGTCCTGTTCTACGGTGCCACCAGGCATCCATGACCAGGGAGGGACCGTGCAGCAGCCCGGGGCGGCGCTCGCCGAGCGGATCGCCGAGCGGAGAAGGGGCGGGGACGACCCCCGCGCCCTGGTCGGGGAGATGCGGCGCTCGGTGCTCCTGGTGCCGGTGGCCGACGGGGGTCTGTGGTCGGTGCGTTCGGGTGGGGTGCGGTGGATCTGCGGGTTCACCGACGAGACGGCCCTGGCCCGGTTCGCGCTGCGGCACGGGCCCGGTGACCGGCCGGTGGAGTACGCGGCGCTGCTGGGGGCGCGCATCGTCGACGAGATCGTGCCCGCGCTGGAGGAGCCCGCCGGTCTCGCCGTCGACATCGCCACCGAGGACGGGTCGATGTTCTTCCCGCCGGTCGTCGGCATCGTCCCGGACGCGGCGGCCGTCGACGCCGACGCCGGTACGGCGGGACGTCCGACGGGACCTGAGACGGAACGGGGGCCGCGGTCATGAGCGGTGACGGGACGGACCTCAACCTCGACAAGGCGTCCGTCGCGAAGTTCACGCAGGGCGTGGGCGCGACGATCGACCAGCTCGGCGACCTCGGCGGCCCCACCGGGTCGATCACGGGCAAGGGCTTCTCGGAGCTGGCGATGACCGGGATGGAGGCCGGGCACCACGGCCTCTCGGTCGACTTCGAGGACTTCTGCGAGCGCTGGGAGTGGGGAGTGCGCGCCCTGGTGCACGACGCCAGTGAGCTGGCGAACCGGCTCGGGCTGGCGGCGGGCACCCTGTGGGAACACGACCAGTACGTGGCGGGCACGCTCAAGGTGGGCGCCAACTCCCTGTTCGGCGGCAACCCGCACGCCAGTGAGGAGGAGATCGCCCAGCAGGACTGGGGCGACGTCTTCACGCCGGACTACCTGGACCCCGACTGGAGTGCCGAGTCGTGGGACAAGGCCGGCGACGAGATGGGGCAGACCTGGAAGGACACCGGCCGCACCGTCCTCACCGAGGGCCGGGGCGGTCAGCAGTCGGAGATCCTCAACGACGCGCTCGGCATCTCCGACGACCAGTTCGACCGGGCGCTGGACGACACCTTCGGCCCGTCGCCGGAGGAACGCGCCCGGCAGGAACAGCAGCAGGGTGAGCCCGGGGGGAACTGACCATGGGTATCGGCGACTTCATCAGCGACATCACGCCCGACTCGGTCGAGGACGTGGTCGAGGACGGCGTCGAGTGGGTGGGCAACCGGGTCGAGGACGCGGGCAACTGGACCGCCGACCGGCTGGACGACGTCGGCTGGGAGTCCGGCGCGGACTGGGTGCGCGAGCAGTCCCGTTCGGTGGCCAACCGGCTGGGCGCCGAGGTCGACGAGATGGACCTCGGGCAGACCGAGGACAAGACCAAGCTGATCTACGGCAGCCCCGACAAGCTCACCGCCACCGCCGCGAAACTCCGCGCCTTCCAGAAGGCCTTCGACGGCACCGGCGACGGTCTCAAGGGCATGGACCCGGCCCGGCTCAAGGGCGAGACGGCCGAGGCGCTGCGGACCGCGGTGAGCACCCAGCCGCCCAAGTGGTACGGCGCCGCCGACGCGGTCGAGAAGGCGGCCGGCGCGCTGGACGCGTTCGCCGACACCGTCACCTGGGCGCAGGGACAGGCGCAGACGGCGATCGACAAGTGGAAGGAGGGCGTCAAGGCCTCCGAGGACGCCGCCGACGCCCACCGCAAGAAGGTCGACGACTACAACGGCGCCGTCGACCGCTACAACGCCCAGCCCGCGGACAAACGCGACCCGTCCTCGCTGCCGCCCAAGCCCGCCTCGACGTTCGGCGACCCCGGCAAGAAGCTGATGAAGGAGGCCCAGGACCTCCTCGCCGAGGCCCGCACGCAGCGGAACTCGGCGGCGGAGACCGCCCGCACGGCGGTGCGCGCCGCCCGCGACATGGCCCCGGAGAAGCCGTCGTACGCCGAGCAGCTGGGCGACGGGCTGCAGGAACTGCAGATCATGGGCGACCACGTCGGCGGCGGCATCATCAAGGGCACGGCCGGACTGCTCAACTTCGTGCGCGGCGTGAACCCGCTGGACCCGTACAACATCACGCACCCGGCCGAGTACGCCACGTCCCTGAACAGTCTGGCCGCGGGTCTGGTGGTCGCCGCCAACGACCCCGTCGGCACCGGCAAGCAGATGATCGGCGACTTCATGAAGGACCCGGCCGAGGGCTTCGGCCGGCTCATCCCGGACCTGGCGCTGACCGCGGCCACCGGTGGCGGCGGCGCCGCGGTGAAGGGCATCCGCGTCGCCGAGGAGGCCGCCGACGCGGCCCGGCTGCGCAGGCTGGTCGACGACGCCCCGGACGGCACCCACAACCGGCCCGACGGGGAACGCACCACGGACGGCACCGACCCCGTCGACCTCGCCTCGGGCCGGATGTTCCTGCCGCAGACCGATCTGACGGTCCCCGGCGTCCTGCCGCTGGTGTTCACCCGCCGCACCGAGTCCGGCTGCACGGCCGGCCGCTTCCTGGGCCCCTCCTGGACCTCCACCGTCGACGAGCGCCTCCAGGTCGACGCCGTCGGCGTCCTGCACGTCACCGCCGACGGACTGCTGATCCCGTACCCGCACCCGGTCCCCGGCGTGCCCACCTCGCCGGAATCGGGCCGGGCCCGCACCCTGCTGGCCCGCGAGCCCGACGGCGACTACACGCTCACCGACCCCGACAGCGGCCTGGTCCTCCGCTTCACCGCCCCGCCGGGCGCCGAACCGGGCGGCGACGGCACCGCCTGGCTGTCGACCGTCACCGAACGCAACGGCCACACGGTCACCGTCGACCGCGCCGAGGACGGCCTGCCGCTGGCCCTGGTCCACTCGGCGGGCCACCGGGTGACGCTGACCACCGCCGACGGCCTGGTCACCGCCCTGTCCCTGGCCGGCGCGGGCGAGGACGGCGCGGACCTGCCCCTGATGGCGTACGGCTACCGGGACGGCGACCTGACCACCGTCACCAAGCCGTCGGGCGCGACGACCACCTTCCTGTACGACGACCGCCGCCGCGTCATCGCCTGGATCGACTCCAACGGCAGCCGCTACGACTACCTCTACGACGACTACGACCGCGTGGTCGCCGAAGGCGGCGAGGCCGGCCACGTCCAGATCACCCTCGCCTACACCGGACCCGACCCCGAGACCGGCCACCGCACCACCACCCTCACCACGGCCGAAGGCCACGCGACCCGCCACCTCGTCGACCGGCACTCCCGGGTGATCGCCACCACGGACCCGCTCGGCCACACGACCCGGTTCCGCCACGACGCCCGCGGCAACCTGCTGACCCGCACGGACCCGCTGGGCCTCACCACCGCCTTCACCTACGACGACGCCGGCCGGGTCGTCTCCGCCACCCGCCCCGATGGAAGCGAACTGCGCACCGCGCGAGGCCCGTTCGGCCTGCCGGTGGAGGTCGTCGCGCCGGACGGCACCCGCATGGTCCACGCGTACGACGAACGCGGCAACCGCACCTCGGTCACCGACCAGGTCGGCTCCACCACCCGCTACACCTACGACGACGCCGGCCGGCTCACCTCCGTCACCGACGCCCTCGGCGGCACGACACATGTGGTGTGTGACGCGGCCGGGCTGCCCGTGGAGGTGACCGCTCCCGGCGGCGCCGTCACCCGCACGGAGCGGGACGGCCTCGGCAGGCCGGTCCGGGTCACCGATCCGACGGGCGGCGTCACCCTCCTGGAGTGGCACGTGGACGGGCAGCTCGCCCGGCGCACCGGTCCCGACGGCGCCACGGAGTCGTGGACCTACGACGGCGAGGGCAACTGCCTCACCCACACCGACGCGTCCGGTGGCGTCTCCCGCTTCGAGTACACCCACTTCGACCTCCTCTCCACCCGCGTCCAGCCGGACGGCTCGCGGTACGAGTTCAAGCACGACGCCAACCTGCGTCTCACTCGGGTCATCAACCCCCAGGGACTCTGCTGGACATACGCGTACGACGCGGCGAACCGCCTCGTGTCGGAAACCGACTTCGACGGCCGAACCCTCAGTTACCACCTCGACGCCGCAGGGCAAATGACGTCCCGGACCGACGCTCTCGGCGGCGTTCTCAAGCTGGAACACGACCGACTCGGCCGAATGATCAGGAAGGAAGCCGGAGGCAGGACCACTACCTACGCCTATGACGCGTCGGGACGTCTCTTGCAGGCATCCGGCCCGGACGGCGACCTGATCCGCCAGTACGACCGGCGTGGCCTGCTCAAGACCGAACTCGTCGACGGCCGCGCCACCACCTACGTGCACGATGCACTCGGTCGCCGGACTCGACGCGTGACTCCGACCGGCCATGTCACGACGTATACCTACGACCGGGCAGGCCGCCTCGATCTGATGACCGCGAGCGGCCGTCAGATCGGCTTCACCCATGACGCCGCAGACCGTGAAGTGTCGCGCTCCTACGGCGACACGATGACCCTGTCATCCGTCCGGGACGAAGTCGGCAAGCTCATCGCCCAGTACCTCACAGCCGGTGAACAGGCCCTGAGCAGCCGTACGTACACCTACCGTGCCGACGGTCACCTCACCTCCGTGACCGATCAGCTGTCCGGCACCCGGTCGTTCGAGCTCGACGTTGCCGGCCGTGTCACCGCCGTCAACGCCCACGGATGGACGGAGCGCTACGCCTACGACCTGGCCGGCAACCAGACCGAAGCCTCCTGGCCCTCCACCCATCCGAGTCACGGGACAACCGGCCCTCGCACGTACACCGGCACCACGATCACCCGTGCCGGCGACAGCCGCTTCGAACATGACCGCCTGGGGCGTGTGATCCTCAAGCAGCGGACCCGGCTGTCCCGCAAACCGCAGACCTGGCGCTACGCATGGGACGGCGAGAGCCGCCTCACCTCGGTCGTCACTCCGGACGGCACCCTCTGGAAGTACCGTTACGACCCGCTGGGCCGCCGCATCGCCAAGCAGCGCCTCTCGGACGACGGTGAGACCGTCCTGGAGGAAACCCGGTTCACCTGGGACGGCATGGTCCTGTGCGAACAGACGACTGCCTCCCACGACCTGCCGAACATCGTCGCACTCACCTGGGACCACCGCGGCTCGGCTCCTGCCGCCCAGACCGAACGCGTCATCGCCGGCGAGGCGGGGCAGCGGGAGATCGACCGCCGCTTCTTCGCCATCGTCACGGACCTCGTCGGGACCCCGACCGAACTGGTCGCCGAGGACGGGAACGTCGCCTGGCGCGCCCGGTCCACCCTCTGGGGCAACACCGCCTGGAACCGAAGCAGCACCACCTACACGCCTCTCCGTTTTCCCGGCCAGTACTACGACCCGGAGACCGGCCTCCACTACAACCTCTTCCGGCACTACGACCCCGCCACAGCTCGTTATCTCACCCCGGATCCGCTCGGCCTCGCTCCCGCACCCAACCCGGCCGCATACGTCCATAATCCGCACACCTGGGCGGACCCTTTGGGCCTTTCTCCCTATCAGGACAAGGGAGGAAACGCGGAGATCGATTCCCGGAAGCTCGACTACCTGTTCAACAAGGACATCAAACCGGACTCGCACAACTCGCCGAGGGCGCTCCAGAACGAACTGCAACTCCACCGGATCGGCATACCGGACACTCCGGAGATGCGACGGTACGTCACCGACCATCTGTCACAGGCGTCCCAACAGCCGTTCGGGCGCACATTCACCAAGGAGTGGCCTGGCGGAAGCGGAGAATTCGGTGTGACCGAATCCGTCCTCCACGGCCCCCACGGAGCCCTTGGCGTGGAGAGCACATGGCAGATTCTGCCGGACGGCGGGCATAGACTTTCCACAGTCATCTTCCGCGGCAGCGGCCCCAATGTCAGCATTCACGGCAGCCTGGACCACTGGCCGCCGTACACCGGAAAATGAAGGTGAACGTGTACCGAGAGTTCCTCACCCCGGACGACGAAGAGGTTTACGAGGCCATCGGCGAATGGCCGGATTCGGACGAGAACGGCACGCGGGTTCTCGCCCTGGAGGATACTTACGGCCAATCTATTTCTTTCTCCTACGATGCTCTGGCGAGGTCGGTGAGGATCCGCTGGGTGAACGATCAGGGAATCGAGATGTTGGATTCTTTCCGTGAAGGCGCTACACGCCTTTCTGTCACGTCGGAGCAATCAACCAAGCACATTTCGATTGATTTCCACACGGGCGAGTGCGCGGGGACGATGGTGATTCAGGTGGCTCCCCACTTCTCGGTACACGACCGCTTCCTGTTCCAGTAGACAGCACCAAGGGTTTCTGTGGTGAATGAGAAATCGTCGGCCCCAGCACCCGGGGACGCACAGATCGATGCGGCGACGGCGTCCGTGACCGCCGCTCACCCGCCTCGCATCAAGGCCTGGTCACGCCTTGATGACGTCACCTCGGCGAGTGCGGCAGCACGGCAACTGGCGTTGCTGGACGCATTCACCGACGGAACGTGCGACGCACCGGACTTCGCGCACGGCCGGTGGAAGGACCGGCGCGCTTCCCAGGCGAACGGGGAAAGGATCCAGGGGGCCCTCGGTGATCTCTTCGACCAGGTGTTCATGATCCTCGAGGACTACTCGGTCGCCCCCGACCTAGCAGAACCCGGCGATCTCGACGACGCCAAACCCCAGACAGCCGTAAATGCGGTCTGGGCGGCGTTCCGTCGCCGAGAAGCCGACCGGACCGGACGGTGAAAGTGTCTCGACCCGAGTGTACGTCGGCGCTGATCGGACGAGCCGGCCATGACGATGCGACTGACCTTCACCGATGGCCGGCCTGATTTCTGCTTCCGTGCCCATGACGACGGGTGTTCCGCATTGAAGTCCCGTGAATTCATCGAAATCGCCCGCATGCTCCTGGAAGGCGATCCGCACGTACGCGAGCGCGCAGCCGACGAAGTGACCGACCACCTGGGCGCTTACGCACCCGCCCAGGCATCGGCCCTGGCGACACTGCTGGCGGCGACTGCCGTCTCCGAAGAGGCGAGTGCCGCCCTGGAAGCCGAGTTGCACGCCCTCGTCGAGCTCGCCTCCACCGGGCACGTCGGCCTCGACACTCTTTTCCCGTTGCGCGAGATCCCCCTCGCCGGCCTTCCTCCTCAGTTGCAGGACTACGTCGGTGATCTACTGGAGGGGTGAGCGTGAGCGAAGCCTCGACCGGGCGGGGGACGGCGACGACCGTGCGACTGGCCTTTGACGGCGACTGGCGCGCAACGGTGACGGACAGCCCGCTGCGCATCTCCCCCCGCTTCACCGGCAGCGCCTCCGTGGACGTTGCGCGCTACGTGGATGCGGCGGAGCGGGAGCGTTTCCTCGCGGACACCCTCGGCAGCCAGGAGTGGCTGTGGGACGCGCCTGACGTCCTCCGGTTCGACAAGACCGGCCGAGAGCTGGTCGGAGCGGAATTCCACTGGCCGGAGGAGTCCGCCTCCGCCGAGGAGGTCGCCCGCCTTCCCCTGACGCCCGCGGTACGCGCGGGCGGGCTCCGCGCCGATGAGGTCCGGGACTTCCGCCATGAGAGGTGCACGGTGCTGTGCCGCGCCCCCGGGGACACCGTGCTGACCTGTCTGCGCGATCTCGACGTCCTCGACGAACCGCTGGACGCCCGCGTCGGCATCGCCCCCGACGTGGCGCTCCTCGTCCAGCACGGCACCGTCGTCGGCTGGAGCCTCACCGACCCCGTCCGCCATCTGACCACGACGTACGCCGACCCCGACCCCGACCCGCCCTCCCCCACCACCCGCCGCCTGTTCACCGAATGCCTGGACCTGATCACCACGCCGGTGGTCGACGACTTGGTGGACGGCGAACCGGCGGCACTGGCCCGCCTCCAGGCCGCCGACAAGGCCCTGCGCGAGCAGCGCGAGGACCGGCACCGGGCCGGCGCCCTGCTCGAACTGATCGCCACCTACGTCGAGGACTACGGGAAGTGGTGACGACCGACCGAGAAGCAGCCGTACGGCTGCTCGAGCGCTGCGGCCTCGAGGTGACGGGAGGGGCGGCGCATGGTGGCCCACCCGTGATCGCCGCCCTCCACGCGGTCAACGGATTCGAGGTCGAGCCGGTCGCCGCGATCCCCGCCACCGCCCCGCACGCCGCCGACGAACTGGACCAGGCGTGGCATCACCACGCCGCACAAGCTCCACTGCACACGCAGAACGGCGAGTTCCTCGTCCTCTCGCCCATGCCGGGAGGGAGCGAGGTTGGCTGGATTCGTGTCAGGGACCCGGCCGGCAAGAACCTCCCTTTCCGCGTTTCCGCAGCGACGGGCTCACCGGAGTTCGTCGCGGTTTCGGTCGACGGCCGCCACCTGTGTGCCGCTTCGGTCGAGGAATACGACTACTGGGTGGTGGTGCACGAGTTCTGAGGTTCCGGGAACGATCCTCCCTCCGCGTCGCCGGGGTCGTGCACGAGTACAGGGTGATCCCCGACCGCCCCGACCTGCAGCCCGACCCGCAGAAAGTACCGGGAGAGCTCCGTCAGGAAAGGCGAGACATGCCTGTTCCGACCCCTGCGGCCGGTGACTTCCGCCGTGCGATCGACGACGCCGACGGCAGGCAGGCAGGTCGGCGAAGCGGCCCGCGAGCCGGCCGGGGCGTCCTGGTCGGCGGCGGGATGTCTGCGGCCGTCGTCGTGAACCTCTTCACCGCCGGGTACTACGACGTTGCCGGTCTGGGTTCGGGGGTGGTCGGCATCGCGAACGTCAGACCGGCAGCGGCCACCGTTGCGACGAGAACTCTCTTGGCCACCTGCGTCATGGTCATTCACCTATGGGGGACAGGAATGGAAGTGATCATGTGAAGTTGTCGTATCTCTTCGCCATCGGCCCGGCGCGAGCGCTGCGGCCAGGTGGAAGGCTACGGAGAGTGCGGGTCGCAGTCGTCACCACGCAGAGCCAACTCGGGCGTAGCTCCCACGGGGGACAGACCGCCTGGGCGCTTACGCACCGGCTCAGGCATCGGCCCCGGTGACACCGCCGGCGGTGGCTGTTGCCTCCGAAGGGAGGAACGCCTCCCTGGAAGCCGAGTCGCACGCCCTCGTCGACCTCACCTCCACCGGCCACGTCGGCCTCGACACTCTTTTCCCGTTGCGCGAGATCCCCCTCGCCGGTCTTCCTCCTCAGTTGCAGGACTACGTCAGTGATCTACCGGAGGGGTGAGCGTGAGCGGAGCCTCGACCGGGCGGGGGACGGCGACGACCGTGCGAGTGGCCTTCGACAGCGACTGGACCGCGACGGTGACGGGTGATCCGCTGGACGTCAGCCCACGTCTCGACTTCCGGGACTTCCTTGTGCGCATCGCGCCGTACGTGAACGTCGAGGAACGCGGACGGTTCCTCCTGGACGCCTTCGGCAGTCAGCCGTGGTTGTGGGACACGCCCGACGAGCTCGGGTTCGACCGGACGAGCCGGGAACTGGTCGGAGCCGAGTTCCAGATCGCCTATCAGGGCGCCGATGCCGAAGACTCGGCCCGTGTTCCGCTCACGCCCGCCGTCCGCCCCGGCGGCCTTCGCGCGGACGAGGTCCGGGACTTCCGCCTCGAGGTGACCACGGAGCTCTGCCGCGCCCCCGGAGACACCGTGCTCACCTGCCTGCGCGACCTCGACGTCCTCGACGAACCACTGGACGCCCGCATCGGCATCGCCCCCGACGTCGCGCTCCTCGTCCAGCACGACACCGTCGTCGGCTGGAGCCTCACCGACCCCGCCCGGTACCTGACCACCGGCTTCGCCGCCCCCGACCCGACGCCGCCCTCCCCCGCCACCCGACTGCTGTTCACCGCATGCCTGGACCTCGTCACCACCCCCCTGCTCTACGAGGTGAAGGACCGGAACCCGGCCGCCCTGACCCGCCTCCGAAAGGTCCACCAAGCCCTGCACGACCGACGCGAGGACCGGCACCGGATCGATGCCCTGCTCTCCCTCATCGACGACCTCATGGAGGACTACGGGAACCCGTGACCTCGCAGCCGTGCCCGGTCACGGGGTGCGGTTCCCGCGCAACGCCTGGAGCAGCCAGGAGGCGTCCGGGAGCAGGCCGGGTACGACCTGCCAGCCGTTGACGACCCACACCAGTCGCCAGTACCGCTCCACGAGCGGATCGCCGGCCACCTCGAGTTGTTCGATCAACCGGGCCGTCACCTCCGCGTCCGGGATGTGCGGGTACGCCTGCGCGAACAGCCGGACGACGCTCTCGACGACCGGTCCGGCCTCAGGGCCCGTCGGGTCGATGCCCGCTTGCTTCGCCGTGGTGATCCGCTCGCGCACGGGCTCCGGCAACCCGTCGTCGATACCGGATTCGGCCGGGTCCGCCTGGCGCTCGGCGGTCCTGCGCATGCGGTCGCGGAAGTCCTCGTCGCCGATGAGTTCGTTGAGTTCCGCCCACGCGCGGACCTGCGCGGGAGAGGGGTCGTCGGGGAGGTGGGGAGCGGCCACGCGCACCATGGCCGCCAGATCGAGTCGGGTGTGCTCCGCACCGAAAGTGGTGGCGATGAACTCGTCGACCAGGCGTCGGCGTTCGGCTGTGGTCAGCCGGGTGAGCTTGTGCATGAGAGCGGCCTCCTCGGGACCGGAACCGTGGTCGGCCACGGCCCGCAGGACGCTGCGACGCAGGCGCAACGTCCGGATCCGGAGGTCCACGGCATCGGCGTGGACCGCCGCGACTTCCGCCACCGAGACCTTGCGGTCCAGCACCCGCCGGATGGTCGCGAGGCCCAAGCCCAGCTCCCGCAGCGTGCGTACGAGGTCCAGACGGAGCAGTGCGTCGAGGTCGTAGAGCCGGTAGCCGGCGGGGCTGCGGCCGGCTACCGGGACCACTCCGGAGTCGGAGTAGAAGCGGATCGTCTTCACCGACAGGCCTGTCCGCCGGGCCACCTCCCCGATCGGGAGGAGCGTCGCGTCGTTCATGCGCCTCATCCTGGTGTCTCCCGTGGCGGGAGACTCAAGGGCGTCCGCACACGGCTCAGTCGGGGCCGCCGGTTCCGTCCGGTACGGCCGCCCGTACGAACGCCGCGATCTCCGGGACGCTCGGGACGCGACCGGCGGAGGTGTCCACCGTCAGGGTGGGGACGTCGAGGGAGATCGGCACGAAGGAGTCCAGCGAGTGCTCGCCGGCCGCGATCCTGTCGAGCAGGTCGCGGTCGCCGTGCGCGGCCCGGTGGGCGTCCTCCTCGGCGCGCCGGACGATGCGGTCGTGCGCGATCGCGGCGGGCGTGACGCAGCGGACGACGCGGATCCGGGCGAGGTCCACGAGCGGTTCCAGGTGCGGCCGCCACAGCCGGTCCTGGTAGGCGGCCTCGGCCACGGTCGTCACCCCGGCCCGGAGCATCACCTCCAGCACCCCGAAGAACGCCTCCAGCGCGGGGCGGTTCAGCGGGTCGTCGCCGCCGCCCCGGTAGCCGGGGGTGGACATGACCAGTCCCTGTTTGATCTCGTCCCGGATGACGGCAGGGCATCCGAGTTCCCGGGCGAGGGCACGGGCCAGCGTGGTCTTCCCCGTGCCGGGGCCTCCGCTCACGACGGCCAGCGTGGGCGGGGTCATGACGGGTTCACCCGCTCAGCCGCCCGTCCTTGACGGCCGAGACGAAGGAGGCCCAGCCGGCGGCCGGGAACACGAGCACCGGGCCGTGCGGGACCTTGCTGTCCCGTATCGGGACGGCGACGGCGGCGAAGTCGGGGGAGAGCTCGAGGCATGCGCCGCCGTCCGAGTTGCTGTGGGAACTCTTGCGCCACGTCACGTTGCCAAGGTCGATGGATCGCACGGTACTTCCTCCAACAGGCGCCGGATGAACTTCAGCGACTCGGCCCGGGTCAGTGCCAGGTCACGGACTGCATCGTAAGCGGCTTGCAGCTTCTCGACCGCCGCATCGTCCTCGATCAGGTCACCCCGGTGCGCGTTCTCCGTGTAGGCCACCGTGCGTTGCTGCGGCAGACGCAGAAACCACACGTCGGTGCTGTCGAGTCCGTACGGACCCGCGCTGAAGGGCAGTACCTGGACAGCGATGTTGCGGTGCTCCGCCGCCTCTGCGAGGTGCTTCAGCTGCCCCCGCCACTCGGAGGTGTCCAGCAACGCCGTCCGCAGGACCGCCTCGGAGAGGATCGTCCGGAACCGGGGCGCGTCCTCCCCCTCCAGCAGCTCCCGCCGCCCCATCCGCGCCTCCACCTGCTGCTCCAGCTCCTTGCCCTTGAGGCCGCCCGCCGCCAGTACCTCCCGCGCGTACCCCGGTGTCTGCAGCAGGCCCGGCAGGACGCTCACCGCGAAGTGCCACAGGCTCACCGCCTCGGCCTCCAGGGCCATGTACCGCCGGTACCGCTCGCGGAACTGCGTGTGGTCCCCCGCGGCCAGCTCCCACAGCGCGAGCAGCAACCCCGGCGTGCCGTAGTGCGTGTCGAGGGCCTGGACGACCTCCGGACTGCCGAGCGTCTCGCCCTTCTCCATCTTGCCGAACAACGACCAGTCCCAGCCGAGCCGTTCACCGAGCGCCCGCAGGCTCGTCCCGCTACCGGCCCGTAGCGTCCGCAGTTCCTCGGCGAACCGCTGACGGGGTTCCTGGCTGCGGCCGGTGACGACGCGTCGCTGCGGCATACCGCTCCCTCCGGGACGTTCGTGCGACCGATGTGGAACCTGTGGAACCGACTCCGGGTGGCGGAGAAGCACCACCCCGTCCACACCCCGGCCGCCCCCACCCGGCCGCATCCTCGTGACGACCGGACCACGCAGAGTAATTCAGCCCATGCGGTCAGGTCATGGAATCAGCGCAACCACACCCCGTACGGACACCGACACCCGCGAGGACCCTCATGGACCAGACCCGCCCGATCCCCCACGCCTCCCACGACTCCCACGCCTCCCGCGTCCCCAGGACCGCCGAGGCCCTCGAAGCCCGTGACGCGCTCGCCGCCGCCCTCTCGCGGGCCGGCATCCAGCTCCCCGCCATGGACGTCCGTACGCCGTGGGCGGACGACCGCGAGGCCGGGGCGCGGTACGCACTCGTCCACCTCGGGGTGTGCTCGGCCCCCGTGGCCCTGATGCTCGCGGACGTGATCGTGAAGGGCGTCGGCGGGTGACGGAGGACGCCGCCGGGGTTCCGGCCGTCGGCGAGGCGGTCCGCGACGTCGGCCGTGACCGCGTCGGACGCGTCATGGGCCATCAGGGCCCCTACGTCCAGGTCCGCCCGCTCGGTGGTGGCCGCGAGTGGGACGCCGATCCCGGCCTGCTGCGGACGCTCACCCGGGACGAGCTGCTGAGCGCCCTCGTCGCCGAGGCGAACGCCCGCGGCAGGCGGCCCGGGTGACGGCACCGCCCGGTCGGCGTCGGCCGCGGCGGCCCGGCGCCGGGGAGGGGGTGTCCCCCGGCGCCGGGTCTTTCGGTGCGTCGTTCGTCCGTTCCTCGTGGGTGCCGGTCCGGTCAGGTGAACGGGATGGTGAGGACGGAGCCCGCGCCCACCTGGAGGGTGGACGGGGTGCTGCCCAGGGCGCTCCAGACCTCGACGCGGACGGTGCCGCCGTTCAGGTCGCCCAGGGTGCCCGTGGCGGAGTGCAGGCCCTGGCGGGCCGAGGAGTACGCCTCCCAGCCGGGGACCGGGTCGGTGGCGAAGTAGCGGAACGTCTCGACGCGTTCGAACGTGCCGTCGCCGGTCAGGTCGTACGACACCCGGGCCTGCTGGGCGTTGCCGACGGAGGTGCCGGCGTCGACCTTGAGGTCGAAGGCCGTGGCGGCACCGGATTTCAGGGTGCCCTTCACGTTCTTCACCTCGTGGACGAGCGGGTTCTTCGGTGTGCCGTCGTTGTTGGTGCCGCCCGCCGGCTGAACGGTGGCGGAGGACGGTGCCGTGGCGGCCGTGGTGCTGAGGCGGCCGTTCGGCTGCGGGTAGAAGGTGTCGCCCGTGACGTACGGAGGGGGCGTGTCGCCGGTGGTGGTGACGGTCACCGTGCCGCCGGCCGGGCCGACCTGGCCCGCGGTGTCGCGGGCCTTCACGCTGTAGGTGTAGGTGGTGCCGGGGGTCAGCCCGGTGTCGGTGTACGTCGTGCCGGTGACGGTGGCGGCCTTGGTGGTGCCGCGGAAGACGTCGTAGTCCTTGACGCCCTTGTCGTCCTGGGCGGGAGTCCAGGTCAGGGTGACCGCGTGGTCGGTGACGCCGCTCGCGACGGGGGTGCCGGGCGCGGTGGGCCGGTCGTCGTCCGGCGGCGGGGTGGTGCCGCCCGCTCCGCAGAGCTTCTCCAGCGGTGTGTCGTCACCCGCTCCGGACGCGGTGGACCTCGCCGGGACGTCGAGGACGCCGCCGTCGGAGAACGTCACCGAGCAGGCCTCGGCGCCGTAGTTGTGCGCGGCGTAGGTCTTGGTGCCGTTCTTGTCGAAGGCGACGGCCGTCGGGGTGTTCGCGGTGACGGTCATGTCGGGTGCGCCGACGGCGTCCATCGTGGCGACCCAGTGGTAGGTGTGGGCCCTGGTCTCGCCCTCCTCGGGGACGTAGCCGCCGTTCCCCTGGTTCCAGGCCGCCATGGCCTTGGCCGGGTCGGCCAACGCCTGCGCCTCCCAGAAGATGTCCCGCCACTCGACGGCCGGACCGCCGTTCGCCTTCTCCATCTCGGCGATGCTGCGGCGCAGCATGTCCTTCTCGCGCGCCAGGTGCAGCGAACCGCCGGTCACGGGGAGGAAGTTGATGCCGTGGATCTCCTCGGGGTTGGCGGTCCACCAGGTGGAGTGAGCGCCGCCGCTGCTCCAGACCATGCCCACGACGTCGTGGGTGAAGTCCTCGGGGAAGACCTGCCGGTCGGCGTCGAACCAGTACTGCGCGATCGCCTCCGACTCGGTCGTCATCAGGTAGACGCCCTGGTCGCGCAGCGCCTTGTCACCGGTGGCCGAACCCCACATGATCAGCGCCGCGCTGAGGTTGACCGACTCCGAGGACGACTCCTGGTTGTTGCCGGCGGCGAAGGCCTCGTGGCCGGCGGCCCAGCTGTGCCCGGCGTAGACGTCGAAGCCGCGCAGGAACGGGTATCCGGCGTCGTCCCTGGCCGGGTTGGCGGCGTCCTTGATCAGCTCCTTCACCATGCCGCCCCACGCGGAGTCGGCGGCCCACCCCGGGTCGTACTGCGCCACGATCGCGGCGGCCATCACGTAGTACGAGTAGTGGAAGTGATGGTCGTTCAGCTCCAGGTCGCTGCCGTAGGAGGCCGGGTAGCCGATGAGGGTGCGCCAGTCCTTGTCGTAGGAGAACTCGGAGGGGCCGCCGACGGTGAACCACTCCTCCATGCGTCCCTCGATCAGGGCGAGGAGCTCGTCGCGGGCGGCGGTGGCGCCGATCTGGTCGGCGATCGGGACGAGTTGGGCCAGCTTGCCGAGGGCCTTGCCGGTCCAGTAGGTGTCGGTCGCGCCGCTGAACGGATCACCTTGCGCCAGCACGTCGTCGATGTACGCCTTGAGCTTGGCCTTGTCGACTCCGGCGGCGCTCGGCAGGCCGGGCAGCACGCCGTTGACGTCCTGGACCGTCGTGAAGGACGTGCCCTCGCGGACCTTCATCGCACCGCGCGACGAGACGTAGGTGTGGTCGGTCAACTCATCGGTGGTGTGCATCCACTGGTGGCGGTAGAGCGCCTGGAGGGTGCCCGTCTCGGTGCCCTCCTTCGCCTCGGTGGTCAGCGAGTAGGTCGCCTTGACCTTGCCGTCGCCCTCCAGGTATTCCCAGCTGGTCGTGGAGCCGGTGACGAAGCTGAAGGCGTACCGGGTGTAGTCGGCGAGCGCGTCCTTGCTGGGCAGGACCGCGAGGGAGAAGTAGTCCTCGGCGCCGAGGTCGGCGCGGATGTCGTTGCCGGAGACGGTCCAGTCGCTGGTGCTCGGGGCGAACAGCGCGTAGTCGTGGCCGGCGATGGTGACGCCCAGGACGTTCCCGCGGTCGGCGAAGACGGTGGGCGGGGCGGCCGCCGTGATCTGCGCCGCGCCGCCGGTGCCCTCGGCGTAGACGTACGGCGAGCCGTGGCCGATGGTGGTCCGCAGGGTGCGCGTGCCGTCCTTCCAGTAGGGGGTGACGGTCCAGTCGCTCCAGCCGTCCGCCCTGGCGTCCGGGGAGTTCAGGCCCGCGAGGCCCAGAGTCAGGTCGGCCTTGTGCGGGAACTCGTACTGGCGGCCGTCGCCCACGATCTGGTGGGCGGTCGGGTAGCCGACCTCCAGGCCGCCGGAGACCGCCTTGTAGGTGAGGGGGTGGCCGTACATGTTCTCGGACCACGGGTTGCCCGCGAAACGCTGGAAGACCAGCGAGGACCACCAGTCGTTGGTCGGTACGGGCTTGTCCGCCATCGCGGGCGTCACCTTCGGCCTGACCGCCTGTCCGCCGCTGTCGGACGGCCCTTGTCTGCCCGGCGGTCGTACGTCGCTGTAACCGCCCTTGCCCACCTGGACGGTGGCGGCGGAGGCGACGCCGGAGCCGACGGTCGCACACAGGCCCGAGGCCGCCACCGCGGCTACCGACAGTAAGGCAAGGTGTTTGCGGAATTCCATGATCCACCTTTCTGAGAGCGCTCTCAAGACGGCGTCAACGTAGGACCCTGATGGTGAGCGGTCAATACTTCGCGCACGGACGACCGGGCGTCCGGTACGCACCCGTCAGGCGGTCGCGAGGTGGCAGTCCGGCGCCCGCCGCCCCGCGGGACGCGCGCGTGCCGCCGCCGCGGCGGGTCGGCCGACGCCCGTGCGGTCGAGCCGGTTCCTCCGCACGGACGGCTCTCGAACCGCCCTGAGCAGCGAATTCGAGGGGCGTGGGGAGTGGGCCCTCGGTCCCGACCGACCGTTCGCGAGGCGCCGGGACCGGGCGGCCGGCGAAGGGGAGCGAACGGTTCCGGGGGTCCCGGCCCCCTCGGGGAAACGGGTCCACGCTCCGGGTGGCGACGCCTCGAAGGGGTTGCCGTCGGCGGACCGGGGCGCGGGCCGGGCGGCCGGGGCACGGCCGGGCGGCTGCTGCGGGCAGGGACGGTCTTCGGGAGCGACCCGCCCGGCCGTCACTCCCGGTGATCGAGGTGAGGGGTCATGTCCGTCGTCCGTGCCGGCCGGTGCGCCCCGGCGGCCGGGGGTGCGGGAGCGCGGGCTCCGACGGGAAGGCGGGGCTCCGACGGGAGCGTGGCGCACGCCGCCCCGGCGGCCGGGGGTGCGGGAGCGCGGGCTCCGACGGGAAGGCGGGGCTCCGACGGCAGCGTGGCACTGCGCGGGTCAGTTTGTCGTCCCGTCCCGCTGGATGCTGTCGCCGCGGTTGTTCATGGAGACGGAGGTGCCGATGCGCCGGAAGTCGTTGATCACGCCCAGCATGCCCTTGTCCGGGGGCAGGAGGGCCAGGACCTCGGGGTCGTTCTCCAGCAGGCCGTGGAGCGTCTTCTTGTAGGCGTTGTAGACCTTCGCCGTGTATCCGGGTTCCATGGCCGCGCCCAGCCGGTGGTCGTTGGTGACGGCGATGGAGGCGAGGTCCATGAGGTAGCAGTCGAACAGGTCGGTGACGTCCTTGGGCTTCGTGTTCTCCTCCCCGTTGCGGGCGTCCCGCGCGAGCGTCCTGGCCATCTCCAGGACGATCTCGCGGTAGACGCGGTGCCGGGTGCTGCTCTGGTAGGCGGCCATGATGTGGTCGGCCTGGCCGGCGCCCTCCGTGCTCATGGTGCGGGGCGGGTTCACGCCCTCCAGTCCCGGCACCGGCAGGGGGAAGTTCTCGAACATCGCCTCCTCGTCCGGGAGGCCCGTGTTCCGGGAGGCCAGGGGGTGCAGGCCGATCTCGTGGGCCAGCATGCCCATCACGTACCCGATGTCGTACTTCTCGAAGTAGTAGCTGGCGAGGTTGATGTCGATGCCGAGCGCGTCGGCCGGATCGACGGCGGCCAGTGCGTCCAGGGCGGTCCGGGCGGCCTCGACCGCATCGGTGTCGGCCGCGTCGATCGCGTGCGCCAGGGCGGCCCGGGCGGCGTCCAGGCGTGCCGCGTCGCGGTCGATCACGTCGGCGGGCGTTTCCGTGGTGCGCACCTGCAGGGTGATGCGGACCGGACGGCCACCGACGTACTCGCGGATGGTGTCGTGCCCGCGCAGCAGCTCGATGATGCGGACCGCCCTGTCGCGGTACCTCTCGTTCGTGTGCTTGAGGTTGGTGAACTCGAAGTTCCCCGACTTGAAGGGGACGAGCATCCGGGGCGCCACGCCGCCGGCCACCGCGTTCCCGGCGTCCGCGGCGGCGTGCGCGTCGACGTCCGCGTCGACATCCGCGTCGACATCCGCGTCGACGTCCGTGCCGGTCCCGGGGACGGGGCCCGGTTCGGTCCGTCCCTCGGCCGGGGCGGGAAGGGAGACCGGGTCCACCCACAGCGCCTCGCGCGTGTCGGGGACGGCGGCGCTCCGGGCCTCCGCGAAGCTGAGGCCGGCCTCCTCGGGTGCCGGGGGCACGTCCCCGATCAGCGCGCCCAGCAGGGCGAGGTGGCGGCCGCGGAGACCTGCCGGGGCGAGGGAGGAGTCCTCGGGGTCAGCGTCCAGGTCGCCCAGCAGACTGCCGAGGATGTGCGGGCGGTGCGGGGCGTCGGCGTCCCGGTACTCGTCGCGCAGACCGAGCTGGTGCGTCAGCTCGTGCACCAACTGCACCGGGGCCGCGTCCACCCACCACGTGTTCTGGTCCATCGCCCGGTCCCGGCCCACCAGGTCCACCATCAGGTGCGGGGAGTCGGAAGGGTCGACGAACTCCACCGTCACGTGCAACCGGTCGCCGTTGGGCAGCCGGTGGCCCGCCGCGTTCAGGAACTCCTGAACTCCCGAGGTGAGTTGCTCGGCGACATGCGCGCTCCGGTCCTCCGCGCCGCGCAGCGCGACCCGCACGGTGAGATCGGTGACCGTCTCGCCCCGGTGGGGGAACCGCCGGACGTCGAAACTCGACCGCACCACGAACCGGGGGCGGCTGTCACGGTGCCCGGTCGTCCTCGGTCCGGGAAGCGAGGGGCCCTGGAGGGCGGGGGCCGGATCGGTCTGCGGCAGGCGGGGACGGGCTTCGTAGGCCGGGGCGGGCCGCTGGATGCTGTCGCCGGTGTTGTCGGTCGCGATGCTGGTGGCGAGTCGTGTGAAGTTCCCCGCGACGCCGAACACACCCTTGTCGGGGGGCAGGAGCGCCTGGAGGGCGGGGGTGTCCGCCAGCTGATCGCGCAGCAGCTGCTTGTAGGCGTTGTAGACCTTCGCCGTGTTGAAGGGCTCCAGGACGGCTTTCGCCCGGTGGTCGTTGGTCACCGCGATCGTCGCCACGTCCATCAGATACGTGTCGAACAGGTCCGTGACGTCCTTCGCGACCGCACCCTCGTCACCGTTCGCGGCCTGCTGCGCCAGCACCCGCGCCATCTCCACCACCACGTCGCGGTAGATCCGGTGCCGCATCCGCTCCGGGGAAGCCGCCATGACGTGGTCCGCCTGACCCGCCCCGGTCGTGTTCATCACACGGTTCGCCGGCAGACCCGGCACCCGCTGGTCCACTCCCCTGTTGTCGGCCTCGTCCCTGCCCAGACCGTCCCGCGCCGAGGCCAGCGGATGCAGACCGATCTCGTGCGCCAGCATGCCCATGATGTAACCGGTGTCGTACTTCTCGAAGTAGTAGCTCGCCAGGTTGATCTCGACCCCGCGCATCTCCGCCGCAGGCCGCACCACCAAGGCGTCCGCCAGCTCCGCCCGGGCCGCCTCCGCCGCCTCCGCATCGCCCGAATCGGCAGCGGCCTCCAGAGCACGCATCGCCGCATCCTGACGCGCCACATCCAGATCGATCACATCCGCCGGAGTCTCCGTCGTCCGCACATGCAACGTGATCCGCACCGGACGGCCGGCGACGTACTCGTCGATGATGGAGTGCTTGAGCAGCGTCTGAATGACACGAATCGCCTTGCCCAGGTACGCGTCGTTCTCATAGTTCAGGTTGGTGAACGTGAAGTTGCCCGACCCGAACGGACGCAGTCCCTCCCCCCGCGTCATCCGGGCGGGAACACCGACACCGGTGTCGCCGTCGGCGGGCTGAGGCAGGGAGACCGGGTCCACCCACACCGCCTCCCGCGTGTCGGGGACGGCGGCGCTCCGGGCCTCCGCGAAGCTGAGGCCGGCCTCCTCAGGCGCCGGGGCCACGTCCCCGATCAATGCGCCGAGCAGGGCGAGGTGCCGGTCGCGCAGACCGGCCGCGACCAGGGAGGAGTCCTCGGGGTCCGCGTCCAGGTCACCGAGGAGGCTGCCGAGGACGTGCGGGCGGTGCGGGGAGTCCGCGTCCCGGTACTCGTCGCGCAGACCGAGCTGGTGCGTCAGCTCGTGCACCAACTGCACCGGAGCGGCGTCCACCCACCACGTGTTCTGGTCCATGGCCTCGTCGCGACCCACCAGGTCGACCGTCAGGTGCGGCGACTCACCGACGTCCACGAGCTCCACCGTCACGTGCAGACGGTCACCGCTGGGCAGACGGTAACCACGGTCGTTCAGGAACTCCTCCACGCCTGAACTCAGTCGGCCGAAGACATGGGCGCTCCGCCCGTCCGCGCCACGCATCGCCACCCGCACGGTGAGGTCGGTGACCGGGTCACCGTCGTGCGTGAACCGGCGGGCGTCGAAGCCCGACCGCACCACGAACCGCGGACGGCCGTCGCGCGTACCGGCCGACAGCGGACCTGTGGTCAGGACCTGCCCGTCCGGCTCCGCGCCTTCCTGGGTCTGCCTTCCTCGCGGGAGTCGGGGCCGGGCCTCGTCGGTCGGGGCGGGCCGCTGGATGCTGTCGCCGCGGTTGTTCGTGCCGACGCTGGTGGCGAGCTGGGCGAAGTCGCTCAGTACGCCCCATCGGCCCTTGTCGGCGGGCAGCAGGGCGCGCAGGCGGCTGTCCTGCGGCAGGTGCGCGTCCAACTGCGCCTTGTAGGCGTTGTACGACCTCGCCGTGTACGACGGATCCGTGATCGCCCGCGCCCGGTGGTCGTTCGTCACCGCGATGGAGGCGAGGTCCATGAGGTAGGTGTCGAACAGGTCCGTGACGTCCTTGGCCTTGGCCCCCTCCACACCGACCCGCGCACGCTGTTCCAGCACCCCGGCCATCTCCACGATCACGTCCCGGTAGATGCCGTGCCGGATCGACTGCGGGAACGCCGCCATGACGTGATCCGCCTGGCCCGAACCCTCCGTGTTCATGAAACGCGGCTCTCTCAGCGACTCCAGACCGGGAACCGTCAGCGGCATCCCCGCGAACAGGTCCTCCTCCTCCGCGATGAGCCTGTTCCGCGAGGCCAGCGGATGCAGACCGATCTCGTGGGCCAGCATGCCCATGAGGTAACCGGTGTCGTACTTCTCGAAGTAGTAGCTGGCGAGGTTGATGTCGACACCGTCGTCACCCCTGTCGATCACGTCCGCCGGAGCCTCCGTCGTGCGCAGCCTCAGCGTGATGCGCACCGGACGGCCACCGACGTAGTCCCTGATCGTGGCGTGCTCGTCCAACAACTCGACGATCCGGATCGCCCTGTCGACGTACCGGTCCGTCTGGTTGAGGTTCGTGAACTCGAAGTTCCCCATCCGGAACGACCGCAGAGCCGGCTCCGGCACCGCCGGCACCGCGTCCGTGTCCTGGGGCATGCGGGCGGGAACGTCGGTGACCGTCGCGTCGTCGTCGGCGGGCCGGGGCAGGGACACCGGGTCGACCCAGACCGCCTCGCGCGTGTCGGGGACGGCGGCGCTCCGGGCCTCCGCGAAGCTGAGGCCGGCCTCTTCGGTGTCCTGCCGCGGCGCCGGGGTCACCTCCCCGATCAGCGCGCCGAGCAGGGCGAGGTGGCGGTCGCGGAGGCCGGCGGTGGCGAGCGAGGAGTCCTCGGGGTCCACGTCCAGGTCACCGAGGAGGCTGCCGAGGACGTGCGGGCGGTGCGGGGCGTCGGCGTCCCGGTACTCGTCGCGCAGACCGAGCTGGTGCGTCAGCTCGTGCACCAACTGCACCGGAGCCGCGTCCACCCACCACGTGTTCTGGTCCATCGCCCGGTCCCGGCCCACCAAATCCACCGTCAAGTGCGGGGAGTCAGACGGATCGACGAACTCCACCGTCACGTGCAGACGGTCACCGTTGGGCAGCCGGTGGCCCGCCACGTTCAGGAACTCCTCGACACCCGACGTGAGTTGCTCCGCGACATGCGCGCTCCGGTCCTCCGCGCCGCGCAGCGCCACCCGCACGGTCAGGTCGGTGACCGGGTCACCGTCGTGCGCGAACCGCCGCACGTCGAAGCCCGACCGCACCACGAACCGGGGACGGCTGTCACGGTGCCCGTTCGTCCTCGAACCGGGAGTCGACGAGCCCTGGGAAGCGGGGGTCGGGCCGGTCCGTGGGAGGCGGGGGCGGGCCTCGTAGGCCGGGGCGGGCCGCTGGATACTGTCGCCGACGTTGTTGGCCGCGATGCTGGTGGCGAGTCGCGTGAAGTTCCCCGCGACACCGCGCCACCCCTTGTCGGGGGGCAGGAGCGCCTGAAGCGCGGGGGTGTCCGCCAACTGATCGCGGAGCAGCTGCTTGTAGGCGTTGTAGACCTTGGCCGTGTTGACGGGTTCCAGGACGGCTCGTGCCCGGTGGTCGTTCGTCACCGCGATCGTCGCCACGTCCATCAGATACGTGTCGAACAGGTCCGTGACGTCCTTCGCGACCGCACCCTCCTGGCGGTCTGCGGCCTGCTGCGCCAGGACACGCGCCATCTCCACCACCACGTCGCGGTAGATCCGGTGCCGCATCCGCTCCGGGGAAGCCGCCATGACGTGGTCCGCCTGGCCCGCCCCGGTCGTGTTCATCACACGGTTCGCCGGCAGACCCGGCACCGGCTGCGGCCTCCCCGCGTTGTCCGCCTCGTCCCTGCCCAGACCGTCTCGCGCCGAGGCCAGCGGGTGCAGGCCGATCTCGTGCGCCAGCATCCCCATGATGTAGCCGATGTCGTACTTCTCGAAGTAGTAGCTCGCCAGGTTGATCTCGACCCCGCGCATCTCCGCCGCGGGCCGCACCACCAGGGCGTCCGCCAGCTCCGCCCGGGCCGCCTCGGCCGCCACGTCGTCACCCGAATCGGCAGCGGCCTCCAGAGCACGCATCGCCGCATCCTGACGCGCCACGTCCAGATCGATCACATCCGCCGGCGTCTCCGTCGTCCGCACGTGCAACACGATCCGCACCGGACGACCACCCACGTAATCACCGATCACGGCATGGCCGCGCAGCGCCTCGATGACACGAACCGCCTTGTCCCGGTACGCGTCATGGTCATAGTTCAGGTTGGTGAACGTGAAGTTGCCCGACCCGAACGGCAGCAACCCCTCTCCCCGCACCATCCGGGCAGACACTGCGGTGACGGGTGCGTCGTCGGAGTCGTCGACCGCTCCGGGCAGGGAGACCGGGTCCACCCACACCGCCTCACGCGTGTCCGCGACGGCGGCGTTCCGGGCCTCCTCCCAGCTCCGGCCGGTCTTCTCAGGTGCCGGGGTCACGTCCCCGATCAGCGCGCCGAGCAGGGCGAGGTGGCGGTCCCGCAGACCGGCCGGAGCGAGGGAGGAGTCCTCCGGCGCCGCGTCCAGGTCGCCCAGCAGACTGCCGAGGACGTGCGGACGGTGCGGGGAATCGGCGTCCCGGTACTCGTCCCGCAGACCCAGCTGATGCGTCAGCTCGTGCACCAACTGCACCGGAGCCGCGTCCACCCACCACGTGTTCTGGTCCATCGCCCGGTCCCGGCCCACCAGATCCACCGTCAAGTGCGGGGAGTCGGAAGGGTCGACGAACTCCACCGTCACGTGCAACCGGTCACCGTTGGGCAGCCGGTAGGCCGGATCGTTGAGGAACTCCTCGACACCCGGGCCCAGTTGTTCCCGTACGCGCGTCTGCTGGTCCTCCGTGCCGCGCAGCGCCACCCGCACCGTGAGATCGGTGACGGGATCACCGGCGTGCGTGAACCGGCGCGCGTCGAAACCGGACCGCACCACGAAACGCGGACGACCGTCCCGCCCGCCCCGCGGCAGCAGCCGGCCCTGCCCGTTCTCGTTTCCTTCGGCCCGCCGGTCACCGGTGCTTCCCTGCGGGAGGCGGGGACGGGCCTCACCGGTCGGCGCGGGAGACTGCTGGATGCTGTCGCCGCGGTTGTTCGTGCCGACGCTGGTGGCGAGCTGCGCGAAGTCCCTCAGCACACCCCACCGGCCCTTGTCCGCCGGCAGCAGGGCACGCAGACGACTGTCCGCAGGCAGATGCGCCGCCAACTGCTCCTTGTACGCGTTGTAGACCCTCGCCGTGTACGACGGGTCCGTGATCGCCCGCGCCCGGTGGTCGTTCGTCACCGCGATCGAGGCCAGGTCCATCAAGTACGTGTCGAACAGGTCCGTGACGTCCTTGGCCTTGGCCCCCTCGACGCCCACCCGCGCGCGCTGTTCCAGCACCCCGGCCATCTCCACCACCGCGTCGCGGTAGACGCCGTGCCGGATCGACTGCGGGAACGCCGCCATGACGTGGTCCGCCTGGCCCGAACCGATCGTGTTCATGAAACGCGGCTCGCTCAGCGACTCCAGCCCCGGAACCGTCAGCGGCATCCCCGCGAACAGGTCCTCCTCCTCCGCGATACGACCGTTCCGCGAGGCCAGCGGATGTAGAGCGATCTCATGCGCCAGCATGCCCATGAGGTAACCGGTGTCGTACTTCTCGAAGTAGTAACTCGCCAGATTGATGTCGACGCCGTCCGCACCCCGGTCCGTCACGTCGGCCGGAGCCTCCGTCGTCCGCAGACGCAGCGTGATGCGCACCGGACGGCCACCGATGTAGTTCCTGATCGTGGCGTGCTCGTCGAGCAGCTCGACGATCCGGATCGCCCTGTCGACGTACCGGTCCGTCTGGTGGAGGTTCGTGAACTCGAAGTTCCCCATCCGGAACGACCGCGGCACCGGCACCGCGTTCGCGTCCGCGGAAGTGTCCGGGCCCTCGCCGACACCGGAGAGCGTGCTCAGTTCGTGTGCTTCCTCCTGCTCGGCCGGCGGCTCCGGCGGGGTGTCGGCGCTCCGGGCCACTGGCGACGGGGGCAGCGGGATCTCGGCCGCGTCCTGGTGGGACGGCAGGGGCCGCAGGGGCGGTGAGGGAGGCAGCGGCGCGAAGGGCTGGACGGCGGGCGGGACTGACAGGTCGGTTTCGGCCGTCGTGGTGTCAACGGGCGGTGAATCGACGGCCGGAGTGTCCAAGGGCGTCGCGGTCGCCGTTGCCGCATCCGTGACCGGCACGTCCACCACCGGCGCGTCCACGGGCGTCCCGTCCGTGACCGGCACATCCACGGGCGTCCCGTCCGTGACCGGCACATCCACGGGCGTCCCGTCCGTGACCGGCACATCCACGGGCGTCCCGTCCGTGACCGGCACGTCCACCACCGGCACGTCCGCCGTCTCTGCGGACACGGGCGACGTGGCCTGCGTGACAGACGTGTCCGGTGTGTCCGGTGTGCTGGGCTTTTCCGTTCGGGTCGGTTCGGGGGCCGGGGTGCGGAGGGTCAGGGGGATGATGTCGCCGCCGCGGCGGCGGAGGCGGAGGTGCGGGCCGTCGGAGCCGGCCGGGCCGGGGTAGGTGTGGGCGGTGCCGTTCTCCTCGATCAGGGTGATGGTGGTGCCGGTCGCGGCGGCGGCCCACTCGGCCACCGCGCGGTCGGCCTCGGGGCCCCAGGAGGCCTCGGTGAGGTGACGGCGCAGGTGGGCGTCGCGGGCGTCCGGGCCGGGTCCGGGTGCGCCGGGACGGGCGTCCACGGGCGGGGGCCGGAACAGGGAGTCCCGCTCGGCCGGGTCGCCGGGGAGGCCGTTCAGGTGCAGCAGCCGGTCGGGCGGCGTGGCGGCGAGGTTGCGCAGCCGCGCCACCTCGGGGCCGTACGGTCCGGGCTGCTCGGCGGCGGTGCGCAGGGCCGTGGCGAGCGCGCCGAAGAAGCCGTTGCCGCGGCCGCCGGGGGTGCCCTGGGTGTAGGTGGCGCCGTCGGGTGCGGTGAGGACGCCGTCGCGGGACAGGCGGTGGCGCGGGCCGTCGGCGTCGGCGGGCGGCATCCAGGGCGGCACGGTGTGGCTGCGGTGGACCGGCGGCTGCCGCGTCGCGCGCGCGGCGGCGGTGTCCGGGGCGGCGGTCGTCGAGGTGTCGCCGCGCGCGCCGGGGTCGGCCTCGGTCGCCGGTGCCGGCAGTGCGGTGGCGGTCGGGGCCGGGGTGCCGGGCGGCAGGGCGGCGTGGAAGAAGCCGTCGGCGGTGAACAGGACCGGGTCGGTGACCGGATCGACGGCGGCCGGGTCGGCGCCGTGCGGGAGGAAGACCTGTTCGCGGCCCTCGCCGGTCACCACGGTGAGGGGGGTGCCCAGGACGCGGGCGGCGAGGGCGGGCAGCAGGTCGGCACCGCCGTGGTCGCCGGCCCGGCGCACGGGCGGGGCCGGTTCGCCGTCCGCGCCCTGCGCGCCGTCCTGGCGCGGTTCGGCCGCGAACGGGCGGGAGAGGGCGGCGGTGGCCAGCGCGATCCGCTGGGCGGGGGTGGGCCAGAAGGTCAGCGGGAGACGGCCGAGGGCGTCGAACTCGGCCTGTTGCGCGGGGGTGAACGTGATTCCCGCGGTGTCGAGTTCGTCCTGGGTGAAGGTGTCGGCGACGTCCAGGGCGAGGGCGTCGAGCAGGTCCTCGTTGCCGTCGTCGCCCAGCGCCCAGGCGAGGCGGTCGCGGGCGGCGTCGACGGCCTCGGCGGTGACCGCCGGATCGCCGGGGGCCCGCCCGAACCGGTCGGCGAGGTCGGTGCCGAGCAGGTGGGGCAGCCTGCCGCGGGCCCCGACGGTGGCCAGGAGCGCGTGGAAGAACGAGGCGCCGTCGTGCGGCACGTCGTGCACCTCGCGCACCGTGGCGCCGTCCGGGGAGGTGAGGGTGCGCGGTGCGGAGTCGGTGTCCCCGGTGATCGTGTACGGCTCCGGCGCCTCGGACCCCCATCCCGGACCGGCGTACTCCTGCGGCCGGTCCGGTACCGGGACCGAGGGCGAACCCTGGTGGTGGGCGGTGAGGCGGGAGGCGGCGAGGTGGAGCCGGTGGTGGTCCGCGGCGGCGGTGTCGGTGTGCCGCCGCCACCGGTCGGCCTCGTCGCGGGCGGCCTGCCAGGCGACGACGGCCGGTGACTCGGCCACGGCCCGCGGCAGCGCGGTCTGCAGGTCGGGGTCGCCGTCGCCGAGCGCGGCCTGTTGTTCGGCGCTCAGGTCGAGCCACGTCTCCCGGGCCCGTGCCCGGGCGTCGTAGTAGCGCTTCTCGGCGGTGGCGAGGTCGCCGGCCGCCTTGGCCATGGTGTCCCAGGCCGTGCGGACCTCGGCGGGGAACGTGGTGTCGTCGAGGAGGCCGTAGTCCTGGGCGATGTCCTCGCGCAGCCAGACCAGGACCGTGGTCTCGGCCTCGGCCGCGCGCGGGCCCCGCTTCGCCTTGCCGAGCGCGCGCAGCGGGCGGCTGTCGGTGACGCGGTGGTCCACCTCGGCCACCGCCAGCCAGCTCACCGGCAGCGCGAAGAGCATGCTGCGGTCGGTGACGACCTTGAGGTGGGTGCCGAGGGTGGTGTCCGTGGTCCCCTTGAGCGTGGTGCCGTCGTTGGTGCCGCCGAAGGGGACCGTGGCGCCCTGGTTGGTGACGCCCGCGTTGCTGGTGCCGGCCAGGGGCGCGCTGCCCACGGCGCCCTCGACGTTGTCGGTGATGCCGGCCTCCAGCGCGTCGGAGGTCTTGGACCGCTGCATGGCCTCCATGCGCGGCTTGTTCTCGACGGCGAGGAGGCGGGCGCCGCGGCGGTGCATCCTCGCGTAGAGCCGGGAGTCGGCGGTGTGGGACTGGCCCAGGAGGTGGGCGGAGGCCTGGGTGGGCAGCGGCGAGCCGTTCGCGCTCAGCGCCTCGCGGAAGCCGGCGGTCAGGCCGCCCTGGGTGGTGGCCTCCTGCTGGGCCCGGGCGGGCGCGGTGCCGAGGCCGGTGAGCGGCGTGAGCCGGGCCATGCGCACGCGTTCGCGCAGGACGTCGCCGGTGTGCCGCTTGCCGAGGTCGCTGTCGCCGGTGCCGTCGGCGCGGGCGGTGGCGAGGGTCAGGGCGTCGTGCACGGCGGCCGCGCCGCGCACGTCCACGGCGAGGATGCCGGAGCCGATCCGGTCGTCGAAGGGCAGGACGTCCGGGTCGGCGCCGCGGGTGCCGGTGTCGGTGGTGCCGGCGGTGCCGGTCCCGTTTTCGGTGGTGCCGATCCCGGCGTCGGTGGTGCCGGTCCGTGTGCCCTCCCCGGTGGTCGAGGCGGCCGAGGTGCGCCACGTCGCGACGCCCTCCGGGCGGGCCTGGGCGGCGGTCAGCATCCGCACGGCGCGCTCGGGTTCCGGCACGTCCTGTTCGGTGAGCGCGCCGTCGGTGCCGTCGCCGTCCGGGGTGAGCAGGCTGACCGGAAGGATCTCGTTGAGGCTGCCGACCGGGGCGGTCGCGCGCGGGGCGAGCGGTTCACCGGTGGCGTCGGTCATGGTGACGGTGAGGACGTAGGTGGTGACGATCTCGGCGTGCGCCTGGGTGGTGGCGATGTTCGGCATCGCGGTGCTGCCGGTGGCCTCGGTCCGGGTGCTGGACCGCTGCTTGGCCGCGGTGCCCTGGAGCGAGGGGTTGGCGATGAAGACGCCGCTCTCCGCCGCCCGCTGGCCGGCACTGAGCGTGAGGTCGGCGCCGCGGTCCTGGGAGGTGCCGTCGGCGTCGTCGCGGGCGACGGTGCGGTAGTCCTCCAGTTCGTAGCCGGTGCGCAGCCTGTCCACGGTGGTGGTGAGCGGGGTCAGGGTGAACCGGATCTGTCCGGGGCTGCCGCCGACCGGCAGGTGGTGCGGGCTGGACCAGGTCCGGTAGTGGACCGGCAGGGTCATCCCGTCGGTCGTCAGCTCGTGCAGGTGGGCGCGGAGGAAGTCCGGGGAGAGGTGCTGCAGGACCTGTTCCCGGTCGTGCGAGGACACTCCGGCCTTCTTCAGGCTCTCCATGAGCTGCCGCGCCGCGTGGCCGGCGTCGAGCTGGCCGCTGGGGTGGGTGGGGAAGCGGCGGCGGCGCAGGAAGGGGGGCACCCGGTAGCCGCCGCCGAGGTTGTGCGGTGTGGTGGTGCCCAGGCCGTCCGGGGCGAGCCCGGCCTCGATGACGTCCTGCATCGGCAGGTGGAACATCACCGCGTCGCGGACGCGCTGGAGCGCGGCGGCGGCCCGGCGTGGTGCGAGGCCGCGCCCCAGGCGTCCGGAGATCCACCCGGCCGCGGAGCTGATCCGGGCGCCGGCACGGGTGCCCACCGTGCCCATCGCGGCCGTCCAGCGGTCGCGCACCGCGATGGTCTCCGCGGCGTCGGCGACCACCAGGTACATCCGCCCGGCGTAGGCGAGGGTGGTGTTGCGTCCCCGGGTGAGGGTCTGCGTGACGCCGCGGCCCTTGCCCCAGGCGTACTGGAGGCCGCTCGAGTACGAGCCGACCACCGCCTGCTGGCCCGGGTCCTCTTCGGTGGGGGCCCGGTGGAGCGGCATGTAGGCGCCCTGCACGCCCACCGTGGTGTGCGAGACGGTGCTCGCGCCGCCCAGGACGCGGTGCTCGTTGCCGATCGTGGCCTCGAAGCTGGCCGGCTTCGGGTCGCTCTTGACCCGCAGCCGGTGCAGTTCGCCGCGGATCGCGGCCTTCAGGTAGTGGGTGCGCAACGGTCCCGCGCCGTTGAGGCCGGTGATCCGGGAACCGAACGGCCCCAGGTACTGACCGAGTTGGCCGGCCACCTGGAGGTCGGCCATCGCCCGGCGCAGCGCGGTGCGCACCGGGGCGCCGGGCGCGCTGACGTGCCAGGAGCCGCCCGCGGCACGGTCGGCGGTGTCCTGCATGAGCTGCTGGCGCTGCCGGCCGCCCTCGGTGCTGAGCACCACGTGCGGGGCGCTCAGCAGCTTGCGGACGAGCCGCCGGTCGGCCGAGTCCTCCCTCTGCGGCGGACGGGTGCCGTCGAGGAGCTGGTCCCCCTCGGTGGCGGAGAGCAGCCGCGGTACGGGCGCGGGTGCCGGGGCCGGACCGCCCGGCGGGGGGTCGACGGGGGCGTGGCGGTCGGAGCCGTGCGCCGCCGGCACGGCCAGCTCCACCCGGCCCACGGTCTCGCTGCCCCGGCTGAACAACGGCCGTTCCTCCACCTTGCTGACGGACAGGCCCGTACCGAGCAGGCCGAGCGTGACGAGCCGGGCCCAGCCGCGCGGCCGGCGGTGGCCCTCGAAGGATGCGCCCAGTTCCACCCGGTAGCTGTAGAGGTCGGCGCCGTTCTGGAAGGTCAGATGGTCGTGGGCGACCGCGACCGTGTTCCGGGTGGCCTTCTTGTCGGTCCTGGCGTAGCGGGCGCCGAGGGACGTGTTGCCGGTACGGCGCGGCATGTCGGCGCCGGGGACCTTGTCGTGGTCGCGCGGCGAGATGCCCAGCTCCGCACCGGCGGAGAGGGTGGTGGACGCCTGCTGCCCCTGGCCGGAGACCTCGGTGCCGATCACCGCGTTGCGCAGCGAGCGTTCGCTCATGGTGGTCTCGAACCGCCGGTCGGTGAGCCGCGCCCGCAGGGTCAGCGTGTGGTGGCCGCGGCGCACCTTGCCGTCCTCGGTGAGGGTGACCGGCACGCCGGTGGTGGTCAGGTCGTCCAGGCTCTGCGCCAGGCTGGGCCGGTTCAGCGCCTCGCGCACCTGGCGGTCGTTGTGCAGCGCGGTCCGCATCCGCCCGTCGCCGTACCAGAACTTCGCCAGCCGCGGGTGCCGCAGCATGAACGGCGGGACGAACAGCGACGGGTACGAGCGGTGGAGGGTGTCCAGGACGGCGTCGGCGAAGACCCGCATGGGGTCCGGGGGGAGAGGCCGGCCGTTCTCGTCCCGGCCGTTCTCGTCCCGGCCGTTCTGGTCCTGCCGGACGGTGGGCTGCTGGTCCTGGGGCTGCGGGGTCGCCTGGTCCTGCTGGACGCTGGGTTGCTGGTCCTGGGGCTGCGGAGTCTCCTGGTCCTGCCGGACGGTGGCCTGCTGGTCCTGGGGCTGCGGAGTCTCCTGGGGCTGCTGGTCCTGCCGCGGGGCCGGCTGCTCCTGACGCGGGTCGGGCACCCGCTCCTGCGGGCGGTCGGGGCGGAAGCCCTCGGCACGGACCTGGCCGCTCAGGTGCACCGGGTCCTCCCGGGTGAGGTACCACGGCACCGGCGGCTCGGCGTGCGGGTTCGGGCCCGTCCGTCCGGGCGTACGGCTGTCCCAGCCCGCGAGCCGGCGCGCGTCCTGGGTGGAGATCCAGTCCAGGCTGACCACCCGGACCGGGCGGGCCGCGGACGGCGGCTCGCCCGCCTTGCGCACCATCAGGGTGCGCTCCACCCGGTAGAGCGCGATCGGGTGGTTGCGGACGCGGCCGGTGGTCTTGCGGGCCGCGTCCGCACCGAGCTGGTGGGTCCGCCCGGTGCCGAGGTCGACGCGGACCAGCGGGCCGCCCTGGAGGCGTACGTCCGTCTCCGCGCCGGGGAGGCTGTAGTTCGGTCCGGCCGTGACCTGGACGCCGAGGCGGGTGTCGCGGACGTGGCCGCGCTGGTTCTGGTACGTCGTCTGGGTCAGGTCGCGCAGTTCCGCCTTGACCGACTCGGTGACCAGGGTGGCCCGGTGCGCGACCGACCGCTCCACGACCAGGTGCCCCAGCGGGTGCTGGCCGCTGCCACGGGTCAGCTCGGGCCCGCTGACCGGCCCGGTGAACCGTCCGAACAGGCCGAGCAGCCGCCCCGGACGGACGTAGGAGACGAGCGTCCGGTGCGCCGAACTGCCGGGCCGCGCGCCGGAGAGGGCGAGCGCCACCTCCTCCGGCGGGTCCGTCAGGTGCAGTCCGGTGGTGTCGGTGAGCCGGGCCTCGTACCCGTCCGGGAAGGTGAGCGTCTCCGGCGCCCGCCGCGGTCCCTTGAAGGGCACCGTGAGGTCGTCCGGCAGCCGCCAGCTCAGCCCGTCCCGCACGGCGAACTCCGCGGTGTGCACCGGGCTGCGCAGCCACCGGGGGCCCGGCGCGGACGGACCGGTCCCACCGGCCGTCGTCCCATCCGTCGTCCCGCCCGTCGTGCCGGCCGTCGTGCCGGCCGTCGTGCCGGCCGTCGTGCCGGCCGTCGTCCCGGCCGTCGTCCCGGCCGTCGTCCCGGCCGTCGTGCCGGCCGTCGTGCCGGCCTGCGGCGGCCGGCCGGGCGGGGCGGCCGCCGCGCCGGTCCCCGGCGCCTCGGTCACCCGGTCCACCCGGACCCGGTAATAGACGTCGTCCAGGTGCAGGTGCGAGCCGTCCACGGCCCGGTACTCGGTCTGGTTGTAGGCCTGCGTGCCCAGGGCGTAGTCGGTCCGCCGGGTCCAGCCCAGCGAGACGCCGATCTTCAGCAGCCAGTTGAGCGGCGGGCCCATGCCGACCGCGGCGGCGATCCGGCGCCCGAAGCCGACGCTGCGTCCGCCGCCCGTACCGGCCTGTCCGCGCCGCATGGTGTCCACCCGCACGGTCGCGCCGTTGACGTCGGAGAAGCGTTCCCAGCGGTGGTACGGAACGGCCTCGATCGTCATCTCGTGGCCGACCCCGGACTTCTCCCGGCCCACGAGACGGGCGCCGCGCGGGGCGGTGAAGGCCCCGGGCTGCCGGGTCAGCAGCCTCAGCAGCTCCGCCTCGTCGAACTGCGCGCGCAGCTTCTTCGGCAGCTTGCCGAGGATCTCCTCGGCCACCTGTTCGGGCGAGCGCAGGGTGACGACGCCGAGGCCGGTGAAGAGGCCGGCCGGCGCGGTCTTCGGGGTGCCGTCCGGGCGGGCGTCCGGGCCTTCGGTGCCCGGACCGGCGTCCGGATCGGCGTCCGGGCTGATCAGGACCGTGGGCAGCCGGCCGCCGTCCTCGAAGGTGACCGTGCGCGGGGCCGGGCCCGGCGGCCGGGCGTCCTCGCCGGTCAGCAGGCGGGCCGGGCGGTGCCGTTCGAGCTGCGTCTCCAGCGGTACCGGGTCGCCCTTGTCGGGCGTCGCGGTGCCGTCGAGGTCCGTGATCCCGCCCATGCCGCGCAGCCACTCCCCGAAGGGGTCGGACCCGTCCGGGGTCGGGGTGGTCGTGGCCTGATCCGACGCTTCCGTCGGAACCGGGAGCGGGTCCGGGAGGGACGTGTCCTTCGGGTCGGTGGTGCCCTTCGGGTCGGTGGTGCCCTTCGGGTCGGTGGTCGGGACCGTTCCGGAGGTGACCGGGGCCGTGGCCGGGATCAGGGCGTCGTAGTGGTCGGTGCCGTTGTAGGCCAGGTGCAGGGCACCGTCGGCACCGCCCGGGTGGAGCTCGTTGACGAGGATGCCGCCCTTCACCGTCGGGTGGGGCCGGACGATCCGCAGATCGAGGTCGAGGGTGTGCGCCAGGACGTCCGGGAGCAGATCGCTGAACGGCGTGGACCACAGCCCGGGACGTTCGGCGACCGCGGCGAGCAGCCCGCGCCCGCCGAGCCGTCGTGCCTCGGCCGGGGTCGGTGCCACCTGGGCGAGTTCGGGGTAGCCGCTCTTCCGGAGGATGTGCCGCCACTGGTTCGCGTCGCCGTCGGTGACGACCGCCCGGGCGATGTCGTTCCACTCGTTGGTGATCCAGAACCGCGCGACCGGGTTCCGCACCCCCGCCAGGGCGCGCATGCGCAGGTCGTCCACCACGCTGAACACCGGATCGGGGACGATGTCGTCCGCGACGGCACCCAGTTCGGTCCCGGTGATGCGGTTGCGCAGGAGTGCGCGCAGCCCGGCGATGTTCAGCGCGGCCCACGCGGGCGGTACGTCGCGGCTGCGCGCGCCGTCGAGGACGGCCCGGAAGAGGCAGTTCCCGCCGCCCGGGGTGTCCAACTGCCGGAAGGTCCTGCCGTCCGCGTGCACGAGGTCGGACGTTCCGGGGTCCGCACGCTCCTCGCTGAGGAGGGTCATGTCCTCGGCGAGGGTCGCCGGACGGCTCGACGCGGGTGCCAGGTCGGGCCTGCGGCGGGCGAGTTCGGCGGTGTCCTCGGGGCTGAGGCCCAGTTCGGACAGCGACAGCGGGGCGGTGGACAGCGACCAGGTGACCTGGGCCGAGGGTGCGTAGGACAGCCCGCGTACGTCCTCCGGCGAGACCAGCGTGGTCGGCGGGAGCTCGGGCGGCGGCGGAGGCAGCAGGACGTCGAGCGTGGTGCGGGGATCCGCCGTGGCACGCAACTCGGCCGCCGCGCGCAGGAATGCGGTGTACTGCTCGACCGTGGGATCGGTGTCCTGCCCGGCCGTGGGGTCGGCCGCCGCCGGACCGGCGCCGGCTTCGGTCGTCGCGCCGCGCCGGTCGGCGACCATCCGGCGCAGCAGGTCCGGGGTCATCCGGCCGTCGCCGTAGCGGGCCGCGGTGTCCGGGCTGCGCCAGCGCAGGCCGTCCACGAAGGCGAGCCCGGCGAGCAACTCGTGGTTCTCCGGGCGTTGTTCGGCGTCCGGACCCAGGACGTCCCGCAGGGTGCGGATCTGCTGGAGGGTGCGGGCCCGCGCGAAGCCGTCGGCCGGCTCCGGGCCCGCGTGCAGGCCCGCGACGCGCGCCAGCGCGTCCAGGTCGGCGCCGCCGGGCTCCGGGGTGAACAGCCGCCACCGTCCCGGCCCGTCCTTCCCCTCGGTGAGCACCGCGCGGACGTCTCCCCGGCCGTCCCGCGCCGTGCCCACCTCGGTGGTCGGCGCGTACACCGCCCGGCCGGTCCGGTTCGCCACGTGCTGCGCCACCGGCAGACCCGCCACCTCGGGCTGGCGTCCGGTCTCGCAGGAGAACAGGACCAGCGGCCGCTCCTGATCGCCTTCCTGGGCCCAGGACTTGAGCACCTCGCCGAGCTGGACGCCGCTGACCTCGATGGTGGGGTGCGCCGCGTCCTCGGTGCCGAGGGTGACGGTGCGGGGGGTGCCGTGCGTCGCCAAGTAGTCGGCGCCGCTCTCGGTGCCCGAGCCGGGGAGCGGGGCCGGCGGGCCGGTGAAGACGGTGCGGCGGACGGGCGGGGCCTCGGTGCTCGTGCTCGCCGGGTCCGGGGCGGTGACGGACGCGGGGGAGTCGGGCGGCGCCGGGGAGGCGGCCGCCGGATCCGCGGACGTGGCGGCCGGAGCCGTGGAGGCGACGGCCGGGCTGGTGGACGTGGCGGCCGGGGTGGTGGACGTGGTGCGCACGCCCCGGAAGGTGTCCTGGCCGAGCAGCGCGCGGCGTGCCGCGCCGTGCGCCGTGTCGTCCTCGGCCTGACTCTGCGAGATGGTCAACGTCCTTATGGCACGGCCCGGTTCGGGCTTCACGGCCGTGCCGGACACCCAGCGGCGCAGCTGCGCGACGGGCACCCTGTGACCGTCGAGGGTGGTGATGGACGGCTCTCCGGCGGGCCGCCCGGAAGACGTGTCGTCGTCGGTGTCGCTCCGCGAGTCGCTCCGGGTCCCGGACCGCACGACGATCCGCCCCGACGACGGGGACGGTGCGGGGGGCTCCGGCGCGGAGTCGTCCCGCGTGGGGTCGTCCGGCGTGGTGACAGCAGGCGGTGGCGTGCCGGTCCCGGGCCCGCGCCCGTCGCCGGAACCGGGGACGTTTCCGCCGGTTCCCGTGTCGTTGCCGCTCGGCTCCCCCTCGGCGTCCCGGTCGGTCGTGGTGTCGCCGTCGGTGGAGCCGTTGTCGCCGACGGCGTTGCCGTCGCCGACGCTCCCGCTGCCGGATTCCAGGTACAGGTCCGTGGCGGTCTCGGTCCAGGGGCGGGACTGGGTGGCGAACTTCGACGCGGGCGGCGCGGTGGTGACCGCGGACTCCGGGGCGGCTCCGGTGACGTCGACGGCGGGTGTCGCACCCGAGAGGAGCTTCGGGGGCGCGACCGGAGCGTCGGTGGCGGCGTCGCCGTCGGCTCCCGCGGTGCTCTCGGTGACGGGACGGGGGGCCGGGTCGGCGGTCACACCGAGCGCGTCGGCGAGCGGCAGCAGGACGTCGGCGCCGGGGAACGCGAAGTCGGCGGAGTCCGTGGTGACCGGGGCGTCGGTGCCGTCCTGGGCGGACGTGGCATCCGGGGTGGTCGTGGTGCCGTCCGGCGTGGTGGACGGGGGGCCGGCGAGCGGACGGACCCGGACCGGGGCGCCAGGCCCCTCGCGGGTCAGCTCCACGGCGGCGCGCACCGGGCGCCCCGCACCGTCCGGCGTGACCGCGGGGCCCAGCACCACGGCCCGGTCCGTCCCGGCCTCGTCCAGCAGCTCGGCCGCCCGCGGCGACCCCTCCCCCGGCGGCGGCGTCTGCGAGACCACGACCGTCAGCGGGGACGCCTTCGTGGGTGCGGCATCGCCGGCCGGGGCGGGGCCGCCCTTCGCGTCACCGCTCACGCCGGGTACGTCGGGGACCTGGCCGAGGTCGGTCTCCGCGTCCGTGCCGGTGCCGGTCTCCGCATCCGTGTCCGTGCCGGTGCCCGTGTCCGCGTTCGTGCCGGTGCCCGTGCCCGCGTACGAGCCGCTGGTGCCGACCCGCGGCGGAGCGGCGGTGAGGTCGTCGGTGCCCGGCGGGGAGTCGGTCCCGGACGACGGGTCGGCCTCCGGCGAACCGGTGGTCGTCGACGGTGCGCCGGCCCCGGGAGCGGACGTGGATCCCGTGGGGGACGTCACCTCCGGCGAGGACGTGCCCTCCGTCGAGGACGTGGTCCGCGCAGGGTCGGTGGTCTGCGGGTCGGCTCCGTCCGCCGGGCCCTGCGGGCCCTCCGTCGAGGCCGTGCCGTCCGGGGCACGAGTGCCCTGGGCCTGCGGGCCGGAGGTGGCCGGGTTGCCTCCCGTGGTGGGGACGCCGCCCGCCCGGCCACCGGAGCCGGTACCCGTTCCGGAGTTGGTGCCGGTGCCGGTGCCCGTGCTCGTTCCGGAGTTGGTGCCGGCGCCCGTCCCGGTACCGGTCCCGGTGCCCGTCCCGGTGGCGACACCGGTGCCCGTGCCCACACCACTGCCCGTGCCGACCCCGGAGCCGGTCCCGAAGCCCGTGCCCGTACCCACGCCGATGCCGGGCCCGGCCGAGGTCCCCGGGCCGTCGGAGTCGGCGGGCCCGCCGGTTCCCTGGGTGAGCGGGGTCTCCACCGTGACCGGGACGCCGAGGCCGTCGAGGGCGCGGCGGACCGCGTCGGCGTCGATCTCGACGGCGGGGCCGTTCCCGTCCGCGACCACCCGGACCTCGGGCCGGGTGGACAGGTTGCCGTGCAGGCCGTCGCGGACGCCGATCTCGGTGCCGCCGGGCGGCTGGGAGCCGCGCAGGACGGCGAGGTCGCGCAGGGCCTGCTCGCGCACCTCCGCGGGGCCGTTGTGGACCTGCTGCCACAGCCCGTTCTCGGCGGCGGTCACGGGCAGCGGGCCCGGGGAGTACGGCGGCGGGTCCGACGTCGTGTAAGGCGGCGGGTTCTCCGCGGTGTACAGCGGCGGGTTCTCCGCGGTGTACGGCGGCGGCGACTGGCTGCCGGTGACGTCGCCCTGCCCGGTGCTCGGGACGGGTGCGGTGCCGTCGCCGCCCGTGGTGTCGGGGCGGGAGGGCCCGTCGGCACCGCCGGAGCGCGAGCCGTCACCGGTGTCCCGGCCGCGGCCGGCGTCGCTGCCGCCGGCGGAGACGGTGGGCGGCGGCTGGTTGCGCAACTTGTCGATGGCGTGCCGCAGTTCGGCACCGCTGTTCAGGGCGGCGCCGCTGAGCGTGGCCTCGACCTGGCTGCTGAGGCCCGCGCCGACGAACGTGGTCCAGTTGGTGGACCAGTCGCCGTCGAAGGCGCCCTTGATGAGGATTTCCCCGACGCTCTCGCCGGCGCCGGCGGCGATGAAGTCGGCGGTGCCCTTGAGGCCGTAGTGTCCGGCGATCGCCCCCGGCCGGTCGGCGTTGTGCCGCAGGATCCGGTTGTTCCGCCACAGGGTGGGGTTGTTGCGGAACGACAGCGGGTCGTTCCGGAAGGTGATCGGGGTGTTGTTCCCGGGACCGGGGCCGTTCCCGTACGGGGTGGGCTCGGGCCGGTTGCCGGGGCCGCCCGGGTTCGGGGTGGGGTCGGGCTTCGGGGTGGGGCCCGGGCCGTTGTTCCTGAATTCGGGCTTCGGGGTGTGGTGGAAGTTCGGGTTGTTCTTGAAACCGAGGTCCGGCCCGTCCTTCAGGAAGTTGCTGTCGTAGCCCTTGACGATCTTCTTCGCGAAGTCGTCGAAGACGCTGGTGAAGAAGCCCGCCGCGGCGCCGAACGCGGCGGACTTGAGGATGTCGTTCCAGTCGAAGCCGTCGGGACGGCGGCCCTTCGGGGCGAAGTTCATCATCGCCAGCCGCACCGCGAAGGTCGTGAACGCCTCGGCGAACGCCTCGGTCAGCGAGGGCGCGAGGTGCAGCCGCTGGAGGAGGTGGCTGAGCGTGGTGAGGATCATGAAGCGGCTGCGCAGCTTGGCCATCATGATCTGGCTGGCCGTGGCGCCGCCGGTGAAGAAGGACATCGCCAGGTAGATGGCGATCTCGATGAGCAACCGGATGACCTCGGCGATCACCTGCCACTTGGACTCCATGATGTCCATGGAGGTCTTGCGCCGGCCCTCGGCGATCTTGTCGAGCTGTCCGGCGAACTCGCGCAGGTAGTTCTTGCCGCCGTCGTCGATGAGCATGCCCATCGCCTTCGCGTACGACTTGGACAGGTCGTCCGGCATCGACTCGGCGATGTCGTGGACCGACTTGTCGATCAGCGAGGAGAGCCGGTCGACCTTGCGGCCCAGCCCGGAGTAGGGCCGGCGGCTCTCGTAGGCGAGGTCCTCGTCGGCGTCGATGAGTCTCTCCCCGGTGAGGATGAAGATCATCGCGTTGACCTCGGGCGACGGCTGGATGCTCACCGGGCGCCGTCCTGGAGGACGCGCGGGCAGGCCGGGGCGGCCGCTCCCGGCGTGGTGCGGGAGCGGCCTGCGGAGCGCGGGTCAGCGGCGGCCATGCCCGGACGAGCCGCCGTCGCCGTTCAGCCCGTGGGTGTCGATCCGGTTGTTGCTGCGCTCGATGTCCTCGAGGTGGCGGTCGCGGGTGTCCTTCATCATCCGGACCTGGCTCACCGTGGCGTCGGTGATCCCCACCAGCGCGTCACGGATGGCCATCATGGTCTCCTTGGTGGTCTGCCGCTCCTTCTGCTCCTGCGGCCTGGCCTTCTCGGCGAACTCGCCCGAGGTTCCCGGCCACCGGACCGTGGGGGCGAGTTCGTCGAGGAACTCCTCGGTCACGTCCCTGGCCAGCTGGCCGATCTCCTCCAACTGCCCGGCCAGGGCCTCGATGCGCTGCGGGTCGACGTAGTACCGCTCTCCCACCGTCAGTCCTCCCCGTCGTCGCCGAGGGCGTCCCGCCAGGCGGGGGCGGCCCGGCCGTCGCGTGCCGTGTCCTCGTCGTCCTCACGCAGCACGGCGGGGCCGAAGACGCGCTCCCAGTCCAGCTCGAAGCCCTTGAGTTCCGGCACCTCGGAGCTGGGCTCGGTGAAGGGAGCCATGGCCTTCATCACGTGCCGGTTCATCTTCAGGCGTGCCGCGCCCGCGGCCTCCAGGACGCTGGCGGCCAGCTCCTGGGGGGACATGTCGCGGTACTTGTTCTCCAGGAACTCGATCCCGGTCAGCTCGCCCTGGGGGCCGACGGTGGCACGGACCGCGCGGTCGGAGGAGAGCACGGCGAACGAGGCCTGCCGCAGTTCGCGCTCGGTGCGCGCGACCGCCTCCTGGGCGGCCCGGAGTTCGGCCATCGCCTTCTCCAGGCGCTTCTCCAGCGGTTCCGTCACGCCCGTCCCACCCCTTCCTCGTCGTTCTCCCGGACACCCGGACTCCCTGACGCGCCGTCGAGTCCATGGGGTCGCGCGGTCCGGTTCGTCAACTGCTCAGCTGATCTTGCCTGGTGACGGCCCCGGCAGGGAAGCCGGGGCCTGGTGGGATTCGTCTCTCCCGGTGGCCGCGCGGACGGAGAGCCGTGGTCATCGCCCGATGACGGCCGGGGTGCCGCCCTCCTCGGTGCCCCACACGTCCGCGTCCTCCTCCAGGTGGCCGGCGGAGCTGGTGGACCTGCGGCCCGGCTCCGCCTCCTCCTCGGGGACGTCGCCGCCGGTGGTCGCCGGCCGGGCGGCCGGCGACAGGAAGGTGTCGTCGTCCTCCTGGCGGTGCCACGCGCTGCGCCGCCGGCGGTTGCGGCGCTCGCTCTCCTCCACCGCGTCGACCAGTACGGCGCGCACCCGTTCCCCGTTGCCCTTGTCGCCGCCGCCCATGCCGCCCGCGCCCATGCCGCCCATCGGCATGCCCGGCGTCCCGGGCGTGCCGGGGGTGCCCGGGGCGCCGGGGGTGGCGGGGGCGGCGGCCGCGGCGAGCGAGGTGCCCGTGCCGTCGACGGCGCCGTCCGAGAGGGGCGCGACCCCGCCGGCCACGCCGATGCCCTGCCCGGTGAGGGAGTCCGTCCCGGAGAAGCCGCCGCCGGAGCCCGGGGAGTTCACGGAGCCCGCGCCACCGCCGAGGCCCAGTTCGGACAGGGAGACGTCCCGCGTACCGGAGCCGCCGCCGGTCCCGTTCAGGCCGTCGAGGACGTCCGACACGTCGGAGGTGCCGGAGTCGCCGATGGTCCGGATCGGGTCGAGGCCGTGCAGGTCGACCGTCCTGGTGTTGCCCTGCGGGTCGGTGACGGTGACGACGCCGGTGTCCGGGTCGATGCTCTGCTTGCTGCCGTCCGGGAAGGTCGTGGTCAGCTGCCCGTTGTCGAGGACGGTGGTGGAGCCGTCCGGGTTGGTCACCTTCGCCCCGTGGGTGAGGTCGGTGACCGTGGTGGTGCCGTCCGGGCGGGTGCTGGTGAACAGCCCGGTGTCCGGGTCGAACGTGCCCTTGCTGCCGTCCGCGAAGGTGGTGGTGAAGTCGCCGTCGTCGAGTGCGGTGTGGCCGCCGGTCGGGGTCTCCAGGCCGGACCCGCCGCCGAGGTCGAGGTCGAGGTCGTCCAGGTTGCCGAGGTCGCCGTTCGACTCGGTGGGCAGGTCGGAATTGAGGTCGCCGAGGTCGCCGAGGTCGCCGAGGTTCCCCAGACCGTTCCGCCCGTTGAGGTTGCCCAGGCTGCCCAGGTTCTCGGTGGTGGTGGTGCCGTCGGGCTCGGTGGTGACCGTCTGGCCGGTCGACGGGTCCACCGTCTGGACGGTGCCGTCGGGGAACGTGGTGGTCAGCTTCCCGTCGTCGCCCAGCGAGGTCACCGAACCGTCGGGGTTGGTCACCTTCAGACCGTCACCCAGATCGGTCGTCGTCGTCGAACCGTCCGGATTGGTCGTCGTGAGCACCCCGCTGTCGGGGTCGAAACTGGTCTTGCTGCCGTCCGCGAAGTCGGTGATCACGTCACCGCCGCTGGTCAGCTCGGTGCTGCCGCCGGTCGGGGTGTCGAGGACGCCGTCCCGCAGCCCGCTGTCGAGACCGTCGAGGCTGCCCAGGTCGGTCGTGGTGGTGGTGCCGTCGGGCTTGGTGGTGACCGTCTGGCCGGTCGACGGGTCCACCGTCTGGACGGTGCCGTCGGGGAACGTGGTGGTCAGCTTCCCGTCGTCGCCCAGCGAGGTCACCGAACCGTCGGGGTTGGTCACCTTCAGACCGTCACCCAGATCGGTCGTCGTCGTCGAACCGTCCGGATTGGTCGTCGTGAGCACCCCGCTGTCGGGGTCGAAACTGGTCTTGCTGCCGTCCGCGAAGTCGGTGGTGAGCTTGCCGTCGTCGAATTGGGTCCGGCCGCCGGTCGGGGTCCTGAGGGAGACGCCGCCGCTGTTCAGGCCGCCGAGACCGCCGAGGTCCTGGTTGACCACGTCGTCGAGGGAGCCGTTCGTCCCGCCCGCTCCGCCGCCGAGGTCGCCGGGGCTCTCGGTGGTGAGGTTGTTCCGGTTCAGCAGATCGTCGAGACTGCCCAGGTCCTGCTCGTCGAGCGCGTTCGGGTCGTTGAGGCCGCCGAGGCTCTCCTCCACGGCCTTGCGCTGCTCCTCCGCCTCACGCTTGGCCTCGTCCTGCTCGCGCTTCTGCTCCTCGCGCAGCTCGTCCTGGTACTTGCGGTCCTCGTCGCGCTGCTGGTTCTGCTCGTTGCGGAGATCCTGCTGGAGGCGTTCGGCCTCCTCCTGCTCGCGCTTCTGCTCCTCGCGCAGCTCGTCCTGGTACTTGCGGTCCTCCTCGCGCTGCCGGTTCTGCTCGGCGCGGAGTTCGTCCTGGTACTTGCGGTCCTCCTCGCGCTGCCGCTCCTGTTCCGCGCGGAGTTCGTCCTGGTACTTGCGGTCCTCCTCGCGCTGCCGCTCCTGCTCGGCGCGGAGCTCCTCCTGGTACTTGCGGTTCTCCTCGTTCTGCCGGTTGATCTCCTCCTTCTCCTTCTCGAGCTTCCTCTCCTCGTACTCCTGCGAGGCCGTGCTGGTCGACTTGGGCTTGGGCACGTTCGACGAGAAGTCCTCGCCGAGGTCGAGGAAGTGGTTGTTCAGGGTGGACTGCACCGTGGCGGCGGGCTTGCCCAGGTACTCGGCGACGCCCTGGGTCCAGATCTTGACCGCCTTGTCGCCGACCTTCGCCCAGTTGGCGATGTCGGTGAGGTCCCCGTACTCCGGGTGGGTCTGGGAGAAGCCCTCCTGCGGGTTGTGCGTGACGGACGAGGAGTAGCGGCTGGTGTGGGACGTGAGTTTCGTCATGGCGACGTTGTTGGTGTCCACCCACTGGGCGAGGTCGTCCAGGACGTAGCGCAGCACCTGAAGCGGGTCGTAGTAGGGGGACTTGGCCCAGGCCAGCCACGCCTTCAGCAGTTCCCTGGCGGCGTCCTCCAGGTAGGTGCGGCCCAGCGACAGGGCACGCGAGTAGACCGTGTTGCCGGTTCCGGTGCCGGCGGACGGCGAGGAGTCGAACGTCTCGACGTAACTGTCGTAGTTCTCGCGGATCTTCGTCAGCAGGCTGCGGAAGACCTCCGCGGCCTCGCCCTTCCAGCTCGCGTCGTCCCGGCCGAAGCGGTCCTCCCAGTCCTTCAGCACCACCGCGTGGTCCTTGAAGAACTTCGCAGCGAAGTCGAAGGACTCCCCGGTGGTCTTGAAGGAGTTGAGGTCCACGACATCGGCGTCGGACACGCCCAGGTTGCTGAAGCGGGCGTTCTGCGTGCCGCCGTCCAGCAGTGCGATGAGCGCCGCCCGCGGCCCGTTCATGTACCGGGCGAGCGGGATGGTGCTCATCTTGTCCTTGTTGTAGTCCGTGAACTCGTTGCCCTCACGGACCTGGGCGGTGCGGACGTCGTCGGAGCCGGGGCCGGCGAAGATGATCTCCTCGCCGGCCTTCACACGGCCCTCGAAGACGATCCTGGCCTGCATGATCGACCGCTTCTTGCCGCTGTCGAAGAACCAGATGTCGTAGTCCTCGCCCTTGTTCGTCAGGAAGCCGGAGTCCTTGACGAGCAGGCTGAGGCTGCGCTCCTTGATGTCCATCCGGAAGAGCTTGCCGCCGTGGTCGGACCGGAGCGTGTCGAAGACGGTGCTGCGGTCCGGCACCGGGTAGCCGGTGATGTGGGTGACCAGGGTGGCCCAGGTGTCGCTCGACGGGTCGCCCGCGTTGTCGAACTTGTCGAGGTTGGCGACGGAGTTGGGATCGTAGCGATCGGCCACCGGGCGCCCTTTCTGGTCGTTTGTCGTCCGTGCCGGTCCACCGCCTCCTCACGTGGAGGCGCGGCCGGGTGATGTGCGGGCGGGCGCGCCGGGCGGCCGTGGCCCCCGCCGGCCCGCGCGGCGCGGGCTCAGCTCTCCTCGTCCGTCCCGCCGGCGGTGAGTTCGTCGACCTCGTCGAAGGTCTGGAGCAGCGTCTGCGCGTCGATCGCGTCCAGGTTCTTGTTCTTGGTCTTGTTGGCCTCCTCGATGGTCTCGGTGAGAGCCTCCTTCAACTCCTTGAAGAGGTCCATCTGGTCACCGAGCAGCTTGTCGATGGCCTCGGCCGCGGTACGGACGTCCTCGATCAGGCTCGGTCCCGAGACGAGGGGATCGGTGACCATCTTGCCGATGCGCAGCAGCTGCTGCTTCTGGTCGAGGTTGCCCGGGGTGGTGTGCCCGTCGACGAGGTGGCCGAGCGGCCGGATGCCGGCGGTGTCGTCGCCCACCTCGTGGTGCTTCTTCGCAGACTTGTACACCGGGTCGACCTCGAAGTCCCGGAAGTTCTCCATCTGCTTGAGGTCGAAATGCCTGACGTCGGCCTTCTCACCGGCCATGGGACGCTCTCCTGCCGCTTGGTGCCGGACGGGTGGGGGGTGGGTGCGGCGCCTGCCCGCCGGTCACCCGCCCGGGTGCCGGGGGGCCGTCCTCCGACGCGGACGGAGGACGGGCCCCCGGCGGGCCCCGGGGCCGGTCCGGCGGGTCGTGCCGGGCGGACGGGACTTCGGGGACACGACCTGGGCCGTGCCCGCGGGGTCCCGCCCGCCCCGCGGCGCCTGGCACTCCCTAGCGGGCCCGCACGTTGCCCCAGTTCTCGGCGCTCGTGCGCTCGTCGCGGGAGTGGTTGTCGTGGATCATCTGGATCAGCTGGCCGTTGTCGCCGAGCAGCGTGGCCATGTTCTTGGTCGCCTGGTCCCACTCCGCCTGGACACCGCGGTACATCTCCTGGTCCGCGCCCTCCCAGGAGGTGATGAGCGGCTTCAGCTCGTCCTCGAGGTTGTTGAGGGTGGTGATGATCTGCTGGGTCTGGCCCATCAACTCCTCGATGGCGTTCCGGACCGTGGCGTACTGCAGGTCGATGATGCCGTCGGCCATGACGTCTCCTCTTGGGTGGCCGGGCCCCGGGCCCGGGAAGCTCGCGTGCTCCGGCCTCGCCGCAGGGGGCCGGTGTCGCGCTGGGGGCGGTTCAGCGCAGTGCCTCGAAGACGCCCTGGCTGGTCTTGCTGTTGAGGACCTCGGTCAGGTCCTGGTTCTCCTTCGCCAGACGGTTGGCGGAGGTCACGTTCTCCTGGAGCGCGTCGACCATCTTGCTGATCTGGATGACCACCTTCTGCGCCTCGGCGTTCCAGCTGCGGAACAGCTTCAGCAGGGCCTGGCCCTCGTCGCCGCCGACGCCCGACCGCGCGGCGATCTGGGCGACGTTGTCCTGGATCCTCTCGACCTGGGAGCGGGCCGACTCCAGAGAGGAGACACCGCCCAAGCCCTTGGCATAGTCCGCTTTCCTCGCGGCGCTGTCCGCCATGTCGCGTTCCCTTCGTCCGAGCACGTCTCGTCGCACCGTTGTCCGCAGAGGCTAAAGAGAACCGTGCGTTCCGCGCAACGCGAGTGGGGAAAATTTGAGCATTGGTCAGAATGCCTGTGGCACAGTCGAGTTGTTGCGGTGTTTCGGCGAAATGAACTCGCCCCGCCCCGCCGGACCGGCCGGTGCGACGCGCACCGTCCACGAACCCCGCACGAACCGTCCGCGGGACACGGCGATACGGGCGGAGAACGGTCACGCCGAGGAGGACAACGGGCATCCGGGACGGCCCGTTTCCGGCGTGCGGGACGTGTCCGAGCCGGTTTTCCGGCGGGCCCGGGCGGAATATTTGAGCTTTCTCTGAGGTTCGGCATCGCGTTCGGCCGATCCCGGCCCGGCCGGCTTACCCGCTTCGGCGCCGAGTTCGGCCCGCGCCTTTCCCGCCCGGCCTTTTCCTTTTCTTTGGCGCCGTATGCGGAGCTTGCCTCGATCAGGGCGTGGTGTCGGCTGTGCGCGCGGTGCCCGCAGCGTCCGCTTTGTCGGTGGTGCCGGTGGTGCCGACAGCACCTCCGGCCTTCCCGGCGTCCGCCGCTTCACCCTTGTCCGCTTCGTCCTTGTCCGCCCCGTCGGCCGCTCCGGCCCGCTCCGGCCCGTCGGCGTCGCCGCACCGCGGAGCCGTGACCTTGGGCTCCACCGCGCCCGAGGCGGCGGCCGGGTCGAGGTCCGCGCCGGTCGGAAGGGCCGCGAGCAGCGGTGCCGGAACCGAGTCGATGTCCGCGGCCTCGTACCCGAGGGCCGCCAGCGCCTTCTTGTCGGAGACCCGGTGCTTCACCCCGTTCTCCGCCACCAGGTAGGTGGTCCCGGCGTGCGCGGCGCCGCTCGCGTTCAGGGCCCGGACCAGGGCGCCGTGCCCCGGCCGTACGACCGTGGCGTCCGTCGGGACGCAGGCCGCCCTCAGCGGCTGGTCGGTGCCCTGCGACACCGCGACCGGGGCGAGCGCGGTGAGCGGGACGAACACCGAACCGATCCGGGCGCCGCCGTCGCCGCCGTCCACCTGCGCGCAGAGCGCGCTGCCGCGCGGCGCGGACTGCGGCAGGGGCGGCGCGTCCGGCAGCTCCGCGGACCCGGCGGCCGCCGTGTCCTGCGCCCGGTGCTCGCGCAGCGCGTCCGCGCCGAGCGTGCGCACCTCGGGCGACCGTCCCCGGTAGGCGTCCTTCTGGGTGGCCGGGTCGCCCAGCACGAGGGCGGCGCCGAGCCGGGTCAGCGGCACCAGCCCGTCCTTGCGGAGCAGGTGGTAGGTGCTGCCGCCGCCGGGCACGCTGACCTTGAACAGCTGGCCGATCCTGCTGGCCTCGCCGCCGAGCACCGGGCCCTCGCCGCCGCGCCCCGGCACCGCGGGCGGGCTCAGGGCGGGGCCGGGGGCCAGCGCGTCGAGGAAGGCCGCCGAGACCGGCATCGGCCGCTGGGAGCCGTAGCCGAGGGCGTTGCGGGCGTCGGAGGCGCGGTCCAGCGGCAGTCTGCTGCCCCGCCACACCAGGTATTCGGTGCCGTCCGGCCCGCTCACCAGCACGCCGCGGTCGCCGCCGACGCCACGGGCCTCCAGGGGCGCCCCGGCCACCACGGTGGTGGTCCCCGGCTCGTCCACCCCGGTGTCCGGCACGGCGCCGGAGGTGTCGGGCAGCGCCCCCTCCGGTCCGGTGACGCACAGGTGCCAGGCGCCGTCGTCGAGGCTGTCGGAGGCGGGCAGGGCGTCCGGGGCGCCGGGGATGCCGACCGGGGCGCCCACCGGGACGTCCCGCAGGGAGGCGGTGCGGACGTCCGCGGTCGGCAGGTCGGAGCCGCCGATCAGGCGTGCCGACGCGTAGTTGCGCACCGGGTGCAGTACGCCGTCGGTGCCGGTCCACAGGTACCGGGCGCCGGTGTCGCGGTTGACCACCAGGTGCTCGCCGTCGCGCCAGCCGTCGTTCCCGCCGGGGCGCAGCAGGCCGTACACGGTGGCGCCCGCGCCGATCAGGACGGTGACCAGCACGCCGAAGACCAGGCCGCGGGTGGTGCGCCCGAGCGGGCTCTCCGGGGCGTCCGGGTCGGCCGTCAGCAGGCCCGAACTGAGCCTGCCCATCATGAAGGTGTGGGCGTGTACCTGGTCGCGTTTGGACTGCACGGCCTCTCCTCGACTCGTTCTCCGTGCCCCGCCGTACGGGTGTGGGGGTGCGCAGGTGCGGTGGCGCGGTGGTGCTGCGGTGCTGTGGTGCGGGTGGGGACGGGTGCCGCTTCTCGCGGGTGCGGGTTCTCGCGGGTGCTCAGCCGAACAGGCCGCGCAGCCAGCCGAACAGCCCCGCCACCCAGAGGGCGAGCGGCAGCAGCGCCACCGCGAGGCCGGTGTGCGCCAGTTCCGCGGCACGGCCCCAGTACGGCAGCACCCGGCGGCCGGGCACCGTCCAGGCCGCGATCACGAGGGCGGCCGCCGCCGCGAGCAGCGCCGCGAAGACGGTCAGCCGCCCGTCACCGTGCTGGTCCACCGCCCAGGCGCGGGCGAGCAGCAGCAGCCCGCAGACGCCGGGCACGGCCAGGGTCAGCCGCTGGCCGATGTGCACGAGGCCGCGGCAGTGCAGGAGCAGCAGCAGGCTCAGCGTCAGGGCGGTCAGCACCTCGGGCAGGTCGGGGCGTTCGGCGAGGACGACCAGGGCGGCCGCGGCGACGACGCCGGTGGCGGCGAAGAGGGCGGTGACCCAGCGCCCGGCCAGTTCGGTGCGTTCGGCGACGTCGTCGCCCGCGTAGGGCTCGATGCCCTCCTGGAGCTGGCCGGCGGAGGACGGCAGCGCCGGCATCCGCATTCCGGCCAGTTTGAAGGCGAACGGCGCCACCGCCCCGGCGCCGAGCGCGACGACCGTCGCCACCAGCGCCACCGCGGCCGGCGCGTCGAGGCCGGTGTACCCCATCAGGGCCCCGGCGGTCGCGACGGCCAGCGCGACCACCGCCGTGGCCAGGAGGGCCGGGGCGCCGACCGCCGTGGCGGCGAGCGCCAGGACGGCGCCGCCGGCGCCGGCCGCGCCCGCGGCGAGCAGCCGCGCGCCCGCGACCCGCGCCGTGTCCGGGCCGCCCAGGTCGCCGCCGGGCAGCAGCCAGCCGGCCAGGGCCAGACAGGGCGCGACCAGCAGACCGAGCGCGCTCGCGGAGAGGCGGTCGCCCACCGCGCGACTGGCCGAGCCCGCGCCCGCGAGCAGCAGCAGCCCGGTCAGGGCCGCGCAGGCGGCCCTGACCGAGCCGGAGCCGGTCACCCCGGGCCACAGCACCAGGACGAGGGCGGCCACCACCGTCGCCGTCGCGGTGCCCACCAGCAGGCCGCGGGCCGCTTCGGGGCTCCAGTTGTGCAGCCGCCGGCCCGCGGTGTCGGCTATCCCGTCCACCAGGTCGTCCAGCCGGGCCTCGGGCAGCGCCTCGGTGTGCGGGCGCAGGTGGAGCACGGCGCCGTCGGCGAGGCCGGCGTGGGCGAGGGTGGTCTCCTCGTCGAGCGGGGGGTCGCCGAGCCGCTGGAGCACCCAGCCGGCGTGGTCGAGTCCGGTCTCCTCGGCCTCCTCCCCGACGTAACGCAGCAGCGTGGGCAGGAGGTCGGCGACCGGCACGTCGGCGGGCACGGCCAGATCGACGCGGACGCTCGGCGCACGTACGGTCAGGCGGCACAGTTCGGCCACCGTGCTGTCGGTCATCAGCTGAACTCTCGACTTCCGTAAAGGCGTTGGCTGGGGACTTCCCTCGGGAGAGGGGATGTGCGAAGAGTACGGAAGGCCGGCCGGTCCGGGAACGGAGGGGACGGGCGGAGAAATTCGGTCCGCACCCCGGGCGGAGACCCGCCCCCGCGTGGACAGGTCGCGTTCCGTGAATGCAGACTACTGCCTACACCCGCCGGATCGTGCTGCGGACCGGACTCCCTGCCCGGTATGGAGTTGTCCATCAAGGGAGTTGACCGTCCCCCCGCTATCCGCTCGAAACATGCAGTCGGCGTTCACCGCGTCACGCGGACTCCGGAGAATCGGCTCGGTGCGGCTTACCCGCCGCCCGCCGCTCCGGTATTTCGGTGCGGGCCGGAAAGCCAGTGAAACCGGAGGTTTCGTTCCTTGAGTGTGGTGCTGTTTCGCCGGCCGGCCCGCCGACGCGGACCCGAGATGCCCGAAGGGCAATTGACCCTTCAGGAGCCGCCCGTACTGGCCGAGACGGTGCCGGACACCTCGGCGATATGGACCTATCTGCCGATGGCGCTGATGTCGGTGTCCATGATGCTGATGTTCCTGCGCCCCGGCGGCGGCAACGGCGTCTTCATGTATCTGGCGATGGGCGTCATGGCGCTCTCCGCCGGTGCCATGCTGCTGGGCCAGCTGATGCGCCGCTCCAGCGAGCGCAAGCAGCGTCTGAAGGGCGAACGCCGGGACTACCTGCGCTACCTGGCGCAGACCCGCAAGCGGGTCCGGGCCACCATCGCGGAGCAGCAGCGGGCGCTCGCCTGGCGCCACCCGGAGCCCGCCTCGCTGCGCTCGCTGGCCCGCACCTCGCGGCTGTGGGAACGCCGTCCGGCCGACGAGGACTTCGGCGAGATCCGGCTCGCGGTCGGTGAACAGCAGCTCGCGCTCACCCTGAACCCGGTCTCCACGCGCCCGGTGGAGGACCTCGAACCGCTCTGCGCGCACGCCCTGCGCCGCTTCATCCGCGCCTACTCCACGATCCCCGAACAGCCCCTCGGCCTCTACCTGCGCTCCTCGGCCCGGATCCTGCTGCGCGCCGAGGAGACGCCCGGCGGGGACCCCGCCGGCACCGGCGGCTCCGGCGGCCCGTCGTCCGGGACGAACGGCGGCACCGGCGGCGGTGCGGCCGGCGACCCCGGCGCCGAGGCGGTGCGTGCCCTGGTGCGGGCCGTGCTCGCGCAGCTCGCGGTGTTCCACGCGCCCGAGGAGCTGTGGCTGGCCCTGTGCGTCGGCGACGAACGGCGGCCCGACTGGGAGTGGGCCAAGTGGCTGCCGCACACCCTGCACCCGTACGAGGAGGACGGGGCCGGCAAGGTCCGCCGGATCACCGCCGACCTCACCGAACTGGACGACCTGCTCGGGGCCGAGTTCGCCGAGCGCCCCGGTTTCGACCCCGACGCCCGCCCCGGCCGCGACGAGCCCTACACCGTCGTCGTCCTGGACGGCGTCACCGTCCCCGAGGGGCACCGCTGGGAGGGCCACGGCTACCGCAACGCCGTGATCCTGGACGTCGGCGGGGCGCTGCGCTGGCGGCCCGGCCGCAACACGCTGCGGCTGACCGTCGGGCCGGACCGGGTGAGCCTGGTGCGCACCGACCGCAGCCGCAAGGAGCGTTCCGTGCCGCTCGGCCGGCCGGACCGGCTCGGCCCGCTCGGCGCGGAGTCCCTGGCCAGGCTGCTCGCCCCCCGCCGGATGAGTCTGGGCGGCGACGTCGCGCAGCCGCTGGACACCGACGTCGAACTGACCGCCCTGCTCGGCATCCCCGACCTGCACCGGCACGAACCGCGCACCCTCTTCGACCGGCACACCGGCTCCGCGCGGCTGCGGGTGCCGATCGCGGTCGGCGTGGACGGGCGCCCGGTGGAACTCGACATCAAGGAGTCCGCGCAGGGCGGCATGGGCCCGCACGGCATGCTCATCGGCGCCACCGGCTCCGGCAAGAGCGAACTGCTGCGGACCCTCGTCCTCGGCCTCGCGCTGACCAACTCCTCCGAGACCCTCAACTTCGTCCTGGTCGACTTCAAGGGCGGCGCCACCTTCCTCGGCCTGGAGGAACTGCCGCACACCTCCGCCGTCATCACCAACCTCGCCGACGAGGTCGCCCTGGTGGAGCGCATGCAGGACGCACTGCACGGCGAGCTCATCCGCCGCCAGGAGCTGCTGCGCGCCGCCGGCAACTACACCTCCGCCCTGGAGTACGAGCGGGCGCGCGCCGCCGGGGCGGCCCTCACCCCGCTGCCCAGCCTGTTCGTGGTGGTCGACGAGTTCAGCGAACTCCTGTCCGCACACCGGGAGTTCATGGACCTGTTCGTGATGATCGGCCGGCTCGGCCGCTCCCTGGGGGTGCACCTGCTGCTCGCCTCGCAGCGTCTGGACGAGGGCCGTATGCACCAGTTGGAGAGCCACCTGTCGTACCGCGTCGGCCTGCGTACCTTCTCCGCCATGGAGAGCCGCGGCGTGCTCGGCGTGCCGGACGCCTACGAGCTGCCGGCCCAGCCCGGCAGCGGCTACCTGAAGTCCGGGGTGGAGTCGCTGACCCGGTTCCGGGCCGCCTACTCCTCGGGCACCTACCGGCGCCGCACCGGCGCGGTGGTGCAGGCCCGGGTGGCCAGCCAGGTGGTGCCGTGGACCAGCGGCTGGGTGGTGCCCCGCACGCTGGAGGCGGCGCCCGAGCCGGAGCCGGCGCCCCACGGGAGCGGTGAGGCCGACGAGGAGACACTGCTCGACGTGGCCCTCGACCGGCTGCGCGGCTCCGGTCCCGCCGCCCACCAGGTGTGGCTGCCGCCGCTGGACGAGCCCTCCCCGCTCGACGCCCTGCTGCCCGGCATCGCCGCCGACCCCGAGCGCGGTCTCGGTGCCGCCGGCTGGTCCGGGACCGGCAGGCTGCGGGTCCCGGTCGGACTGGTCGACAAGCCCTTCGACCAGCGCCGCGACCCGCTGGTGGTGGACCTGTCCGGAGCGGGCGGCCACGTCGCCGTCGCGGGCGGCTCGCAGAGCGGCAAGTCCACCCTCGCCCGCACGCTGATCGCCGCCCTCGCCCTCACCCACACCCCCGCCGAGGTGCAGTTCTACTGCCTCGACTTCGGCGGCGGCGGCCTCTCCCAGCTCGCCGCGCTCCCCCACGTCGGCGGCGTCGCGCCGCGGCTCAACCCGGAGCGGGTGCGCCGGGCCGTCGCCGAGGTGATGACGCTGCTCGCCCGCCGCGAGCAGTTCTTCGTCGACCACACCCTGGACTCCATGCAGTCCTACCGCCGCCGCCGGGCCGCCGGGGAGTTCCCCGACGAGCCCTTCGGCGACGTCTTCCTGGTGGTCGACGGCTGGTCCACGGTCCGCCAGGACTACGACGACCTGATCCCCAAGTTCAACGAACTCGCCGCCCGCGGCCTGAACTACGGCATCCACCTGATCGTCACCACCACCCGCTGGGTGGAGCTGTCCGCCCAGGTCCGCGACCAGGCGGCCACCCGCCTCGAACTGCGGATGGGCGACCCGATGGACTCCGAGATCGACACCCGCAAGGCCCGTTCGGTGCCGCGCACCGGGGGCCGGGGCATCACCTCCGACAGCAAGATGCACTTCCTCGCCGGCCTGCCCCGCCTGGACGGCAGCGGTTCCCTCGACGACCTCGGCGACGGCGTCGCCCACCTGGTCTCCGAGGTGGCACGGCACTGGCCGGGCGCGCCCGCCCCGCAGATCCGGATGCTGCCGCACCGGCTGCCGCTGGCCGAACTCCCCGCGCCCCAGGGCACCGAGGGCGGCGGCATGCGGCTGCCGCTCGGCATCGACCAGGACGCCCTGGAGCCGGTCTGGCACGACTTCAGCCGCACCCCGCACCTGATCGTGGTCGGTGACACCGAGAGCGGCAAGACCAACCTGCTGCGCCGCGTCACCCGGGGCATCACCGACCACTACGCCCCCGACGAGGCGAAGATCATCGCCGTGGACTACCGCCGCACGCTGGTGGGCGCCGTCCCCGAGGAGTACCGCATCGGGCACGTGATCTCCCTGGACAACCTCAAGGAGACCATCGAGGGGGCGGCCCGCGCGATGAAGACCCGCGTCCCCGGCGCGGACATCGCGCCCGCCCGCATGCGCCGGTGCGACTGGTGGACCGGCCCGCGGCTGTTCATCCTGGTGGACGACTACGACATGGTCTCCGGCGCCAACTCCTTCCAGAGTCCCTTCGAACCGCTCTTCGAGAACCTGACCCTCGGTTTCGAGATGGGCCTGCACCTGGTCGTCGCCCGCAGCGCCATGGGCGCGGGGCGCGGCCTCAGCGACGCCCTGATCCGCCGCCTCGACGAGGCGAACAACCCCGCCGTCCTGCTCTCCTGCCCGCCCACGGAGGGCAGTCTCTTCGGCAACACGAAACCGCTCAACCTGCCGCCCGGCCGTGCCCTGCACATCGCCCGCCGCCGGGCGCTGCTGATGCAGACGGCACTGGTGGAGGAGGGCACGCCGTAGCCGGACCGCGACGGGCCCCCGGAGGGCGGGGACGTGGGGGCACGGGGGGGGGACGCCGTGGGGACGCGGAGGGGGAACCTCGGGAACGCGGGTCCGGTGGGGGCCGCCTGAGGGCGGCCCCCACCGGCGGTCGCCGGGGCCGCGTCCCGCCCCGCCCCGGTCTCCGACGCCCGGCACCGGACCCCGCCCACTGATCCGGGCGGGGTCCGGCCCGTCCGGACGAGCGGGGACAGCCCGTTCCCCACGGCGGCGGACCAGGGCGAGCCGCGACAACCCGCGCCGGGCCGGGCAGAGTCGTACCAGGCCAGGCCGGGCCGGGCCCGACCCGACCGAGCCGGATCGGGCCGAGCTGAACCGGACCGGACTGGGCTGGACCGGCCTGGGCTGGGCTGGGCTGGGCTGGGATAAGCCGGACCGGGTCAGACCGGAACGGAACGGACCGAGCCAAGTCGGACCGAGCCGAGCCGGGCCGCGTCGGACCAGGCCGGACTGAAGTGAGCCGGAACGGATCGAGTCGGACCGGACCGGGCCGAGCCGGGCCGAGCTGAACCGGACCTCACCCGGCCGGACCGAGCCGAGCCCGACCGGGCCGAGCCGAGCCCGACCGAGCCGACCCGGGCCGGCCCGGCCGGGCCGGGTCTGTGAGACGCCCCCGGAGGGGGCGGATCATTCGCGTGTCGGTGGGCCCGCCTGTGCCGGGCGCCAGCCGCGGGCGCGGGCTCGGGAGAAGGTGAAGGCGGCCCACAGGACGGCGAGGACGGCGGCGGAACCGAGGAGGACCAGCAGGCCGGCGCGGCCGGTGGCGCGATCGGCGGAGGCGGTGTCGCGGACCGTCACGGGGTCCGCGGCCCGTTCGGCGCCGGTGGCCGCGGCGGCGTCGCCGAGGACCGTGGTGACGGCGGCGTAGGGATCCAGCTGGGGGATGTCCGCCGGGTAGGCGGTGGCGGTGAGGCGGCGCGCGACGGCGTCGGCCGGGTCGTCGGGGTGGGCGGCGCGGACGGCCGCGGCGGCTCCGGCGGTGTAGGCGGTGGCCACCGAGGCGCCGCCGCCCAGGTAGTGGCCGTCTCCGCGCGGGCCGCCGGAGACCACCCCGGCGCCGGGGGCGGCCAGGTCGATGCCGTCGGTGGGCAGGGAGTCCTCGGGCCGGGTGCCGCCGGGCAGCATGTCGGCGACCGACAGGACGCCGGGTTCGCCGGCCGGCCAGTAGGTGCGGGAGGGAACGTCGTCGGTGCCGCTCCGGGACGGCGGGTCCGGGGTGGCCGCGGCGACCACCACCGCGCCCGCGCGGCGGGCCTCGGCGACCGCCCGGGTCAGCTCCGCGTCGCGGCGGGGCAGGGCCACCGCGACCGCGATCACTCCCGCCCGTGCCTCGGTCGCCTCGCGCAGCGCCCGTACGACCAGGCCCGCGTCGGCCCTGCCGCGCGCGTCGGTGCCGCGCAGGGCGAGGATCTCCGCGTCCGGGGCGACCCCGGCCAGGCCGGGACTGTCCCCGCCGGTCCCGGCGATCAGCCCGGCCAGGAAGGTGCCGTGTCCGACGCAGTCGTCACCGGCGGCGCCCTGGGCCAGGACCCGGCCGTCGAGTCCGGCGGCGCCGGTGGCGACCCCGGTGTCGATCAGCGCGACGGTCACGCCGGCCCCGGTGCTGTGCCGGTGCAGCCGGTCCAGGTCGAGGCGCTGGCGCGACCAGTCCTGCTTCTTCGCCTTCTCCTTGGAGGCGGGCGTACAGGTCACGTCGTCGGCCTCGGCGTCGAACGCGGACGGCATGGCGGGCAGTTGCTGGCCCTTCTTCCCGTCGGCCGCCGGCGGGCCCGAGCGGGGTGCCGGCTGCGCCGGAACGGCCCCGGTCAGCAGCAGGACGGCGGCGAGCCCGGCGCCGGCGACCAGGCGGGCGGCCCCGGAGGCGGGCCGCCTCACCGGGGAGCCGTTCCCGGTGCGGTGACGGCCACGTCCTCGGGGCGGAGGATGCGCAGGTCGTCCAGGGTGGGCGCGGCCAGCGAGCTGAGCCGCCCCGCCTGACGGGTGACCATCGACTCGACCACCTGGCGGGCCAGGCGGGCGTTGCCGAAGGAGCGGTCCCGGGGCAGCGCGTCGAAGTACTCCTTGAGCAGGGGTCCGGTGCCGGGCCCGCACTCGTAGCCCATGGCCGTGGCCTGGGAGCGCACGATGGTGACCAGTTCCTCGGAGGAGTAGTCGGCGAAGGCGATCCGGCGCGGGAAACGGGAGGACAGGCCCGGGTTGGAGGCGAGGAAGCGTTCCATCTCGTCGGTGTAGCCGGCGACGATGACGACCACCTCGTCGCGGTGGTCCTCCATCAGCTTCAGCAGGGTGTCCACCGCCTCCTGGCCGAAGTCGGCGCCGCCGCCGCGCGGGGTGAGGGTGTACGCCTCGTCGATGAACAGCACCCCTCCCAGGGCCCGTTGGAAGACCTCGCGGGTGAGCTGGGCGGTGTGGCCGATGTAGCGGCCGACCAGGTCGGCGCGGGCCGCCTCGACCAGCTGGCCCTGTTCGAGGATGCCGAGCCGGGACAGGATCTGCCCGTAGAGGCGGGCCACGGTGGTCTTGCCGGTGCCGGGCGGGCCGGTGAAGACCAGGTGGTGGCTGAGCGAGGGCACCGGCAGCCCGGCGGCGGCCCGGTGGCGGGCGGTGGTGATGAGGTTGACCAGGTCCGCGACGTCGCGCTTGGCCTCGGCCAGGCCGATCATGTCGCCGAGGCGGGTGAGCGGGTCGTCGGCCGGGGCGGCGGTCTCGGCGGCCGCCGCGGCGGCGGCGGGCGAGACGTCCTCCGGCAGCAGCAGCCGCAGGTCGCGCTCGCCGACCTGCGGCTGGGCCGCGAGCCGGACCGCCTGCCGGTCCACCATCTCCTCGAACACCCCGCGCGCGGCACGTCCGTTGCCGAAGCCGGCGTCCCGCGGCATCGCCCCGAAGTGCGCGGCGAGCGCCTCCGCGGTGCCCTCGCCCAGCTCGTACTGGTGCTGGGCGCACATGTTCTCCATGATCGCGACCAGTTCGGACACCGAGTAGTTCTCGAACTCGACGGTCCGTGAGAAGCGGGAGGCCAGACCGGGGTTGGAGCCGAGGAAGGACTCCATCTCGCGGGAGTAGCCGGCCGCGACCACCACCACGTCGTCGCGGTGGTCCTCCATGAGCTTCAGCAGGGTGTCCACCGCCTCGCGCCCGAAGTCGGCGCCGCCGTTGCCGCTGTCGGCGGTGAGGGTGTACGCCTCGTCGATGAACAGCACGCCGCCGAGCGCCCGTTGGAAGGTCTCGCTGGTCTTGATCGCGGTGCCGCCGACGACCTGCGCGACCAGGTCGGCGCGCGAGACCTCCACCAGGTGCCCGCTGCGCAGCGAGCCCAGTTCGGCGAGGATCGCCCCGTAGAGGCGGGCGACGGTGGTCTTTCCGGTGCCGGGCGGACCGGCGAAGATCAGGTGCCGGCTCATCGGCGGGGCGGACATGCCGAGTTGTTCGCGGCGCTGGGCGAGCTGGGTCAGGTTGACCAGGGTGCGCACCTGCTGCTTGACGTTCTCCAGGCCGATCAGCGCGTTGAGGGCGCCGAGCGGGCCGTCCGCGCGGTCCGGCGCGGGTCCGTCCGCGGCGCCCGAACCGGCGGGGTCGGTGTTCTCGGCACTGCCGGTGCCCCAGGCGTCCCGCTTGCCGTTGCCGGTGCTCTTCAGTCCCTCCACGGCAAGCCGTTCGCCGGGCGCGGTCTGCACCAGGCCGCCGCCCTCGTTCTCCCGGGCGAGGCAGTTCACGAGCGAGACCGGCGCGGTGGACTCCACCCGGAAGCCGTCCTGGGCGCCGCCGGTGGCCTCGCAGCCGCTGAGGGAGGCCAGCGCGCCCTCGCGCAGCAGGAAGCCGTGGCCCTTGGCGGCGTGCGCCACGGTGCGGCTGGCGGTCAGTTCGCCGCCCCCGGCGACCACCACCCCCTCCTCGCCGGACATCTCGACGCGGAAGTCGCGGACCGTGACGTTGCCGCCGTCCGCCACGACCAGACCGCCGCCGACGGCGTCGGAGACCCCGCCGCCGGCCAGGTAGAGGGTGCTGCCGGAGGCCACGTGCACCCCGGTGCCCCCGGGCCGGACGATCTCGCAGTCCTCGGCGCGGCCGCGGGCGTTCGCGGTCGCGGAGATGCCGTCGCCGGAGGGTTCCACCAGGCGGGCCCGGCGCAGCAGCGGGTTGGCGCCGCCGCGCACCGTGACGGCGGGTGAGCCGCCGATCACCTCCAGGCGGTCCAGTTCCGGTGCCGAGTCCTCCTCCAGGAGCAGTGCGCCGTGCTCGCAGTCGCGGACCGTCAGACCGGTCAGCGCCGGGGAGGCGGCCCCGGCGACCCGCAGCGCCGCGCCCTGCGCGCCGTCGACCCAGCAGTCCTCGAAGGTGCCGCGCGCCCGGTCGGTGACCAGGACGCCGTGTCCGCGGGTGCGCGAGACCCGGCAGCGGCGCAGCACCGGGTCGGTGCCCGAGGCCAGCGCGATCCCGTTCCCCGACGCTCCGGTGACGCGGACGTCCTCCAGGGTCGTACGGCCCGTGCTGCTCAGGTGCACGCCGGTGCTCGTGTCGTGGACCACGGTGCGGACCACCGTCAGGGAGCAGTTCTGCTCCAGGGCGACGGACGGCTTGTCGGTGGAGGAGATGTCGCAGTCCTCCACCGTGCCGCGGGCCTCGCCGTTGGCGAGCAGGCCGTTGCCGCGGGCGTCGCGCACCGTGCAGCCGCGGACGCGCGCCTCGCCCTGCTCGGCGAGGACCAGGCCGCTGGTGCCCAGGTTCTCCAGGGTGCAGGACTCCACGGTGGTGGGCGTGGTCGAGGTGATCACGATGCCCGCGCCCTGCGGGTTGCTCACCCGGCAGTCCCGCAGCGCGAGGGAGCCGGTGCCCCCGGCCAGCATCGCGGTCCAGGCCGCGCCGACGACCTCGCAGCCGTCGAACGCGGCCTGCCCGCGCCGCACGTCCACCGCCGGCAGTTCGGCGTCGCCGCCGCGCAGCGTCAGTTCGGACAGCATCACGGCGTCGGCGCGCAGCGCGAGCACACTGCCCGTGCGCGGCCGGATCTCCACGGTGCCCCGCCCCTCGGCGGCGGTGAGGGTGACCCTGGTCTGGATCACCAGGTTCTCGGCGTACGTCCCGGGCCGGACGCTGATGAGCGCGCCGGTACGGGCCGCCGCGAGTGCCTCACCGATCGTCCGGTAGCGGTCCCGGTCCCCGGGACCGACCGTCAGTACCTGGCGCGACACGCACCAACCTCCTTGCCACGGGGGCGTTCTCAGCGAGCACCCCCGTGGTCCGGGGGGCCTGGTCGGCGAGCCGACCGTGTCATCATGCCCCGCCCTGGGGCCGGGCGGGCGGTGAGAGCGGCGCTCTCGGCGTGGGGCGTGCGGTCAGACGCTCCACTTCTGGTTGTCGGTGCCGGCACAGGTCCACAGTTGCAGCCGGGCCCCGTTGCCCCGGTTGTTGTCCCTGATGTCGACGCACTTGCCGACGACGGTGTTGACCAGGTCGTGCGCGGCGTTGAGCACGAACTGCTGGGCGGCGTTGCCGTTGCACCAGGCGATCTGGATGGTCGTGCCGTCGTTGTAGTTCGCGTTGGCGACGTCGAGGCACTTGCCCTGGATGCGGATGGTGCCGTCGGAGGCGAACTGCCACTTCTGCGCGGTGGAGCCGTTGCAGTCCCACGCCCACAGCGCCTTGCCGTCGCTGAAGTCGCTGCCGGGTACGTCGACGCAGCGGCCCGAGAGGTGACTGCGCAGGGAGACGAAGCCGCTGAACGTCAGGGCCGAACCGGCGTTCGCGGCCTGGTTCTTGGTGCCCGACGCCTTGCCGCCGGCCGCCGCCTTGCTGCCGCCGGAGGCCTTGCCGGAGTTGGAGCCGGTGCCACTGCCGGACTTCTGCCCGCCGCTCTGCTTCGTGGGCCGGGCCTGCTGCGCGGTGTCCTTCTTCGCGCCGGCCGCGCTCCCGCCCTCGGCCGGGGCCGACGCGGCGGTCCCCCGCGCCGGCTCGCCGGACTTCGCGGAGGGCTCGGGGCTCCTGCCCGGGGACCCGGTGACGGGGGGCCGGGTCACCGCGAACTCGCCGGGCGCCTCTCCCGCGTCCCCGCCGAGGACGGTCTCGGCAGCCGCCGCCGTCGTCGTACGGGCCTGGTCGTCGTTCCCGCCGAGCACCAGGAACGGCACCGACACGAGCAGCGCCCCGCCGACCGCCGCCCCGGCCAGCACCGCCTTGCCCGGCCGCCCGGCCGGACCGGTCCGCTGCGGCCGGTCGATCGCGGTCGTGGTCATGGTCCGTACGAGCGCGGGCAGCCGGCTCTTGGCCGCCGCGGCGGCACCCGGGTCGGCCTCGGTCTCGGACCGGCCGCCGGCCACCGCCGCCCCGTCGGCGGACTCGCCGCCGACGGCCACGGACGCGGTCCCGGTCTCAGTGGTTTCGGCGGTCTCGGCAGCCTCAGTGGTTTCGGCGGTCTCAGCGGCCTCGGCGGTCTCGGCGGCCCGCGCGGTCGTCTCCCCGGCGGGACCGGAGCGGGAGACGGCGCCGGGCTCGGCCGCCTCCGCCTTTGGCTCCGCCTCCGCCTTTGGCTCTGTCTTCGGCTCCGCCTCTGTCTTCGGCTCCGCCTCTGCCGTCGTCGCTGCCGGACCGGGTCCGGTTCCCGCCTTCGCGGGTTCGTCTCCCGCCTCGGTGGGCCGGGAGACGGTGGCCGCCACGGCGGTGGCTGCCGTCTCCTCGCCGCCGGAGCCGGACTCCGCCCCTGGGGGGCTGGGGGGTTGCTGGGCCGAACGCGTCACGGGGTCCTCCCTGTGATGTGGGGCCGGGGTTCGGGGAAGTGGTCGTCGGTCCGGCCCGCGGAAGGGGACGGGGAGGGGGCCGCGGCCGGGGAGCCGGTGCGGTCCGTCGTGCCGGGGAGGGCCCCGGAGCCCTCCTCCGCGGCGTCCGAGGCGGGTACGGTCCCCGCGTCCGGTCCGGGTGCGGGTGCCGTTACGGGAAGGCTGTCCGCCGGGACGAGCAGGGGCGCCGCGGCCCCGGCGTTGACCATCAGCAGGGTGCCGGAACCGCTCAGTGAACGGGCCAGCTCCGCTGCCGGAAGCGTGTCATGGCCGAGTGCCTCGGACAGGAACTCGTGTGCCGGGGAGGTGAACAGCAGGACCACGGGCGCCCCGTCCCGCCCGGCGGCCGTCAGCGGCCCGCCGTCCGGTGCGCGCACCACCGTGACGTCCGCCTGCGCGAGCGCCGCGAGCGCGTCGTCCACCGGGCCGTAGCCGGTGGCGGCCCGCTGTGCCGCCGCGTCCACCGGGTCGGTGGGCTCGGGCCAGCCGAGCACCCGCGCCGAGGGCCGGTAGGCCGGGTTGGCGCGGTAGTCCCCCACGCCCCCGTCGTCGTCCGACCGCCACTCCCCCAGTACCGCCCACTCCGGCGGCGTCCGCTCCTCGGTCCACTCCGGGTCCACCACGCCGATCCAGTGCCCCGGCGCGCGGCGGGCGGCGGCCCGCACGGCCTCGGGTATCCCGGGGACGTCGCCGGTGCCGGCGACGGTCGTGCCGGGGACTTCGGGGGCCGTGGCCGGCCCGGAGCCCCCGGGCACCGCGGGCGGGGCGTCGCGCCTGCCCTCCTGCCGTTCTCCGGGCCGCATCTCCACCTGAACTCTTGGGTCCGTACGACTTCCTGGGTGCCGACCGACCTGCGCGCACGAAGGCACTGATCAGACCGGGAGTCAACAGGATGCCACAGCCGCTCTGTTGACGGGCGGCGGGGAAGGGCCCGTATCCGCTCCGGCCGTGCCCGTTCACCGTCCGAGTGGGGAACTTTCCGGGAACAGTGAGGCGTGGGCGGACAAAGCGCCGAGGCGTTCCCGACGGGAAAGCGGCCGTCGCCGGTACGACAGGTTAAGTTGGGCGTGCCGTCGGACCCGTCGGCGTACGGCCTCGCGGCCGGACGTCCGGGCCGGGGCCGTACGGGAGGACCTCACGGCCTGGGAAGGCCGTCGGTCCGGCCCGCGGACCCGACCGCCGCCGGGTCACGCGGGACCCGGCGGCCGGGATCGTGGCGACACGGCCCGCCCGGACCGGACTTGGGACCGGCACCGGCGCCGACGCCCGCCCGTGCGCCGGGCGTTCGTCCGGTACGCCGGCCGAACGGGTCGTCCGGGTTCGTCACTGACAGCTCCCCCACCGACTGCTCGGCCACCGAGGAGGAGTAGCGCATGTCCCCCCAGTCCCCCGCTCCCCGTGCGAACGCGGAGGCGGCCGCCGCCCGCACGGAGGAGACCGGCTCCTCACCCGTGTCCTCCGCACCGGAGCGGAGCGCCGGCTCCCCGGCCGCCCCCTCCGCACCGGAGGGGACCGCGCCGGGCCCCGCAGCGGTCCCCGAGGCCGGGTCCGGCACCTCCGCGCCCACGGCCCCTGCCTCGACCCCGGCCCCGGCCCCGGCCTCGACCGGGGAGACCACCGCCGCCCCGACAACCACGCCGGCCGCGACTCCGCCTGCCACCGTCCCCGCCGAGGCCACCGGGGCCACCGGGACGTCCGGGGAGGGCGGGGAGGGCGTCGCCGTGGCGGCGGCCGTCGGGACGGCCCCGCCGGGTGTCGGTGCCGGCACCGGCACCGACGGCGGGCGGCCGCGCAAGCCGATCCTGGCGGGGGCGGCGTTCCTCGGCGCCGCCCTGATCGCCGTACCGCTGCTGCTGGCCGGGACCGCGAAGGACGAGGGGCACCGCGACGACGCGAAGGGACTGGCGGCGGGCTCCGACACCGTCCTGAACCCGCAGTCCGCCCCCGCCTCCCTGGGCGACTACGTGGCCGGCCTGCCCAGCGCGTCGCCGAGTCCGGCGAAGCCGCGCAGGAGCGCGACCCCGAAGGCCGCCGTCCCCCAGCCCGTCGCGCCCGCTCCGGCACCGAGGACGAGCGGCCCGCCCGCGAAGAAGTCGACGCCGACCCCGAAGCCCGCGCCCAAGCCCAAGGCGACCCCGCAGCCGGTCTGGAGCACCGAGACCGTCTACGCGACCAGTGTTCTGGAGGTCAACCAGGCCTGGACCACCAACCGCATCCGCATGGTGATGCAGACGGACGGCAACCTCGTCGTCTACAACGAGCAGGGCAAGCCCCTGTGGGCGTCCATGACCTTCGGCCAGAACCACCGGGCGATCTTCCAGACCGACGGCAACCTCGTCATCCACAACGGCGCCGACCGTCCGATCTGGGCCTCCCGCAGCCACGGCCACGACAACGCCCAGCTGGTCCTGCGGGCCGACGCCAAGGTGGTCATCGTGCACAACGGCGGTGTCGTCTGGTCCACCTGACACCGGCTCCGGCTCCGGCAGCTGCCGGATCCTGGACGTGCGTGGGCCCCGGTGCCGTGGCGGCACCGGGGCTGCGGGGGTGTGGCCGTGAGGTGGTGGGGGTGGTTCAGCTGGTGGTGAGCATGCCTTCGCGCAGGCGGGTCAGGAGGCGGGAGATCAGCCGGGAGACGTGCATCTGGGAGACTCCCAGGCGTTCGCCGATCTGGGCCTGGGTGAGTTCCTCCACGAACCGCCAGTGGATGATCCGCCGGTCCCGCTCGTCGAGCGCGGCCACCATCGGCGCCAGCGCGTGGAAGTCCTCGATCAGCCCCAGGGCCGCGTCCTCGGTGCCGATGAAGTCCGCCAGCGCCGCCTCACCGTCCTCGCTGCCGCTGATCGCCGCGTCCAGCGACGCCGACGTGTAGCCGTTGGACGCCAGCCGCGCCTCGACCACCTCGTCCTCCGGCAGGCACATCAGCTCCGACAGCTCCTTGGTGGTGGGCGTGCGGCCCAGCCGGCTGCGCAGCTCCTCGTTGGCGCGCGCCAGCTGCACCCGCGCCTCCTGCAGCCGGCGCGGCACGTGCACCGCCCAGGAGGTGTCCCGGAAGAACCGCTTGATCTCGCCCACGATGTAGGGCACCGCGAACGAGGTGAACTCCACCTCCCGCGACAGCTCGAACCGGTCGATCGCCTTGATCAGGCCGATCATGCCGACCTGGACGATGTCCTCCATCTCCTCCGGACCACGGCTGCGGAACCGGCCCGCCGCATACCGCACCAGGGACATGTTCATCTCGATCAGCGTGTTGCGCGCGTACTGGTACTCCGGCGTGCCCTCCTCCAGCACCGCCAGCCGCCCGAAGAACACCTTCGACAACTCCCGCGCGTCCCGCGGCGCCACCTTGGAGGGATCGGCGATCTCCGGAACGTCCACCGCCCCCTCCACCCGCTCCACCTGCACGGTCGTCGTCATCATGTGCCCCTCCCAGTCCTTCGGCCTACGAACACCACCGGCCCGCCGTCGCCGGACCGTCTTCCCCGCAAGCACCCGGCTACCCCCTTCCTCCACCACCATTCCTCCGAATTTCCACGGGACGGGACCGGAGCGTCCGGGCCGGGCCGCTGACGAGCGCGGTCCCGCTCAGAACGGCCCTCCGGTGAGCCCTGGCCTGAGGTCCGCGAGCAAGTCGTCCATCACCGCCTCCTCCTCGATCCGGACACCGTGTTCGACGAGGGCGGTGGCCAGGGCAGGATCCCAGGGCGTCGCGACGGAGGGACCCGTCAGGTCCGGGGCCCGGTCCGCTGCGGCCACCGCGGCCCGGTAGTCGGCGGCCTCGTAGCGCCAGGGCAGCCAAGGGACGTTTCTCGCCAGTGCCGTGGCGATGCGTACACCACCCCAGTCGAAGTCCCCGTGGTGGAGCAGGCGGGCTCCCTGCGCGGACAGATCGCGCAGCAAGGTGAGGGCGGCGGCCGACGGCTGACCCTGGAGGCACACCATCGGCGGGCACTGCGAGCCGAAGGCGTCGGCGGCGGCGGACAGTACGGCAGGGTTCTCACAGATGTGGACGGTTCCGGTCGCCGGAACGGCGACGACCGGTGGGCGACGGGTGAGGAAGCGGAGCGTCAGCACCATGGGCTCCCCCGCGTCGGCCATCTGGTCGAGGGGCGGGGCACCGCGCAGGTTGAGGGTGAGGACGGTCGACGAGAGGTCGTCCCTGAGCAGCCCCGCCGAGGCCCATGCCTCCCGCCGCCACCGGGTGCCGGAGCCGTCGGGAAAGCCGGTGAGGGCGCGGATCCCGGACAGCACGAGGGTGGCGAGCGGTGTCCCCTCGTCCAGGGCGTGGGCGCCCGAAAGGTTCCGTGCCGCGAACGTCGCCCGTGAGACCGGGGGTGACACGGGCAGCGCCCGCAACGCACGCACGGCGTCCTCCACCAGGGGGCCCGCGATCTCCGGTGTACGGGCGAGGCGCCGTACGAGACCCTCACCGCGGATCCGCTCGGCCCAGCGGGCCGGCTCCCCGTCGAGGGCGTCGAACGGGGCGTACGCCTCCTCCCAGGCCTGTTCCTCCCTGCCGCGCGCCTCGGCGTGGAGCACGACCGGGCCGGTGAGGGCCACCACGGCCGCCTCCAGTCCGTCGGGGCTGACACCGGAACGGCGCAGGATCGCGTCCACGGTGGCGAGACGGACGCCGAGGGAACCCCGGGACCGTGGGGCACGTCCCAGCAGACGGTCGGCGGCGCGGCGCTGTGATTCGCCGGGATCGGACAGGGTGACGGTGCCGGTGAGCGGCCGTCCGCGTACCAGCCGTTCCCGGACGCGGTCCACGAACCAGGCGAGGCCGGGGTCGCCGAGCAGGCGGGCGAGACGCTCGGTGTCGACGCCGGTGCGGGCCTCCGGCGATGACGGGTCCCTCGTCGCCCGGTCTCCCTCACGACCGGGAGGGGGTGTCGGACGGTTCACGTCCACAGGGATCCCTGCCCGCCGGCGCCGTCGACGATGTCGGTCCGCTCGGGCCGGCCGGGAGGACTCGCCGCCCCGTCGGCCCGCTCGCCGGAGCGGCCGGCCACCGCCCCGGGCAGGCCCGTTCGCGCGCCGGGCTCCGTGCCGCGCCGCCGTTCGCCGCCGTCCCATTCCCACCGCGTCACCAGCACGGCGTCGATGTCGTCGACGCGGGAGAGCTGCGCGATGGCGATGCCCGGCACCTGGGGGTAGCAGGCCCATTCGCGTTCGCTCGTCATGACGACGTCGAGGTCGAAGGCGCGCAGCAGGCCCAGGCACTTGGCGCGCGAGTCGTCGTCGACACCGGCGAACGCCTCGTCCAGGGTGACCAGACGCGGGGCGTGTGCGCCGCCCGCGCTCGCGTAGTGCGAGGACGCGGCGGCGAACAGGGGCACGGACGCGGCCAGGACCCGCTCTCCGCCGGAGGCGGGTCCGGTGGCCGGCACCCACTTGCCGTGCTGGTGGCGTTCGACGCCGAACTCGTGCCAGGACCGGTAGTCGAGGGCTGTGGTGAGGTCCTCCAGCCAGCTGCCGGCACTGTCGTCGGCCTGCCGGCGGGCGATCTGCTCCTGGAGGAAGGCGCCGACCGCGGCCCGGTCCTCGGGCGACCACGCGTCGGCGGACTGGCGCAGCCGTTCGCGGGCCTGGGTCAGTCCCTGCGGCGCGCGGCGGGACGCCCGCCACACCAGCCGCAGTTTCATTCCCGTGGAGGTCGGTCGCTCCTCCAGCTCCCTGTTCATGGCGGCCACCTGCCGTTCGGCCGCCCCGATCAGTTCCTGGAGCGTTCCGGCGACCTCGGTGATCAGATGGGTCTGGAGGATCTCGCGCTCGTGTGCGGAGAGGATGCGGGTGAGTTCCGCGACCTCCACGGCCAGTGCCCCGGCGAGTTCGGGCACGGCCCGTTCCCGGCCCTGGTAGACGATGTCGACCCGCATGCCGTCCTCGCTCGGGCGGGCGGTGGCGGTGTGGCCGTGCCGCGACAGCGCGTCCTGGAGCTTGCCGAACTCCTCGCTCAGTTTCTTCTGCACGCGCTCCCAGGCCGCGTCGGTGTCGTCGGCCGAGGCGAGCCGGGACTCCACGGTCCGCGCGAGGGCGATGGCGGGGGTCGCCGCCCATGTGCCCTTGTCGTCGTCCGGTACGACGAGGTCGGGCAGCGCCACGGTGAGCAGCCCCGTCGCGGCGAACCGCTGGAACGCCGCGACGGCCTCGTCACGCGCGGCGGTCGCCTCGGTGACGTCCTCGGCGAGCCTTCCGATGCGCCCCTCCGCGCGGTGGGCCCGCCGCTCGGCGTCACCGTGTTCCGCCCGCACCTTCTCCTGTTCGTCCGCGCAGACCCGGGCCGCCTCGGACGTCTCCTCCAGCTGTCGCTGGAGTTCGGCGACGGCCGCACCGACGGTGGAGCGGAGCGTCGTGAGGTGTTCGTCCGCCGCCGCGGCGGTCCGGGCGGCCGCCACCGCGCGCTCGGCACGCTCGGACACGAGGAGTTCGGCCCGCCGGGTCTCCTCCCGCTCGCCGGTCACCGCGCGCTCGGCCTCCGCGCGCTCGCGCAGCGCGGGCCACAGGGCCGCCAGGAGGGCGGTGTGGTCGGCGAGCGCCTGGCGCACGGCGCCCAGTGCCGTGCGGTCGGCGGGGAGCTTCAGGGCGGCCGCCGTGTCGGTCAGTTCGGCCACCGCGCGCTCGGCCCGCAACGCGGTCGGAGCGAGTTCCGCGGCCCGTTCGTCCCGCCGGGCGCGGGCGCGGCGGACCGTGTCGGCCTCGGCGGTGACGCGTGCGTGGGCGCGCCGCAGCTCGTCGTCGCCCTCCAGCGCGCCGAGCTCGGCGTCCAGCACGGCGCGGCGCCCCGTCACGGTGCGGAACTCCCCGGTCAGCCGTTCCCGTTCCGCTGCCAGGTCGTCGATCTCGGCGCGCAGTTCCCCGACCCGGACGCGACGCGCCTGTTCCCGTGCTCCTTCTCCCACGTACTGGGCGCTGTCCTTGGCCCAGCTTCCGGTGAGCGCCCCGACGCGGAAGCGGCCGTCCGCACCGACCCAGGTGTCGTGGTCGTCGGCTTCCCGGGAGCTCTCCCCCGGCCCGTCGCCGCCCGTGGCCAGCCCGATCGACGCGAGCAGGCGCGCGACCGTCTCCTCCCCCACGGCGGCGGCCCCGGCGTCCGCGGGGTCGACCGCCGGACACAGCGCGCGGTCGAGGCCGGGCCCGCCCGGCAGCCCGACCGGGTCGAGCAGCACGTCGTGGCCGTCCGCCGCCGCCGCGGAGCCGTCCGGCCGCACCCAGGCGTCGAGGAGGCCCGACGCCTCCAGCGCGGCCTCCAGTCCCGCGCGGTCGGCTTCGGTGACCTGCGGGCGGAAGTCGACGAGCCGCCACAGCGGAGCGCCGGGACCCCGGTCCCGTACGCCGGGTGTGCGCGTGCGAGGGGCTGCCGGGCCGCGCTCCCCTCCCGCCTCGAGGGCGGTCAGTTCCTCCGCCGCCAGCCGCTGCCGCTGCGCCGCCGCCTCCTCACGGTGGGCCAGCAGGGCCGCCCGGTCGGCCAGGCGTGAGGTGGCGGCCCGGTGCGCCTCGGTCGCCGCCGTACGCGCCGGCATCGGGCCGTCCAGAGAGCCGGCCCACTCCTGTACGGCGTCCAGGATCCCCGGCAGTCCGGGCACCCGCAGCTCCACGCACCCCGACAGGTGTTGCCGCACGGCCGTGACCAGCGCACGCCCCGCCGCGGCGGTGGCTTCCTCCGCCTCGGCCAGCCGCTCCTCGGCGTGCACGACCTCCTCGTCGGCCTCGTCGGCGCGCATCCGGGCGGCCCGGTGCCGCTCTTCGGCGCGCTCGGCCCGCGCGGCGAGTTCCGCCACGTGCTCGACGGCGCGCCGCCTGCTCTCCGTCGCCTCCTCCGCCGCCCCGCGCAGGACCGGGTCGGGGGCTCCCTCGGTCCTGGGGACGTCGAGCCGGGCGGCCGCCGCGCTCCCGGCCACCCGGTGCCGGATGCCGTCCAGGGTCTCCCGGGCGGCCGTGAGCCGGTTGTCCGCGGTGCCGAGCCGGCCCAGGGCACGGGTGTGCGCCTCGGCCGCCGTACGCCGGTCGGCCTCGGCCCGCTTCAGCTCCCCGGCCGTACGGGAGGCGTCGTCCGCCGCCCGGTCCAGGGCGTGGGCGTCGCGCATCTCGGGCCGGGCCCGCAGTGCGGCGTCCTGGGCGGCCAGCCGCGCGGCCCGCTCGTCGAGGGCGGCGCCCCGCGACCGGGCCTCCTCGCCGTCCGCCGCGGCCCGGTCGCGGTCAGCCTGCGCCTTGGAGAGCTCCCGTTGCAGGTTCTCGTAGCGGGCGTGCTCCCGGCGGGGCAGGCGGGCGCGGCGCCGGGAGGCGAGGCGGGCGTAGCGGCGGTAGTGGTCGAGGAACGCCGAGGACGCCTGTTCGGCCTCGCGGGCCGCCCGCAGTTCCTCCTTCTCCTCGTCCAGCGAGCGGAACGCCTCCGCCGCGTCGGCGACGACCGCCTGGTCCATCGGCGGCAGCGCCTCGGTCAGCGCCCGGGACAGGGCGGCCTCGCTGGGGCGTTTGGAGAGCTGGGGCTGGCGCAGCTGGATCAGGAGGTCGACGAGGGCGCCGTAGCGCCGCTCCCCGAGCCCGAAGAGCGCTTCGTCGACGGCCCTGCGGTAGGCCTTCGCCGTGTCGTACACCGTGCCACGGTCACCGACGGCCTCGGCGAGCCGGTCCCGGGACAGGGCCGTCCCGGTCGCGTCCATCAGGAACAGGCCGGCGCCGATCCGCTGGTCGGTGACCGCGAACCAGTGCCGGGCGATGCCGCGTCCGGTGACCGCCTTCAGCCCGCACAGCAGCGTGCGGAAGTGCGCCTCGCCCGTGGCCGCGTCGAGGCGCCCGAACTCGATCCAGGTGTAGCCGAGCCGTTCGGGGTACGGGTGCGCGCCGCCCAGGAGCAGGTTCCACTCCATGCGCTTGCCCGGATCGCCGTCGGGTTCGACGCGGCGGGCGGAGAGGTCGCCGTCCAGCAGGAACGGCAGGGTGAGGGCGAGCACCTTCGACTTGCCGGTGCCGTTGTTGCCGCGCAGCAGCAGCCGGCCGTCGCGGAACCAGAACTCCTCGGCGTCGTAGTGGAAGAGGTCGACGAGTCCGATGCGCAGGGGGCGCCACCGGCCCGGGGCGGGAGCGGGGAGCGCGGGGCCGGGCAGTTCGGTGCCGGGGAGCGCGGTCACGGGGCGGTTCACTTCTCGTCCTTCGCGGTCGTGTCGGGGGAGGCGGCGGGGAGGCGGCGGGCGGGTCCCGGTTCCCGGACGACGGGCTCGCCGACCGCGTACCGCGCGAGGGCCGGCCGCGGGACGACGCCCCGCTCCGTGATCCCGGCGAGTCCCAGCGCCACCAGCCTGGTCAGCGCCCGCTCGACGAGTTCGGGTTCCGCTCCCGGCTCCCGCGCCGACTTGGACCAGAACCCGCCGTGTTCGGCGGCCAGTTCCCGTACGCGGACCGCCAGCTCCTCCGGTTCGACGGGCCCCGTCGCCCGGGCCAGGTGCCCCGCCAGCAGCAGGGTGACGTGGCCGTGGGTGCCCTGCTCGGGCATGCGTACGTCCGTGAGGTCGTCCAGGGGGTCGACCATGGCGACGCCCTCGGCGCGGATCTCCGGGACGAGTCCGGTCAGTTCGCTGATCCGCGCGGTGATGAAGCCGCGCTGCCGGGTGAGGTAGGCCAGTTCGTCGTCGGCGAGGTCGTCGTAGTAGAGCACCGGATCGTCCAGGAGGACGCGGGTCAGCTTCCAGCGGATCGCCCGGAACCTGAGCTCGTCGCTGTCGAGCGCGGTGCGCGCGGTCATCTCCGTCAGGCGTTCCTCGAAACCCCCGGCCTCGACCATGGAGGGGCCCCGCAGGGACGCCGGCATCCCGGCCAGCACGCGCCGCCGCACGTCGTACAGGGCGTCGCCCGATCCGCTGACGTAGGCGTCCTCGTCGCCGGCCACCCGCCGCAGCACCCCGAGCCGCAGCAGCAGACGGACGACGGCCGCGAGGTCGAGGCGCTCGTCGCGCCGCTCCAGGGTGAATGTGATCCCGGCGGCCACGAGTTCGGGATCGGCGGCGGCCAGGACGACCTGTTCGGCGAGGCGTCCGAGCGCCACCTGCGACTCGCCCCGTTCCAGCGCGGCCAGCGCCAGGCAGAGCAGGACGTAACGGCGGCGGGTGAAGGGCAGGGCGCTGCGGGCGGCCTCGCGCGCCGGGTGGGTGGCGTCGGTGAGGGTGCCCGGCGTCTTGCGCAGCCGGGCGGCGTCGGCGTCCGTGCGCAGCGTCCAGCCGACGTTGCGCTCGAACCACTCCCGCAGTTCGGCGGCGTGCCGGCGCACCAGCCGGAACTCGTCGGCGTACGGCCCGTCGGCGGTGAGCAGCGGCTCCTTCAGCAGGGCGCGTGCGGCCTTCTGCAGATCGGCCTGGCGCTGGCCGTCCAGGACCTCGGCGAGGGGGCCGCTCATCGGTCCTCCGTGAGCCGGTGGGCGGCGCCTTCTCGTGGAGCGGGGACGGCTGCGGGCGTGGCGTGATCGCCGCGCCCCGCCGTGAGGTCGACGATGTCGATCAGGTGGTCCGGGCCGCTGAACACCCCGTCCGGGGTCTGCACTTCGGCCGTCGATCCGTCGTCGAGGGCGGTCAGCCGGACCTCCATCGAACCGTCTTTGCTGGTGGCCGTGGTGGTGGTCGTGCCCGGCCGCCAGGTGGCGAGCGCGTCGCCGAGCAGCCGCAGGAACAGCTGGAAGGCGAGCGGGTCGAGTTCACCGAGCCGCGACAGTCGGACCGGCCCTCCCGTGACGAGCCGGTCCCGCGCCCGTCCGGTCTCCTCCGTCTGCCGGGCGGCGATCTCGGCGAGCCGGCGCTTCGCCTCGCCCCGGTCGGCCACCTTGCGCGGCTTGCCGCGCCGCTCGTAACTGCCGGTGCGGCGCAGCTGGGGGCTGATCCGCAGGGGCCGCGCCTCACCCCAGGGGAGGGAGGCCGGCTCCGGGGCTGCCGTCCGTTCGGCGAGGGTGTCGGCGTCGACGGTCAGGTGCCGTGAGGAGTGCAGCCCGAACGCCACCCGCCACAGCCGGTGCCGTGCCGCGTCGTCCGGGGCCTGGGCGAACCAGCGGGCCAGGGTGCGGAAGTCGGCGGAGCGGTCGGACCGCCCGGCCCGCCGCTCGTTCAACTGCCGTACGACGGCCAGCAGCTGCGGAATCGAGTTGAGCGCCCGCCCGCGCAGCAGCCTGGCCTGCGACTCCCTGCCCTCCCCCGACACGAACCACTCGGCGAGCCCGGACCACCGGGCGGCCCACCGCTCGTACGCCACCGCCTCCGCCCGCCCGGCGTCCTCGGGAGCCGCGTCGGCGGCCTCCCGGGCGGCGGCGAGCGACAGCAGCGGCCCCACCCTCCCCTGCTCCTCCAGCTCCCCGATCAGCAGGGCGATCCGCCCGCCGAGGGTGATGAGGTCCTGGATGAACCGCTCCAGGTACTGGATCAGCCGGTCCTTGTAGACGAGGAACGCCTCGACCTCGATGTCGTGCAGGTCGATGGTCCGCTGGAGCGAGCCCATGAAGGCGCGGGCGTTGTCCGCGAGGTCGGTGAACCGCGCCGTCAGCACGGACAGGGCGATGTACGCCTTGGCCGGGTCGGGCTCGTCCTCCGCGGCGATCACCAGGAGCGCCCGCAGCTGCGTGACGATGTCGTGCAGCGCGACCGCCTGGAGCTCGCCGCGCCGCCCCAGCACCTCGTCGTACGTCCCCAGCGCCGCCTCGGCCGCTTCACCTGCGCGGGTGAGCTGGTAGATGAACCGCCTGCGGTAGAAGTCCTCGACCGTCGTGACGTGCGCGTGGTCCGGGTCGGCCCGCAGGTTGCCCCACTCCACGAGCTTGTCCAGCGCCTGCGTCACCGCGTCGAGGCCGGCGGGCCGGCTCCCCGCGTCCAGGGCGGCGTACACGTCCTCCGGCCGCAGATGCACCGCGAACCGTTCCTTGGCGACGAGGAAGGCGCGCATGACCTGGCGGTAGAGGGGGGCGTTGGGGGTGGTGAGGTGGGTGAAGGGGGCGTAGTCGGCGAGAGCCGGGCCGCTGGGGCCGGAGGCCGGGGACGTCTGAGAGGTCATCGTCCCCCATTCTTCCGGACTCGCAGCCGCTCCTGTACGTGATGTCCGATGTGCGCGATGCCCGATGTGCGTGATGTCCGATTCTCGACCGTTGGGAGCGGCTCGCCCGGTCGGCCGGTCCCGACGGACTTGACGCCGGCCCGGTGCAGCAGCTCCTCGCCACCCGGTCGGCGGAGCCTCAGCATCGAAACGATGTCACTGCACTCCGGTTCACGACATCGTTCTTTGTTGTTCCTCGCGGCGGCGCACGTTCGGCGCGAGGAGCGGTGATCTCAGTCCGGGCGGGACTGTTCCTGATGTCGACCACGGTGACGTCGGTGGCGTGACGCGACCAGTGGTGAACGCGCCGACGCGGGCCGGTTGTACGCGCGGTGGCGGTACGGGTACGCGGTGCGCGCGTGACGAGACCGCCGGGGCCGCGTTGAGCCAGGGAGGCGGTGGCGATGACTGAAGGTACGGGCGAGGGGTCGGGAGCCGTGACGGCAGGCGACGCGGAAGGGGCGGCGGCGGACACGTCCGGTCAGGCCGTGGTGATCGCGTTCGGGCAGACGCTGAAGACGCTGCGCGTGCGGGCGGGCCTGGAGCGCGAGGAGTTCGGGCGGCGGATCGGATACTCGGCGTCCACGGTCGCGTCGTACGAGCAGGGGCGGCGGATCCCGTCCCGCGGGACCATCGAGCGGGCGGACGAGGTCCTGGCCGCGGGCGGGCTGCTGACCGTGTGGAAGGAGCAGGTGGAGCGGGCCCAGTACCCGGTGTTCTTCCAGGGGATGGCAGCTCTGGAGAAGGCGGCGATCGAGTTGCTCTCGTACGACACGTTTGTGGTCAAAGGCCTGCTCCAGACCGAGGACTACATGAGAGCGGTGCTGGCGATGCGGCGACCGCTCCTGGACCAGGAGACGACCGAACAGCGAGTGGCGGCACGGCTCGCCCGTCAGGACATCTTCGACCGGCGGTCCGCACCGCTGCTGAGCTTCGTGATGGACGAGTCGGTATTGCGGCGTCGACTTGGCGGATTGAACGTGCTGCGAGGGCAGTTGGAACATCTGCTGCTCGTCGGCCAGAAGCGGAACGTCGAGATCCAGGTCATGCCGCTCGACTGTGAGGAAAGCGCGGGCGTGGACGGACCGTTCACCGTCGTCACGCGTGACGACGGTAGGAAGTTCGCGTACATCGAGGCACAGGGAACCAGCACTCTTCAAACCGACCCACAGCAGGCGGCCTTCGCAGCGGCTCGTTATGGGATCATCCGGTCACAGGCTCTCACCCCGCGAGAGTCCCTGGATTTCATCGAGAGATTGCTGGGAGAGCTATGAACACCGCTGAGTCCTCGGCCGTCGTGTCCGGCCTCGCCTGGTTCAAGAGCAGCTACAGCGGAGCGGAGGGTGGCGACTGCGTCGAGGTCGCCGCCGCTACGGGGATTGTGCACATCCGGGACTCCAAGGCCGCGACCGGACCCGTCGTCCGTGTGTCGCGCGAGGCGTGGGCGGGATTCCTCAGGGAGGCCTGACGCTCGCGGGGGAGACGGGTGCCCCGCCGTCCCGTCTCGTCCCGCCCTCGCGGGCCCCTCAGGTCGCCGTCTGTACCGCGCAGATCGTCCTCGCGCCGTTGAAGACGTCCCACGACAGCGTCCGCCTTCCGGTGTACTGGGGGCAGTCGCGGCCGCTCTGCACCGCCGTGATGGCCATGACCGCGTTGTAGCCGCTCGGTACGTCCTTCCGGTCGCAGCCCCACACGGTGAACAGGCGGCCCTCGCCGTCGACGGACCCGTCGGCCCGTCTGTTCAGGATCGCGGGGAAGCACTGGCCCGTGGCGTACACGCGGTCCAGGCACAGGGCGATGAGCGATCCGTCGTCGTTGACGTGGCCCCAGGCCCATCGGCCGGCGCTCTGGGGGCAGTTGACGGCGGCCGTCGTCACCATGGTGACCTTCGTGTAGGCGAAGCCGGCCCCGCAGTCGACGGCGGCCGGCCGCTCCTGGTTCAGCTTGCCCCAGCCGGCGTCGTACGCGTTGAGGCAGGTGCCGACCCCGACGGACGCGAACGCCACGTCGACCGGGTCCGGCGGGTCGCCGGGGGTGGGGTCGGGGGAGGTCTCCGGTTCCTCCGTCTCCTGCGGCTCCTCCTCCGGTTCCTCTTCGGCGGTGGGCGTCGGCTCCCGGTCCGGTGCGGGCGTCGCGAAGGCTCCGCCGGGGGGTCCCGATCCGATCGCGGTCCGCCCCCGGTCCCGTTCGCCGGTCGCGGCCGTCTCCTGCCACGGCTGCCACACGCCCACGAGGAGCACGAGCCCCACGAGGGCGGCGAGCGCCGCCGACGAGGCGCTGACGACGTAGGTGGTGTTGATGTCACGGCCGGCCACGGAGCTCCTGGACCGGCCGTCCGCCCGTACCCTGATGTGCGTCCCGCCGCCGTCGGCGCCGTCCCGGCGGGAGCCGTCCGGGTTCCGCGCGGAGTTCACGACGGTCCCCCTCCGGTGATGTTGACGTCGCGGCCGGCCATGGTGACGCGCGACCGCCCCGAGGCGTGCGCGGTCAGGTGGACGCCGCCGGGCCGCGGTTCCTCCTTCTCGACCATGGGCAGCAGCTCGTCCACGACGGCCCGGACCTCGGGCACCATCTCGGGGTGGGCGGCCAGCAGCCGGCGCAGCCGCGTCCGCCATTCGCCGACGAGTTCCCGCTCGGCCTCCTCGTCCCCGTCCCGCCGGGCGCCGAGCACCTCGGCGCGTGCCTCGCCCAGTTCGGCCAGCACCGTGTCCGCCCGCTCGGGGTGCGCCCGGCGCCACAGCCCGCCCATCGCCCGCTGCGCGCTCTCCCAGCCGGCCGTGGCCATCGCGCCGACCACCGTCGACGCGGCCAGCCGCACCAGGGCAACCAGTTCCGGTTCCATCGCCGTACTCCTGTGTCCGTGTGTCCGTGTGTCCGCTGTGTTCGCTGTGTCCGTCATGCCTGTTGTGCGTGTCGCGTCCGCGTGTCCGCTCGGTGGAGGTCGGCGGGGGGCCGCAGGTCAGTCGTCGTCCCGCCCGGTGCGGGTGGCGTGCTCGGCCAGGTGTTCCGCGAGGGCGTGGAAGACGCACAGGTTCGGGGTCCCGGCGGCGGCCCACACCTGCCGGCGGCCGGCGGCGCGGACGGCGACGGACCCGTCGAGGATCTCGACCCGCCGGACCTGCGCCCATCGCAGCGCCGTCCCCCCGGAGCCGACCTCGTCCCCGGTGACCCACACGGGGCCGAAGGCCAGCCGTGCTCCCCGCCCCAGCGCGGCCAGGGCCCCCGGCACCTGCGCGTCGGCGACGGCCCGGCGGATGCCGGGCCACCACTCCTGGGGCCGGCCGAAGTCACCGTGGCGCAGCACGACCCGCTCGCCGTCGACGTCGACGAGCACCAGGGCGCGGGTGACGCCCCGCGCGGACAGCGCCCTGCGCCGGCGCACCACCGTGGTGTCGAAGCGGACGACGTGGATCCGCCCGCCGCGCACCGCCGTGATCCCGTGCTCGTACAGGTCCAGCCGCGCGACCGCCCTCGTGACCGGTCTGCCGTCGGGCCGCGGCAGGCGCCGCGCGAGCGCGCCGGCCGCGGTCCACCGGGCCGCCCGTCCGGCACCCGGGGCCCGGTGGGTGGCGTGGCGCCTGCCGAGCCGTGCCCGGCCCGCGGCCGCGGAGATCCGCGCCAGCAGCAGTTCCTCGTCGTCCCCGGGGCCGGCGGCCGCCCCGGTCACGCCGCGCCCGCCCGGACGTGCCCGGTGCCGGTGCCGTCCCCGCGCAGGACCGCGCGCCGTGCCCGCGTCAGCACCTCCCCCGGCGCCACCCCCAGGTCGTCGGCGAGGCGCCGCGCGGTGCGGTCGAAGACGGCCAGCGCCTCGGCCCGCCGGTCGTCGCACCGCAGCGCGTGCATCAGCGTCGCGGCGGCCGGTTCGTTCAGCGGCTCCTCCCGGGTCAGGGCGGACAGTTCGGCGATCGCCTCGGCGTGCCGGCCGAGCGTCAGCTGCCAGCCCGCCCTGCGCTGCGCCAGGGCGGCCCTGCGCCCGGTGAGCCGCAGCCGCTCCGACTCGGCGAAGGGACCGGGCAGTCCGGCCAGCGGCTCGCCGCGGAACAGCTCCAGCGCCCGCCCGCACAGCCGTACGGCCTCCGGCAGGTCGCCGGCGCGTTCGGCCCGTCCGGACCGGGTGACGAGGTCCTCCATGCGCAGTACGTCCACCTCGGCGACGCCGTGGGCCAGGCCGTACCCGTACCGGTCGCGCCGGATCACCGAGTCCGGGCGGTCCCCGAGGCGCAGGGTCTTGCGCAGCCGGTACACGTAGACCGGGACGACGTTGCCGTCCGGCATCTCCCTGCCCCACACGTCGTCCAGCAGCCGCCGCCGGCTGACGGAACGGCCCGCGCCCAGTGCCAGCGCCGCCAGCACGGCCTGCTGCCGCAGGGGGCCGACGTCCACGGGCCGCCCCGCGAGCGTCGTCCGCAACGGGCCGAGCAGCGACACCCGGAGCCAGGGACCGGACACGGTGCCCGCCCGCGGCCGCGCGGTCTCCGTCCGCCGCTCCCCGGTCTCCGTCCGCCGCTCCGCGGTGTTCCCCGGCGCCCGTGCCGGCCTGCGCGGGCCCTGCCCCGGTACGACCAGGCCGCAGTCGAAGGCGTGCACGACGGCGGCGGTCCGGTCGCTCAGCCCCAGCTTCCCCAGGAGGCGGCCGACCCGCTCGGCCACCACGGGCCCGGGCAGGGCGAGGACGCCGGCGATCTCGGCGTCCCCCAGACCGCATCCGAGCGCGTAGAGCAGCTCGCGTTCGTCGGTGGTGAGGACCGTCCCGCCCGGGACGCCCCGGGCCTCGGTCGTCGTCGGCATGGCGACTCCCCGTTCTCCCTCTCCGGACCGGTCGATCCGCTCGCCCGGTCGATCACGTCGATGCCGTCGAGACTGGCCGCGGTGCGGGAAATGTGGGAAGTGCAGGGAACAGGTCATATGTGACCGGTGGCCGCGCTACAGTCCCCGCCTGCGGAAACACGGACGATTCAGGGGGAAGGCCGTGACTTGTGGCCAGTGAGTTCGGCACGGTCCTGCGACGACTGCGCGAGAAGGCGGGGCTGACCCGGGAGGAGCTGGAGGGGCTCTCCGAGGTCAGCGTGAGCACCATCAGCGGTCTGGAGAAGGGCCGGCGCGGCAATCCGCGGATGACCACGGTGCGGAAGCTGGCGGACGGGCTCGCGCTGGACCGCGCGGACCGCGAGGAGTTACTGCGCGCCGCCGTCCCGGGGCGCCCGGACGGCGGCGCGGACACCGCCGGTGAACCGGGGACGCGGGAACAGGCGTCCGGGCCGTCCGCCGTACGAGAGCCGGACGGTGCGTCCGGGCCGGAGCGGGGGCTGGAACCGGGGCTGGGGCCGGGGCCGGGGCTGGAGCCGGGGGAACCGACTCTCGGACCCTCTGCCGCGGCACCGCCCCCGCCACCACCCCTGCCCCCGCCACCGCCACCGACGCCGCCCCAGGCTTCGGCGGCGCCCCCGCCACCGACGGCGCACCACGCGCTGGCGGACGCGGCCGAGCAGCTCGCGAAGGCGGTGGCGGCCCGCTGGCAGCGCGAGGAGGAACAGCGCCGGATCCAGGACCCCTTCCCCCTGCCGCTCCGCTGGAAGGCCGCCCCCGGGGCGCTCACCGACCACTGGTCCAACATCCGCCGCCTCCCGCCGGGAGCCCCGAGCGGCCCGCTGGACCTGAGCGGCCGGCTGGAGGAGATCGCGCGGACCTACCGGAGCGTCCCCTCCGGGCGGCTGGTGGTCCTCGGCAGGTCCGGGTCCGGGAAGACGGTGCTGACCCTGCGTTTCGTCCTCGACCACCTGAGGACGCGGACGTCCGCGGAGCCCGTCCCGGTGATCTTCAGCATCGGCGCCTGGGACCCCACCGCCGTCACCCTGCGCGACTGGCTGACCGAGCGGCTGACGCGCGACCACCCCGGCACGGCCGCCCGGGGGCCGGGCCGGGAGAGCCTGGCGGCCGCGCTGGTCGACTCCGGCCGCGTCCTGCCGGTGCTGGACGGGTTCGACGAGATGGCCGACGGGCTGCGGCGCCCCGCGCTCGAGGCCCTCAACGCCACCACCCTCCCCCTCCTCCTCACCAGCCGCCCCGCCGAGTACGCCGCCGCGGTGGCCGAGACCGACGTGCTGACCTCGGCCGCGCCGGTCGAACTCACCGACCTCACCCTCGACGACCTGGACCACTACCTGCCCCGCACCACCCGCAAGACCGACCGCGCGGACCCCGCGGCGGGGGCCTGGGACCCCGTGCTGAAGCACCTGCGCGAGCCGTCGCCGGACGGGACGCCGGCCCCGCTCGCCACCGTCCTGTCGACCCCGCTGATGGTCGCGCTCGCCCGCACCGTCTACAGCGACACCCCGGACCACGACCCGGCCGTCCTCCTCGACACCGGGCGGTTCGGCAGCGCGCGGGAGGTGGAGGAGCACCTGCTCGACAGCTTCCTGCCCACCGTCTACCACCGCCGGCCCGGCCCGGGTTCGCGCGGCTGGGACCCCGACCGCGCCCAGCGGTGGCTCGGCCACCTCGCCCACCACCTGACGGAGCTCAGGACACCCGACCTGGCCTGGTGGCGGCTCGGCGACGGCCTGCGCGCCTCCACCCGCGTCCTGGTCACCGCACTCGTCACCGGGGTGGTCATCGGCCTCGCCGACGTCGTCGCCGCCCTCTTCCGCGTCCCGCTCGGCGTGAGCCTCGTGGACGGGGCGTCCGTCGGGCTCCTGGCCGGCCTCCTGTTCGGGGCCGTGCACTGGCTCACGTACACGGTCCTGGGCAAGGCCGTCACCCCGTCCGCCGTACGCCTGCGCATCCGGGGCCGGTCCGGGCCGCCCCGGTGGACGGCCGGTCCGCGGCTGGTGCTCGGCACGCTGGCCGGTGCGGCCTTCGGCTGCGCGTACGGATGCGCGGTCGGGCTGGTGAACTCCTACCGCTGGCAGGCCGGGCTCTCGTACGCGCTGCACACCGGACTCGTGGACGCGATCGTCCTGGGCCTGGTCTTCGGCGGCGGCGCCGGGATCACCTTCTGCCTCCTCGGTCTCCTCGAGACTCCCCTCGACATCGTCTCCGCCGTGAGCCCGCGCAGCGTCCTGAACGCCGACCGGCGGACGGCTCTCGTCCAACTGGCCTTCTGGACGGTGGTGTTCGGCACGTCGGTCGGACTCGGGGTCGGGGTGGTGGTCGACCTCCTGCAGGGGCACCTGGGCGTGCTGGTCATGGACTCCGCGGCCAGCTTCACGCTCGGCGTCATCAGCGGTCTCGGCGGCGCTCTCGGCTACACCCTGAGCATGACCGCCTGGGGCCAGTGGTGCGTGCTCTCCCGCTTCTGGCTGCCGTTGACCGGACGCCTTCCCTGGGACGTCGTCGCCTTCCTCGACGACGCCTACCGGCGCGGCGTCCTGCGCCGGGCGGGCGCGGTCCACCAGTTCCGCCACGCCCGGCTGCAGAGCCACCTCGCCCGGGCCCACCGGCACCGGGCCCACCGACCCCGAGTCCGCGGTCCCCGAGTCCGCCGACGCGGATGAACCGCCGCCGGGCCGGCTTTCACCGCGATGTCACGGCCCTTCCCTAACGTCCGTCGTCAACGTCCGTCACCGGCGCGCCGGAACGTCCGTCAACGTCCGTCAACGTCCGTCACCGGCGCGCCGGCCGTCGACACACCACCGATCCCGGGGGAACACCCATGTCGAAGACCAGCCGACTCGCCCGCCGCGCCAGGACCGCCGTCCTGACGACGGTCTTGGCGGCCGCCGCCGCCCTCACGCCCACCGTCGCCCACGCCGAGGAGGCACCGCACCACTACTACATCGAACTCGGCGGCACCGGCGCCGCCGCGGACGCGCCCGGCTGCACCATCACGTTCGGCTACGCCAACCGCCACCTGGACGGCGGCACACCCGTCCCCGTCTGCTACCCGGCCTCCGCCGGCCCCTGGCTCAACGGCCGCAACACACCGGACCTGTTCGCGGCGAGCTACGACAGCAGCGTCGCCCAGGGCTACACCAACCTCCTGGCCGCCGTCGAGAAGACCCACCGCGAGGACCCGGCCGCACGGCTGACGATCGTCGGCTACTCCCAGGGCGCGCAGGCCGCCGACGCGGTGCTGGAGACCATCGCGTCCGGCACCACGGGCATCCCGCGGGAGCTGGTCAACGGCATGCTGTACGCCGACCCCAAGCAGCCCGGCACCGGCCTGTGGGCCAAGGTCCCCCGGGGCGTGGGCGCCCTCGGCCTCACGTCGACGGGACCCGGCCCCGAGAGGTTCGCGGGCATCCCGGTCGCCCGCTTCTGCATCCGCGGCGACCTGGCCTGTGACGCCACGACGCCCGTGGCCGCCTTCGACTTCTTCCTCACCGGCACGCACGGGCGCTACGTCCTGGACGGGAACGTCATGACCCGGACCATCGCCCGGGACGGCCTCGACGGGATCTTCTGGTACGAGGCGTGACCCTCCCTTCCGGGCCCGGTCCGCGGGGACCGGGGGCGGGGGCCGGCCGGGGTGCCGCGCAGCGGCCGCCGGTCCCCGCCGCGGACCACGCGGGTGACGCGGTGCCGGCCCGCGCGGTGGCCGGCCACCGCCGGTCCGCCGGCCTCCACGGGCCGTCGGCGGACCGGGCGGCCGCTCGGCAGCGGGTACGGCCGTGCCGGGCCGGGCCCGCGGTGTGCCGGGGTCGCGGCGTACCGAGGGCCCGGCACGGTTGCCGGGGTCCGCGCCGTGCGGACGGGACGACGTCGTCCGGCCCGTGACGGGGGGGGCGGGAGACCGGCGGGGAGCCGGCACGGAACCGCCCCGCGGACCGGCGCCGTTGCCGGGACTTCGAGGACGGCGGCTCTCACGCCCGCGCGGGCGGAAGGGGCGCGGCCGGCGGCCGCTCGGGCTCGTGCGGGAGCCGTGCGACGCGGACGCGTCCGGGGCGCCCGGCGGCGGCCGTCACCGGCCCGCTCCGGGCGGAGTGCCTCACGGAACGGGGAGACAGTCCTCGTCCGAACAGGCGAGTTCTTCGTCGACGGGCTTGTCGAGCAGCACCGTGGTGGCGGCGCGCCCGTCCGAGGACCAGTCGGCGTGCTGCAGGAGCTCCGGGGCGGCGCCGGCGATGACGGTGAGGGGGATGCGGACGGGCAGGCGGGCCATGAGAGCGACGAGTTCCCTGGTCGCCGTGTCCTCCAGGTGGAGGTTGTCGATGATCAGGACGATCGGGCCGTCGTGGGCGACGGCTTCCAGGAAGTACCGCCAGACGTCCCGCCACTCCTCGGCGCCCATCCGCTCGGGCGAGCGGTTCGAGGTCTCGAGGACCGAAGTGCAGCGGGCGACCAGCCAGTTGATGCAGCTCTTCCCGGCGTCCAGGCGCTGGACGGCGGCGCTGACCTTGCGGCGGACCGCCCAGGGCGGATCGGACTTCGACAGCCCCGAGAACCTGGAGATGATCCTCCGGTGCAGGCCGAAGGGGCCCGCCTCGGCGGCGTCCCGGCCGTTCCAGCTCAGCACCTGGGCCCCGTCGAGCGCCGAGCCGGCGAACTCCCCCAGCTTGTCGAGCATCCGGCGGCGGGGCGCCTCCTCGGTGCTCAGCACGGTGATCAGGTGCGGCTGGGACCAGCGGTTGCTGTGGGTCATCACCCCCTGCAGCAGGTCGAGTTCGCGGTGGTGGGCGTCGTCGTCGGCGGGCTCGGGGTCGATGGGGCCGAGCAGTTTCCAGCGGAGGGGCGTGCCCGGGATCTCCTCGTACGCGAAGTGTTCCCTGGTCTCCTCGCGCGTGCGGTCGCAGACGTGGGTCCCGTCCGGGGTCGCCAGGGCCAGGAGCGCCTCGCACTCCTTCACCGTGGCGCCGTAGACCCTGGGCGGACGGCTGCCGCCGAGCGACTGGCTCACCAGGACCGCGCCCGTCGCGACGGCCGTACGCAGTTCCGTGCGGGCGGTCACGGGGCCGCCGGGCCGCGCGGCGGGCGCGGCCAGGGCCGTGCGCAGCGCGGTCGCGGCGCGGGCCGCGCGCAGCGGGTACTCGCTGTCGTCGGGGTCCGCCGGGAAGAGGGCGAGGGTGAGGGCGTGCAGCGAGAAGACGACCGTACCGCCGCAGCGCTCGATCTCCTGGTGGATCAGGGTGCCCACCCCGTCCATGACGGCGTCGAGTTCGCAGGCGTCGGTGGAGGCGGGGTCGGGTTCGGCCCGCACCAGCAGGAGGCTGGCCTGGCCGCGTACGGCGGAGGCGACGGTGGGTGTGCCGGTGCCGGTGCCGGTGCCGGTGTCCGGCGTCGGCAGGTCCCGGACGGGGGCACGGTGGATCGCCGTGTCGTTCTTCCGCGACCCACCGCTGACGGGGGCCAGTGCCTTGGGGGCCAGTTTCTTGGGGGCCGGTGTCTGGACGGGGGCGGAGAGGACGGCTCGGAGGGCCGGACGGTCGGGACCGGGTCCCGAACCCTGCACGGGCACCCGGGGCGGGTCCGGGAGCTCGCCCTCGGACCGGCCTCTCGCGCCGTGCGGCCGGTCCGGTGCCTCGGCGAGCGTCAGGGTCGGGGCGGGCCGGGCGCCCGCCGGGTCGGGAAGGTGCGGGCGGGGGGCCGGATTCTGGAGGGAGGGTTGAGGCGGGGCGGGGTCCGGGCGGTCGGGGACGGGCCGCGGGCCGAACGGCCGGGGCTCCAGGTCCATCGCACCGGGCAGCAGGGCCGCCGTGCCCTGCACGGAGTACGGCCCGGCGGGGGCGGGCAGGGCCTGAAGGGCGAGGTCGTGGGTGAGGATCGCCTGCTGGAGCTGCTGGAGTTCCCGGCTGGGTTCGAGACCGAGCTCCTCGACGAGCCGGGTCCGCAGCCGGCTGAACACCCCCAGCGCGTCCGACTGGCGCCCGCAGCGGTACAGGGCGCGCATGAGCTGGCCGCAGGCGCGCTCGCGCAGCGGCTCGTTCTCCACCAGCGACTCCAGCTCGCCGAGCACCGCGTAGTGGCGTCCGCAGGCGAGCTGGGCCTCGAAGACGTCCTCCAGGACGTCCAGCCGCATGTTCTGGAGGGTGGTCAACTCCGGCCACAACAGGCCCACTTCGGTCAGGTCCGCGAGGGCCGGGCCGCGCCACAGCTCCAGGGCGTCGCTGAGGAGTGTCGCCGCCGCGTCGGGTTCCCCCGCCTCCAGCCGGGTCCGCCCCTCGCGCACCCACCGGTGGAAGAGGTGCAGGTCGACCCGTTCGAGGGCGACGTCCAGGGAGTAGCCGGGAGGCTGGGTGCGCAGCGCCACGGGCGCTTCCGCGCCGGGGGCGGTGACGAGTTTGCGGCGAAGGCTCCAGATCGAGTTCTGCAGGATCTTCCGGGCGGTCATGGGAGCTTCCTCGACGCTCCACAGGGCCTTCAGCAGTTTACTGATGGGTACGGTCTGGTTGGGGTGGAGGAGGAGATATCCGAGCGTCGCCCGCTGCTTGCTTCCCCCCAGGGAGATGGGCTGCCCACCGGATATGACTTCTAACGGCCCTAACATCCTGAACCACATAGTCCCTCAGCATGGTTGGCGTGCGGCGCAGGGCTCACCCCCCTATACGCCGGGAACACTGCCAATGCTACTAAGAGGACGAGCCAATACCACAACAATCTGTGTTCGACGCCTCACGAACCGGTGGTCCTGTCGGCGGTGCCGGTGTCAACCTGCCCACTGCGTGCGGACTTCTATCGTCCGCGGGCCGAACTCCTGGTGAACCGCGCCTTCACCGGTCCTCCACGGGTTCCGCCACCGGTTCCCACAAGGGTCGGAACCGCTCCTCCATGAGGACCGGCTCCGGTCCTCCATGAGTGCCGGCTCCGGTTCCCGCAAGGGCCGGAACCGGTCCCGCCGGTTGCCGGCCGGACGACCGCGGTCCTCTCGACCGATCGCGGTGTCCGGCCGGCCGCCGGTCATCCGCCCCGTTCCCCCGGGGAGGTGACCGGTCCGCGTCCGTGCGGGGTCAGCTCGCCGCGGAGGCCGTGGCGCCGGTCAGGCCGGCCGCGAGGCCGGCGGCCCGGATGCCGGTCTCGATGGCGCCGTCCACGTAGCCGCCCCAGCCGGTCGCGATGTCGCTGCCCGCGAAGACCAGCCGGCCGTGCGGCTGGCGGACGGCGCGCAGCGAACCGAGCAGCTGGCCGGGGGTCCGGAAGGTCCAGCCGCCCTTGGCGTAGGCGTCCCTGCCCCAGTCGTGGCCCTTGACGGACAGCACCTTGGTGCCCGGGAGCAGCTCGCTGATGGCGCTCTGCACCTGCGACACGCTGGTGACGTCCAGGTTCGGGTTGACGCTGAAGCCGATGAGCACCGTGCCCAGGGACGACTTGTCGGAGTGGGTGAGGACCAGGTCGAGCAGCCCGCCGCTCTTGCCGTTCATGAGCGGGCGGCCGATGTCGCCCTGGACCTGGATGAAGACCTTCTTGGCGGTGGGCACGCCGACGGTCTGGGTGCTCAGCCGCGAGAACTCGGCCGGCAGGCCGGAGGCGAAGTTGATGGAGTTCCAGGTGTTGACGGGCACGGCCACCACCACGGCGGGGGCCTCGTACACCACGCCGCCCGCCGTCACCTGGACCCGGGAGCCGATGTCGGTGACCTTGGTGACGGGCGTGTTGTAGAGGACGGGCGCGCCGGACTCGGCGAGCATCCGGGAGATGACGTTGCTCATCCCGCCCACGGGACGGGTGACGTTGATGCCGTGGAACGTCTCCGTGTTGTAGCCGCACAGCGCCCACCAATGGGCGAGCTGGGTGAGCGCGCCGCGCTCGAAGCCGCCGCCGTACGCGCCGGTGGTGGCGCTCACCCAGTTCATCTCCAGGTCCGACAGGCGCAGTTGGCGCGCCCGGTCGCCGAGGGTCAGCTTGTCGAGGTCGACCAGCAGGTCCTCGCGGTAGAAGGGGTCGTAGGCGCGCGGCAGGTACGTCTCGGAGCCTTCGACGAACTTCCGCAGGAGGGCGTCCTGCTGGTCGAGGAAGGTCAGTTCCTGCCGGGCGTAGCCGCCGGTCTCCGTGGCGAACACCGCGTAGTCCGGGTTGGGGTCGTCCACCCTGGCGATGCCCAGGCGCTGGACCTCGTTCCAGATCAGCGTCTGGCTGGGGTGGATCCAGGTCGCGCCGAACTCGATCGGCAGCCCCCCGAACGTGCTCGACCAGGCCCGGCCGCCGACGCGGCCGCGGGCCTCGATGATCAGCGTGCGCTTCCCCTTGGCCTTCAGTTCCCGCGCGGCCGACACGCCGGCGAAGCCGCCGCCGATGACGATCGCGTCGTAGCTGCGGCCGGCCTCCGTCGTCCCCGCCGCGAAGGCGGGGCGGACGGCCGCGGCACCGACGGCGACCGACGCCCCCGCGGCCGCGCCGGCCTTGAGTATCGCGCGACGCGAGGTGCGCGTTCCCCCGAAGAACGTCTCTTTCTTGTGCTTCATCCCAGTCCCCTCGTACACAACGTGGTCCGTTGTCCAGGAATCAAGCGCTGCTGTGGTCACCTGAACGGTTCACCACACTAGTTGCGGTTGACTGAAATCGATCGCACATTTCCCATTGACTGATAATCGCCTGTCTCCACAGGTTTAGGGATTGCCGCAGATCGGCGGATTACCGTCCGATGGGCGGCCGGTGGCCGTACGGGACAAGGGCCCGGCCGGCTTCTGGTTAGCTTGGCGAGGACGGGGCGGTTACTCGCTGGTGGCGGGGGGATGGTCCGGTCTCGCTTAATTTGTTCGGACCCCGAAACGGCAATGGCGCTGGCTGGCCTACGCCCATGCCTTTCACCCCCGCCGAAATCACCAAGGAGCTGGTATGGCCGTCAGGTCCAACGAAGCGGAAAACATTCTCAAGGCGGTCCGGGAAATCGTCCCGACGCTGCGGGCGAACGGCGTGGCGTCCGAGGACCAGCGCTGGATAGTCCAGGAGAACATCGACCTCCTGGAGAAGGCCGGCGTCTTCCGTATCGCCGTTCCCAAGCGTTTCGGCGGCCTGGACCTCCCGCTGAAGGAGCAGGTCGAGATCATCACCGAGATCTCCCGGGGCTGCGGCTCCACCGGCTGGGTGGCCGTCGCCTGGATCTCCAGCGCCTGGATGGCCACGCTGTACCCGCTCGAGGCCCAGGAGGAGATCTTCGAGGGCGGCTCGGTGCGCATCTCCGGCGGCTTCACCCCGACCGCGAAGATGGTCCCCACCGAGGGCGGCTACCTCCTCAACGGTGCCTGGCGCTTCAACTCCGGTGTCCGCGGCGCCCACTGGGACCTGCTCGCCGCCGAGCTGGAGCACGCCGACGGCACCGTCGAAGAGGTCTATGCCATGGTCCCGGTGGACCAGCTGACGATCGCCGACGACTGGCACGTCTCGGCCGCCATCGCCACCGGCAGCTCGACGTCGAGCGCCACGGACCTCTTCGTGCCGGCCCACCGGGTCGTCACCCTGGAGGCCGCCGTCCTCGGCACCAGCGGCGGCGGCGCCGTCACCGGCTCCCAGGGACGCGACTACAGCCTGATCAGCTTCGTCGTCGCCGAGTCCGTGGCCGTCTACATCGGCATGGCGCGCGCCGCGCACGAGGAGCTCGTCGCCACGGTCAAGGGCAAGCCGCTCGCCTACAGCAACGTCACCGACCAGGCGCAGCACCCGCTGACCCAGATCCAGATCGCGCTGGCCCACAGCAAGATCGAGGCCGCCGAGGCGCTCGCCGAGACCTACCTCGGCTTCCTCCAGGAGCGCGCCGACGCCGGCGAGCAGCCGACCTGGGAGGAGAAGGCGGAGGTCCGCGGCAAGGCCGGCGCCGCGATCCTGCTCACCCAGGAGGCCCTCGAGGCGCTCCACTCCGTCAGCGGCGCCGGCTCGCTCTCCCGCAAGGCGCACTTCCAGCGCTTCTACCGGGACCTGCAGGGCCTGTCCCGGCACGGCCTGATGGCCCCGAACATGGGCCTCGAGGTGTACGGCCGCACGCTGCTCGGCCTCGACCCCGACAGCCTTTTCCTGTAGTACGCCGCCTTCGGTGGCGCACTGATTCCGAAGAGAAAATTGAGGAGCAAGTCAATGTCGAACACGAACCAGGGTCCGGTGACCGTTCTCGGTCTGGGAATGATGGGCGCCGCCCTGGCCACCGCCTTTGTGAAGAACGGCAATCCGACCACCGTGTGGAACCGTTCCGCTGACAAGGCGGACGCGCTCGTCGAACAGGGCGCCGTCCTCGCCGCGGACGTCAAGCAGGCGATCGAGGCCAGCCCGGTCGTCGTGGCGTGCGTCTCCACCTACGAGGTGCTGAACGGCCTGCTCGCCGACTCCGCCGCCGAGCTGAAGGGCAAGGTGGTCATCAACCTCACCTCGGGCACCCCCGAGGACGCCCGCGCCCTCGCCGTCTGGGCCGAGCAGAACGGCGTCCGCTACCTGGACGGCGCCATCATGGCCGTCCCGCAGATGATCGGCCTGCCCCAGGCCCTGATCTTCTACGCCGGCGCCCAGGAGGTGTACGCCGAGCACGAGGAGCTGCTGAAGCCGCTCGCGGGCACGAACGTGTACCTGGGCGCGGACACCGGTGTCGCGATGATCTACGACCTCGGTCTGCTGTCGCTGCTGTGGTCGAGCCTGGCGGGTTACTTCCACGCCGTGGCCCTCGTGAACTCGGCCGGCGTCTCGGCGGAGGCGTTCACCCCGTTCGCCCTGACCTGGATCGAGCACGTCATCACCCCCTCGATCCCGCAGAGCGCCCAGGAGATCGACTCGGCGAGCTTCGACACCGAGATCTCCAGCCTCGGCGTCAACAAGGCCGCGATCGAGCACCTGGTCGCCACGAGCAAGCAGCTCGGCGTCAACAGCGACTTCTCGGCCGCCATCCAGGCGCTGATCGAGCGTCGCGTCGCGCAGGGCCACGCCGGCCACAGCCTGGCCAGCCTGGTCGAGGCGTTCAAGCAGGGCTGACCCCCGCGGCGTCCCTCCGGGGACGCCACGTGCGCGGTGGGGCAGGAGCCCGCTGGGCGGGACACGGCCGCGTGCCGGGTCCCGCCCAGCGGCGTGCCGGACGGGCGCGGGTCCCGAGGACCCGCGGTACATGACTCCGGCGGCCCGTCCGTGCCCCGCCGCACTCACCGCGAGCGGCGGCACACGGGTGCGGGGCGCGCGAGCGGGCCCCGCACCCGTGCGCGGGCGCCGTGCGGGCGCGGGCTCGGTGGTCGGCACGGACGGTGCGGTCCGGCGGCCGACCCGGGCGGCGCTGTGCGGGCGCGAGCTCGGTGACCGGCACGGGCCGCGCTGTGCGGGCGCGGCCGGTGGCCGACGCAGGCCCGGACCCGACGCGGGCGCGGTGCGAGCGCACGCGACACGGGTACGGGCCGACACACACGGGCCGCGCTGTGCGGGCGCGGCCCGGTGACCGACCCGGGCGGCACGGTACGGGCGCGAGCTCGGTGACCGGCACGGGCCGCGCTGTGCGGGCGCGGCCGGTGGCCGACGCAGGCCCGGACCCGACGCGGGTTCGGACCCGACGCAGGCCCGGACCCGACGCGGGCGCGGTGCGAGCGCACGCGACACGGGTACGGGCCGGCACGGGTGAGGGCCGGTGGTCGGGACGTGGAAGTCGTCCCGGCCGCCGGCCCTCGTGCTCGTGCTCGTGCGGGTCGTGCCGCCCGTTACGCGGCGGGCAGCGCCAGGGGGCGCCGGTAGCCGCCCCGGATGATGTCGCAGGTGTCGCGCAGGGCCGTCTCCAGCCAGGCGATGTCGTCGTCCGAGAGCAGGACGGACGGCTCGAAGCGCAGGGTGTCGGGGGCGCTCGCGGTCGGGAACGTACGGACCCGGTGGCCGCGCAGCAGGTGGCCCGCGACCAGGTAGCCGAACAGGCCGGCCCGGGCCGCCTCGGCGACCGGGGGGACCGGCGCCCCGGACTGGTCGTGGAACTCCAGGCCGAGCATCAGGCCGCGGCCGCGGACGTCCTTGACGACCTCGGGGAAGTCCTCCCGCACGGAGTTCAGCATGGCCAGCAGCCGCTCGCCCAGCTCGGCGGCCCTGCGGTAGACGGCGCCGTCGTCGGCCTCCAGGAGCTCGAGGACCTTCAGGGCGATGCGGTTGGAGAAGCCGTCCTTGGCGAAGGTCGAGCTGTGGATCAGTTCGAACTCGCCGCGGTAGCGCGAGGCGCGCACCAGCAGCACCGAGATCTTGGCGAGGCCGCCGCCCAGGCTCTTGGCGAGGGTGTAGTAGTCGCCGCGCAGCCCCAGGCGCGTGCCGGCCAGGAAGTCGCCCGTGCGCCCCATGCCGCTCTGGATCTCGTCCACGACGACCGGTGCGCCGATCTCCGCGCAGACCTCCTGGACCTCCCGGACGAACTCCACCGACAGCTCGCGGATGCCGCCCTCGCCCTGGATCGGCTCCAGGACGAACGCGCAGACGACGGGCGCCTCGTGCTCCGTCAGCCGGACCCGGCCGTCCTCCAGGGCCAGGCCGAGGAGGGTGGCGCGCTCCTCGTCGACGATCTTGCGCAGGGCGCCCGGCTGGTCGAGCGGGACGAACCGCGCCTGCGCGGCCAGCGCCCCGAACGGGGTGCGGTAGCCCTCGTTGTGGGTGAGCTGGACCGTGCCGACCAGCTTCCCGTGGAAGGAGCCCTCCGGGGAGAGGAAGACCGGGGGACGCCCGGCCTGGGCGTCGTTGTGGGCGGTGAGGCGGTCGATCAGCTCGTCCAGGACGGCCGGGGCCGCACCGTCCGCGGCCACGCCGAAGCGGGTGAGGACGTCGGCGGGCACCGTCGCCGAACCGTCCCGCACGGCCGCGCGCACCGCGTCGAGGCCGCCGCGCACGGACTCCAGGAGCGCGCCGAGGCGGATGCCCCGGTCCATCTCGGCGTGTTTGAGCGCGGCCTCGTTGGCCTCGGCGCCGGTGTTGGCGAAGACGGCGAAGAACGGCTCGTCGTCGCCGGTCTCGCGGCGGACGATCCGGTTCAGGGCGAGTGCCAGCTCGGCGGCCTCCGGATGCAGGGAGAACTGCGCGTGCACCGGGACGCCGCTCTCCAGCAGCTCCTTCGCGTACGCGACGATCGCGGGGTGGTTGTGGCCCAGCAGGAGCGAGCCGTATCCCCCCGCGTAGTCCACGACGGCGACCTCGCGGCCGTCCTCGCCCCGCCGGTGGAGGTGGTTCCCCTCGGCCCGGACGTACGCGGCGTCCAGGCCGGCGGAGGCCAGCACGGCTCCCAGATGGGGTTCGGCCAACTGCGTTTGTTCCGCGGGGGCATTCGAAGCATCGGTCATGGGGCCAACATGACCGAATGCGCGCCAGTGTGCGGTAACGGCGCGGTCATCGGCGGTCGTCGGCACGGTGAAAGAGATCGATTACTTGGCGATTAGGCGCGGGAAAGTGCCGAGCGGATACGTTTTCCATCCACCCCTTTATTGCGTAGGGGGCCCTCAAGCCGAATCCGAAGAGGGGAAATGACTCCTGCATCCGCAGAGCTCGAACCCGCAGCCTCGCGGACGGGGCTGCGCACGTCCGTCGAGGCCACTTCGCTGCGGGATGTGATGTCCCAGTTCGCCACCGGCGTCACCGTGCTCACGGTGGGTGGCGACCACATCCACGCCATGACGGCCAACGCCTTCAGCTCCGTGTCGCTCGCCCCGCCGACCGTGCTGGTCTCCATCGACCACAGCGCCGTCATGTTCGACGAGCTGACCGGGGCCGGGCACTTCGGCGTGAACATCCTGGCAGCCGGACAGCAGTCGCTCGCCCGGCACTTCGCGAACAAGAAGCGCGTCCTCGGGCTCGCACAGTTCGACGACGTCGAATGGGCACCGGGCGAACGCACGGGCGCCCCGCTCCTGGCCGGCGCGCTCGCCTGGCTGGAGTGCGACGTGGTCGACGCGCACGCCTCGGGCGACCACACGATCTTCGTCGGCAGGGTGCTGGACTGCCGACGGGGCTGCGACGACGCGGCGTTGACGTTCTTCGACGGGAAGTTCGGCCACGCCCCGCGGGCCGCCTGACGGTTCCGCACGCCCTCGTGGCGCGCGGTCGCACACACCGGCGCACACCGGCCGGACACGACGAACCACACCACGCATCACACGAAGGAGACAGACATGACCGCCTCGACCCCCGAAGTCGACCTGTACAGCCTCGAACTCACCGACGACCCGGAGGTCCAGAACGACGTCTTCCTGAAGATCTTCAACTCCGGGGACGGCGCCGCCTTCGACAACCTCTACCTCGACGACGCCATCTCCAACCTGACGGGCGGCCCGCTGACCGGCGAGGCCCGCACCAAGGGCATCATCGAGCTGCTCGCCAAGGGCCCGACGCTGAAGTCCGTCGTCAAGCACTCCTACACCGCCGACGACGTCACGCTCATCGTGGTCGACTTCGAGCTGGGGCTGCCCGGCGAGGACGGCGAGCTGGTCCAGGTCAAGGGCAGCTGCACCGACGTCATCCGCCGGACCGAGGACGGCAAGTGGCTGATGGCGGTGGACCGTCCGGTCGCCGACATCACCGTCTGAGCCGTCCGAACCGCACCACCCCGCACCACCCGCACCATCCAGCACCACCCGCACCACGAGACGGACGAGGCCGGGTTCCCCGAGGGGAGCCCGGCCTCTTCGCGATGTACCGTGCGGTCGCGGTCCGTCGCGTCAGTCGCGCGGTTCCTCGCCGAACGGGTCGTCGACGGCGTACAGCCACGAGCCGTCCGCCTGCTTGCGCAGGACGTCCAGGCCGACGCCGCGCAGGCTCTCGCGGCCCTCGCCGCTCGCCGTGTTGATCTCCATGGTCCAGTCCACGACCAGCAGGGCGGTGTCGCCGGTGACGTACGCCTCCCGCAGGTCGGTCTCGATGTGCGGCCGCATGGTGGTGAGGAATTCCTCGATGGCGGCCCGGCGGTCCGCGCCGCTCACCGGGTTGCCCTTCTCCCACGCGATGATGCCGGCTTCGGTGTAGTGGGCATTGACGCGCTCCGCGTCGCCCGAGTTGAAGGCGGCGACATAACTCTCGAGGTGCGCCGCGAGCTCCTTGGGGAGCTCGACGGCCGTTGCGGTGTTGGACATTCTTCTGTCCTCCGGAAAGTGAGGATGGAAAGAGCGATGAGAGTGACAACTACGTCGAAAAGCTATCCGCAGGACGGAAACCCGGGACTCACCGAGGGGTAACGCCGCACGCCGGAAGGCGGGGGCACGGCTCCGATTACCGGGCCGTGATCACACGCTGGATCTTCGGAAGACTCCCGCTACATACCGTCGGTGCAGGCCGCGCCGAGCCGTCCGGGCTTCGAATGCGCAGGCGGACGTCTTGGACCGTTGCGATACGCAGAACGGAAAGGGCACCCGACAGTGACGACCAGCGAGCACGACACCCACGCAGAACCCACCCGGGAGGGCGGCGCGACCGGGGAGCGGGCGGAGCCCATTGCTGTCATCGGCATGTCCTGCCGGCTTCCCGGCGCCGACTCCCCCACCGCGTTCTGGGACCTGCTCACCCGCGGCGCCGACGCCATCACCCCGGTGCCGGAGGGGCGCTGGGGCCCGGACGGGCGCTCCCTCGGTGCCGGGCGCGGTGGTTTCCTGGACGCCGTCGACGCGTTCGACGCGCCGTTCTTCGGGATCTCCCCGCGCGAGGCGGCGGCCATGGACCCCCAGCAGCGGCTCGTGCTGGAGCTCGCCTGGGAGACGCTGGAGGACGCCGGCGTCGTCCCCGCCTCGCTGCGCGGCAGCAGGACGGCCGTCTTCGTCGGTGCCCTGCGCGACGACTACACGAGCCTGCTGTACCTGCACGGCGCCGAGGCCGTCACCCAGCACACCATGACCGGCGTCAACCGCGGTGTCATCGCCAACCGGGTCTCGTACCACCTGGGTCTGCACGGGCCGAGCATGACCGTGGACTCCGCCCAGTCGTCCTCCCTGGTGGCCGTCCACCTGGCCTGCGAGAGCCTGCGCGCCGGCGAGGCCGACGGCGCGCTCGTGGCGGGGGTGAACCTCAACCTCCTGGCGGAGAACGTTGTCACCGAGTCCCGTTTCGGAGCGCTCTCGCCCGACGGGACCACCTACGCCTTCGACGCCCGCGCCAACGGCTTCGTCCCCGGCGAGGGCGGCGGCATGGTGCTCCTCAAGCCGCTGAGCCGGGCGCGGGCCGACGGGGACCGGATCTACGGCGTCGTCCGCTCCAGCGCCGTCAACAGCGACGGCGCCACCGACGGGCTCACCGTGCCGAGCCCGGCCGCCCAGGAAGCGGTGCTGCGCGAGGCGTACGAGCGTGCCGGGATCGCCCCCGACGAGGTGCAGTACGTCGAACTGCACGGCACCGGCACGCCCGTCGGCGACCCGCTGGAGGCCGCCGCGCTCGGCGCGGCGCTCGGCCGCGGCCGCACCGCCCGCACCGCGCTGCGCGTCGGCTCCGTGAAGACCAACATCGGTCATCTCGAAGGTGCCGCGGGCATCGCCGGCCTGATCAAGACGCTGCTCAGCCTGCACCACCGCCGGCTCCCGGCCAGTCTGCACTTCGAGACCCCCAACCCGCGGATCGTGCCGGAGGAGCTGGGGATCGCCGTGCAGCGCGAGGCCACGGCCTGGCCGGACGAGGACCGGGAGCTCGTCGCCGGCGTCAGCTCCTTCGGCATGGGCGGCACCAACGCCCACGTCGTCGTCTCCGAGGCCCCCGCCGAGGCGCCCGCCGAGGCCCCCACCGGAACCGCCGCCGCCCCCGAGGCCGGCACCGGGACCCCCGCCGGCTCCGGGGCGCCCGCCCCCGCCGGTCCCGGCGCCCCGGCGGCCGCCGTCCCGCTGCCGTGGATCGTCACCGGCCACGACGAGGACGCGCTGCGGGCCCAGGCCGCGAGGCTGCGGGCCTTCGCCGCCGAGCGTCCCGACCGGCCGGCCGAGGACACCGGCCGGGCGCTGGCCACCACCCGCACGTTCCTGGGCCACCGCGCCGTCGTCGTCGCCGACGGCCGCGACGCGCTGCTCGCCGGCCTGGACGCGCTCGCCGGCGGCGTCCCCGCCGCCACCGTCGTCTCCGGCGTCGTACGGCCCGGCCGGTCGGCCTTCCTCTTCACCGGCCAGGGCGCCCAGCGCGCCGGCATGGGCCAGGAGCTGTACGCGGCGTTCCCGGCGTACGCGAGCGCCTTCGACGAGGTCGCCGCGCACCTGGACCCGCTGCTGCCGCGCCCGCTCGCCGAGCTGATCGCCGACGACACGGCCCTGCACGAGACCGGCGCCACCCAGCCCGCCCTGTTCGCCGTCGAGGTCGCCCTCTTCCGTCTCCTCGAGAGCTGGGGGCTGCGGCCCGACCTGCTCGCCGGCCACTCCATCGGCGAGCTGGCCGCGGCCCACGTCGCGGGCGTGTTCTCCCTCGCCGACGCCGCGCGCCTGGTCGCCGCCCGCGCCCTGCTGATGCAGGCGCTGCCCACGGGCGGCGCGATGACCGCCGTGGAGGCCACCGAGGCCGAGGTGCTGCCGCTCCTGGCGGACCGTGAGGGCACGCTCGCGGTCGCCGCCGTCAACGGTCCCCGCTCCGTCGTCCTGTCGGGTGACGCCGACGCGGCCGCGGAGGTGGCCGCCGTGCTGCGGGAGCAGGGGCGCCGCACGAAGCGCCTGACCGTCTCGCACGCCTTCCACTCCCCGCACATGGACCCGATGCTGGCGGAGTTCCGCGCGGTCGCGGCCTCGCTCGACTACGCGGAGCCGGTAATTCCGGTCATCTCCACGGTCACCGGGGAGCCGGTGACCGCCGGGCAGTTCACCTCGCCCGACTACTGGGTCGAACAGGTCCGCCGTCCGGTGCGCTTCCTCGACGCCGTCCGCGCCCTGGAGGGCGCCGGCGTGCGCACCTTCCTGGAGCTGGGGCCCGAGGGCGTCCTCTCCGCCCTCGTCGAGGACTGCGCCGCGGACGCCGACGCCGTGGCCGCCGTACCGCTGCTGCGCGCCGGCCGCTCCGAGCCGCCGACCGCGCTGACCGCGCTGGCCACCGCGTTCACGCGGGGCGCCGAGCCCGACTGGAGCGCCCTGTACGGCGGCCGGCCCGCGCGCCACGTCGAACTGCCGACGTACGCCTTCCAGCGCCGCTCGCACTGGCTCGACGGTGCCCGCACGGCCGCCGACCCGCTGCGGCAGGCCCCCCTCCCCGAGGCCGACGCCCCCGCCGCCGTCCCGGCCGCCGCCCCCCGCGGCGAGCTGGGCCGCCGCCTGGCCGCGCTCGACGCGGCGGAGCGCCGGCGCGCCGTCGAGGACCTGCTGCACCCCCACATCGCCGCGGTCCTGGAGTACGAACCGGGCCGGCGCGTGCCCGACCACACCCCCTTCCGGGACCTCGGCTTCAGCTCCCTGATGGCCACCGAACTGCGCGGCACGCTCGCCCGGGCCACCGGTCTGAAGCTGCCCGGCGGCCTGCTCTTCGACCACCCGACGCCGCACGCCCTGGCCGGGTTCGTCGAGGCCGAGCTCCTCGGCGAGGCCGCCGCGGACGGGCCGGCGGCGGGCGGGACGGCGGCGGGCGCCGACGGCGAGCCGATCGCCGTCGTCGCCATGGCCTGCCGCTACCCGGGCGGCGTGGCCTCGCCCGAGGACCTGTGGCGCCTCGTCGCCCGGGGCGGCGACGCCGTCACCGGGTTCCCGGACGACCGCGGCTGGCCCGAGGACCTGTACGACCCGGACCCGGACCGGCCCGGCCACAGCTCCGTGCGCCACGGCGGGTTCCTGCACGACGCGGGCGACTTCGACGCCGCGTTCTTCGGGATCTCCCCGCGCGAGGCGCTGGCCATGGACCCGCAGCAGCGCCTGCTGCTGGAGACCGCGTGGGAGAGCGTCGAGCGGGCCGGCATCGACCCGGCGCGGCTGCGCGGTTCCCGCACCGGGGTCTTCGTCGGCGCCACCGGCCTGGAGTACGGGCCGCGCATGGACGACGCCCCCGAGTCCGTGCAGGGCGGGGTGCTGACCGGCACCACCGCCAGTGTCATGTCCGGCCGCATCGCCTACCAGCTCGGCCTGGTCGGCCCGGCGCTCACGGTCGACACGGCCTGCTCCTCCTCCCTGGTCGCCCTGCACCTGGCGATCCGCTCCCTGCGCTCCGGGGAGACCGACCTCGCCCTCGCGGGCGGCGTCACCGTGATGTCCTCGCCGGGCATGTTCGTGGAGTTCTCCCGCCAGCGCGGTCTGGCGCCCGACGGCCGCTGCAAGCCCTTCGCCGACGGCGCCGACGGCACCGGCTGGTCCGAGGGCGTCGGCCTGCTCCTGCTGGAGCGGCTGTCCGAGGCGCGGCGCAACGGCCACCCCGTCCTCGCCGTGCTCCGGGGCTCCGCCGTCAACCAGGACGGCGCCAGCAACGGCCTCACCGCCCCCAACGGACCCTCCCAGCAGCGCGTCATCCAGCAGGCCCTGGCCGACTCCGGCCTCACCCCCGCGGACGTCGACGCCGTCGAGGCCCACGGCACCGGGACCCGTCTGGGCGACCCCATCGAGGCGGAGGCCCTCAAGGCGGTCTACGGCCCCGGACACGACAGCGAACGCCCCCTCCACCTCGGCTCGCTGAAGTCCAACCTCGGCCACACCCAGGCCGCCGCCGGCGTCGGCGGCGTCATCAAGATGGTCCAGGCGATGCGGCACGGCGTGCTGCCCCGGACCCTCCACGTGGGCCGGCCGACCAGCCACGTCGACTGGTCCGACGGCACCGTCGCCCTGCTCACCGAGGACCGCCCCTGGCCCGGGACGACCGGCCGGCCCCGGCGCGCCGCCGTCTCCTCCTTCGGCATCAGCGGCACCAACGCCCACCTCGTCGTCGAGGAGGCGCCGGCCGCCGCCGGGGCCGGGACGGACGGGGGAGCCGGGACGGACGAGGGGGCCGCGCGGTCCGGCACCGCCGCCGCCCCCGCCGGCGGGCCCACCGGTGGGCCCGCGCCGTACGTCCTGAGCGCCCGCGACCCGGAGGCGCTGCGCGAGCAGGCCGCCCGACTGGCCTCGCACGTCACCGAATCCGGCTCCGAATCCGACTCCGGCTCCGGCTCCGGCCTCGCCGACCTCGGCTTCTCGCTCGCCACGACCCGCACCGCCTTCGAGCACCGGGCCGTCGTCCTGGCCTCCGGCACCGAGGACCTGCTCACCGGACTGGCCGGGCTCGCCGCCGGCACCGATGCCCCGAACACCGTCACCGGCACCGCGGACACCCCGGGCCGCACCGCGTTCCTGTTCACCGGCCAGGGCGCGCAGCGTGCCGGAGCCGGCCGCGAACTGTACGCCGCCCGACCGGTGTTCGCCGCCGCCCTCGACGAGGTGTGCGCCGCCTTCGACGGCCTCCTGGAAGTGCCCCTGCGCGACGTGCTGTTCGGTGAGGGCGCGGGCGCGGGGCTGATCGATCTCACCGCGTACACCCAGCCGTCGCTGTTCGCCGTCGAGGTGGCCCTCTTCCGGCTGCTGACCCACCACGGCCTGACCCCCGACCTGCTCGCCGGGCACTCGATCGGCGAACTCGCCGCCGCCCACGCCGCCGGCGTCCTCTCCCTGGAGGACGCCGCGGTCCTGGTCGCCGCGCGCGGGCGGCTCATGCAGTCCGCACCGGCCGGCGGCGCGATGACCGCCGTCGAGGGCACCGAGGAGGAGATCGCCGCCGGGCTCGCCGGGCAGGAGTCCGCCGTGTCCGTCGCCGCCGTCAACTCCCCCTCGTCGGTGGTGATATCCGGTGACGCCGACCGGGTGGCGGAGGCCGCCCGCGCCTGGCGGGAGGCCGGCCGCCGCACCCGTGCGCTGACGGTCTCGCACGCCTTCCACTCCCCGCACATGGACGGTGTCCTGGAGGAGTTCCGGGCCGTCGCGGCCGGACTCACCTTCCACCGCCCGCGCATCCCCCTGGTGTCGACGGTGACCGGCGAGATCGCCACCGCCGAGCAGCTCACCTCGCCCGACTACTGGGCGCGGCAGATCCGCGAGACCGTCCGCTTCGCCGACGCCACCCGGCGCCTGGCGGCCGAGGGGGCCACCGTCCTCGTCGAGGTCGGCCCGGACGCCGTGCTGACGGCGCTGGCCCGGCGCACCCTGGAGGACACCCCGGCGGCCGCGGTCACCGCCGTGCCCGTGCTGCGCGCCGGACGCCCCGAGGCGGAGACCCTCGTCACCGCGGCGGCCACGGCGTACGCCCAGGGCGCCCCGCTCGACGTCGCCTCCTTCTTCCCCGGCGCGGCCCGCACCGACCTGCCGGTCTACCCCTTCCGGCGCACCCGCTTCTGGCTGGACGCCGCGCCGCGCACCGACGCCCGCGGCCTCGGCCTCGACCCGGCCGGGCACCCGCTGCTGACCACCGCCGTGGAGTTCGCCGAGCGGGAGGACGCGCTGTTCACCGGCCGCCTCTCGCGCGCCGACCGGCCCTGGCTGGCCGACCACGCGATCGCCGGCACGGTCGTCGCGCCGGGCACCGCCTTCCTCGAACTCGCCGTCGCGGCGGGCGGCCGGCTCGGTGCCCCGCACCTGACGGAGATGACGCTGGAGGCGCCGCTGCCGCTGCCCGAGCGCGGAGCCGTCCGCGTCCAGGTGGCGGTCGGCGCGCCGGACCGGGACGGGCAGCGCCCCTTCACCGTCCACGCGCGCCCGGACACCGCCGACCGCGCCCTGCCCTGGACCCGGCACGCCGCCGGTCTGCTCGCGCGGGACGGCGCGGCGCCCGCCGCCGACGAGGACCTCCTCTCCTGGCCCCCGGCCGGTGCCACCGCCGAGAGCCTCGACGGCGTCTACGACCGGCTGGCCGCCCTCGGCTACGTCTACGGCCCCGCCTTCCAGGCCCTGCGCGCCGTCTGGCGGCGCGGCACCGACGTCTTCGCCGAGGTCCGCCTGCCCGACGCGCAGACCGACGACGCCGCCGCGTACGGGCTGCATCCCGCGCTGCTCGACGCCGTGCTGCACCCGCTGGTGCTCGACGCGGGCGCCGACACGGACCCGGCGCACATCCGGCTGCCGTTCGCCTGGAACGACGTCACCCTGCACGCGGCGGGCGCCACCGAGCTGCGCGCCCGGATCTCGCCCGCCGGCCCGGAGCGCGCGGCCATCTCCGTCGCCGACGGCACCGGCGCCCCCGTCGCCGACCTGGACCTCGCCCTGCGCGCCGTCCCCAGGGACCGGCTCGCGGCGGCGTCGCACACCGGCGCCGGCTCGCTGTTCACCGTGGAGTGGAACGAGGTGCCGTCGCCCGCGCCGGTCCCCTCCCCTTCCTGGTCCGAGGCCGTCGTCCCCCTCGCCCCCGAAGGCACCGACGGTCCGGCCGGCCCCTCCGGCTTCTTCGACGCCGTGGAGCCGGCCGACGTGGTCCTCCTGCGGGTGCCCGCCGTCGCGGACGCCACGGCCGACCCGCGGACCGTCACCGGCCGGGTGCTGCGCCTCGTCCAGGAGTGGCTGGCCGACGAGCGGTTCACCGGCTCCCGGCTCGCCCTGGTGACCCGGCACGCCGTCGCCGCACGGCCCGCCGACGACGTGGACCTCGCGGTCGCGCCCGTGTGGGGCCTGATCCGCTCGGCGCAGTCCGAGCACCCCGACCGCATCGTGCTGATCGACCTCGACGACGACCCGGCGGCGGACTCCCTGCTGCCTGCCGCGCTCGCCGCCGAGGAGCCGCAGCTGGCCGTGCGCGACGGCCTGCTGCACGCGCCCCGGCTCGCCCGCACCCCCCGGGCGGCCGGGGCGCCCACCCCCCGCTTCACCGCGGACGGCACGGTCCTCGTCACCGGCGGCACCGGTGGGCTCGGCGCGCTGTTCGCCCGCCACCTGGTCACCGGGCACGGCGTACGGCACCTGCTGCTGAGCAGCCGCCGGGGCCCCGACGCGCCCGGCGCCGCCGAGCTGGCCGGGGAACTGACCGCGCTCGGCGCGGAGGTGACCGTCACCGCCGCCGACGTCGGCGACCGGGACGCGGTCGCGGCCCTGATCGCCTCGGTGCCGGCCGCGCACCCGCTGACCGCCGTCGTGCACACGGCCGGCGTCCTGGACGACGCGACCCTGCAGTCGCTGACCGGGGCGCGGCTGGACGCCGTCCTGAGGCCGAAGGCGGACGCCGCGCGCCACCTCCACGAGCTGACCCGGGACCTGGACCTGACGGCCTTCGTGCTGTTCTCGTCGGTGTCCGGTCTCACCGGCACCGCGGGCCAGGCCAACTACGCGGCGGCCAACACCTACCTGGACGCCCTCGCCCGGCACCGCGCCGCGCACGGCCTGCCCGCCACCTCGCTGGCCTGGGGCCTGTGGGACGCCACGCACGGCATGGGAGCGTCGCTCACCGACGCCGACCTCGCCCGCTGGGCGCGCGCCGGCATGACCCCGCTCACCCCGGAAGAGGGTCTCGCGCTCTTCGACCTGGCACTGGCCGGCGACGAGCCGCTGCTGGCGCCGGTGGCGCTGGATCCGGGCAGGCTCACGGCCGACGGGGCGGCACCGGTCCCGGCGCTGTACCGCGGCCTGGTGCGCCCGCGGCCGCGCCGCGCCGCGCAGGCCGGCTCGCCCGGCGGCTCCGGCTCCGGCTCCGAGTGGGCGCGGCAGATCGCCGGTCTGCCGGAGGCCAAGCGGGGCGACGCCGTACTGGCCCTGGTGCGGTCCGTGGTGGCCTCGGTGCTCGGCCACCCGGGCGCCGCGTCCGTGGACCCGGCCCGTGCCTTCAACGACCTCGGTTTCGACTCGATGGCCGGCGTCGACCTGCGCAACCGGCTCACCGCCGCCACCGGCCTGCGGCTGCCCAGCACGGCCGTCTTCGACCACCCGACCCCGCACGCGCTCGCCGCCCACCTGCTGACCGAGGCGGTGTCCGCCCAGGCTCCCCGGGACCAGGACCAGGACCGGGACCGGCGCGGGCGCGGGCGCGCCGGGGCCCGTACCGACGACCCGATCGTGATCGTCGGCATGGCGTGCCGCTATCCGGGCGGGGTGTCCTCCCCCGAGGACCTGTGGAACCTGGTGGCGAACGGCGTCGACGCCGTCAGCGAGTTCCCCTCCAACCGCGGCTGGGACATCGAGAAGCTGTACGACCCGGACCCCGACCGACCGGGCACGTCGTACGTCCGCGAAGGCGGGTTCCTGCACGACGCGGACCTCTTCGACCGCGAGTTCTTCGGCATGTCCCCGCGCGAGGCGACCGCGACCGACCCGCAGCAGCGCCTGCTGCTGGAGACCGCCTGGGAGACCTTCGAGAGCGCGGGCATCGACCCGGCCACCCTGCGCGGCAGCGAGACCGGCGTCTTCACCGGCGCCATGTACGACGACTACGCCTCGCGCCTGGAGGGCACCCCGGAGGAGTTCGAGGGCTTCCTGCTCGCGGGCAACCTCTCCAGTGTCCTCTCCGGCCGGCTGTCGTACACGTACGGTCTGGAGGGGCCGGCCGTCACCGTCGACACCGCCTGCTCCTCCTCCCTCGTCGCGATGCACATGGCCGCGGGCGCGCTGCGCAACGGCGAGTGCGACCTCGCGCTCGCGGGCGGCGTCACGGTCATGAACAGCCCCAACACGTTCGTGGAGTTCTCCCGTCAGCGCGGCCTGTCCGCCGACGGCCGCTGCAAGTCCTTCTCCGACGACGCCGACGGCACCGGCTGGTCCGAGGGCGTCGGCCTGCTCCTCATGGAACGGCTCTCCGACGCCCGCAAGAACGGCCACCGGGTCCTCGCCGTGATCCGCGGCACGGCCGTCAACCAGGACGGCGCCAGCAACGGCCTCACCGCACCCAACGGCCCCTCCCAGGAACGCGTGATCCGGCAGGCCCTGGCGGTCGCCGGTCTGGGCACGGACGACGTGGACGCCGTCGAGGCGCACGGCACGGGCACCCGCCTCGGCGACCCCATCGAGGCGCAGGCGCTGCTGGCCACCTACGGCCGTGACCGCGCCACGGACAAGCCGCTGTACCTGGGCTCGCTGAAGTCGAACATCGGCCACTCGCAGGCGGCCGCCGGCGTGGGCGGTGTGATCAAGATGATCGAGGCCATGCGGCACGAGACGCTGCCGCCGACCCTGCACGCGGACAAGCCGTCCCGTCACATCGACTGGGACGCCGGCGCGGTCGAGCTGCTGACCGAGGCACGCGCATGGCCCGCCACCGACGGCCGCCCGCGCCGCGCGGGCATCTCCTCCTTCGGCATCAGCGGCACCAACGCCCACGTCCTCATCGAGGAACCCCCGGCCGAGCCGCGTCCCGCCCGCCCGAACCCGGCCGGGACGCCGGGTGCGCCCTCCCGGGTCCTGCCGTGGATCCTCACCGGCAGGACCGAGGAGTCGCTGCGCGACCAGGCCGATCGGCTGCGCCGGTTCGTCGAGGCGCGGCCCGGTCTGGAGGCGGCCGACGTCGCCCACTCGTTGGCCACCGGACGCGCCCTGCTCGACCGGGGCGTCGCCGTCCTGGGCGACAGCCGCGAGACGCTCCTCGAGGGCCTGGCCGCGCTCGCCGGCGCCCCCGAGGGCCTGCGGGTCCCCGGCGTGGTCGGCACCCGTACCGCCCGCTCCGGCAGGACCGCCTTCCTGTTCACCGGCCAGGGCGCCCAACGGCTCGGCATGGGCCGCGAGCTGTACGAGAGCAACCCGGTGTTCGCGGAGGCGCTGGACCGGGTGTGCGCCCGTCTCGACCCGGAGCTGGTCCGTCCCGTCAAGGGGGTGCTCTTCGCCCCGGAGACGTCCGCCGACGCCGCGCTGATCGACCAGACGGCCTTCACCCAGGCCGCGCTGTTCGCCGTCGAAGTCGCCCTGTACCGCCTCTTCGAGCACTACGGCGTGCGGCCGGACTACCTGCTCGGCCACTCCCTCGGCGAGGTCACCGCGGCCCATCTGGCCGGTGTTCTCGACCTCACCGACGCCTGTGTCCTGGTCGCCGAGCGCGGACGGCTGATGCAGGCCGCCCGCGAGGGCGGTGCGATGGCCTCGATCCAGGCCGCGGAGGACGAGGTCCGCGCCTCCCTGCTGCCGTACGGCGAGGAGCGGGTCTCCGTCGCCGCCGTCAACGGGCCGCGCGCCACCGTCATCTCCGGCGACGAGGACGCCGTCACCGAGATCATGGAGGGCTGGCGGGCCGGGGGCGCCCGGGTCAGGCTCCTGGCCGTCTCGCACGCCTTCCACTCCCCGCACATGGAGGAGATCCTCGACGAGTTCCGCGACATCGTCTCGGACCTGACCTTCAGGGCCCCCGAGATCCCCGTCGTCTCCAACGTGACCGGTGTCCTCGCCACCGACGAGGAACTGATGTCGCCGGACTACTGGGTCCGCCACATCCGGGGCACCGTCCGGTTCCACGACGGGGTGCGGTTCCTGCACTCCGAGGGCGTCACCGAGTACCTGGAGCTGGGCCCCGACGGTGTCCTGACCGCGCTCGCCGCGGCGTGCCTGCCCGAGGAGGCCGGGATGCTCACCCCGGCGCTGCGCCGCGGGCGGCCCGAGGCGGAGTCCGTGGCGGCGGCGCTGGCCCTGCTGCGGCTGCGCGGGGCCGGCCCCGACTGGACCAAGGTCCTCCCCGGCGCCCGGCGGGTCGACCTCCCCACGTACGCCTTCCAGCGCGAGCGGTACTGGCTGGACGGCCCGGACGCCCCGCTGGACGCCGCCGGCCTGGGTCTGGCGTCCGCCGGGCACCCGCTGCTCGGCGCGGCCATGAGCCTGGCCGACCGGGACACCCACGTCTTCACCGGACGGGTGTCGTCGCACACCCACGCCCGGCTGGCCGAGCACGCCGTCGACGGCAGGGTCCTGCTGCCGGGCACCGCCCTGGTGGAACTGGCGCTGCGCGCCGGTGAGCAGACCGGCACGGAGGCACTCGACGAACTGCTGCTGTCGGCGCCGTTGGTGCTGCCGGCGCGGGGTGGTGTGCAGGTGCAGGTGGTCGTCGGGGAGGCCGACGAGGTCGGGCACCGCGGGGTGGAGGTGTACGGACGGCCCGAGCCGGACGGACCGGACGGTGACACCGGCGACGCCGGTGAGGGGTCGTGGACGCTGCACGCCCGGGGCCGGCTGGTGCCGGCGGACGCCTCGGCGGGTGAGGCGCTGACGGTGTGGCCTCCGGCGGGCGCCCGGGAGGTGTCGCTGGAGGGCGCCTACGACCGTCTGGAGGAGCTCGGCTACGCCTACGGTCCGGCCTTCCAGGGCCTGCGACGGGCCTGGCGGGGCGAGAACGGGGGCGAGATCTTCGCCGAGGTGGTCCTGCCGGACGGACCGCGCGCCGAGGCGGGACGGTACCTGCTGCACCCGGCCCTCCTGGACGCCGCCCTCCACACCCTCCTCCCCGGCGTCGTCGACGAGGCGGGCCGGGCCCGGCTCCCCTTCGCCTGGTCGGGTGTCACCCTCCACGCGGTGGGCGCCACCGAGCTGCGCGTCCGCCTGACCGTGTCCGACCAGGAGTCCGAGACCCTGGAGGCGTCGCTGACGGTGGCGGACGGTGCCGGTGCGCCGGTGGCGACCGTCGAGGGACTGACGCTGCGTCCGCTGTCGGCGGAGGCCCTGCGCGCGGCGGCGGCCCCGAGCGGCCCGGACGGACTGTTCGCCGTGCGCTGGAAGGCCGTACCCCAGGGCGGTACGACCGAGGTCACGGCCGACGTGATGGAGGCGGTGTCCAACGGACGGCCCGCGCCCGAGGTGCTGCACGACGTCCTGCGCGGAGTCCAGGAGTTCCTGGCCGACGAGAGCAGGGCGGACCGCACGCTGCTCGTGGTCACCCGCGGCGCCCTCGCCCTGAACGGCGAAGAGGTCACCGACCTTGCCGCGTCCGGCGTCACCGGACTGGTACGGGTCGCCCAGACCGAGAACCCCGGCCGCATCGTCCTCGCCGACCTCGAACCCGACACCGACCTGGACACCGCGGCCATCCTCGCCACCGGCGAACCCCAACTGGCCATGCGCGCCGGAACCGCCTACGCGCCCCGCCTGGGCCGCGCCACCGTTGAAAGCGGTGAACGGACCGTGCGCTGGGACGAGGGCACCGTCCTCATCACGGGCGCCACCGGCACCCTCGGCGCGGTACTCGCCCGCCACCTGGTCACCACACACGGAGCACGCAACCTGCTCCTGGTCTCCCGACGCGGCCCCCACGCCCCCGGCGCCACCGACCTCCAGAACGAACTCCACGCCCTGGGAGCCGAAGCCACCCTCGCCGCCTGCGACGTCTCCGACGGGGAGGCGGTCGCCAAGCTGCTGGCCTCCGTCCCGGCCGACCGGCCCCTGCGGGCGGTGGTCCACACGGCCGGAATCCTGGACGACACCGTGCTCACCGACCTGACCCCCGAGCGACTGGACGCCGTGCTCCGGCCGAAGACCGAAGCGGCGTGGAACCTGCACGAGGCCACCCTCGGCGACGACCTCGACGCGTTCGTCGTCTACTCCTCGATCGCGGGTCTGATCGGCAACGCCGGCCAGGCCAACTACGCGGCGGCCAACACCTCCCTGGACGCCCTCGCCCAGCACCGGGCGGCCCTCGGACTGCCCGCCACCTCCCTGGCCTGGGGCCTGTGGAACCAGACCAGCACCATCAGCGGCGAGCTGAACGAGACGGACCTGCGCCGACTGGCCCGGATCGGCCTCAAGCCGTTGGCCACGGACGAGGCGATGGCGTTGTTCGACTCCGCCCTGGCGGGCACCGAACCGGTCCTCGCCGTCAGCGGTCTCGACACCGCCGCGCTGCGCAGGGCGGGTGACGGCCTGCCGCCGCTGCTGCGCGACCTGGCTCCGGCCGGCCGTCGCCGCACGGCCGCCTCGGCGGGCCGGTCCGGTGGCCAGGACGCGGGCCCCGCGCTGGCCGAGCGCCTGGGGGCCCTGTCCCCGGAGGAGCGCGAACAGGTCCTCGTGGACCTCGTCCGCGCCCAGGTGGCCACGGTCCTCGGACACGCAGGCGCCGGCGCCGTCGACCCCCACCGCGCCTTCCAGGAACTCGGCTTCGACTCACTGACCGCCGTCGAACTGCGCAACCAGCTCAACGGCGCCACCGGTCTGCGGCTGCCGAGCACGCTGGTCTTCGACCACCCCAGCCCCGCCGCCCTCGCCGCACACCTGCAACGGCAGATCAAGGTGGAGGCGGCGTCGCCCGCCGACTCGGTGGTCGAGGAGCTCGGCCGGCTCAGGGCCGCCGTCCGGTCGGCGGCCGCCGATCCCGCGGCCTACGAGAGCGTCGCCGGGCAGCTGCGCGAGCTGCTGGGCGTCGCCGAGGAGGCGGGCGGCCGTACGCCGGCCGACGAGGTGCCGGCGGCCGGCGACCTGGACGAGGCGAGCGACGAGGAACTGTTCGCGCTCCTCGACGACCTGAACTGACCGGGCGACCGCTCCCGGAGCCGACGAGGGGGTCGGCTCCGGGGCGGTGCCGCACGTCCGGCGTGCCGGCGGCCGCGGCACACCACCGCACGCCCCGCCCGGCACCGCACGACCCACCCGGCACCGCACGACCCACCCGCGCGAGCACGACCCATCAGACCGAGCACGAGCCACACCACGAGCCACATGACGACGGGGAGCTGAGATCAGTGGCGAACGAGCAGGAACTCCGCGAGTACCTCAAGAAGGCCATCGCCGACGCGCGCGACGCGCGCAGGCAGTTGCGCGAGGCCGAGGACAAGGCGCGGGAGCCGATCGCGATCGTCGGCATGGCCTGCCGCTATCCGGGCGGGGTGTCCTCCCCCGAGGACCTGTGGGACCTGGTGGCGAACGAGGTCGACGCCGTCAGCGAGTTCCCCTCCAACCGCGGCTGGGACATCGAGAAGCTCTACGACCCGGACCCCGACCGCCCCGGCACCTCCTACGTCCGCGAAGGCGGGTTCCTGCACGACGCGGACCTCTTCGACCGCGAGTTCTTCGGCATGTCCCCGCGCGAGGCGCTCGCCATCGACCCCCAGCAGCGCCTGCTGCTGGAGACCGCCTGGGAGACCTTCGAGAGCGCGGGCATCGTGCCGGCCGCCCTGCGCGGCAGCCGCACCGGCGTCTTCACCGGGGCGATGTACAACGACTACGGCTCCCGCCCCGACCTGCCCGCCGAGGGCAACGAGGGGTACCTCTTCAGCGGCAGCGCGGGCTCCATCGCGTCGGGCCGGACGGCGTACACCTTCGGTCTGGAGGGGCCGGCCGTCACCGTCGACACCGCCTGCTCCTCCTCCCTCGTCGCCATGCACCTGGCCGTCAACGCGCTGCGCAACGGCGAGTGCGACCTCGCGCTCGCGGGCGGCGTCGCCGTCATGTCGACGCCGACGGCGTTCGTGGAGTTCTCCCGGTTGCGCGGCCTGTCCACCGACGGCCGCTGCCGGTCCTTCTCCGACGACGCGGACGGCACCGGCTGGTCGGAGGGGGTCGGCCTGCTCCTCGTGGAGCGGCTCTCCGACGCGCGGAAGAACGGTCACCGGGTCCTGGCGCTGATCCGGGGCACCGCCGTCAACCAGGACGGCGCGAGCAACGGCCTCACCGCGCCCAACGGCCCCTCCCAGGAACGCGTGATCCTCGCCGCGCTGTCGAACGCCGGTCTGGGCACGGACGACGTGGACGCCGTCGAGGCGCACGGCACGGGCACCCGCCTCGGCGACCCCATCGAGGCGCAGGCGCTGCTGGCCACCTACGGTCAGGGACGGCCGGCCGGGCAGCCGCTGTACCTGGGCTCGCTGAAGTCGAACATCGGCCACTCCCAGGCCGCGGCCGGCGTCGGCGGCGTCATCAAGATGATCGAGGCCATGCGGCACGGGGTGCTGCCGAAGACCCTGCACGTGGGGGAACCGTCCAGCCATGTGGACTGGGACGCCGGCGCGGTGGAGCTGCTGACCGAGGCACGGGACTGGTCCGCGACGGAGAACCGGCCGCGCCGCGCGGGCATCTCCTCCTTCGGCTTCGGTGGAACGAACGCCCACGTCGTCATCGAGGAGCCCCCGGCCCTCCCCGAGGCGCGGGGCACCGCCGAGGAGCAGGACACCACGGGCCGTGTCGAACTGCCTTTGATTCCCTGGGTGTTGTCAGGCAGGAGCGTGCAGGCGGTCCGCGACCAGGCGGCGCGCCTGGTGTCCCACCTGGAGACCCACCCCGCGTTCGCCCCGCAGGACGTCGCCCTGTCCCTGGCGACCGAACGCGCCGCCTTCGACCACCGCGCGGTCGTGACGGGCACCGACCGCACCGAACTCCTCGACGCCGTACGGGCGCTGGCGAACGGCGACGGAGCACAGCCCGCACGGGTCCGCGACGCGAGCGGAACCGCCTTCCTCTTCACCGGCCAGGGAGCGCAACGACTCGGCATGGGACGGCAACTGCACGCCGCCTTCCCCGTCTTCGCGACCGCCTTCGACGAAGTCGCCGCAGCCCTCGACCCCCACCTCCCCCGCCCGATCCACGACGTCATCAACGACAGCATCACCGACGACCAGGACCTCGACCGCACCGAATTCACCCAGCCCGCCCTCTTCGCCCTCGAAGTCGCCCTCTACCGCCTGGTGCGTTCCTGGGGCATCACCCCCGACCACGTCGCGGGCCACTCCATCGGCGAACTCGCCGCCGCCCACATCGCCGGAGTCTTCTCCCTCGAAGACGCCGCACGCCTGGTCACCGCCCGCGGACGCCTCATGCAAGCCGCCCGCCAAGACGGCGCCATGGCCGCCATCCAGGCCTCGCAGGACGAGATCGACGCGGCGCTCGCGGAGGAACCGGGGGCGGTCGCGGTGGCGGCGGTGAACTCGCCGCTGTCGACGGTGATCTCCGGTGACGCGGAGGCGGTCGAACGGCAGGTGGCGCGGTGGCGAGAGCACGGCCGCAAGGCCGTACGGCTGACCGTCTCGCACGCCTTCCACTCCCCGCACATGGACGACATCCTCGACGAGTTCCGGCAGGTCGCCGCCACCGTCACCTACGGCAGGCCCCGCATCCCCCTGGTGTCGACCCTGACGGGGCGTATCGCCACCCCTGACGAACTCACCACCCCCCAGTACTGGACCGACCAGATCCGCGGCACCGTCCGCTTCACCGACGCCCTCACCTCCCTGCGCGAAGCGGGGGCGGGTGTGTTCGTCGAGATCGGCCCCGACGCCGTCCTCACCGCCCTCACCCGCGACACCCTCGACGACGCCGTCGCCGTTCCCCTCCTCCGCCGCGACCACGACGAGACCCCGACGCTGATCTCCGGCGTGGCCCAGGCGTTCACCGCGGGCGTGCCGGTCGACTGGTCCGCCCTCCTCGGCCCCCGGACCACCACCCCCACCCCCTTGCCCACCTACGCCTTCCAGCGCGAACGCCACTGGCTCGACCCCGTCGACGCCCCGGCCGACGCGGAGGGCCTGGGCCTGAAGGCGGTCGGACACCCCATCCTGGGCGCCTCGCTGGGCCTGGCCACCCGGGACGAGTACGTCCTGACCAGCCGCGTCTCGCTGCGCACCCACCCCTGGCTGGCCGACCACGTGGTCCTAGGCGCCACCCTGCTGCCCGGCACCGCGTTCGTCGAACTCTGCGCTCGCGCGGGCGACCAGGTCGGCGCCCCCCGCGTGGAGGACCTGACCCTGTCGGCGCCGTTGGTGCTGCCGGCGCGCGGTGGTGTGCAGGTGCAGGTGGTCGTCGGGGAGGCCGACGGTGTCGGGCACCGCGGGGTGGAGGTGTACGGACGGCCCGAGCCGGACGACGACACCGGCGATGCCGGCGGGACCGAGGGGGCGTCGTGGACGCTGCATGCCCGGGGCCGGCTGGTGCCGACGGACGCCTCGGCGGGTGAGGCGCTGACGGTGTGGCCTCCGGCGGGCGCCCGGGAGGTGCCGCTGGAGGGCGCCTACGACCGTCTGGAGGAGCTCGGCTACGCCTACGGTCCGGCCTTCCAGGGCCTGCGGCGGGCCTGGCGGAGCGAGAACGGGGGCGAGATCTTCGCCGAGGTGGTCCTGCCGGACGGACCGCGCGCCGAAGCGGGACGGTACCTGCTGCACCCGGCCCTCCTGGACGCCGCCCTCCACACCCTCCTCCCCGGCGTCGTCGACCCGGACCGGGAGGCCCTCGTGCCCTTCGGCTGGGAGGGCGTGACGGTCCACGCGGTGGGCGCCGGGACGGTCCGGGTGCGCTTCTCCCCGGGCGCCTCCGACACCGTGGCCCTGACGGTGGCGGACGGTACCGGTGCCCCGGTGGCGACCGTCGAGGGACTGACGCTGCGCCCCCTGTCGGCGGAGGCCCTGCGCGCGGCGGCGGCCCCGAGCGGCCCGGACGGACTGTTCGCCGTGCGCTGGAAGCCCGTGCCGCGCGGCGGTACGACGCCCGCCCCGGACACCGCCGACGTGATGGAGGCGGTGTCCAACGGACGCTCCGCGCCCGAGGTGCTGCACGAGACGTTGCACGCGATACAGGAGTTCCTGGCCGACGAGAGCAGGGCGGACCGCACGCTGCTCGTGGTCACCCGCGGCGCCCTCGCCCTGAACGGCGAGGAAGTCACCGACCTTGCCGCGTCCGGCGTCACCGGACTGGTACGGGTCGCCCAGACCGAGAACCCCGGCCGCATCGTCCTCGCCGACCTCGAACCCGACACCGACCTGGACACCGCGGCCATCCTCGCCACCGGCGAACCCCAACTGGCCATGCGCGCCGGAACCGCCTACGCGCCCCGCCTGGGCCGCGCCACCGCTGAGAGCGGTGAGCGGACCGTGCGCTGGGACGAGGGCACCGTCCTCATCACGGGCGCCACCGGCACCCTGGGCGCGGTACTCGCCCGCCACCTGGTCACCACGCACGGAGCACGCAACCTGCTCCTGGTCTCCCGACGCGGCCCCCACGCCCCCGGCGCCACCGACCTCCAGAACGAACTCCACGCCCTGGGAGCCGAAGCCACCCTCGCCGCCTGCGACGTCTCCGACAAGGACTCCCTGGCGGACGTCCTGGCACGGATTCCGGCCGACCGGCCCCTGCGGGCGGTGGTCCACACGGCCGGAATCCTGGACGACACCGTGCTCACCGACCTGACCCCCGAACGACTGGACGCCGTACTGGCCGCGAAGGCGGACGCGGCGTGGCACCTGCACGAACTGACGCGGGACCTGGAGCTGTCCGCCTTCGTGCTCTACTCCTCGATCGCGGGTCTGATCGGCAACGCCGGCCAGGCCAACTACGCGGCGGCCAACACCTCCCTGGACGCCCTCGCCCAGCACCGCGCCGCGCACGGCCTGCCCGCCACCTCCCTGGCCTGGGGCCTGTGGAACCAGACCAGCACCATCAGCGGCGAACTCGGCGACGCCGACCTCCAGCGCATCAAGCGCCTGGGGCTGCTGCCGCTCGCCGCGGACGAGGCGATGGCACTGTTCGACGCCGCCGTGGCGGGCACCGAACCGGTCCTCGCCGTCAGCCGCATCGACACCGCGGCCCTGCGCACCCAGCCCCAGGCACCCACCCCGCTCCTGCGCGCGCTGGTCCCGGCCGGACCGCGACGCGCCGCCGACGCGCGGAGCGACGCCGCCGCCTCGCTGGCCGAACGCCTGGGCACCCTGTCCCGGGAAGAGCGCGAACAGGCCCTCGCGGACCTCGTCCGCGCCCAGGTGGCCGCGGTCCTCGGACACGCCGACGCCGGCGCCGTCGACCCCCACCGCGCCTTCCAGGAACTCGGCTTCGACTCACTGACCGCCGTCGAACTGCGCAACCAGCTCAACGGCGCCACCGGCCTGCGGCTGCCGAGCACCCTGATCTTCGACCACCCCAGCCCCGCCGCCCTCGCCGCACACCTGGCCTCCGAGCTGTTCGGCGCGGAGGAGTCCGTCGCCGTCACCGCGGACTCCTCCTCCATGGAGCCGATCGCGATCGTCGGCATGGCGTGCCGCTATCCGGGCGGGGTGTCCTCCCCCGAGGACCTGTGGGACCTGGTGGCGAACGAGGTCGACGCCGTCAGCGAGTTCCCCTCCAACCGCGGCTGGGACATCGAGAAGCTCTACGACCCGGACCCGGAGCGGTACGGGACGTCGTACGTCCGGAAGGGCGGGTTCCTGCACGACGCGGACCTCTTCGACCGCGAGTTCTTCGGCATGTCCCCGCGCGAGGCGACCGCGACCGACCCGCAGCAGCGCCTGCTGCTGGAGACCGCCTGGGAGACGCTGGAGAACGCGGGCATCGTCCCGGCCGCCCTGCGCGGCAGCCGCACCGGCGTCTTCACCGGCGTGATGTACCACGACTACGCCACCGCCACCGGGACCGTCCCGGAGGAGCTGGAGGGCTACCTCGCCGCGGGCAGCGCTGGCAGTGTCGCCTCCGGCCGGCTGTCGTACACCTTCGGTCTCGAAGGTCCGGCGATCACGGTCGACACGGCGTGCTCCTCCTCGCTGGTGGCCCTGCACATGGCCGCGGGCGCGCTGCGCAACGGCGAGTGCGACCTCGCGCTCGCGGGCGGTGCCACGGTCATGGCGACACCCGCCACGTTCGTGGAGTTCTCCCGTCAGCGCGGCCTGTCCGCCGACGGCCGCTGCAAGTCCTTCTCCGACGACGCCGACGGCACCGGCTGGTCCGAAGGTGTCGGCCTGCTCCTCGTCGAGCGGCTCTCAGACGCCCGCAAGAACGGCCACCACATCCTCGCCGTGATCCGCGGCACCGCCGTCAACCAGGACGGCGCCAGCAACGGCCTCACCGCACCCAACGGCCCCTCCCAGGAACGCGTGATCCGGCAGGCCCTGGCCAACGCCGGCCTGGACACCGCCGACGTGGACGCCGTCGAGGCCCACGGCACGGGCACCCGCCTCGGCGACCCCATCGAGGCACAGGCCCTCCTCGCCACCTACGGCCGCGACCGCACCCCCGACAAGCCGCTCTACCTCGGCTCTCTCAAGTCGAACATCGGCCACTCCCAGGCGGCCGCCGGCGTCGGCGGCGTGATCAAGATGATCGAGGCCATGCGGCACGAGACGTTGCCGAAGACCCTGCACGTGGGGGAACCGTCCCGCCACATCGACTGGGACGCCGGCGCGGTCGAGCTGCTCACCGAGGCCCGCGAGTGGCCCGCCGTCGACGGCCGCCCGCGCCGCGCGGGCATCTCCTCCTTCGGCATCAGCGGCACCAACGCCCACGTCGTCATCGAGGAACCCCCGGCCGCCCCCGCGAAGCAGGACACCACCGAACGCAATGAACTGCCGGTGATCCCGTGGGTGTTGTCGGGAAAGAGCGCGCAGGCCGTCCGCGACCAGGCCGCACGCCTGCTCACCCACCTGGAGACCCACCCCGCGTTCGCCCCGCAGGACGTCGCCCTGTCCCTGGCGACCGAACGCGCCGCCTTCGACCACCGCGCGGTCGTGACGGGCACCGACCGCACCGAACTCCTCGACGCCGTACGGGCGCTGGCGGACGGTACTGGCACCCACCCGGTCCAGACGCACCGCCCGGGATCCATCGCCTTCCTCTTCACCGGCCAGGGAGCGCAACGACTCGGCATGGGACGGCAACTGCACGCCGCCTTCCCCGTCTTCGCGACCGCCTTCGACGAAGTCGCCGCCGCCCTCGACCCCCACCTCCCCCGCCCGATCCACGACGTCATCAACGACGCCATCAACGACGGCATCACCGACGGCCAGGACCTCGACCGCACCGAATTCACCCAGCCCGCCCTCTTCGCCCTCGAAGTCGCCCTCTACCGACTCCTCCACTCCTGGGGCATCACCCCCGACCACGTCGCCGGCCACTCCATCGGCGAACTCGCCGCCGCCCACATCGCCGGAGTCTTCTCCCTCGAAGACGCCGCACGCCTGGTCACCGCCCGCGGACGCCTCAT